>JADLHZ010000163.1 GCA_020848545.1 Deltaproteobacteria bacterium | reverse complement strand
CATGCAAGCAAAACGCCCACAGCATCGAACATCCGCCAAATTTTCAGCTCATCACCACCCCAACCCGGCGACGGCGACGGCGACGTCAACGCCTACGAGCAATCTTCATGCGGTCGAAGGACTAGTTGAGCTCGTAGCCGATCGCCAAGCCGACGACGCTGATGTCGCCGGCGCAGGTGTCGAGCTGACCGCCGACGCCCGACCAGGCGATCCGCGTGAGCGCGATCGACAGCGCGTCGTCCGCTTGGATCGCCCCAGCGTTGAAGTTCGTCGTCAGATCGATCGTCGCCGTGCGGTTCGACGCGGTGAACTGAAGCTCATCGCGGATCGAAGGCACGGCAGTGATCGTGTTGAAGTCCGCCGGGGTCGACGTGGGACGAAAGCGCTTGCTGTTCGGCGTCGACTGCGAAGCCGTTCGGTGCATCAGCATCACGGCGAAACACGCGGACGGCGCGTGGGCGACGACGCGCAGCACGAGCTGTGTGTTCGGCTTGTAGTCGTCCGGTACGACGAAGCTGATCACGATCGTCGGCCAACCCGCGTCGGGCGGACCGGGCGCGTCGGTGTCGCGTGGCATGGCGACGCCGAAGTTTCCGCTCGCCTCGAAGGTGGCGTTCACCGGCTTCGTGCCGTGGATCGGAACGTTCTTCCACTTGAGCCCCTTTTGCACGAACGCCGTCGAGTCGAGGCTGTCGAGCGTGGCCGCGTCGACGCCGGCGATCGCGGCGAGCACTTGCCCGGTCGTGAGCGTGGGGCCGGTGGCGCCGGTCGTGCCCGTGGGCCCGGTGTTGCCGGTGCTGCCCGTTGCGCCGGTTGGGCCGATCGTCGACAGGCCGGTCGCCCCGGTGGGGCCGGTGCTGCCGGTCGCGCCCGAGATGCCGATGAGCGTGATCACATCTTGGCGGGCGAGGCCGTCGCTGCGGGTCGGGGCGGTGACGTCGGCGGTCGTGTGACATGCGGCGAGCGCGATGAAGGCGAAGTGTCTCATAGTTCATCCCGCGTGTAGATCGTCCGAATGCCGACGAGCGTGAGGTCCACGGTGCAGGTGTCGTTCACGTCGCTGCCGTTGCGGTGAAGCAAGAACGCGTAGACGTCGCCTGGCGTCGTTCCAGCACCGAACGGGATCGAGAAACCGAGCTCTCGGATCGTGTCGGAGCTGGCTGGGAAGAGCGAAAACGCGAGTGACACCGGCGACATCGTCACCGACACCTTGTCGAGGCCGGCACGAAAGCGCGTGGCGTCGTCTGCCAAGATGCGCATGTTGCACGTCGACGCCGGGCTTGCGCTCAACGTGAGCCTGATCGAAATCGCCGTGCTCGGGCGATAATCATCGGGGACCGAGAAGGTGAAGCGGAAGCCGGCGGTCGTCGACGCTTCGGGCAGAAGGATCAAACCGTCGCTCGTGCTCGTTGCGCCGGAGACGGGCAGCGCCGCTTGCGCCGGCAGCTGCTGTGTCTCGGCGCCGTCCTGCACGAAGAGCAGCGAGTCGATGCCGTCGAGCGTCGGCGCGTTGTAGCCGCCGTCGTGCGCGCGCGTCCTCAGCGCGGCGCCGCTGTCCGCTGGGTTCGTGACGCCGGTCGATCCGGTGGCCCCGGTCGCTCCGCCCGCGCCGGACGGGCCGGCGGGACCGTCGAGCAACGGGCCATTCAGGCCAGTGCTTCCGACGGCACCAACGGATCCGCCCGGGCCACGGGCGAAGCGCAACGCCGTCCGCGAATCGCCGGCGGCGTTGGTCAGAACGAGCACCGCCTCCACGAGATCGCCGGCGATCGCCTTCTCCGTGAGGTCCGTGAACGCCAGCCCGAGGCTGCTCGCGAAGGCGCCGGTGATGACGAGCTCGATGCGCCCGCCGTCGACCTCGAGCGCGGCGGCGCCGACGTCGATCAAGTTCGTGCCGCTGACGACGAGCGCCGCGGCGACCGTGCTCCCGAGATCGCCGGCGACACCGCTGACCTTCGGTGGGACCTGCGAGACGCAGCGCCCTTGCACGCAGCTCGTCTCGGTGCCGCACTCGCTGCTCGTCTTGCATTCCGCCGAGACGGTGACCTTGCTCTGCCCTGTCTCCTTGAGGCCGCCGAGCGCGCAGCCGCCGAGCAACATCAGGAGCAACATGATGAAAACGACGAATCGCACTTTAGGATGTATGCCAACCCTTCTTCCGACCCACCAGAGATGCTAGCCCGACAGGCCATGCGTCGTTTGGGCATTCTCATCGTGATCTTGGCCGCGCTCGCGCCGGGCCTGGCGCACGCTTACATCCCGCCCGCGAGCTTCATCGTCGGCAAGCTCGCCGAGAAGCGCGCCGCGTTGAACCTCTCCGAGATCGAAGTGTTCATGGAGACCGGCTACGGCGCCTCTGAGCCCGTCGTCGAGAAGCTCTTGCTCAAGCGGCCGCAGCGCATGCGCTGGAGCCGCGTCGAGGGCGAGAGCGAGTGGGCGTACATTTATAAAGACGGCGAAGCGGCCGAGGTGTCTAGCAAGGGTGAGGTGAAGCGCGCGAAGGTCGAGTTCGAGCCGATCGTCGAGGTGCTCATCCCGAAGGCGCAAGCGCAGGATCCGATGCGCGACGAGTACCTTGCGCTGATGCGCCGCTTGCAGATCGATCCGCAGAGCGTGAGCTTGGCGCGCTTCGCGAGCCGCGTCGCGTACGTCATCGGCGCCTCGGCCAAGGATCGCGATCGGCATCAGCTGTGGATCGACAAAGACTCGTTTCAGCCGGTGCGCGTGATGTTCCGTGGCGAGTATCAGGGCAAGAAGGGCATGTGGGACTACCAGTTCCGCGAGTTCGGCGCGCGCGAGACCGGCGACGCGTTCCCGCGCGTCATCGAGCGCCTGTTCGATGGGAAGGTCGTCTCGCACAGCGAAGTCGAGAAGGTGCAGGCCGGCGTCAAGCTGCCCGAGGCGTCGTTTCAGCTCCCCGGCGTCGGTAGCAAGGCGAAATGACCGTCGCGCACGTCGCGTTTCCGTTTCGCGAGAGCTTCGACTACGCGATTCCGGAAGCGCTCGACGGCGCGATCGAGCCCGGCACGCCGGTCATCGTCCCGCTCGGACCGCGCAAGCTCGTCGGCTACGTCATCGCCAAGCAACCGGCGTCGCCGCACAAGCTGCGGCCGATCGAGCGCGTGCCGGAGGACGTGGCGCCGCTGCCCGCGGACCTCTTGAAGCTCGCGCACTTCATGGCCGGCTACTACATGGTGCAGCCGGGCGACGTGATCCGCATGATCGTGCCGACGCCGATGCGGCGAAGCGTGATCCGGCACTACATGCTGACGGCGAGCGGCAAGTCCTTGCTCGAAGAACAGCCGGAGCATCCGCTCGCGGCGCTGAAGAAGAAGCGCACGTTGACGAGCATCCGCGCGGCGCTGAAGTCGACCGCCAAGGAGACGCTCGCGCTCCTCGACGAGTGGATCGCGCAGGGCTTCGTCGTCGCCAAGGAACGCTTGTCGATCGGCAGCGACGTCGACGCGAGCGCGGCCGAGCATCACGCGAGCGCATTCACGGCGCGGCCCGAGCAAGCGGTGGCGCTCGCGGCGTTGAACGCAGCCCAGGCGCTCTCCTCATACAAAGGCTTCCTACTCTGGGGCGTCACCGGCAGCGGCAAGACCGAGGTGTACCTGGCGGCGATCCAAGAAACGCTCGCGCGGGGAAAGACGGCGATCGTGCTCGTCCCGGAGATCGGCCTCACGCCACAGCTCGAAGCCCGCTTTCGCGCACGCTTCGGCGATGACGTGGTCACCATCCACTCGGGCCTCACGGTGAAGGCGCGGCGTGCGGCTTGGGCGAGGGTGCAGGCCGGCGCCGCGCGCGTCGTCGTCGGGCCACGCTCGGCGTTGTTCGCGCCGCTGCAAGCGCTTGGCATGGTGATCGTCGACGAAGAGCACGACGACTCGTACAAACAGGACGAGACGCCGCGCTATCACGCGCGCGATCTGGCGCTGGTGCGCGCGCAGCTCGCGGGTGCTGTGGCCGTGCTCGGCAGCGCGACGCCGTCGTTGGAGACGCTGCAGAACGTGGCCGCCGGCAAGCTGACCGAGCTGCGCATGCGCGAGCGGGCGAGCGGCGGATCGCTCCCGGCCGTCGAGATCGTGCGCATCGCCGAGCGGCGCGACGCCGAAGTGCCGCCGGATCGCTACATGGACAAGACCGGGCGCAACGTGCGGCTGTTTACGCCGCGGCTCACCGACCTCGTCATCGAGACGGTCGGGCGTGGCGAGCAAGTGATCCTGTTTCTGAACCGCCGCGGCTTTGCGCCCTTCGTCGTTTGCCAAGGGTGCGGCCACGCGTTCAAGTGCGAGCAGTGCTCGGTCTCGCTGACGCACCACATGCGCTCGCAGACTCTGCGCTGCCACTACTGCGATCACCAGGAGCCGACGCCGTCCGTCTGCCCGCAGTGCCGGAGCATGGAGCTGCGCGTGATGGGCACCGGCACCGAGCGCATGGAGATCGAGCTCAAGCAGTTCTTCCCGAGCTTTCGCATCGGCCGCTTGGACCGCGACGTCGCCTCGAGCACCGAAGCGCTCGAGAAGACGCTCGCGCAGTTTCGCAGCGGCGCGCTCGACATCTTGGTCGGGACGCAGATGGTGACGAAGGGCCACGACTTTCCGATGGTGACGCTCGTCGGCGTGCTGCTCGCGGACTCGGGGCTCAACTTCCCGGACTTTCGCGCGGCGGAGCGGACGGCGCAGATGCTCGTGCAGGTGGCGGGGCGCAGCGGTCGCGCCGATCGTCCGGGCCGCGTCGTCGTGCAGACCTTCCATCCGGAGCACCCGGCGCTGGTCGCGGCGGCGTCGCACGACTACGAGGCGTTCGCACGCCAAGAGCTCGTCGAGCGGCAGGCGCTTTCGTACCCGCCATACAACCGCGTCATCTTGCTGCGCTTGGAGCACACCGATCTCGGGCGGGTGACAGCAGACGCCAAGACGCTCGCCGAGGCCGTACGGCGCGCGAACGTCGACGCCGACCTGCTCGGTCCGGCGCCGTGCCCCTTGGCGCGGCTGCGCGGGGACTATCGGATGATGATCTTGTTGAAGTGCGCCCGCGCCGGGGCGGCGAAGGCTGGGCTCGCCGCCGCCATCGAAGCTTGGCGGGCGGGGGCCGAGGCCAAGCTCACGGTCGACGTCGACCCGGTGAGCATGCTCTAGCGCTGCTCTAACTCCCCGCGAAAACTTGTGATCCACGGACCACCGGTGTCATTCTTGACCCCGTCTGCACCCATGAAGAAGCCGATCCTCGTCGTCGACGATCCAGCGGAGACATTGCGCGATCTCGGGACCCACCTGAGCGCGGCGGGCTATGCCGTGACGCGGCTGCGCAACGAGGACGCGATCGACGCGCTGGCCAATTCGCCGCCTGAGATCGTGCTCGTCCAGCTCTACGCCGGCGGCGGCTCCGGCGTGACGCTCGCCGAGCAAGTGCGGCAGCGGCCCGACGGCGCCATCGTGCCGATCATCTTCGTCGGCACGGGCAGCGAGATGGTGACGAGCGTCTCCGACGCGCTCGCCGTCGGCGGTGACTACTACTTCCAGCACCCGCTCGACATGCAGAAGGTGATCGCGAAGATCCGCACCTACATCGGCGTCGGCGAGCGCGCGCCGATGGAGGACGAGCAGACGCTGCCGAACCTGCCGGTGCCGGGCTTCGTCTCGGTGGGCAAAGAAGAGAAGCTCGAGGAGCTCGACTTCTTCTCGGACACGACGCAGCCGCAGGGCGCCGCCGCCGCGCCGCTCGACGACATGGCGAAGCTCGCGCAGGCAGAGGAAGAGGCCAAGCGCCGGTGGATCGACGAGGAGCTGCGCTCGCAGGCCGAGGCCGAGTCGCGGCTGACGGACGTGGCGGGGGCGCCGGCGGCGTCGTCGCTCTCGAACGACATCGACCAGACCGCGGCAGCGCTCGGTGTCTCGGAGCCGGCGTCGGCGCAGCTCGATCTCGAAGCGCAGGCGGAAGAGGCACGGCGCTTGGAGCGCGAGAAGGAAGCAGCGCGCAAGCGGGCGCTCGAAGAGGCGGCGTTGCGCGAGCAGCTCGCCGATCAGGAGCGCGAGAAGGAAGCGGTCCGCGCGGCAGAAGAAGCGCTGAGGAAGAAGGTCGAAGCCGAAACGAAGGCGCGGCTCGAAGCGGAAGCCAAAGTGAAGATCGAGGTCGAGACGAAAGCGCGGCTCGAAGCGGAAGCCAAAGCGAAGATCGAGGCCGAGACGAAAGCGCGGCTCGAAGCGGAAGCCAAAGCGAAGATCGAGGCCGAGACGAAGGCGCGGATCGAAGCTGAAGCCAAAGCGAAGCTCGAAGCCGAGACGAAGGCGCGCCTCGAAGCCGAAGCCAAGGCGAAGATCGAAGCCGAGATCCTCGCGAGAAGGCAGCAAGAAGAGCTCGCCCGCCTGCGCGCCGAAGAAGACGCTGCAAGAAAGCGCGCCGAGCTCGAAGCGGAGCGCCGCCGCGCCGAAGAGGAAGTGAACAAGCGCCGCGCGCTCGAAGATGAAGCGCGCCGCCGCGTCGAGGCCGACGACGCTCGCCGCCGCGCTGCCGCCGCCGAGGACGAGCGCCGCGCCCGCGAAGAGCGCCAGCGCGCCGTCGAAGAGTCGCAGTCGAAGGAGCGCCAGCAGGTCGAGATGCAGCGCATCGTCGAGGCGACCGTGCGCGAGCGCCTCGAAGGCGAAGTGCAGAAAAGCCTGACGAAGACCAACCTCGGCCCAGACGCTGGCCCCGATCTCACGCCTGGCCCGCCGCGGCCGCCGGCGAGCCAAGACGGCAGCATCGACGCCACGAACGACGTTGCGTCGATCTGCGCGCGCTTCGTCGGCGAGCGCATCACGGGCAAGGTGCGCTTCAAGCGCGGCGACGAAGAGAAGCTCGTAGGGTTCGAAGACGGCCGGCCGCTCGAAGTGCTCTCGGCGGATCCGCGCGACACGCTCGAGGAGTTCCTGCTGAAGGAGCACCTCCTGACGCGGACGCAGTACCAAAAGTGCCGGCTGAAGCAGCTGCAAAACCCGCGGCAGATGGGCGCGTTCGTGGTCGCCGAGGGCTTCGTCAAAGCCGCCGAGCTCTTCGACGTCGTGCGCCGCCACTTCGAAGACACGCTGCACTCGCTCTTCGAGTGGGAGCAGGGGAGCTATGCCTACGTCGCCCAGCCGGTCTCGCTCGAAGATCGGATCGTGCTTCCGGGCAGCGCCGAGCGCATCGTCGCCGACGGCATCCGCCGCCGCTACATGCTGCCCCGGCTCATCGAGAAGATCGGCGGGCCGTCGAGCCTGCTCGTCGGCAAGGCGGACCTGAGTGCGAAGTTGGAGCCGCTCGGGCTCGAGCCGAAGGAGAAGACGATCGCGCGCTTGCTCGACGGCGCCCACAGCATCGAGGACCTCGTCTTCACCAGCGGCCTCAGCGAGGAGCGCATCTATCAGCTGCTCTTCGTGCTCGTCGCGTTCTCGCTCGCCGACGTGGTCGTGCGCGGAGTGGCCGGAGCGTCCGGCGTCGACGAGCGCTCTGTCGGCATCGATCGCGCGCGCATCAAGGAGAAGTACGAGCAAGCGCGGCGCGCTGACTACTTCGAGTTCTTGGGGCTCGCGATGACCGCGACCGAGTTCGACATCGGCCGTGGCATCGAGGCCGTCCGCCGCCTGTTCGCCGTGCAAAAGTTCACGGCCGAGCTCGCCGCCGAGCTGAAAGAAGAGCTCGCAGAGATTGACCGCGTGCTCGCCGATGCCGAATATGTGCTGCGCGATCCGCGCTTGCGGGATGCTTATATTCGTCATATGCAGCGCGCGCGAGCGTCGTAGCCGGGCGCGTGGCATCTTAATGCCAAGGACAGGGCGAGAGGTTTTCCATGGCAGTCCGCAAAGTCGTCATCTGGCCGGATCCGGTGCTCAGCGCCGTCGCCAAGCCCGTCGCGACCGTGGATGACAGCGTGCGCCAGCTGGTGCGCGACATGTTCGACACGATGTATTACGCGAATGGCGTCGGCCTCGCAGCGCCGCAGGTCGGCGTCTCGCAGCGCATCCTCGTCATCGACTTGAACCCGAAGGGACGCGCGCGCGGCGAAGAGCTGGACGACCTGAAGGCGCAAGGCTTCGACGGCCCGCGCGCGTTCATCAACGCCGAGATCATCAAGAAGGACGGCAAGATCGTCTGGGAAGAAGGGTGCCTGAGCGTGCCCGGCATCAATGAAGAGGTCGAGCGCGCCGAGCACGTCGTCGTGCGGGCGCTCGATGAGCAGGGCAAGGTCTTCGAGAAAGAGATGGCCGGGCTCTACGCCGTGGCGATCCAGCACGAGCTCGATCACCTGAACGGCAAGGTCTTCGTCGAGTACTTGTCACGGCTGAAGCGCGACGTGATCAAGAAGAAGATGCAGAAGATCCAGCAGACGAGCGACGACTATTACAAAGAGCAGCGCGAGGACGCCGACGACGATTCCAAAGCAGCGATCTAAGGTCCAAGATCGTTGTGGCGAAAGTGGCTTCGCTGCTAAGCCGGCACGTCAGATGTCACTACCCGTGCGCGTCATCTACTTCGGTTCGCCGGACTTCGCCGTGCCGGCGCTGAGCGCGTTGCTCGAACGCGAGGATCTTTCGCGTGTGGTCGCGCTCGTCACCCAGACCGACAAGCCGACCGGGCGCGGGCAAACGCTGTCGCCGCCGCCGACGAAGGTCGTCGCGCTCGAACGCGAGATCCCGGTGCTGCAGCCGAAGACCTTGAAGGACGAGGCGGTGCAAAAAGAGCTCGCGGCGTTCAATGCCGATCTCTTCGTCGTCGCGGCGTACGGAAAGATTCTGCCCCAGGCTGTGCTCGACATTCCGCGCCTCGGCTGCGTGAACTTGCACGCGTCCTTGCTGCCTCGCCACCGCGGCGCTGCGCCGATCGCGCACGCGTTGCTGCAAGGCGATCGCGAGACCGGCGTGTGCCTCATGCGCATGGAAGCCGGCCTCGACACCGGGCCCGTCTACGCGCGCGTCGTCACGCCGATCGACGAGAACGACAACGCGGGCTCGTTGACCGATCGCTTGGCCCAGCTCGGCGCCGAGGTCCTCGTGCAGAATCTGCCGGCGCTCGCCGCGGGAACGCTCGCCGCGGTGAAGCAGCCCGACGCCGGCGCCACCTACGCGAACAAGCTGAAGAAAGAAGACGGCGCCGTCGAGTGGCAGCGCCCGGCCGAAGACGTGTGGCAGCGCATCCGCGCGTTCTCGCCGTGGCCGAGCGCCTACACCTTCGTCGACAAAAAGCGCCTGCAGATCTTGGCCGCTACGCCGGCGCACGACACCCACGCCGATCCCGGCGCGGCGATCATCGACGGCACGCGGCTCATCGTCGGTTGCGGCAAGGGCGCGCTCGAGATCCTCGAGGTGAAGCCCGAGGGCAAGCGCGCGATGGCGATCGACGCTTATCTCGCCGGGCGGCCCTTCGCGAGCGGCAAGGTCCTCGGCGCATGAAGGCCTCCGCGTGAAAGACATGTTCTCTGCCACGCAGGCGTTGATGCAGCTCGACTCGACGACCGGCAAAGAAGCCAGCGTCGCCGAGTGGCTACACGCTTGGCTCACGCAGCACGGCTACCTTGCCGAGCTGCAGCCGGTGCAGGACGGGCGGGCGAATGTGTTCGCGCGGCTGAACGGCAAGACGCCGAAGGTCGTCTTGTCGACGCACATGGACTGCGTGCCGCCGTTCATCGCGCCGAGCGAGACCGACACGCACCACTTGGGCCGCGGCGCGTGCGACGCGAAGGGCATCATCGCGGCGATGCTCTTCGCCGGCGAAAAATTGCGCGCGCAGGGCGTGCACGACTTCGGCTACTTGTTCGTCGTCGGTGAGGAGACGGACTCGATCGGCGCGAAGACCTTCACGAAGACCGCGAACCACGCGGGCATTCGCTACATCATCGACGGCGAGCCGACCGAGAACCAGCTGATGCGCGGCCACAAAGGCGTGCTTGCGTTCAAGGTCTCGCGGCAAGGACGGCCTGGACACTCGGCGTATCCCGAGCGCTTCGACTCGGCCGTGCACGCGCTCGTGCAAGAGCTGTCGGCGCTCGTGTCGGCGAAGCTGCCGGAAGACGCGAGCTTCGGCGCGACCACAGTGAACGTGGGACGCGTGCAAGGCGGGCTCGCCGGCAACGTGATCGCGGAGCACGCCGAAGCCGACATCGTTTGCCGCTTGAGCCGGCCGCTCGCCGAGGTGGAGCCGCTCGTGCGCAAAGCCTTCGGCGCCGGCACGACGATCGACGTCCGCACCGCGAGCGATCCGGCGCAGATCTTCGTGCCGGAGGGCTACGCGTCGGACGTCGTGCGCTTCGGCACCGACGTGCCGCACTTGAAGCCCGTGTGCCCGGTGCTGCTCGTCGGGCCGGGATCGATCCACGATGCGCACACCGAGCACGAGCGGCTCGACAAGGGCCAACAGCTCGCGGCGGTCGATCTCTACGCGGAGCTCGTCAATAGACTACTCCTCTAAAACGCCGAGGTTGGTGCAGCTACTAGTCCTTCGACCGCATGAAGATTGCTCGTAGGCGTTGACGTCGCCGTCGCCGTCGCCGGGTTGGGGTGGTGATGAGCTGAAAATTTGGCGGATGTTCGATGCTGTGGGCGTTTTGCTTGCATG
>JADLHZ010000162.1 GCA_020848545.1 Deltaproteobacteria bacterium | reverse complement strand
CGCGCTACGAACAAGCGACTCAAAGAGCTCATCGGCATGACGCTCGACAGTGCCAAGGCGCGCTACGGCGTCGGCGACCCGAATCACCATGAGTGGCTACTTGCCCAAGCTCAGCTCGGGATTCTGGACGTCGAGCGTTATCGCCTCGAGCGCGAGCAAGTACGGCTGCGAGCGTTGCTCAATGAACTTCGGGCAAGACCGCCAAGCGAACCGATAGAGCTGTTCGCGACGCCTGTGCGCTTCGGCGAGGCGCCCGAGACGCGCGACGTCGACACCGAGCGCCGTCCGGAGCTCGTCTCGCTCACGGCGTCTCTTCGCTCAGCCGAGCACCGCATGCGGGCGAGCAAGTTCGCCTTCGCGCCAGATCTGTTCGTGCAAGGGATGGCGCGCCAATCGGTCGCCGGACGACAGAACCCATCGATGTTCGGCGCGATGTTCGGTATCACGCTGCCACTCTTTTGGTTCGACAAGCAGGCGCGCCAACTTGCCGCAGCCGAGCGCGATGCGGAGGCGGCTCGGCTCGAGCTCGACGCGACGAGGCGCCGGCTCGAGAGCGAGCGCACCGCACAAAGCCAAGATCTCGACAGCGCGCTGCGCGTGGTTGTTCTCTACGACGAGGCGATCATGCCGCAGACGCAGCTCGCGCTCGCCTCAGCTCGCTCCTCCTACGCCTCCCAGCGCCTTTCGGTGAGCGCTCTGCTCGATGTGATGCGTGTCTCTGAGCAGCAGGCTCTCGAATACTTCGCGGCAAAGATCGACGTCGAGCTCGCCAAAGCGAACCTCGCGCACCTGCTCACCGCGCCGCCAGCGCTGCGTTTGGCGCCCGCGACGCCGACGCTCTTCGGACCGGCGATGCCGAGCATGGGCGCGATGCCGCCGACACCAAGCGGCATGGGCCGCGGCATGGGCTCGCCGTTGCCGAAGACCGGCGGTTCCGATGCTCAAAGCCCTTCGAACAAGCCCATGGGAGGCATGTGATGTTGCTGGTGTTCGTACTGCTCGTCTCGTCGCCGGATCAACAAACTACGGCACCGGCCTCCGCACCGGCGCATGTGCATCCGACCACGAAGGAGCGCGTCACGGTCGAAGTACCCGCCGTGCAACAGGCGCGCATCGGGGTGGTCGTCTCGCCGGTCGTCAAGAAGCCGGTGCATCACACGATTCGTACCGTGGGCGTCGTAACGCCCGATCAGCGAACAGAGGCTCACGTCACGACCCGCGTGAGCGGATGGATCGAATCGCTGTACGTCGATTACGTCGGAAAGGCGGTCAGAAAGGGCGATCCACTCTATTCACTCTATAGCCCTGACATCGTCAGCACCGAAAGTGAGTACGTTTCTGCAGCCGCGCAAGGCGAGATCGGCAGGCCCATTGCCGAAGAAGCGCTCGCGCGCCTGCGCCATTGGAACGTCGCGCCATCGGAGATCGCAGAGCTAAAGCAGACGAAGCGGCCAAAGCGCGCGGTGCGCTTCGTCTCGCCGGTCAACGCGGTGGTCGTACGCAAGGGCGCGGTGATTGGTCTCTATGTCACGCCGGACGTCGAGCTCTATCATCTCGCCGACATCTCGCGCGTGTGGGTGATCGTGACGCTCTATGAATATGATCTTGCGGCGGTCAAACTGGGAGATGAGGCGAGCATCACGCTCACCTACTCGGGGACAACGCCCCTCAAAGGGACCGTCGACTATATCTTTCCGGATATCGAACCCGAGACGCGAACGGCGCGCGCGCGGGTCGTGGTCGACAACAAAAGCGGCTCGCTGCTCTTCGGCATGTACGCGAACGTCTCGCTCGAGCGCGACCTCGGCGAGGCGCTGGTCGTACCGGATGCAGCGGTGCTCAATACGGGTGAACGAAAAATCGCTATCGTGCGCTCGACTGAAACAACCTTCGAGCCACGTGAGGTCAAAGTCGGCCCCCGGGTCGGCAATGAGCTCGTCATTCTCGATGGCCTCAAAGAAGGCGAGTCCGTCGTGACGCGCGCGAGCTTTCTCATCGATGCCGAGAGCAAGCTTCGCGCTGCGCTGCAAGCTGGCGGCAAGGTGCCGGGCCACGGAGATCACGGCAAATGAGCGACGCCGCAAAACCACGCGGAGCCGCGGCGTGGGTCGACAAGCTCGTCGTCGTCTCGGGGAGAAACCCGAAGGTCACGCTCGCCGTCGGTTTGGCGCTCGCGCTCTGGGGGGCGTACTGCCTCAAGAACATCAACGTCGACGCCATCCCCGATCTCTCCGAGACCCAGGTGATCATTTTTACCGAGTGGATGGGTCAAAGCCCAGAGCTCGTGGAGAAGCAGGTCACCTACCCGCTCTCTGTTGCCATGCTGTCGGCGCCGAAGGTGAACGTCGTGCGCGGGTTGTCGATGTTCGGGATGTCGTTCGTGTACGTCATCTTCAAAGACGGCACCGACATCTACTGGGCGCGCTCGCGGACACTCGAGTATCTGTCGAAGCTCTCCGACGCGTTACCCCCAGGTGTCACGCCAACACTCGGTCCGGATGCCACGGGAGTCGGTTGGGTTTTTCAATACGCGCTCGTCGATCGCTCAGGGAAACACGACCTGGCTCAAATCAAGACCTTCCAAGATTGGTATTTACGTTACTGGCTTGCGTCCGTTCCCGGCGTCGCCGAGGTCGCAAGCGTTGGCGGCTACGAAAAGCAATATCAGATCGACATCGACCCGAATAAGCTCGCGGCCTACAAGCTACCGCTCGAGCGAGTGATCAGCGCCGTACAGATGGCGAACGGCGATGTTGGCGGCAGGACGCTCGAGATGAGCGAGCACGAGTACTACGTTCGTGCGCGAGGTTACATCACCGATCCAAAGCAGCTCGAGAACGCGAGCGTCGGTGTTGGCCCAGAGGGCACGCCGATTCGCGTGCGTGACGTCGCCGAGGTCACGCTCGGGCCGAGCCAACGCCGCGGCATCGGCTCTTTCGATGGGCTCGGCGATACCGTTGGTGGCGTCGTGGTCATGCGTCAGGGCGAAGACGTCACTCAGGTCATCGCCGACATCAAAAAGAAGCTCGAAGAGGTGAAAAGCGCCTTTCCTCCAGGCGTCGAAGTCGTCACGGCCTACGATCGAAGTGGCCTCATCCACCAGGCGGTCTGGACCCTCACCGAAAATCTGCTCGAAGAGCTGGTGATCGTTTGCCTCATCATCATGCTCTTTCTCT
>JADLHZ010000161.1 GCA_020848545.1 Deltaproteobacteria bacterium | reverse complement strand
TTGACGAGATTTTGCGCCGTCGCGACGGATGTTCGCTGAGTCGCGTGAGCGAAGGTGATTGCTGAGCTTATCGCTGCAAATGCACCACGCGCCGCGATCGCGAGAGATTTTTCGTGGATCGCTCCCTTTGCGCCGCGCTGCGGGCCTGCGGCTACGTCGAAAAAGTACGTGGTAGAAGCGCGTCATGAGCGAAGAAACAGACGCGTTGGATTCAGAGATTGCTGCCCTCGGTGCCGAGCTCACGGCGATCACGCATCGGCTGCTCGTGAAGATCCGCGAGTTCGACGAGCGTGAAGTGTTCGCGTCGATGGCGTACATGTCGACTGCGCACTATTTGAACCATCGCCTCAGCCTCTCGTTGCCCGCCGCGCGCGAGAAGGTTCGGGTCGCGCACGCGATCGCGAAGCTGCCGAGGATCGACGCGGCGTTTGCGTCTGGCGCGCTGTCCTATTCTAAGGTCCGCGCGCTCACGCGAATCGCGACGCCCGAGCGAGAGGAAGAGCTGCTCATGGTCGCGAGGGAGATCTCCGCTGCCGCGCTCGAGAAAGTCGTGCGCGGCGTGTGGCGGGTCGAGACGCTCACATCAGCGGAGAAGCGCGAGGAATCGCGCGGCCTCACGTGCTTCTTCGACGACGACGGCATGTTCGTGATCCAAGGGCGCTTCCTTCCCGACGAAGGCGCGATGATCATGAAGATGCTTGAAGCCGCGCCGTCGCCGAAGGAACGGATGCCCGCAGGCAAGCGTCTAGCCGATGCGCTCGTGCACGTTTCCGAGGAAGCGTTGTCAGCCACGCGCGCCGAAGGTTCGAGCGCCGATCGCTTGCAGGTCGTCGTGCACGTCGACGCCGAAGTGCTCGGGCACGATACCTTGGACGGCCGCGCCGAGATCGAAGGCGTCGGCGTTTCCGCGGAAGTCTGCCGCCGTCTCGCTTGCGACGCGAGCGTCGTCACGATGACACACGACAAGGATGGCAACGTTGTCGACACCGGTCGCAAGACGCGGGTGATCTCCACACCATTGCGCCGGAAGCTCAAGGAACGCGACTCCACGTGCCGGTTCCCTGGCTGCACGAACACGTTCACCGACGGCCACCACGTCGAACACTGGAGTAGAGGCGGCGCGACGACGTTGGAGAACCTCGTCTCGCTTTGTCGCCGCCACCATCGCTTCGTGCACGAACACGGCTACGCGTTGAAGCGCGACGCGAACGGCCTCATCATGTTCAAGGATCCTCGCGGCGCGCCGATCGCGAATACGCCACAGGCGTTGCCCGCGGCGAAGGGCACCGCTCTCGCGACCGCCGAGATGGTGATGCCGAGGCACGCGACGATGGACTATCACTACGTAATCAACTCGCTCGCCGGTCGTTGATCACGCTCCTGCGGAAACGCGCATGCCGCCGGCGCTGCGTTCACGGCACATGCCAACGCCGATCCTTTACCTTCGCTTTACGCAAAGCGCCGGCCGGAGCGCGAATTCTCGCGTAGCGTCGCGCGTCCTACAGATGGAGGCCACCATGCTCGCTGCCGTCCTGCCGCTCCTGTTCGCCGCCGCCGAGATTGAGGCCGATCCTCCGGAGCGTGCCGCCCGGGTGACCGAGGCCTCGGGCGAGATCCTGTTCATGGAAGCCGGCGGCGAAGAGTGGAGCACCTTCGAGCGCAACCGTCCGGTGATCGCCGGTGACACGCTGTTCACCCAAGGCGACGCGCGCAGCGAGATCGATCTCGGCACGGGCAAGCTCTGGCTCGACTACGCATCGGGGCTCGCGTTCACGCAGTTCGATCCGGCGGATGTCGGCGCGGCGTTGCAGCAAGGCAGCCTCCGCTACGACAAGAAGAGCGCCGCCGACACGCTGACCTTCGCCGTCGCAGATTCCGCGAAGCTGCGCGTGATCGTCGAAGGGCGCGGCCACGGTCGCCTCGATCGCGCGGCGCCGGATCGCATCACCATCACCGTCGACGAAGGCAGCGCGCGGGTGCAGCTCGGCGATTACGGTTACGCGCTCGACGCCGGCGAGACCTTGTTCCTGCGCAGCGGCGCCGTGCGCGTGACGACGGACCTGCGCACGCACGACGGCTTCGACGATTGGGTCGCCGCGCGATCGTGGGCGGAGAGCGAGAGCGATCAGTACGTGGCGCCGACCGTCGCCGGCCGCGCCGAGCTCGATCGCTACGGCACGTGGCAGACGACCGCGGACTACGGTGCGGTGTGGTTTCCGAGCACGGTCGCCGACGACTGGGCGCCGTACCGCGACGGCCATTGGGTCGCGACCGTGTCTTACGGCTGGACGTGGGTCGACGCGGCGCCGTGGGGCTACGCGCCGTTTCACTACGGGCGTTGGGCGCGCATCGGAGCGCGCTGGGGCTGGTGTCCGGGCGAGCGCGTGATGCACGTGGCGTTCGCCCCGGCGCTCGTCGTGTTCGTGGCGGCGGTGGCGTCGGCGATCTCGTGGGCGCCGCTCGGCTACCACGAGGTCTATCAGCCGACGTATCGGTGCTCGCCGCGGTACACGGTGGCGATCAACCGGCCGTACCGACACGCGCGCGTGGTCGACGGACCGCGCATCGTGACGCTGCCGGGGTTGACGACGATCGCGCAGGGAAACTTTCGCACGGCGCGCGTCATTCGCGACGTGATGATCGCGCGGCCGCCGCAAGCGCCGCCGCTCGTCGCGGTGCCGCCGCCGCTGCCGTTGCCGGCGCGCAGGGATGCGATCGCGGTGACGCCGGCGATTCAACGCGTGCCGCCGCGCCTCGTGCCGCCCACCTTGATGCCCCGCGTGTTCGATCCGCCGCGCGTGTCCTTGCCGCCGCGCTTGCCGGAAGCGCCGCCGCCGGTCATGAGCCGCCCGCACCGCGAGAACACGTTCACCGTGTCGATCCCGAGCCGCGAGCGTGAGGCGCAGCGAGTGATCACCGATCCGCCGCCGTTCACCCGACCGCGCTTCGACCCGCCGGCGCCGATCGTCCGTGCGCCATCGCCATCGCCATCGCCATCGCCATCGCCATCGCCATCGCGCGTCGATCACCCACGCTTCGATCCGCCGCGCTATGATCGTCCGCGCTTCGACCCACCGCCGCCGCCGGCGCAGATCGTTCGCGTGCGACCGACGCCGCAGATCACCCCGCAGATCGCGCCGATGCCGCGCTACGTTCCGCCCGCGCGTCCCGTCGCGCCGGCGCCGCAGATTGTTCCCATGCGCCCATCGCCCGCGCCGCAGATCACGCCGGTTCGGCCGTTGCCGCCGCAGATCACCCCGACGCCGCGTGTGACGCCGCGACCCTCGACGACTCCGCCGCCGCAACTCCGCCTACCGGATCGCGGCCCGGTGCAGCGCGTCTTCAAACGTTAGCGCACCGTCACTTCCGGCCCGACCACCGTCGACACGAGCATCGGGTTCTCGATGTGCCGCACGATGATCATCGACGGTGACAACCCCGCAAACGCTCCCTCTAGCAACAGCTCCAACTTCCTCGACCCTCGAAACGGCACGGTGATCACCTGCGTCTGCACGCCGCCCATGCCCTGCTGGCCGTAGATCAACTGTCCGCGGTAGTCCGACAGAATATCGACCGTCTGCTTCACCGACGTCGTCGAGGGCACCGCCACGATCGCGTAGTACTCGAGCGGATCCTTCGCCGCGTCGAGCTCGACCATGAAGCCAAGCTCGCCGCCCGCCTTCACGTCCGCCTTGCTCGTGCTGATCTTCGCGAACGCTTGCTCGCTCTTCACGTCGAAGCGCACGCTCGCCTTGCGATCGACGCGCGCGATGGCGCCGCTCGGACCGTCGAGCATGCCGCCGCCCGTGCGGTTCTCGCCGTACGCGATCGCCTTGCCGTCCATCTTCGCGTCGCCGGTCGCCGGCTTCTCCGCGAGCAAGAGCTGCAACTCCAAGAAGCGCACCATCGCCATCGGCGTCGAGTACACGCCGCCGAGCAGCGCCGGGCCCTGCAGCATGCCCGGCTCCTGCGCGAGGATCATGCCGCGGGTGATCGTGCGGTACAAAGGCACGAACGCCTGCATGTTGCCGCTCTGATAGATGCCCTTCGCCACGTCGGTCAGGTACTGCAGGCCGCCGGTGCGCTCGAACGCACGCAAGAAGCGAAACACGTCGTACGCTTTGGCAAACGCGAGCTCCGCGTTGGCAGCGTGGGGCGGCAGCTTCGGCAACAGCTTCTCCGTCGCCCACTTGGTGACGGCGGCGTCGGTGACCACGCGGTAGACGACCTTGCCGTCGATCTCGACGGGCACCACGTCGTTGCCCTTGCTGTCGAAGCCGAACTGCTCGTCGGTCTTGATGCCCTTCTTCGCCAGCGCCGCATCGATCGCCGCGGCCATGCGGCTCGTCGACGCCAGCGCCTGCGTGATGCGCGCGTCGGTCGACTTCGCCTGCGCGAGCGCGCGGGTGGCGGCGTGCAGGTTCCTCGCGACCCAGCCGCTCCACAGCTCGTTCGGCGGCAAGCCCGGATACGGCCGCACGAGGCCGCTCGCCGGATCGAAGAACGCCTGCTCGAGATCGCGCGTGGTCTTGTCGACGCCGGCGATGATGTTCTGCGAGATGCCGTCGTCTTGCAGCATGCCGCGCGAGACGGCGGCGACGATCACCGCTTGCGCCGCGACCTTCGCGGAGAGCGCCTCGGCGTGGCCGAACCACGACTCCATCGTGGTGAACATGTTCATCACGACGCCGCGCAGAAGCTCGCCCGACGATTTGTAGACGGTGACGGTGTCGCCCTTGTCGACGTTCACCGCGCCGGCGCCGAGGAACTCGAGGCGCGAGTAGGTCACCGGCTGATCTTGCAGGCTCGCGACCTCGATCTCGCGGCGGTCGACCACCTTCTTCTGATCGTTGGTCACGCTGACGATGACCTTGCCGTTCTTCGCCGGCGCCCATGCCACGCTCATCTCGTGGTTGCCGGGGCCGAAACTCTTCGTCACGGGCGGCTCGATGCCGACGCCGCTCGCGGTCACGGTGATCTGACCCTTGGTCGAGTTGGTGACGGCGATCGGCACGCTGAGCTTCGCGCCCGGCACGAAGGTCTTCGGCAAGCGCAGGTCCGCCGCGGCTTCGCGCGAGCTGTCGATGTCCTTCTGTGCGCTGCCGAAGTCGAGGCCGGAGACGGCGACGAAGCGGAAGGTGATGCGCCCGAGCTGCGGGGGCAGCGTGATGTCGGCGGCGCCGCTGCCGGAGTCGTCGGTCGTGACGAGCTGGCAGAACACCACCTTCTTCTCGCCTTCGCGGATCGCTTCCTGCGGCGCCTCTTCCTCTTCTTCTTTCCCCGCGACGCCTCCTGCGACCACCGCGCGCGCGCCGCCGCCGCTCATGCTTCGCGCCGCCATCTTCTTCATCGCCCCGCTGCCGCTCCCGTAGCCGTTCGCGGGCTTCGCCGACGGCGGCGGCGCGGGCATCGTCTTCGCTGGCGAGGGCGCTTGTTCCTCGTCCTTGGCCGACTCTGCAAGCTCATGGGGCGAGTCGTCGACGTCGTAGCCCGTGTTGTCGCGCCAGCTCGCGATCGCGTTCGAGGCGTTTCGCACCGAGTCGCCGATCGCGGAGCCGAGCGGGTTCAGCGCGCTCTTCGACGCGACGCGGTTGTCGTACGCTTCCAAGATCCCGGAGACGCGCAGCGCTTTTCCGGCGAGGTCGCTCGTCTTGACGCGCACGGTGACCGTGCTCTTCGGTCCGCCGCGCTCGGGCGCTTCGATCGCCACGTTCATGCCGGTCGGCAAGAACCCGAACGCGTAGCCTTCGACGAAGCGGCCGTCGTGAAAGCCGCCGACCGCGATGAACGAGTACGGCCCCGCCACGTCGACCGTGATCGTCGCGCCGGCTTCGAGGTCGCCCTTCTTTTCGAGCGTCGGCTCATTGAACCCGCCCTTGCCGTTCGGGCGCGCGACCGTGAGCATCACGCCCTTCAGCTTCTTCGTCGTCTTGATCGTAAGCTTGCCGCTGTTGTTGACGGGACGGTCCGCGATGATCCGCTCGACCGAGAACGCGTCCTCGCCACCCTTCGACTTCTCGACGAAGATCTGGCGCCCGGGCACCTGCTCGGTCTTGTCGTACGGCGCGAGCCCGGCGCGGTGCAGGTAAGTGACGCCGCCCGACACCGGGATCATGTCGCGCTCGACGTGGCTCGATCCTTCGAATTGGTGGCGCAGGCTGCCCTTCGGCGTGATCACTTCGATCTGAAACGGGCCCGAGTGGCCGCCGACGTCGAGCGTGCCGAAGATCTGTCCGTTCTCCACCTTGAAGTGGACGAGCGACTTGCCGGCGTAGGTGCCGTTGCAGCCGGGCAGCATGCAGCGGCTGTGGATGTCGGCCTCGCCGGTATACGGCTTGTTGTCGATGCGCAGCTCGTTCTTGAAGTTGAGGCCGTTGCCCCAGCGCTTGCCGGCTCCGGCGGCGTTGCCGAGGAACCAGGCGCCCTTCGTCTTGTCGAGCTCGTCGGCGCTCGTCACCTTCTTGAACTCGTGCGCGAACGAGACGGCGCCGAGCGTGCCTTCGACGACGCTGAAGGTGGCGCCGTCTTTGAACTTGCCGTCGGCGCTCGCCACGTCGACGCGGTACTCGCCGAGCTCGAGCTTTTGCTTCTCGCCGCTCATGATCTCGAGGACGGCGACGCCTTGCGCATCGAGCGTGAGCGGGATGTCTTTGCTGCTCGCGTCCTTCTTGGCGAGCTTCGCCGTCATCTTGGTGCCGCCTTGGCCGAGCGCGATGACCTTCAAGAACACCTTCTCGTTCGGCCAGTACTGCGGCTGATCCGTCGTCGCGCTCGTCAGGTTCAACGCGAGCGCGGTCGCGACTTGCGCCGCCGACTTCACCACTTGCAGCTTGTCGAAGTCGACGTTGAAGAACTTCGTATCTTTGACGCCGCTCACTTTCTTGGCCGACTGCGCTTCGAAAGGAACGACGACAGCGAGGAGGACGGCGAGGAGCACGCGAGCTTTCATAGGCGCACAGTGTAGCGGCGGGGCTTCAGGGTTCCATGAAGATTGACGTCGCCCGCGAGAACAGGCACTCGCGCGCGCATGATCGCTCTCTTCGTCCTCTCCGTGCTCGGCTCGGCGGATCTCGTTTGGCAGCCCCGGCCGGACGACAGCCTCGTGCGCCTCGCGAACTTCCTGCGCGAACAGTCGGTCGACGTACTCGACGCGCAGCTCCTCGTCGACGAGCAAGAGGGCCGCTACAACTACAGCCGCGTCTATCCGAACCCGAACCTGACGCTGCGTTTTTCGAACATCCCGGTGGGCCATACGAACCCGCCCGGCCTGCGCGCCGGCGATCAGGTGATGGCTTACACGGTCGCCCTCGACTACAAGATCGAGATCAACAAGCGCGGCTATCGCCAAGAGCACCAGCGCTGGCTCTTGCACGCCGAGCGAGCGCACTTGGCGTCGGTGCTGCGCAAGCAAGCCGTCGCGCTCGGGCGCGTTCTCGGACGCGTCGCGATCTTGCAGATGACGCGGCAGTCGTTCACCGAGATCGCGGCTGCGTTGCACTCCGACAACCCGAAGCAGCAAGTGCTCGCCGTGCTCGTCGAGCAGGAGACGCAGGCGATCGCCGCCGACATCGAGCGTGCGCTGGCAGAATGCTCGACGGTCGTCGGGCTCAAGTGTCAGACCTTCGTCAGCGACAAAGACGGCGCGCACTTCGTCGACAATTGGATCGCCAGCGTGCCGGCCACCGACGAGGCGCTGGAGAAGCGCTGGGACATCCGCGAGATGGAGGCTCAGAAACGCGCGGCAGACGAAGCGAAATCGCTCTATGGCGCGGGCATCATACCTGATCCCACCTTCAGCCTCGGCTTCACGCACGATCGCTTCACGATCGGCGGCAACCAGCAGAACGCGTTCATGGTCGCGATGACGATCCCGATCTCGTTCTTCGATCGCGGCCAGGCGCAGGAGCAGGCCGCGGTCGCCATCGGCAATCGTCTCACCTTGCAACGCCAGCGCGCGCTGCAGGCCGGCACCGAGAGCTTGCGCGCGCTGCGATCGGCGGCGGCGCGAGAGAACGAGCGCTGGCAGACGATCGAGAAGAAGTTGGTGCCACAGGCGAGCGCGCTGTGGAAGGCCGCGCTCGACAAGGGCGAGGAGATCATGTTCGCAGAGCGGATGGTCGCCGACGCGACGCGGGCGCGGGGAGAGTGCTTGCAGAGCCGCTTTGCGATCGCGCTCGAATTACTCGAGTCGCTGCCGGAGTAGCTCGATGCGGGCCTTCTATCTCTCATTCGTCGTCTTGGCTGCGGGATGCGCCGGGCCGATCCGTGACGTTGACGATCCGCTGGTGCCCCTGCGCGCGCGCATCGCGCTCGAAGACGACGGCGACACCGCATCGCTGCTCGCCGCCGTCGACGAGAGCCTCGCGTGGATCGCTGCAAAGCCCGAGGATCCCGAGCGTGCGCCGCAGCGATCGGCGTTGACCGCGCTGCGCGATTTTCTCCTGGGCGCTCCGGCTCCGCGCGCGCTCGCCGCCTTCGTGGCGACGCACTTCGAGCCAAAGGAAGCCCGCGGCGGCAGCAGCGAACGCGTGCTCTTTACGGGCTATTACGAGCCGGTGATCGCGGCGAGCTTGGTGAAGAGCGCGGAGTACGCGACGCCGATCTTCGGGCCGCCGCCTGATCTCGTCGAGGTGCGGCTCGCGGACTTCCATCCGAAGTACGGCAAGGACAAGATCGTCGGCCGTCTCGACGCCGGCACGTTCGTCCCGTACCACACGCGCGAAGACATTACGGTGCGCAGAGTGCTCGACGAGTCGCTGGCGATCGCGTGGGCGAAGGATCCCGTCGCGCTCTTCTTCGCCGAGGTGCAAGGCAGCGCGACGCTGCTGCTCCCGGACGGCAGCCGCCGGCGCATCGGCTACGTGGCGAAGAACGGCCGCCCGTACCGCAGCATCGGCGCCAAGCTCATCGACGACCAGAAGATGAAGCGCGAGGACGTCAGCATGCAGAGCTTGAAGGCTTGGCTGCTCGCGAACGGAAATGATCTCTTGGTCCACAACGAGTCGTTCGTGTTCTTCCGCTTCTTGGACTCGTCGCCGCTCGGATCACTCGGACGCCCGGTGACGCCGCTGCGCAGCATCGCGACCGACGCGGCGTTGTTTCCGAAGGGCGCGCTCGCGTTCCTCGAGGTCGACGTGCCGATGCCGGACGGGAGCGTGAAGGCGATGCGGCGCTTCGTGCTCAACCAAGACACCGGTGGGGCGATCATCGGCGCCGGACGCGCCGACATCTTCTTCGGCCAGGGCGAGCTCGCCGAGTTCTGCGCGGGGCACCTGAAGGGGACGGGACGGCTCGTGTTCTTCTTGCCGAAGCCTAGGAGGCTGGCGGATCCGCACACGACGGCCCGAGCGGCAACAGCGCCCGCGCCAGCACGCCCCAATTGAGCTGCGCCAAGGTGGCGTCGACGACGTGCGTCGTGCGCCGGCCAGCGCGTTCGACGACGATCGCGACCTGGCCGCTCTTGCGATCATGCACGACGACCGCGGCCTCGGCGGGAAGTGCGAGGATCTCGCGGACCCAAGCTTTCACCATCGAGACTTGCGCGGCGGCGTCCATCCGACCACCTTAAGCATCGCGCGCGTGTGTATGCAAACGTTCACATCCAAAGCATCCTTGCGCTTCCGGCGGGTGTCGGGTCGCATTGAGCCATGAGCAGCGATCGTCACAAGGTGCACTCGCACGCGTTGCCGGCGCTCGCTCGCAGCGAGCAGCGCACGCGCGTCGTCGTCTTGATGACCCTCGTCACCATGGTCGTCGAGATCGCCGTCGGCCTGTGGACCAACTCGCTCGCGCTCCTCGCCGACGGCTGGCACATGGCGACGCACGCCGGCGCGCTCGGCTTGTCGGCGTGGGCGTACTGGTACGCGCGCAAGAACGCGGGTGCGTCGCGCTATTCGTTCGGCACCGGCAAGCTCTTCGCGCTCGTCGGTTACACGAACGCGCTCGTCTTGGTGCTCGTCGCGCTGGCGATGATCGGCTCGGCGATCGATCGCATGCTGCACCCGCAGGCGGTCGCGTTCGACGAAGCGCTCATCGTGGCAGTCATTGGCCTCGCGGTGAACCTGGTGAGCGCCCGAGTGCTCGACGCGCCGCACGATCATGACGACCACGACCACGATCACCACCACGATCACAACTTGCGGTCTGCGTACCTGCACGTGCTCGCCGATGCGCTCACGAGCATCTTCGCTATCGCCGCGCTCGTTGCAGGCAAGTGGTTCGGCCTCACCGTGGTCGATCCTTTGTGCGCGTTGGTCGCGAGCGCGGTGATCCTGAAGTGGGGCGTGAGCCTTTGCCGCTCAGCGTCGGCCCAGTTGCTCGACGCCGATCCGATGCCCGAGCGCAGCGAAGCGATCAGGAAGCGCTTGGAGCAAATGAGCGACGTCGCCGTCGTCGACCTGCACCTTTGGCAGATCGGTCCGGCGCAGCGCGGGTGCATCGTCTCGATCGTCGCCAAGGATCCGCGGCCGCTCTCGGTCTATCGCGACGCCGTGCTCGAAGTCGTGCCGATCACGCACTTGACCATCGAAGTCGAGCACCCCCACTGAGAAAAGGTCCCAGGGACCTTTTCATCGAATCGCCGGCGCTGCGTTGGAAAAGGTCCCAGGGACCTTTTCTTCCACCGTCACGCGGGCCTCGTCGCTCGTGGCGAAGATCTCCGGCGCGTACATCGCTTCGACGCGCGCGGGGAGGCCGTGGAAGGCACCAGGAGCTTCGGCGCGCAGCTCGTAGCTGAAGGTGTGCGTGCCTTTGTGAAGATGGCGAAAGAAGAGCGCGACCCGATCCGGGCGTAGCTCGGCGTGCGTGCAGTGGTAGCCGCAGATCTCGGGGCCGCTGCGCGTCGCCACCGCTTCGAGCCCGGCCGGCTTCAGATCCTCGATCATCAGGTACTCGACCGGCTTCGCCACTGTGACGGCGAGCTCGACGATGACGCGCTGCCCTGACGCGAGCCCGAGCAGAGCCGGCGCGCTCGCAGGCGTCGCGCTATCGCCGATGAAGTAGCGCCGCGCGATCGCGACGTGCTCGCTCGATCGCGCCTTCACGTCCTCGGCGTTGTCGCCGACCTCGAACACCGCCGCGTAGTGGCCGTTCGCCTCGCCCTTGTGCTCGACGACGATCTGGTTCGCGCCCGGTACGAAGCTCGTGTCCGCGAAGCGCAGCGCCTGATACTCGGCGCCGCCCGACTTGTACGCGCGGGTGGCGGCGACCTTGCCGTTGACGAGCACGCGGATCGTGCCGTCGGTCAGCTTCTCGCGCGCCTGCAACGCCTGCTCGGCGAGGGCGTAGACGGCGAGGGCGGTGTCGCGCGTCGAGTGCCAGCGATCACCGTGGCGGCGGGCGAGCAAGGCGTTCGTGAGCACCGGCACTCGCGCGTCGTTCAGCCGCACCGCCGCCGTCAGCGCGAGCGCGAGGATCTCGATCGCCTGCGCCTGCTTCCACGCGTCGACGAGCCTGGGATCGCTCAGTCGATCTTCGGCCGCGGCGAACAGCGTGCTCATCGCCGAGAGCACGCTCGCGCCGCGCTGATCTTTCGCCGTCGCCAACGCGAGCGCCACGAACGCACGGCCGCGATCGTTCATGTCCTTCGCCGCGAGCGCCACCTTGTCGAGCAGCGCCTTCGTCGCACCTCCGCTCGCCGCGAGCGCATATGCCGCGAACGCGAGCTCCTCGCCTTCTGCTTTGTCGACCTGCGCGAGCAGCCACGCGCGCCCGCGCTCGAGCTTCGTCGGGTCGACCTTCACGCCGGCGTCGATCGCGAGCGCGAGCCCGACGAGCACGTACGCCGTCATGCGCAGATCGCTCGGATCGGTCTGCCACCAGCCCCAGCCGCCGTCCGAGTGGTGAAACGAATAGAGGCGCTGCAGGCCGGCGTCGACCATCGCGTCCAAGTTCTTCGGCACGCGCGTCGCCGGCACCCCGAGCTTCTTGACCACGCGCGCGGCCGCCACCGCCGGCACGAAGCGGGACAGCGTTTGCTCTACGCAGCCGTACGGGTACTCGGCGAGAAAAGGGAGCGCGTCGAGCATCGCCGAGAGCAACGAGGGCGAGATCGTCAGCACGAGCGCCGTCGCGTTCTTGTTGCGTTGCTCGGGCAGGCTGACCGCGAACGTGACCTTCTCCTGCAACGCGCCGGCGAAGGTGCTGCGCACGGGCACGCTGTGCAGGCCGCTCGGCAGCTTCCACTCCATCGCGTCGCTGGCGCCGCCGGCCCGCGCGATCGCCCGGACGCGCCGTTCGCCCGCGCTCGTCACGGCGTAGCGAACATCGAGGCGGGCATCGTGCTTCGGCAAGAGCGCGACCGTGCGCTGCGCCGGTCCAAGCGGCTTCAGCCCAGGCGCGTCGATCGCAACGTCCACGTTTGCGCGCTGCGGCAGCCGGCTCGAGACGACCGCGGAGACGACCACCTCGTCGCGCTCGGTGAGGAAGCGCGGCGCTTGTAAACGCACCATCAAGGGCAGCTCCGTGCGGACGTTCACTGCGCCCATGCCCACGTGGCCGCTGGCGCTCACGGCGTAGGCGACGAGGCGCCAGCGTGTGAGCGAGTCCGAAAAGCGCGCCGAGGCCGACGCGCTGCCGCCGAGCGATCCGTGCAGGTCCGGATACCAGCCGGCGGAGCTGCCGAACTTCGAGCGCACGTGCACTGGCGTTGGCGCCGTTGCTCCACCGCGGCTGCTGGCGAGCCCGACGGCGTCGCCGACTCCACCGCCGCCCACGCCAGCGCCGCGCAGGCCGAGCCCCCCGACGCCTTCCTTGCTTTCACCGCCGCTGCCGTACGCGCTTCCGTACTTCGATGGTCGCGTCGAGCGAATGGTGCTGAACATCGCGTCGAAGTAGTCGGGCGGCGTCTCCTCGCTCGCCGGCGCCGGCAGCGCGGGCAGCTCACGAAAATGCCAACTGTCGCTCGTCGACGTCGTTAGCACGCGGTTGCCCATGTACGTGCGCGCGAAGAAGGTGACGAGATCCGGCTGGCCTTCGCTGTCTGGCGCCGTGATCGTGGTGAGCGCATCGTCGACCATCGCGAGCGCCACCTCGACGTCGGTGCCTGCAGGCGTGCCTGCGAGCCCCACGGTCACCGGCATCGTCGATCCCGGCAGCGCCGAGGTCACCGTGGGCTTCACCTTCACGTCGATCGGCATCTCGCTGCCGAACACGCTGATGTCGCCGCCGGCCGTGTTGTGCGCGCAGCGCTCGAAGCGCGAGACGGCGAGCGTGACCGCGGGCGTCATCACGCCGGTGAGCGGCACTTCGAAGTAGCGCGCGCGGCCCCGCATCGGCAGCACGTGCGCCGCGTAGACGCCGTCGCCTTCGAGCGTGATCAGCGCATCGCCGCCCGGGACCTCGCTGATCACGAGCCCGCGCAAGGTAGAGCCTGCGCGCGCCGGCCGGCGATCGGTCGTCACGAACATGCCGCGCCACGGCGGTACGACGGCTTCTGTGTCGCTCGTCAGCCAAAGATCGGAGGTGGCGAGCGTGTCCTCGTCGGCAGGATCGGCGCCTTGCGGCCGCACTTCGATGCGCAGCCCGCCGAGCTCTTTGGTCTCGAGATCGATCTCGCCGCGTCCGGCCGAGAGCACGAGGTCCTTCCGCAGCACCTCCTTGTTCGACGAGTCTGCGCGGACGAGGCGCACTTGCACGATCGGCGACTCCGGGCGGCTGTTCGAATCCTCGGCGCGCACCGTGACGTGAATGCGCTCGCCTGGCTTGTAGAGAAAGTGATCGGTGCGGACGTCCGCGTACCACGCCGTATGTGACACGTTCACCTCGCCACGACCGCTGACTTCGCGGCGGGAGAGGTCGGTGAGCGACACCGACACGCTCGCCGTGTGCTCGGGCACCGACGGGCACGCGCCCTCGATCTCGATCTCGGCGACGCCGTCTTCGCCGGTGCGAAACGCGAAGTCCTTCTTCTGCCAGTTGAAGCACGGCGTCTTGGCGCGGGCCCGCGGGTTCTTGCCGAGGCCGCCGAGCCCGATCGAATCGCCGCCGTAGCCGCGCGGATAGCTCGCACCGCCGCCGTAGCCGCTGAAGAGCCCGGTAAGCCAATCGTCGGGCTCGTCGTCCCAGCGGGCGAAGAAGTGTGTCCATGGGTGAAACGTGACCGTCGCGCGACCGTCCGCAAACGGCACCGGTCCGCCGGCGTAGAGCGACGCCGTCACGCGCACTTTGATCGCCTGCCCGCGCAGCGTCGATCCCACCGGCTCGACCGTCACGAGCATCTCGGGGAGCTTGTACTCCTCGATGCGAAACACACCGCCCGCTTGAGTCAGATACATCGTGTCCTGATCGTTCGGGTTCTCGACCGACACTTGATAGAGCCCGAGCGCCGCGTCCTTGGCGAGCGGCAGCAGAAAGCTCGCCGTGCCGAACGCGTTCGTCCGCACTTCGTGGCGATCGATCTCTTGGCCGCGATCGTCGGCGGTGATCACGCGCAGCTTCTTGTTCGCGATCGGCCGTCCCGGTCCGCCACCGCCGCGGCCGCGCGCGAACACCTTGATCCCCACTTTCTCGTTCGGCTTGTAGAGCGGCCGATCGGTGATGACGTACGCGAGCATCTCGCGCTCCGGCGAATCCCAATAGTCGGGCGCCGCTTCGACGTAGGTCCAAACGTCTCCCTTGCCCACCCAGATCGCGGCCTTGCTCATCTTCGGTGGCATCGACATGCGGCAGAGGCCTTTACTGTCGCAAGCGGCGTCGATGCGCTTCGTTCGGCTCGTCTCGCCGTCTTGAATCTCCACGAACGCGATGGCGCTGGCGCCGCCGATCGCACGCGAGCTCACGGCGTCGGTGAGCCAAACGAGCACGTCGCGTGCGTCGAAGCGCGTGGCCGAGGCGCCGAGCTTCGCCACCGCGGCGTAAGGCGTGACGTAGAGCAGCGTCTCGTCGCGCAGCGCGCCGGCTTCGGCGCTGAGCACGTAGACGCCCGGCGGCTGCGCCGCGAGCGCGATCGCTTGGCGTGTCGGCTTGTCTTTCTCGGTCTCGTTGAGCGCAACCGTCCAGCTGGTGACGAGCTTGCGCTTCGCCGCGCGCTCCACGCCGCCTTCGTCGCCGAAATACGTCTTCGCCGGCGTGCTCGCGACGTCCGCGCGAAAGAGCGAGAGCTTCGCTTCCGTGACGCCGCGAAAGATGATCGTCGCCTCCGGCTTCGCCCCCGGCAGCTCCACGTAAGCGACATCGAGCGTGAGCGTCGGCGCCGGGACGGCGGTGCACAGCCAAAGCGCGGGGAAGACGAGAGCGCCGATCATGCGGCGGAGCCTACCCGGCAGGTGCGCAGGCGCCAGCCTCTCTGTGATGATCTTGTCACGCGCCGCGATATCTTCAGGCGAAGGGCCGTGCTTCGCTCCGCGTCACGATCGCGTCCCTGGTGACGACGACGAGGATGCGCAGTTGTTCGCTCAGAGCCCCAAGATTGCGAAAGGTCACACCTGCTCGGCAATCCAAACCGAACGATCGACGCAAGCCGTTTTTTTTACACCAGACACGCCCTCCGCGCGGTCATGGTCACGGTCGAGGTCGCGTGCGTGGCCAGGGCATGGGAGGTCAGGGCCCATGGGCTGGACGTCAACGTCAACGTCAACGGCTACGGGCAAGCTTCACGCGGTCGCAGCTAGCTTCATCATTCGATCGCGGCGGCGCGCTTCGCTCAGGACCGGCGTCTGCGCATGAGCCACGCGCCGACGAGCAACGCGAGCAGCATCTCGCCGGCCGGCGCCGCGCCCGTGTCGTCACAGCGACAGCCGCGCGCGACAGCAGTACCCGCGTCGTTGCCGTCCCCACCGCCGTCGTTGCCCGCACTGCCGCCGCCGCCCGCGCCGCCAGCGCTGCCGTCGCCGAGGGTCACGGTGATCGCGGCGCTATTGTCGCTCACGTCGGTCTCGGTGGCGCTGCTCGCGACCGCGACCGCGAACGGAACGGTCGGCGCGAGGAACGTGTCGCTCAGCCGGACGACGATGGTGATGACGTCGCTTGCCATCGCAGCGAGGCTCATGATCGCGCAGCTGATGTCGCCAGGGTCGCCTACGGCCGGCGTCGTGCAGAGATACGCCGGCGCCGCTGCGATGCTTTCGAAGCCTACGCCCGCGGGCAAGCTCAACGCGATGGTCGCGGCGTTGGCGTCGCTCGGGCCGGCGTTGCTCAAGGTGATGGTGATCGCCACGAGGCTGCCGGGCGGTGGCGCGTCGGGAGCGCTGGTGACCGCCACGCTCAGGTCGGCGCTTTGAGTCACGGTGACCGCTTCGCTTGCGCTGGCGCCGTCGGCGTCGAACGCGCCGGAGAGCACGTAGTCGGCCGTGACTGTCGCACCCGGCGGCGCGCTCGCCGGCACGTGCATTGTCACGATCGCGGCGTCGGCCAGCGCTTGGACGTCTTCGACGCACGGCGCGTTGCACGTACAGGTGACGACGACGGGGCCCGGATCGCCGACGGCTTTGTCGGCGCCGCAGCTGAAGCCCGCGGCGGCCGTCGGCGGCGTCAGCGTCTCGACGTGGTACGCCGCGGCGCCAACAGTGAACGTCTTCGTCACGCTCTGCGACACGCTCGGACCGCTGTTGCCGTCTTGGGCCGTGAAGGTGACGCTGGTGCCGGCGATGACCGACGGATCGGGGTTGGCGGTGATCGCCGCGAGCAAGGTTGCCACGGCAGCGGCCGGATCGATCATGAACGGCGCCGCATCGTTCTTGTTCACCGGCGCCCCGCCGTACGCGGCGCCCGGTGTGAGCGTGGCTTGCACGTCGACGGCGCTCGCGAGGTCCGTCGTCGTCGGATCGATGAACGCGTCGACGACGAAGGTGATGTCGGCCCCGGCGACGAGCGTGACGGCGACGCCGGTCGGCGCGCCGTTTCCGCTTGGCGCGCTGCACTGGCTTGCGCCCGCCGCCATGCACGTCCAGGTGGCGCCGATGAGCCGGTCGGGCGATGCGAGCGTGTCGAGCGTGAGCGCAAAGGTGCTCGCGACGGCGGTGCTCGGGCCCGCATTGCTCAGCACGATCGAGTAGCTGACAGGCGATCCTTTCGCGAGCGGGCTCGTCGCCGGCACTCGCGCGAGCGTGGGGATCGCGAGCGCGATCGTCGCGTCGATGGCGGTTGCTTCGGTGTCCGCGTTGTTGGCGCCCGCGCGATCCGCGAGCGTGCTCATGGCGACTGCCGTGTTCGAGAGCGAGCCCGTGGGATCCGCGGCCGCGTCGACGCTCACCGTGACGACGAAGGCAGCGCTGCCACTCAGCGGCATCGGCGCGCCGGCGGAGCAGCTGACGGCGGGGCCAGTGTTCATGCAGCTCCAACCAGGCGCGCTGCTCGTGTCGATGGTGTCGAGCGTGGTTCCCGCCGGCAGCGTGTCCGAGAACGAGGCGCCCGCGATGGGGATGTCGCCGCTGTTCGTCGCGGTGATCGTATACGCGAGGTGCACGGCGCCGCCGGCGATCACGGGATCGGGAGCGTCGCTCTTCGTCAGCACCAAGTCGAGCTCGGTCTCATAAGCGCCGGCGTCGCAGAAAGAGCCGCCTTGCGTGGTGCGGTTGACGCCGCGCGCGTCAGGCGCACCGGCGTTGCACGGCGCGGCGCCGACAGCCTCGGCCGCGTTGACGGCGGGGTTACCAAAGAGCGGCGCGCGCGTCTCGACGAAGGTGCCGCCCGGCTGATTCGTGGACAGCGCGAGCGGGGCAAACAGGGCAGCCACCAACTTTGGCTCCTGTACATCGCTCCCGAGGACGGCCGTGAAGCAAGTAGCCGGCGCCGGTTGCCTGAACAGATTGCTGCCCTGCGAAGTCATCGTCGCGCCGACGCTCGCGCAGTCGCCGTTCGCCGCGGCGGTGTTGCCGATGAGCACCGAGCGCCCGAGCGTGACGGTGCCGGTCGCGATCGCCAAGGAGATCGGCGCGAAGTGAATGCCGCCGCTCGTTCCGAGCAGGTCGGTGACCACGTTGCTCGTGATCGTCGCAAAGCTGAGCGCCGCCGATCCCGCACTGAAGATCGCGCCGCCGGCGAGCGCCGCCGAGTTGCCGTCGAAGGTCGTCGATGCGCTGTTGACGCTGCCGACCAGCGCCGCGGTGGCGTCGATGTAGAGCGCTCCGCCGCGGCTCGCGCTGTTGCCGCTGAAGGAGTCGCGCCGCACGTTCACCGACGTGCCCGGCGCCACATAGAGTGCGCCGCCACGGCCGGTCGTCATGTTGGCGAGGTTGCCGTTGACCACTGCGTCGTTGACCGTGTGCGGCCCGGGGCTCGTCAGCGCGATGGCGCCGCCGTCGAACGCCGAGTTGCCGGTGAAGCGGCTCGTGGCCGTGATGAGCGCCGCGGTGCCCCCGATGGCCACGGCGCCGCCGCCGTTCGTGGCGGTGTTCGCGCTGAGATCCGCCGCGACGATGCTCACGCTGGCCGCCTGCGCGTTGATGGCGCCGCCCATGTCCGACGCGAAGTTGCCGGTGAAGGTTGGCCTGACGCCGCTCGAGAGCACCAAGACACCGCCGTTCGGGCTCGGCGGCAGCGAAAAGACGCCACCGCCCGCGCTCGTCGTGATCGTCGGCGCCGCGGCGTTCGGGTAGCGGCCGTTGTTTGTCACGCTGCTCGACGTGATCGCCGTGATGCCCAAGTTGTAGATGCCCCCGCCTTCAAACGCCGCGTTGTTCGGGCCGAGCGTGCTGCTCGTGAGCGCGAAGGCGCCCGCGGCCACGTAGACCGCGCCGCCGCCGCCTGCGCCGGACACCACGCGATTTTGCGCGAAGGTCACGTTCGTGGCGGTCGCTGTCGAGCTGTTCGCCGAGCCGGTGTAAAGCGCGCCGCCGCGGTTTTCTGCGCGGTTGTCGGTGAAGTCGACGCCGGTGAGCGCGCAGGCGCGTGCGGCCGCCGTGCACAAGATGCCGCCGCCAAAGCCGTCGCCGGGGGTCGTTCCGTTGGCGTGATTGCCGGAGACGATGATGCGGTTGCCGTTCAAGGACACCGTGCCGTTCGCCACGTGGAGGCCGCCGCCGTCGCTCGTCGCCGTGTTATCTATGACCTGCGCGCCGGCCGCTCCCGTGACCGCGCCTACGCCGGTGAGCTGCGCGCCGCCGCCGTCCGTCGCGGTGTTGCCGGCGAGGCTCGATGAGCCGAGCAAGCGCAGCTGCGCGTCCGGGTTTGCCGGCGCGGCGAACAGGACGCCGCCGCCGTTTCCGGTGGCGGTGTTGTTCGACACCGTCGCCGTCGTGAGCAACGAGCAATGATCGCTGTTGCTCGACGCGGTGAAGTGAATGCCGGCGCCGTCGCCGCTCGCGAGGTTGGCAGTGACTGTCGACGCCGCGATCGACACGACGTGCGCGGTGCCGGTGGTTGCCATGAAGGCGATCCCGCCGCCATTCACCGCGGAGTTGCTCGAGACGAACGAGCCCGTGAGCACTTGCAAGGTCTGCAGGCTCTGGTCGCTCGCAAAGTAGATGCCGCCGCCGTTCGCCGCCGCGGTGTTGCCGGCGCCAACGTCGCCGATGCGACCGCCGTTCGAGACCGTGAGCAGATCGTCGATGGCGTTGCCGTTGAAGTAGATGCCGCCGCCGTTACCTCCGCCGCCGGCGCTATGCGCTTGGTTCGCAGACACCGAGCTGGCGTCGATCTGCAGTGAGCTACCGCCGGCGTCGAAGTAGATGCCACCGCCGTTGCCCGTCACGGCGTTCGGTCCGGCGGGAAGGCCAATGACGCTCGAGGCGAGAACGCCCATCGTTGCTGTGGCGACCGCGCTGTTGAAGTAGATGCCACCGCCGTTTCCGATCGCAGTGCAATTGCGCACCGTCGTCCCGGAGAGGGTGAGGCCCGGCGCGCTGCCGGGGCTGAGGAACCCGCCGGTGTAGCTGATACAGCCGCCGTTGCCGGTGATCGCGCCGTCGCGGATGATCAAGTTGGCGAGCGTGACCCGGCCGGCGCCGGCGAGCGCATCGATCACGCGTTGGCCGGCGATCGTCTGTCTGATGGTGGCTGTCCCGCCGAGCAGCCCGATGGCGACGTCGCCGATGCTGCCGGTGAGGTCGAGCTCGCCGCCGGCGTTGGTGTCGGCCGCGCCGGCGGGGAGCGTCAGGTCGTACACCGCGCCGTTCGCAAGCACGATCGCCTTCAAGGCAGTCGCAGCGGTCTGGCAGACGGCGTCGCAGGTCGTCGAGTTGTTGCTCGATGGCGCAACACCGTTGGCGCAGTTGACGGCTTCGCGCAGCGAGCACGCGCCCGGGACCGTCGCGTTCTCGACGACGTCAGCGGTGGTCGTGACGGTGAAGGTGACAGCGAGCGCCGGCGTCGTGATGACGACCGTGACCAGCAAGACGAAACATCTGAACATGAGTGACATGGGACCCCCCAAATAAAATATCACGGCCAGCGTTCGCCGGCTTGGGAGATGTTCATGTGTTCGAGCTTCGGCTCGACCGACCACGCCTGAGCGCGGTCCTTAGGCGCTGGCGCCGCTGATCGCGCCGGTCGTCGCGGCCGGCACCGGCGGCATCTCTTCGAGCGCGGCGGCCAGCACTTCGTGCATGTCTTCGGCGAGGATGAACTCCATCTGCTCGCGCGTGGCCTTCGGCACGTCGTCGAGATCGCGCTCGTTCTTCTTCGGCAAGATCACGCGCTTGATCCCCGCGCGATGCGCCGCCAAGATCTTCTCTTTGATCCCGCCGACCGGCAGCACGCGACCGCGCAAGGTGCACTCGCCGGTCATCGCAGTGTCCGGACGCACGCGGCGGCCGGTGAAGAGCGAGGTCAGCGCCGTGAAGATCGTGACGCCCGCGCTCGGGCCGTCCTTCGGCACGCCGCCGGCCGGGAAGTGGATGTGCAGGTCGTAGGTCTCGAGCACCTTCGCTGGCACGCCGAGCTTGTCGGCCTGGCTGCGCACGAACGAGAGCGCCGCGCGCGCCGACTCCTTCATCACGTCGCCGAGCTGGCCGGTGATCTCGATGCCGCCTTTTCCCGGCATGCGCGAGGTCTCGACGAACAAGATGTCACCGCCCACCGGCGTCCAAGCGAGGCCGGTGGCGACGCCGGGCATCGCCGTGCGCTCTGCGATGTCGTTCCAGAACTTGATCTTACCGAGGTGCTTCGAGAGGTCGCTGTCTTCGATCTTGTGCGGGCCGGACTTCTGATCCGGGTGGCGCGCGATCTCGAGCGTGATCGCCCGGCAGAGCTTGGTCAGCTGGCGCTGCAGCTGGCGCACGCCGGCTTCGCGCGTGTAGCCGGTGATCGCTGAGCGCAACGCGTCGTCGCTGATCGACAGCGACTGTTCGTCCATCCCGTGCTCCTTCAGCTGCTTCGGGATCAGGTGCTTCTTCGCGATGTGGAACTTCTCGTCCATCGTGTAGCCGCTGACCTCGATGATCTCCAAGCGGTCACGCAGCGGCGCGCTCAAGGTCTCGAGCGAGTTCGCGGTGCAGACGAAGAGCACTTCCGACAGATCGAAGGGCAGCTCCAGGTAGTGATCGGTGAAGGTCGTGTTCTGCTCCGGGTCGAGCACCTCGAGCAGCGCCGCTTCCGGCGAGCCCATCCAGCCCTGGCCGAGCTTGTCGATCTCGTCGAGCAAGAACACCGGGTTCTTCACCTTGGCCGTCTTCAGCGCGTTGATGATCCGCCCCGGGAGCGCGCCGACGTAGGTGCGGCGATGGCCGCGCACTTCCGCTTCGTCACGCACGCCGCCCAGCGCGACCCGCACGAACGGCCGGCCGGTGGCGTCGGCGATCGACTGGCCGAGCGAGGTCTTGCCCACGCCCGGCGGCCCCGCGAGGCAGAGGATCGTGCCGCGGCGGTTGTTCGCCACCTTCAACACGGCGAGGTGCTCGAGGATACGCTTCTTGACGTCTTCCAAGCCGAAGTGATCGCCGTCGAGCTTCGCTTGCACCTTGTCGATGTCGAGCGTGCTCTCGGCGCGCTTAGACCACGGCAACGCCGCGATCAGCTCCAGGTAGTTTCTGATGACGCCGCGCTCGGCCTGCATCTCGCTCATCGCCTCGTAGCGACTGAGCTCGCGATCGACCACCTCGCGCACGTTCTCGGGCAGGCCGGCGTCGTCGAGCTTCTTCTTCAAGTTCTCGAAGTCGTCACCCTTCTCTTCGCCGAGCTCTTTCTTGATCGCGCGCAGTTGCTCACGCAGGATCGCCTCGCGTTGGTTCTTGCCGATGCCGCGGCGGACCTCGTCGTTGATCTTGTTGCGCATCTCGTGGATCGCTTGCAGCTCACCGAGCCGCCGCGTGACCAGGCGCAGGCGATCGTTCGTGCCTTCGGCGAGCAAGATCTCGAGCTCTTTGTCTTGCTCCAAGCCAAGCGCACCGCCGACGATGTCGGCCGCCCGCCCCGGCGCCTTTTGCGCGTCGCACTTGCCGGCCGCTTGTTGCAGCGCATCGGCGGCCTGCGCGCCGGCCTTCTTGATCGTCTCGAGCAAGGCCTCGGCGAGGATGTGCGACTCGGGCGTTTCACCGAGCGTGTCCGGGATGAGCTTGCCGGTCGCTGTCCAATAGGGGTCGACGGCGGCGATGCTCTCCAGACGGAAACGCCCGAGCGCCTCCAAGACGACGCGCACCCAGCCTGGGCGCTCTTCGCTGACGCGACGCACGCGCGCGAACACGCCGACCGGATGCAGATCCTCGAGATCCGGGTTCTCGACGCTGCCGTCCTTTTGCACGGCGACGCCGATGATGGCGCCGGCCTGCAAGTGGCGGAAGAGATCCAAGGTCTTGGGACGGCCAACGGGGAGGGTGGTCACCGCGCCCGGGAGCAGCACGCCTTTGCGGAGCGGCAGGAGGGCGAAGGGGGTATTCGAGAGGTGCGCGAGCTCTTCTTGGCTATCCATTGGGCCAAGTTAAACCGAGGCACCAATTGGTCAAGTGTTCGATAATACGAGGGTATGCACAAAACGGAAAAGGCGGCCCCATTGCCGCCTTTCCCTAACCCAGGAGTTTGCCACGTCCAACATTCAGTGCCTGCTGCTTGCCGGACAGTGAATGTATCGGCAGGTGTCAAATGTCGTTGTCACTTTCGACAAGCAAAATGGACAAACGTGCGTCACCCGCACCCCCCGGGCAAACTCCCTCCGAATGCGCGCGCTCTGCGTTCTGCTCCTTTTGACCGCCTGCACGGGCCAAGTCCGCGTGAAGATGCTGCGCGATCTGCAGCGGGCGCCGTCGCCCTTCGTCCGCGTCTTCAACGGCCCGGAGAGCGTCGACCAACCCTATAAAGAAGTGGCGCGGCTCGAGGTCGAGAATCCGAACGGGAGCTACACCGAGATGGTCGCGCAGCTCCGCACCGAGGCGCGCAAGCTCGGCGCCGACGGCCTCCTGCTCAGCGAGTTCACCTCCACCGAGGGCCACTTCGACTCGCTCGCCGGCGTCGCCATCGTCCTCTTGGGCAAAGCGGAGGCGAGCAGCGCGAAGACCTTGGCGCGCACCCCCTGCGCCGCGAGCGAGGAGCTCTGCCGCTACGAGAAGGCCTGCAAGAAGGGCGACACGCCGAGCTGCGTCGGCCTCGGCGATGCGCTGATGCGTGGCGATCAGATCGCGCGCGACGCGTTGAAGGCAGCCGACCTCTTCGAAGAAGCGTGCGTCAAAGGCTACACGCTCGCCTGCACCTACTATGGCTACGCGCTCCACCAAGGGGCCGGCCGGCCGCAGAACGACTCGGTCGCGATCTTGGTGTTCAAGCGCGGCTGCGATCAGGGCGAGGTCTCGTCGTGCCGCTACTTGGGCATCGTCTATCTCAACAGCCCGAACGTCGAAGCCGTCTCGGGCATCGCCGGCCTCTTCTTGAGCAAGGCCTGCGCGCTCTCGGACAGCTGGTCGTGCTGGCGGCTCGGCAAGATGCTCGACTTTGCCGAGTTCGTCCCGCAGAACGCCAAAGAAGCCGCCGACTACTACCGGCGCGCGTGCGATCTCGGCTTGGAGTACGCGTGCTACCTGCAGCCGAACGCGCAGGTCGAGCAAGCGGCGCTTCCTTCGCTCGTCGCCCCGCGCTAACGTCTCGCCCATGCGGATTCACAACTTCAACGCCGGCCCTGCGGCGCTGCCGACCACGGTGCTCGAACGCGCCCAGCAGGAGCTCATGGACTACCGCGGCAGCGGCATGTCGATCATGGAGCACTCGCATCGCGGCAAAGAGTACGACGAGGTGCACCACGCGGCGCTGTCGCTGCTGCGTGAAGTGCTCGCGGTGCCGAGCACGCACCATGTCTTGCTGCTCTCGGGCGGCGGCCACACGCAGTTCGCGCTCGTGCCGATGCACTTTCTCACCGCCGGTAAGAGCGCCGACTACGTGATCACCGGCGGCTGGTCGGAGAAAGCGTTCGACGAAGCGAAGAGCGTCGGCAGCGTGCGCGAAGCGGCGAACACCAAGCCGTTCACGCGCATCCCGGCGGCGAGCGAGCTCTCCTTCGATGCGAAGGCAGCGTACGTACACACGACGAGCAACAACACGCTCGAAGGCACGCAGTGGCAGGCGTTCCCAGACACCGGCGCCGTGCCGCACATCTGCGACATGTCGAGCGACTTTCTCTGGCGGCCGACGCCCGTCGATCGCTTCGCGCTGATCTACGCTGCGGCACAGAAGAACGTGGGGCCAAGTGGGCTCACGGTGGTCGTCGTTCGCAAGGACTTCATCGCCGGGGCCGGAGCGCACTTGCCGCCGAGCCTGCGCTACGAGACCTACGCCAAGGCGGAGTCGCTCTACAACACGCCGCCAACCTTCGCGATCTACATGATGCGCCTCGTGCTCGAGTGGACGAAGCAACACGGCGGCCTCGCCGGGATGGAGGCGCGCAACGAGAAGAAGGCGGCCGCGTTGTATCGTGCGATCGATGCGGCGCCGCACTTCTATCGTTGCCCCGTCGAGCCCGCGGCGCGCTCGCGCATGAACGTCGTCTTCCGCCTGCCGAGCGAAGCTCTGGAAGAGCGCTTTCTCAGTGAAGCCAAAGCGGCGGGGCTCGTCGGCATGAAGGGCCATCGCAGCGTCGGCGGCATGCGCGTGTCGTTGTACAATCCGGTCGAGCCCGCGAGCGTCGACGTGCTCGTCGCGTTCATGGACGCCTTCGCGAAGAAGAACGCGTAGCTTAGGTAGTCAGATCATCGCAGCAAAGCTTGCTCGCCGGGCCGGCATCGGATTCACTTCTGGTAGATGCTGCGCGGTCTGCTCTTGGCTCTGTGCCTGTCGTTCGCGACGACGGCCAGCGCTGCCAAACACACGAAGATGGGCGACGCTGTCGAAGCGTATCGCGCCGGCAAGTTCGCGCGCGCCGCCGAGCTGTACTCCGCTGCTTTGGCGGCGCTCCCCGAACGCGACAAAGGCACGGCGCTCGAGCGCGACGCCCGTGAGAAGCTCGTGCTCAGCTTGTACGCAGCGAAGAAGGAAGAAGCTGCAGTCAGCGAGTACCGCGAGCTCTTGAAGCGCTTTCCGGACTTTCACTTCGACCCGGATCGGGTGAGCCCGGAGACCGTCTCGTACTTCGACGTGCTGCCGAAGCCGAGCGCAGAGCCCGAGTCGCAGCCGGTCGCGCCGAGCCCCGAGATCGTCGCCGCGCCGGCGAGCGAGCCCGTCGCGATGCCGCCGAAGGTGATCGAGACGCCGCCGCCGGAGAAGCGTTGGCATTGGTACTACCTGATGCCGCTCGGCATCGGTCAGTTCCTCGCCGGCTCGCCCGTGCGCGGCACGATCTTGCTCGTCCTCGAGGTCGGGCTCGTCGCGATGAACGTGGTCGCCTTCGCGCTCTTGCAACGTGAGCTGCGGCCGGACGGCACCGTGCCGAGCGTGGCGCGTGCGTATCCGTTGCAGGTGATGTCGAACGTCGGCTTCTTCGGCTGGATCGGCGCGTTGGCGCTAGGCATCGTCGACGGGGCGGCGCTCGAGCCCTAACGCGACCGAGTCGCCGTCAGCGCTTCATCCGCGCGGCCACGTATGCCTTCACGTCGAAGCCGAACGATGCAAAGAGCGCCTTCTTCTGCTCGAGCATCTGCTGCGTGAACGGCGAGCGCAGCTCCGGATCGTTTTGCACGAGCCACTGCGTCATCGCTTCGAGCAGCGCCTTCTTCTCGGCGGTGAAGCGCGCCTCGGCCTCCATCAGCTCGCGCTCGCGCTTGCTCTTCGCTTCGTTGAAGCGCTTCTCGAGCGACTTTGCCGTCTCGATGAAGCTCGCGCCCGTCGTGACCGGCTTCGGCTTGTCGCTCGCTTTGCCCGGCCCGGTGGCGCCCGGCTTTTGGTGCTGCTTCACCAAGAGATCCGTCGTCATGCCGCCGTCCCGCAACTGCGGGTTCGTCGCCAGCACGGCGCGCGCGATCTCCGGTGAAATCCCCTGTGCTTTAGCGTCCTCGTCGGCGAGGTCGTCCCAGGCGTCTTTGTCTTTGCTCTGACCCATCGAGGTGTACACTAACACGCGAGGCACTGAATGTCCGTTCCGTCTGAAGGCGCGCTCGTCGCCGATCGCTATCGCATCGAAGCCGCGATCGGCCGCGGCGCGATGGGCGCGGTCTTCGCGGTGCTCGACGAGAAGAGCCACCGCCGCTACGCGCTCAAGTGGATCGCGTTCGACGCCGGCATGGGTAACGCCGAGCAGATCGAGCAGTGGGCGAGGCGCGAGATCAAGGCGCTTCAGCTGCTGCAACACCCGGCGATCTTGCAGCTCTTCGATCATGGCACGGCCGACGATGCGTACTGGGTGGTGACCGAGCTCTTGACCGGCAGCGATCTCTTGGCGCGGGTGGAGGCGACGGGCGTCTTGTCGTGGCGCGCGTGCGCAGCGATCGGCGCCGGGCTCTGCTCGGCGCTCGCGGCGGCGCACGCGCAAGGCATCGTCCACCGCGACATCAAGCCCGGAAACCTCTTCTTGTGCGACGACGGCCGCTTCGTGCTCCTCGACTTCGGCATCGCCAAGGCGAGCGAAGGCGCGCGCCAAGACACGATGGCGAAGGGCGCGAACACGGTGCTCGCCGGCACGGTGTCTTTCCTCTCGCCGGAGCGCGTCGCCGGCGCGCCCGCGGGTCCGCCCTCCGATATCTTCGCCGCCGGCGGCACCTTGCAGTGGCTGCTCACCCACGCGCTGCCCTTTCCCGGCGCGACGATGCTCGAAGTGCTGCGCTCGATCGCGGCGGGCAAACGCAAGCTGATCGAGCGCGACGACGTCGCACCAGAATTGCGCGCCGAGATCGATCGCATGATGGACTCGGATCCCGCCGCGCGGCCGAGGGCGGAGCAGCTCGCGCCCTTGTTCACGAAGCTCGCCGGCGGCGAGGCGGAAGTGCGGAGCGCGCTCATCGAGCTCGCGACGAAGACACACCCGGGCGCAGCCACGGCGGCGAAGGCGAACCCCGCAGCGTTGGCGCTCGACGCGGCGGTGACGGCGGCCTCGGCGTTGCAGATGCCGACGATCCCGGCGATCGCCGTCGACGTCGCGAACGATCCCTTGCACGCGACGTCACAGACGCAAGTGATCACGAACCCCGTCGCCGGCGGTCACACGCAGATCGTCACGCCGAGCACGACGCAGATCGTGACGGCGAAGGGCAACACGCAGATCGTCACGAACCTGCAGACGCAGGCGACGGTGGCGACGAAGACGAAGCTGCCATCGTGGATCGCGATCGTCATCGCTGGCGTGGTGATCACGGCAGCGGCGCTCTTTGGCACCCTCGCGTTTCGCCGCACCCAGAAACCGGCGTCGCCGCCGACGCCGGTGAGCGTCGCGCCGGAGCTCGCCGCGCCGAAGGGTCAGGACGCGCTGCCGCCGCCGACCGCGCCGGAGAACGTCGAAGCACCGCCTGTCGTCGAAGCACCGCCGGTCGTCGACGATCGACCGGGCACGGTCTCGCTCAGCTTCGAGCACTGGGTGCAGCTCAGCGTCGACGGAAAAGCGCTCGGACGAAAAGAGTTCACGACGCGCCTGACGCTCGCGCCGGGCAAGCACCTGCTGGTCGCCGAGCATCCGCGCTTCGGCACGCGGCGCTTCAACGTGGACTTGAGGCCGGGAAGAACGACGAACCTGCACATCGATCTCGCGACCCCGTAGCAGCGCTACGAGCGGGTGTTCTGGATGATCCCGCCGACGGTGTCCGAGATCTTCTTCATGATGTTCGAGAGCATCGTCGCCGACTGCGTGAAGCGATCCATCAAGATCTGCAAGCGCAGTTGAACTTCCTCGCCTGCTTCGGATTGCGAATCGATCGCGTCTTGCCATGCGTCGATGGCGAGCTTGATGTCTTCGAGGCGCAAGCGGCGTCCGGGCGAGAGCGGCTCCGGCTCACGCGGCGGGCTCGCCGGCAGTACGTCGTCGGGCTCGTTGCTCCCCGCAGGCGTCGACGGCAGCTCTTCGTACCCGACTCCCGTTGCATTGCCGTTCGCCGGGCCGCCGCGCTGGCCGCGACCCGTGATCTTGTCGTCCCACCATTGGTTTTTGCCTCCGCCGCGACCCCCACGGCCCGCGATCTTGTCGTCCCAGTCTTTCAGATTTTTCTTCCCGGCCTCGCTCTGCACGCCGCCTGCGCCGGTGCCGCGCTTGCCTCCGTAGCGCCGTCCTCTTTTGGCGCGGCCGCCCGAGACCGGTCCGCCGTCGCTGCTCCCCATGCGTTGCGACGCGCGCCCGGTCACGGTGAAGCGATCGGTGTAGCCTTTGCCACCGATGCGGCCATTGATGCCGCCATTGATGCCGTTGCCTTCGTCGAGCGCATCGAGCAGCTCGTTCTTCTCGGCGATCGCCTCGTCGAAGAGCTCCTTCGACATCTTCGTCTGGCGCAGCTCGTCGAGGGTGACGTGGAGGATCGACTCGAAGGCGGCGGTGGGGAGGTTTTGCAGCGCTTGCGCGACGTTGAACGGGAACATGCTCGCGGCCATGTCTTGAAGGTCCTCGAAGCTCGTAGGCTGCGTGCCCGACGAGCCAAATGGGCCGCCGGCGTTGCCGCCGGTCGTGGTCGTGTTGAAGTTCATGTCGGGGACCGACGGAATCAGCGCGTGCACGACGTCGTCGAGCTTGTCAGCGCGTGCGAGCGCCTGCAAAATTTCGAGTCGTTTTTGTTGGCTGCCGCCGGCCGGCAGCAGCTCGCGCAAATCCGGAGGCAAGAGCGCGGCGAGGTCCGGGTTCTTCATCAGCCACGTGCCGATGCACTTGAAGGCGTCCGAGTTCTCGACGAGCACGTCGAGAGGGTTGCTCACTTTCAAGAAGCTGTTGAGCGCCCGCTTGCAGTCGCCGAGCTGCTCCGTGTAGCCGGCCTCTGAGCCCTCGCGCTTGAGATCGTTCTTTCGATCGCCGAGGAAGACGCCGTAGTACGCCCCGTCCGGCGCCACTCTCCCGTTCTTCGAGTCGTAATTCAGCGCCTGGCAGTTGAGCGCGTACTCGACGTCGCGGTGGAACTCGGCCGTGCGCAGCTCGACATAACGCAAGTACTCGTCGCGCTGCTCGATCGGGATCGCCAGCAGGAACGCTTGGATCGGCTCGAACCACTTCGCGTCCTTGGGATCGTCGCCGCCGCTGCGGGACTTCGTCCACACTTGCACGAACCAGGTCTTCAGCAACGCGTCGAGATCGCCGGTTTGCAGGCCCGCCGCCGCGGCCCAATCGGTGAGCTTCTTCGCCTCCTGCGTTGCAGCCTCTTTATACCTGTCGATGCCCTTTCCGCTCTGCCACTCTTGGTACTTCTCGTCGTCGACGTCGATCCCGTCGAGGATATTGCCCACGGTCGGGCCTTCCGTGGTGCGAATGGCTCTGCTCGGCGTCAGGGTGAAGCTTTGCACCCAAGCCCGGATGCGCGCCTTGTTGTCGGTGGCCCCTTTGACGAGCCCGGGTCCAAAGGGCGGCGTCAGGTCGAACGACGTGATCAGGTCGTCGCCCGTGATGCCGACGGCCCGCATGAAGTCTTCGAGCTCAGAGAGCACGTTCATCGAGATGCCGTAGTCATTCGCGGCTTGCTGTTCGCGGGAGAGCTCCGGGCCGCCCGGCGCGTTGGGATCGGGCGGCGCGCCGGGATCCTCGGGACCGCCGGGGGCTTCGGGATCGCCTGCGCCGCCGATGCTGCCGTCTTCATCGTCGCCGAAGCCCAGGAACTCGGCGTCCTCCGGGGCGACCGCGAACTCGAAGCTCGGATCCCGGTCGCCAAGCTCGAGGTCGCTCGGCGGCCCGGAGAGCGGCGGTTCGCTGCCGTCGAGCAGCGCTTGCTCGGCGGCGAACTCTTCGAAGCTCACCTCCTCGGGATCGATGAACTCCGGGTGCCCCGGCGTCGTTCGATCTTTGTAGCGCGCGCGCAGCCCGGCCTCGGCGTCGCTCTGCGCCTGTTCGAGCGCGCGCTTGGCGTCTTTGGCGCGCTGCTTCTTGATGCGGATGCTCTCCATCTTGGTGAGCGTCTCTTTGACGTCGGTCTGATTGTCGGCGCGGATCTGCGCGAGCACGATCATGACGAGCTGCTCGACGTCCATGCCCTCGCCGGCGGCGAGCGCCGTCGCGACGAGGCCCTCGATCGGGCCACGCTCGCGATCGCCGTGCTTTCTCGCGAGCACGATCGGCTGCACTTGCTGCATCAGCGCGAGGAGATCGTCGTCGCTCGGCTCGCCCGCGGCCTGCGCGCCGTCCTGACGCTGCGACGCGCTCGCCTCGGACGTTTGCCGCGCGCCCTGGCTTTGCGCCTGCGCCTTCTCGGGCGATCGCTTTACGAGCGCGCCGAGCATGTACAAGGTCTGCGGGCTCAGCCGCGCGAGTGCGTGCATCACGCTAGGCGGAAGCTTGCCGAACACCGCCTGCATCGCCTTCATCGCTTCCGGCGTCAGGCGTTGGCCGGCAGCCTCGTGTAGCGCTTTTGCCATCTCGCGCAGCTCGCTCTTCTTCAGATCGCGCGGCAACAGCTTCTTCAGCTCGGCGGCGAGCGCTTTGCCGATGCCCTTGGGATCGGCCATCGCTTCGCCGGCGGTGAAGAAGGTCGCGTCGGCCGCGGAGCTCAAGTCGGCGAGCGCTCCCTGCAAGCCGGCGAGCGCTTTGTTGCCGGCGAGCGCGCGGGCCAGCTGGTCGAGCGTCGTCACTTCACTCGGATCGAAGGGCATCGCCAGCAGCTCTTCGGCCTTCGGCTCCGGCACGGTGAGGCGGAGCGACTCGGCGCCGGGGATCGTTGGCCGATCGCCCAAGTTGATCGCCTTGAGCTCGGTGAGCAGTGTGGTCAGCTCGGCCGGCGTGGCCTTCGGCTCGGTGCTCTGCGCCGGCGCGTGCGCAGCGCCGTGCCCACCGCGGCGGAGGTCATCGCGGCGATCGATCTCCTTACGCTGCGCCGCGATCGTCGGCTGGTTCACCTGCGCGGTCTTCGGCGCCTCGGTCGGCACAGATGGGAGCGTAGGGGGCGGTCCGCCGGAGCCGATGCGCGTCATGTGGGAATCTTAACGGCGGTGTGCGCCTAGAGTTTTTATCGTGACCGCTTGGTCACCCTACGCCGCGGCGCGTTTTCACACGGCGATAAGTCGCAGGGTGGCTGGGAGCTTTTTTTTGCGGGTCGCACGTCAGGTGATACCCCCGAGGAGCGATGGAAGCGTGGCGATGAAGCCGAAGCCGGGTGCATTGACCGAAAAGGTCGCGCAGCTCCGAGCACAAGGTCTCGCCGCGCTCGGTCGGGGTGACGTCCCGGCTGCGCTCGCGAGCCTGAAGATCGTGACGGCCCTGACGCCGAGCGACGGCGGCGCGCAGAGGGGATACGCCGCGGCGCTCATCCGCACCAATAAGCACAAGGAAGGCGTCGCGATCCTGAAGAAGCTCGTCGAGACCGAGCCGAACGACATCGAGCTGCACTGCGTGATCGCCGAGCTGCTGACGACGATGCTCGATCATATGACGGCGAAGCAGCACTTGGAGCGGTGCCTCGCGCTCGATCCGAAGGGCACCAATCCGCACGGCGTGCGCGCGCGTATCCTCATTCGGCGCATGCAGAATCAGCTCGAAGCCCAGCTCGGGAAGAAATAAAAGGTCCCAGAAATAAAAGGTCCCAGGGACCTTTTTCGAGCACCGCAAGTCCGTAGCGACCTTGGATGGCCTACCCGTGTTTTTGCGCGCTGAGTGCTGTGAAAAAGGTCCCAGGGACCTTTTAACCGACCGGTCCGTGCCCGTGGCCCACGCCAGGCGGCGCAGCGATCCGCGCGGCGATGTAGCGCTTGGCCTCGGTGACGGCGGCGAGCAACGAATCGCCGAGCGCGAGGCGGGCGGTGATCGCCGCTGAATAAGTGCAGCCCGTGCCGTGCGTGTGCTTCGTGTCGATGCGCGCGCCCGGCAGCCAGTGGATCGCGGCGCCGTCGTAGAGCACGTCGCTCGCGTCGTCGGCGATGCTCCGGTGGCCGCCTTTGACGAGCGCCGCCTTCGCGCCGAGCTCGACGAGCGTCCGCGCCGCCCGCTCCATGTCGTCCTTCGTCTGCACGAAGCGGCCAGTGAGCAGCGCGGCCTCCGGCAGGTTCGGCGTCACCAACGTCGCGCGCGGAAGGAGCGTGGTGCGAAACGCGTCGATCGCGTCCTGTGCGAGCAGCGGCACGCCGTGCTTGCTGACCATCACCGGATCGCAGACGAGCGGCATCAGCGCGTGCTTCGCCACCGCCACCACCACGGCCGCGATCACTGCCGCGGATCCGAGCGCGCCGGTCTTCGTCGCGTGCGGCGGGATGTCCGAGACGCACGCTTCGATCTGCGCCGTGACGAACGCGGGATCGAGCACGCGCACGTCACTCACCGACACCGTGTTCTGCACCGTGAGCAGCGTCAGCGCGCTCATGCCGTAGGCGCCGCAGCGGGCGAAGGTCTTGAGGTCGGCTTGAATGCCCGCGCCACCGCTCGGATCGGATCCGGCGATCGTCAGCGCGACGCGCGTGCTCAAAGCGCGGGGACTGCCTGCAACAGGAAATTGCGCAGCGCGATGCGGACCTTGTCGGCGGTCCTCACCGCGACGCGCTCCTCGAACACCTTGAAGCCGCGCGCCTCGATGCCGCGCAAGAGCTCGAAGTAGATGTCGCCCATGGTCTCGGCCGACGCGAGCCGCCGCCGCTGCGAGGGCGAGAGGCACGCGCGCGCTTCTTCGTAGTAGCGATGCGCACGCCCGGCCTCGAACGCCATGAGATCGAAGAACGCGTCGGTGTATTTTCCGGCGAGCAGGTCTTCCTCGCGCACAGAGAATCGCTTCATGTCTTCCATCGGCAGATAGATTCGGCCGCGGCCGGCGTCTTCCTTCACGTCGCGCAGGATGTTCGTCAGCTGCAGCGCGATGCCGAGCTTCTCGCCGTAGATGCGCTGCTGCGCGCCGGTGTGGCCGAAGATGCTGAGCGCCACCAAGCCGACCGCAGACGCCACGTGATAGCAGTAGCGATACAAGTCGGCGAAGGTCTCGTAGCGGGTATGCACGAGGTCCATCTCGACGCCGGTCAGGATGTCGGCGAGGTCCTTTTGCTCGATCTGAAAGCGCCGGACGGCGACCGCGAGCTCTTTGCCCTCTTCGGTCGTCGCTTCGCCTTCGTAGGCCAAGCGCAATTGCTCGCGCCACTCGGCCAAGATGCGCAGGCCTTCGTCGCGCTCCTTCACTTCGTCGACGGCGTCGTCGACGGCACGGCAGAAGCCATACGCCGCCTTCAAGCCTTCGCGCCGCGCCTTCGGTAGCAGCAGAAAGGCAAACGCAAAATTCGATTGCGTCGGGATGAGCTTCTTCAGCTTCGTCCTGAGCGCGTCGACGACTACCACTGCGTCAGCTCTTTCACGCGCCAGGACGCGAAGCGGGCGACGGCGCGGGCCCAGTCTTTTGGCTTCAGCGCGTGGCTCTGAGTAAAGACGTCGCACTTGTCGGCGATGATGTTGTCGAGCGCCACCTCCACGCCCATGAGCAGCACCTGCAGCTCGGTCTGCATGGTCTTCGGCAGGTGATCGCGCAGCGGTTGGCCGCGCTTCAAGTACATGCGCGTGCGTTGGATCTCGAAGTCCATGAGCGCGCGGAACTCACGCGACAGGCGGCGCTGCTTGAGATCGCTCTCGGTGACGCCGAAGCGACGCAGATCCTCTTCCGGGATGTAGATGCGGCCGCGCTCGAAGTCGCGCGAGAGGTGCGTCCAAAAGGTATTCAGCTGCATCGCCGTCATGATGTCGTCGGCGGCGCGCACGTGCTCCACCTGATCGCTGCCGCCCATGTGCAAGATGACGCGGCCGATCGGGAAGGTCGCCTTCTCGATGTACGTCATCAGCTGCTGGAAGTTCGTGTAGCGCCGCACGCGCATGTTCATGCGGGCGCCGACGATCTGATCGGTGAACGGGGTCATTGGCAGCTTGTACTGATCGATCGTGTTCTTCAACGACACGAGCACCGGGTGTTGTGCCTTACCGTCGGCCGCGTCGAGCAACGCCGCTTCCCACGCGGCGAGCTGCTCTTCGCGCTCGGCTTCGAAGCGCGGATCGGCGCCGAAGTCGTGCGTCATGCGCGTGTAGGCGTAGACCGTCGCCAGGTGCGGGCGCAGCGCGTTCGGCACGAACCAATATGCGAGCGGCGTATTCTCCGGTTCTTGGCGCGCCATTTCGACGCAATAGGCGATCGATTTTTCGACCGTCCACGGCCCGCCCGGCGGGATCTCGAGCGCCGGCGGATCGTTCTGTGCGCGCTTCTGTGCGGTGGCGTTCTTCATGCTCATCAGATGTGCCCTCCCTGGGACTGTGACTCGTTCGGCGTCGCTTGAAACTGAACGCGGCGCGCATGCAAGCTCATGTGGCCGCGTTGAATGCCTTCGGTGGCGAGCGCGCGGATCGCGGCGAGGTTCGACGCGAGGCCGGCGGCCGCGAGGATCTGCCCCAAGCGCTCGGTGTTTGGCTGCGCGAGCAGTTGCATCGCCAGCTTTGCGCCCGGATGGAAGGTGACGGCGCCGCCCACCGTGCCGATGGCCATCGGCAACTCGATGACGCCTTCGAGGTCGCCGGCCGCGGTCTTCGTCCAGACGGCGAGCGGCTCGTAGCGACCTTTGTGGGCAGCGAACGCGTGGGCACCGGCCTCGATGCCGCGAAAGTCCTGGCCGGTGGCGATCGCCACAGCGTCGATGCCGTTCATGATGCCCTTGTTGTGCGTGGCGGCGCGGTAGGGATCGAGCTCGGCGAAGCGCGAGGCCTCGACGATGCGATCGCGCACTTCGTCGCCGCCTGCCTTCAGCTCCGGCGTGTCGATCGTCAGCGCGCTCACGGGGATCTTGCCCTTCACACGCACGAGGCGGCGGTCGGCCAGGTTCGAGAGGATCTTGAGGCCGCTCCGCGCGCGCGCGATCTCGGCGAGGCGCGGCGCCAGCTTCTCGGCGATCGTGTTGACGGCGTTGGCGCCCATCGCGTCGCAGGTGTGGACGATGAGGTGCACGACGATCGAGCCGTCGTCGAGCACGCGCAGCTCGATGTCGCGCGGACCACCGCCGCGGCGCACGAGGCCTGGCGCGGCTTCCGCCATGCGCAGCAAGAGGTCCTCGCGCTTGGCCTGCAGATCACGCATGGCGTGCGCCACGTTCTGCACCTCGAGCAGGTGCACTTGCGCGATCATCAGCGGCGGATCGCTCTCGGCGATGAAGCCGCCGCCCTCTCTGATCAGGCGCGCCGCGTTTGACGCCGCGGCGATCACGCTCGGCTCCTCGGTCACCATGGGCACGAGCACGTCGTCGCCGTTCAACGCGAAGTTCAACGCGATGCCCATCGGCAGCGCGTACGTGGCGACGGCGTTCTCGACCATGTGATCGGCGAGCTCCATCGTCATGCCGCCGTTTTCGGACAGCTTCTCGAACGCCTCGAGCGCGACGCCGGTGGACTTCGCGAGCGTCTCTCGGCGCTCGTCGATCGACAGCTTGTAGAAGCCGGCGAGGCGCGATTTCACTTTGCTCATAGCAGACGTGCTCCTGTGCCCGGTTTGTGCGTCAGCGTGGCGAGGACGCCCGGCACGGCGGTCAAGGCGGCGCGCACTTTTTCGACGTCCGCCGGCGCGCACAGCACCTTCACGTGCGGGCCGGCGTCGGCGGTGAAGTAGGCCTGCGTGCCGCTCTGGCGCAGCGCCCAGACCGCGTGCATGCAGTCGATCGTCGCGCCGTTCCAGTAGGCAAACGGCGGCCGTGCGGCGAGCGTGGTCGCGTGCATGGCGAGTGTCGAGTGCTCCATGGCTTCGCCCAACGTCGTCAGATCGCGCGCGAGCAAAGCCTTGCGTCCGGTGTCGAAGTCGCGTCGCCAATCGGCGATCCACGCCGGATAATAGGTCGACGTTGCGGCCGTGTGTTGCATGCCTTGGCGACTGTGGACGGCTTTTTCCTTCGTCGTCGTCTTCGCCACCACGAGGCGCACGTCCCAGCCGTTCTCGTCGAGCACCTGCGCCGCGAGCACTTCTTCGCCGCCCACGGACGCTGGGAGCTCCGCAAAACCGCCGAACACGCTGCGCGCTGCCGACGCCGAGCCTTGGCGCGCGAGCCCGCTCAAAGCCGCCGGCGAGAGCTCGGCGCCGAACGCGCGGGTCGCGGCCAACGCCAACGCGCAGAACGCCGACGCGCTGCTCGCGAGGCCCGCCGCGGTCGGAACCGAGTTCGTGCTGATCACGCGGACCGGTGCTCGCTTCGCGGAGACTTCGCTGCACACGCGATCGATGAAGCGAAACACTTTGTCCGCTGGCTCGCCGCTGAGCGTTTCGCCGTTCAACATGAACGCGTCACGATCGTTCTCTTCGACCGTCGTCGTCGTGCCGATGTCATCGAGCGTCATCGACAAGCTGCCGACGGCGGGCAGATTGCGCGCGAGGTTCTTTTCGCCCTGCAGCTTGCCCCAGTACTTGATGAACGCGATGTTGGTGTTCGCGTAGGCGGTGACGGACTTCACGACGTGGCTCCGAGCGTGGTGATGACGACGGTCTTACTGTGCTGGCGCAGGCTGGCCGCGACTTCTTCTTCCTTGCCCGGCGCCAACGCGATGATGCAACCGCCGCCGCCCGCGCCGGTGAGCTTGCTGCCGATGGCGCCGGCTTTGCGCGCCACGTGCACCAAGTGCTCGATCTCCTGCGACGACACGCTCAACGCCGAGAGCAGGCCCTGGTTCGCGTTCATCAGCTCGCCGAGGCGCGGCAGATCGCCCTTGGTCACGGCATCGGCGCCCATGCGCGCGATCTCGCCGATCGCTTCGATGGTGCGCTCGATCGGGCGGCCCAAGCGCTCGCGACGCGCAGCGACGTTGCTCACCTGCGTCTGCGTCGAACGGCCGACGCCGGTGTCGGCGATGACCAGGCGAACCGGCTCTTTGGCGCGGATCGCCTGCAGGCCGTCCTTCTTCGTGAACAGGCCGAGCTCGCCGGTGCGCGCCAGGTGCGCGTCGAGGCCGCTCGGATTTCCGTGAAATACTCTCTCGATTTGCGTCGACAGCTCGATGAGGCGCGCCGTCTCCAAGGTCTTCGCCGCGAACGCGAACATCGCCCGCGGCAGCGCGACGGCCATCGCCGCGGAGCTTCCGAGCCCGGCGCCGACGGGAACATCGAAGCGGATCGTCACGTCGAGCGCCAAAGCGCCGAGGCCCGCCGCGTCCTGCGCGATCTTCATCGACTTACACACGCCGTTGTCCGCGTCGCTCACCTCGAGCACGCGCGTGTCGAGCATGAGGTGCGGTAGGCCATGTTCGCTTTTCCGTACATCGACCGCGCAGCCCGCCGCCAGCGCGCCAGCGAGCGCAGGCTCACCGTAGACGACCGCATGCTCGCCCAACACGATGACCTTGCCGAACGCTTTGCCGACCGACCCGCTCACGTCGCCGCACGATCCCCGTGCGCGATCCAATCCTTCAGATCGCCGGTGACGAAGTGTTTACCGCGCTGCAATTCCTTCAGGTTCTTGCTGCCGGTGAGCAGACACGCGGTCTTCACGCTCATGATCACCTGTTCCAAGAACGCCCGCGCGCCGTCGACGCCTCCTTGTTGATGCGCCCGCAACGCTGCCGCCGCGAGGCCGCCGGCTTGGGCGCCGAGGGCGACAGCACGCGCGACGTCGAGGCCGGTCTTCAAGCCGCCGGTCGCGATCGCTTTCAGGCCGGCTTTGCTGGTGAAGACGACACTTGCCGCCGTCGGAATGCCCCAGTCCCAATATTCTTCGCCGAGCACCTTGTCGTTGCCCTTGGCACGCAGCGTCTCGACGCCCACCCATGACGTGCCGCCGGCGCCCGAGGTGTCGCAGTGCTCGATGCCGATCTGGCGAATACGCTTGGCCACGCTGAACGACAAACCGCAGCCGGTCTCTTTTGCCACGACCGGAATGCCGAGCTCGTGGTGTAGGCGCTTCAAGGTGTCGATGCCGCCGCGAAAGTCGCGGTCGCCGCCTGGCTGCACCAGCTCCATCGCCGGGTTCAAGTGCACGCAGAGCGCGTCGGCCCCGATCTTCTTCGCCATCTCGCGCACTTGAGCTGTGCTCATCTCGCGCGCTTGCACGATGCCAATGTTGCCGAGCAGGAGCACGCTCGGCGCCACGTCGCGGACCTCGAAGGTCCACGCCATGTCCGGGCGCTTCAACATCGCGCGCTGCGAGCCGAGCCCGAAGCCGATGCCGAGATCGTTGGCGAGCTTGGCGAGGTCCTTGTTGATCTCTGCTGCCTGCTCGGTGCCGCCGGTCATCGCGCTGATGAACACGGGAGCCTTCAGCTTCTTGCCGAGCAATTCCAGGGACGTATCGACCTCGTCGGTGTGCAGGTCGGGGAGGGCGTCGTGGACGAAGCGCACATCCGAGAACAACGTGCCCTGGCCCTTGAACGCCACCTTCTCGGTGGGATCGGCGCAGAGCGCGATGTGATCCGCCTTCCGGTTCGAAATGCCTTCTTTGCCCTGGGGGTCTTGAGGGGATTCACTCATACAATTGTCCGGCGGCGGCGGGTACTTCGGCGGGCCGAAACCGTCAACCAGAAACGAGGGATCCTCGGTGTTCAGAAGTTGGACAAAAAATAGGTCCCTGGGACCTTTTTCAGTGCTTGACAGCTTCTTCTAGGGCCCGCTGCAGCTTGCGGACGAGCATGCGTGCGCGGATCCCGTGCGGATGCGCGGACTTCGGGTCGAGCTTCAGGCAGGTTTGCAGATGCGCAAAAGCGGCCTTGTACTGGACCATGCCGATCGCCAGCTCGGCGAGGACGCAGTGGATCTCGATGTCGTTCGGGGTCAGCTCGGCCGCGCGGGTCAACGCCACGAACGCGTCCCGGTGCCGGCCGATGCGCGCGGCGGCCGTGCCATAGACCTTGTGCGCGACGGCGTCGTTCGGATCGGCGCGGCACACGAGCTTCAGGCTCGCGGCGGCGGCTTGCGCTTGCCCTTGGGCGATCTGCGCGAGGCCGTGGGCGCGCAGGGCGGCGAGCTGCTCGGTCGCGAGCGACGGCTTCGCCCTCGTAGGCGTCGTCGCGGGAGCTTTCGTGGGCGTCGTGGTCATTTCAAGTTCGCGATGATGTTTTGGTTGGTGTCGGCGACCTTCTTCATCAAGTTCGAGAGCATCGTTTGGATTTGCGTGAAGCGGTCCATCAGGATCTGCAGGTGCAGCTGCTGCTCTTCGCCGAGCTCGCTCAAGGAATCGAGCCCGTCGCGCCAGCCTTGGATCTTCGCGTCGAGGTCGGCGAGCGTGATCTGGCGCAGCGCACGGCCCTCGCCCGATTCGCCGTTGCCTTCCCCCGGCGCGGGCTCTGGCGGCGCGTCGGGGACGAGCAAGTAGCTTTGGAGCTGCTCTTGTTGCGTCGCGGCGCGCTCACGGCCCTCGACGGCCTTCTCACGCGCCTTGATGATGGCGGCGATGATCGCGCGCTGTCTCAGGGCCGCTTCGAGCGCGTCGCCGCCGCCCAACTGCATCAGCTGCTGCACCTCGCCGTCGGCGATCGCGAGATCGGCGGCGTCGACGGTGCCGTCGCCGTTGAGATCGCGGCTGCTCGTGCCGGGCAACTTCATGCGGTTGCGATCGGCGGCGCTACCGTACGCGTCACCCTGTTCCATGAACTTCTGCGCGGCCGCGGCGGCGTAGGCCTCGTTCTCGACGCGGCCGTTGTTGTCAGAGGTCTCGAAGACATCGTTGCGCAGGTTCGAGGTCGGGATTCCGCTGACCTCGCGTGACTCGCGGCCCCCCTGCGCAAAGCCAAACGCGAGCTTGTGGTCGTCCGGGTCGATGCCCCACTGCGAGCCGAAGTACTTGTTCTCTCCAAGCATCTTCAAGAGCTCGAACAGGCAAGCGTCGTTCGGGCGGGTCGAGAACCACATGCCTTGTTGCTTCTTCGAGTCCTCGCCTTCGTTCTTGTTGTCCTTGTTGTATCGTTCACGCTCCTGCTCGTCGAAGAGCTCCCAGTTTTGGGTGTCGTCGTCGTCGTCGTCTTCGACGTTGCCGAAGGTGTTCTCCGGCAGGAAGGCCGAGTAGAGATCGTTGCCCCATGGCTCGAACGCGCCGGCGAGCGCGCCGCCGATCGCTGCCGCTGGCAGCGTGATGGGCAAGAAGAAGACGCCGATGCCACTCGCAACGCTGGCGCCGAGATCGGCCACAACGGCGGCCCCTGCGCCAATGGCCGCGTCGCGCGCCGTTTCACCGAGCGCATCGCGGGCCGACTTCGAGAGCGACGCGGTCATGTCACGCGCGAACTCGGCGACACGCAGCTCGACGTAGTCGCAGCCGAAGCCCCGCTGGTCCTCGCCGAGCTGCTTCAGCTTGTCGACGATCTTCTGATACGCCGCCTCCGGGTCGTACCACTTGCGCTTGCCCTCGTTGTCGTCCTGCGCGGTGAAGTACGCCTCCATCATCATTTGGCGGAAGTAGTCTTGGAGGAGCGCGTCGATTGCGGGGCGCTGGTCTTTGATGTGGGCGTCGCCGAACGCGTCGATCTTCTCGCTGAGCTCGCGCGCCTTCTTGCGGTAGCTGTCTTCGTCGTGGCTGTCGCGCACCTTGCCGTCGCTCGTCATGGCGGGGTTGTTCATTTCGCCCATGAGATCTTGGAAGCTCGGATCGCCCTCGGTCGATCCCGTGAGCTCCGGTGGCGGCACCGCGGCGACGTTCGTCAGCCAGCTCGACACCGCTTCGCCGTTCCGTTCCGGGTGGTTTTCGCTGAACCCGTCGACGTTGTCCTGCAAGTACTCGAAGAGCTCACCCGGCACCATGCCGAAGTCGGTGTTCGGGCGATCGTTCATCTTCCGGAAGTAGTCGAGCAGCGCGAGGGCCTCGCCCTTCGAGAGGCCATAGTCGTCGGCGAACTGCATCAGCGCGGCGAAGCCGGCGATCTTGGCGTCGCGCGCGCTGGTATCGAAGCGCGTATCGACGGTGCTCTTGTTCTCGCTCTTGTTCTGCTTGGAGAGACCGACCTCGTCCATCGCATAGTCGTCGAAGGTCGCGTACTGGTCGGCGAACTTGTTCTTGTATTCGTTCTGCAGCTTGCGCGCTTGGTCGTCGTCGAGGCCGAAGGCGTCCTTGATCCGGTCGCGCTCGGCGTCGCGGGCGGCGCGGCGTTCGTTGTTCGCGGCGATGTCGGCGTTCTTCTCCTCGACCTTCGCCGGATAGGTGCTCAAGAAGGCCTGCACCTTCTGGCTCTGCGACGCGCCGCCTTCTACAGCCTCCAAGCCGACGCCGCCGCCGTCTTGAAAGCGCGTCAACCACTGCACGAAGCTCATGCGCCCCGCGCTGCCGGTGCCGGTCATGCTGCGCAGGGTCTCGTCGGGGATGGTGTCGTAGAGCGCCATCAGTTGGTGCAGCTCCTCGACCGAGATGTGCAGGCGCGACGCAAAGGTCTCTTCGCTCACGCCGGGCGGCATCTCCGCGCGCTGCGAGATCTCGACGCCGCCCCCTGACTCCGGCGGCGGCGGTGTTGGCACGCTGACGTCGTCGCCCATGGCGAACTCGTAGCTGCCGGCCTCGCTCGCGTCGGTGCCGGGCATGGCATCGCCGGTCGCCGAGAACACGTCGAACTTTTGCGACTCCTTGAAATCGTCGAAGGTGAAGAGCGTGGGATCGATCTCGCCGTTTCGGACGCGCGCGTCGTAGCGCTCGCGGAGGTCGCGCTCCATCTTCGTCCGTTGCTCGCGCATCTTCTGCATGAACTCGCGTTGCTGGCGCTTCTTGCCGTTGACCTTCTGCATCTCTTCGAGCGCTTCTTTGAGCTCGTCCTTGCCGAACGAGCGCGCGTTGAACATGGCGACCATCATCAGCTGCTCGATGTCGGCGCCGTTCGCGAGCATGTTGCTGAACAGGTTCTCCATGCCTTGGCGTTGGGTCGCCGTCGTCTCGTCGTGGCGCGGGATGGTCAGCGGTCCCAAGCCGCCGAGCATCTTCTCGATCTCGTCCTGACTCGGCCCCGTGGGCGTGCTTGGCGCGTTCGGCGCAGGCGGCGTGTTCGTCTTCGGCGCCCCCGCCGTCTGTCGGCACGCAGCGAGGAGGGCGAGCGTGCGCGGCGACATCTTCACGAGCTGCTGCATCACTTCCTTCGGCAGCGGTCCGAAGATCTTCTCGAGCACGCGGATGCGCTCGCTGGCCTTGCCGTGCAGCTCCGCTTCGAGCTTCTCCGTCAGCGCCTTCGTCTCTTTGCCGATGCTCTTCGGGTCGATGCCTAGCCTTTCGAGCTCGCGCTTCATGTCTTGCACGAGCTTGGGATCGAGCCCCTTGGGCAGCGCGTCGCTGGTCAACGCGGCGAAGGTGCCCTCAGAGAGCGCAGCGAGATCCTTCATCGCCTCGACGAGCTCCGGTGGCACGCCTGCCATCTGGCCGCTCGCGAGCAGCTCAGCGATCGCCTGCAACCCGATGAGATCGCCCGCGTCGAGGGGGTTCGGCGCGAGCAAGTCATTGGCCGTCGCGCGGAAGCCGATCGCGTTTTCGCCGGCGACTTCTCCCGTCGGTTTTTCGCCGAGCGGCGTCGCCCCGACCGATGCGAGCAGCGCCTTCAGATCGCCCGGCTCCATCTTCTCTTTGACGAACGCTTCGGTGCGCGCGCGATCCGGGATCTTACTCGCCTGCCCGCGGTCGTAGGCGTCCTTGGCGCTCTTCGCGGTGGGTGACAGCTCGCCCGGGCGCGCATCGCCTTCGCCGACCGCCGGCAGCTCCGGTTCGTTCACCGGGACCTGTAGACTCTGAGCGCTCGGAGCATCGCCGCGGATGGTGCTCGTGGCCATGCTGCATGCTACCCGAGGGTCCACAGCGGCGGTCGAAAGAGTGACTTCTTCGTCACGCCCGCGAGGTCGGTGGACAAAGGTGCGCTCGCTGTGTAGCGAGCGCCCAAGGACGCAACACATGGCATTCCAACTCGAACCGTACTTGAAGGAGCGCCGGGCGCTCGTCGAAGCCGAGCTGAAGAAGGTGTATCCGGACGGCAGCCCGCAAGCGTTGCGCGAGGCCACCGAGTACAGCTTGCTCGCCGGAGGCAAGCGCCTGCGGCCGATCCTCGCTCTCGCCGCGGCCGAAGCGGTCGGCGGCCGCGCTGAAGACGCATTGGCGCCGGCGCTCGCGCTCGAGATGATCCACTCGTACTCTTTGATCCACGACGACCTCCCGGCGATGGACAACGACGACCTGCGCCGCGGCCGGCCGACGAACCACAAGGTGTACGGCGAAGGCATGGCGATCCTCGCTGGCGACGCGCTCCTGACCGACGCGTTCTACGTGATCGGCAAGGTCGCGAAGCAAGTGTCTGGCAGCGACGGTGGCGCGCTCGGTTCACGCGCGGCGCGGTGCGTGCTCGAAGTCGCGCACGCGGCGGGCAGCGCCGGCATGGTCGGCGGCCAAGTGCTCGACATCCAGGCGACCGGCAAGAAGCAGACGGAGCAGCAGCTCGTCGACATCCATCGCATGAAGACCGGCGCGCTCTTCGTCGCCGCCGTCGTCTGCGGCGCGATCATGGGCGGCGCCAACCCGGACACCGTCGAACGCTTGCGCCGCTTCGCTCAGCACGCCGGTCTCGGCTTTCAGATCATCGACGACGTGCTCGACGTGACGCAAGACTCTGCCACGCTCGGCAAGCCACAGGGCTCGGACGCCGCGGCCGGCAAGACGACGTACGTCGACGTGCTCGGCATCGACGGCGCCAAGGCGCGCGCTGCGGACTGCTTGAAAAAGGCGCTCGCAGAGATCGACGCGCTCGGTGCGAACGCGCAGGCCCTCTCCGCGATCGCCAAGTACCTGATCGACCGCGACCGATGACTGAAACTCGCTGCGCTCGTTTCGTCATCTTTGTCGGGCCACCCCACCGGCGCTGCGCGCCGGAGCCCCCTTTGAGGGGGCCTAGCTCAATCGCCGCATGGCTTCGAGATCTGCGAGCGTCGGGCTCGCGCCCTCGCGCGCTGCGCGCGCACGTTTGCTGGACTTGAAGACGCAAAAAAGCCCCGGGGCCGACGAATCGATCCCGGGGCTTCATTGTTTACGACAAAAAATTAGTTCGCTTTGCAGGACGCGCTGTCGGCGTCGTACGTCTTCGCGTTCAACACCGCCTGGCAGGCATCTTGGCCGCCGGGGAGGCCTTTGACGGCGACGGAGATGTCACACGCGGCCTTGCCAGCGGTGTTCGTGCACGCCGCGCACTTGGCGGCGAGCTGATCACACGGCGGTTGGCCGCAGGCGATGAAAAAGAGGGTACCGAGGGCAAGAAGGGCAGTCTTCATGGTGAGGGGTCTCCTTATGAGTTGGGTGCCCTAGACGAAAGTCGACTTCGGCTCAATGGTCGGCGTGCAATGTGAGACATTTGCCGTAAGAGCGATCAGCTCACTTCGCTTTGGTTTTGAGGCCGAGCATCTTGCGCAAGCCGGTCTCGGAGGTCGGGATCTCGACGTTCGGGATGGTGTCTTCGGGAACGTTACGCAGCGAGGGGCCGACGGTGGGCGGCGCTTGCGTTTGCTGCGCGGTGGGCGGCGATGCCGGCGTCGACACGCTCGGGCGCGGCGGCGGCGCGACCCCGCGCGTCTGCGTGGCTTCGGCGTCGTCATCGACGTCGATGTCGAAGCTGCCCGTGATCTCCGCGCTCGACTCGCCGGCGACGAGCGCGCCCTTTTCGCCGTCGAGATCGATGCGGAAGACGTCGTCGCCGACTTGGACTTGGCCCGCCTTGCGCGAGAAGGTGAGATCGCTGTCGAGCACCTTCTCTTCGAACTCCGCCGCTTGCTGGAACGCTTCTTCCTGCTTGTTGTGCGGATCGCCGTCGGGAAACACGCCGTCGACGCGCTTGTTGTCGCCGAGCAAGTCGTCGAGGGCGCTCTTGTTCTTCTTCTTGACGTCCTTCTTCTTCTTCGCCTTCTTGTTGCCGGAGAGCGCCTGCGCCGCCTGCTCGCCGCGCAAGGACATCTGGTGCGCCGAGTCGAACATCTCCTCTTGGCGTGCTTCCGATCCCGGCGGCGGTGCGGTCACCGGCTTTTGCGTGGCGGGCTTCTGCGACGGCACCGGCCCGAGCGGTCCCGTGGGACGCGTCGTAATCTCTTCGCCGTTGATGCGAATGTGCGGCCCTGGTCCTGGCCCGCGGACGGACGTCATAAGCGTTTAATGTACCCGAGAACCGCGAAGGCTCGCAATCGAGTCGGGTCCTGCGTAAACGGCGCGGCATGACGATCCATCTGAAAGACAAAGTCGCCATCGTCACCGGCGCCAGCCGCGGCATCGGCGAAGCGATCGCGCGCGCGTACGCCGCGGCCGGCGCCAAGGTGATGCTCGCCGCGCGCAAGGTCGACGGGCTCGCGGCGGTCGCCGAGGCGATGAAGAAGCAGGGCAACGCGGTCGACTTTCGCGCCTGCCACACCGGCAAAAAGGATGATCTCGCGGCGTTGGTGGCGGCGACGGTCGAGCGCTTCGGCAAGGTCGACGTGCTCGTCAACAACGCGGCCACGAACCCGCACTTCGGGCCGATGCTCACGGTTGAAGACGGTCAGTGGCAGAAGACCTTCGAGGTGAACCTGAAGGGCTACTTCGACGCGGCGCGGATGGTGGCGGAGCACTTGGTCGCCCGTTCGGCGCAGGGCAGCATCATCAACGTGGCGAGCGTCGTCGCGCTCGGCGGCACGCCGCTGCAAGGCGTCTACGCCGCGACCAAAGCCGCGGTGATCTCGATGACGCAGACCTTGGCGTGCGAGCTCGGGCCGGCCGGCATTCGCGTCAACGCGATCGCGCCGGGCGTCGTGAAGACGAAGTTCGCGGCGGCGCTCACTGAGAGCCCGGAGATCAGCGCGCGCGTCATCGCTGGCACGCCGCTCGGGCGCGTGGCGCAGCCGGAAGAGATCGCGGGCGGCGCGCTGTACTTGGCGTCGGACGCGGCGTCGTTCGTGACCGGCCACACGCTGGTCATCGACGGCGGTTTGTCGGCGCAGATGATCTGAGGCTTGACGTTGACAGGTGCGCCGTTGTGTCTTGCGCGCCCGATGCGTCTCTTTGCCCTCCTGATCGCGCTCCTCTCTGCTTGTGGCGGCAACGTCACGACCGGCGTCGAGACGATCACCGCGGTCGACGGCCAGACCCTGCTCGCGTTTGCCGGTGGCCAACTCTACGGCACGGCGGACGACGGCGTGTGGCGGCTGAACCCGGTGCCCGGCGCGCCGCGCGCGACGATCGTCCCGAGCAACCAGCCGCTTTTCGATCTGCTCACCGACGCGCAGAACCTCTTCTTCACTCAGGGCGCCGGCGAGGCGAGCTTCGCGACGGTGCGCAAGGCCGCGCTCGATGGGACCGCCGCCAGCGACGTGGCGCCGAACGCACAGCGCGGATCCGTGCGCCAAGACGCCACGCACCTCTATTGGTTCGATCGCGGCACGGCGACGGCGGCGTTGGTGCGTGCACCGAAGAGCGGCGGGCCGATGCAAAAGCTCGCCGACGCCGGGCTCACGCTCGTGCCGGAGATCGCGGTCGACGAGACGAGTGTCTATTGGCTCGATTCGACGCAGCCGCCGAGGTTGATGCGCGTGGCAAAGTCCGGGGGCGCAGCGACGGTGTTTCTCGCCGACGCGTCGCCCTCGCTGCTGCAAAACGACGGCGCCGAGCTCTACTTCCTCGACGAGCAGGATGGCGCCACGCACGTCTTCGCGCTGAGCAAGGCCACGGCCGAAAGACGCGAGATCGTGCGCGAGGTGAACCGCTTCTGGCTCGACGGGACGTTCGTGTACTTCTCCGCGTACGGCAAAGCGAAGAACCCGCGCCAGGCGTTCAAGCGCTTCGATCGGGCGAGCGGCAAGACCGACATCTTGCTCGACAGCCTCGGCACGCTCTCGCTCGTGCAAGTCACCTTCGACGCGAGCGCGATCTACTGGGCCGACGGCCACGACGTGAAGAAGCTCAATAAGCCCGCAACGCCTTAGGACGCTGCGCGCCATCCATCTCTGCCCAGGCGCCAGGCCGCGAACGGCCGCCGCCTCGTCGCGATAACGGCGAGCGGAGGGTGCGATGGCGAACCATTTCTATCGGCTGGGCGATCTCGAGCCGTACTTTGCGAAGGCGATCCTCGACTACGAGCTCGACGCCAACCAGAACGGCAGCCTCGACGCGGGCGACTCCGTGCGGCTCAGTGAAGCGTTGCGCGACGAGCGCATCCCGCTCGACGTGCGGCGAGACGCGATCCCGCAGTTGAAGACAGCGATCTTCGTCGACGACTTCGTGCCGCAGACGCCGGCGGCGAAGCAGCTCGCCGCGCAATTGATCTCGGCCCGCTCGTCGTCAGCGCTCGAGACCGCGGACCTGCGCGGGTTGACGGTGCCCGAGCGCATCTCGATCCTCGACGCGTTCGGCGACCAGAAGGGCACGTCGGTGTTCGGACGGCGGCTGATCGCCTCGACGCCCGAGCACCTGCGCGAGCGCCTGCGTCTGAGCGTCGGCGCGAACGTCGCTTCCGGCACGACTGCGGCCTGCGCGCCGTCCTCCTCGTTCTCGCCGGTCGAACGTATTGCGATCGCGACCGCCAAGCAGCGGATCGCCGACGTGGACCTCGCGTTGAGGGACGCCAGCATCTTGCAGTCGAAGGAGCGCACCTTGCAAATCAGCATGCAGCGCAGCATCGCGGTGCTCGACACCATCACGGACCTCGTCCCACGCGCGAGCGTCATCTTCACGATGGTGACCCAGGGGCTCGTGAAGGATGCGCAATGGCCGGCGGGCTTCAACGCGGAGCGCGTCGACCAGGCGCTGCGTATGATCGCAGCGCTCGAAAACTGAAGTGCGCTAGAGCGCCGCGATCCGTCGCAGCACGGCTTCGGTCACCCGATTGCAGCGCGGCGCTTCGAAGCCGAACAACCCCGCGCGCGTCTTCTCGAGCACGCGATCCTGCAGCTTCGCCTTCGCGCGATGCAGCCGCTGCTTCACCGCCTCTTCGTTGATGTCCAAGATCTCGGCGACCTCGGCGATCGGCAGCTCTTGGATCTCCTTCAGCATCACGACCACGCGATCGGTCTCCGGGAGCTCGTCGATCGTGTGCTCGAGCAAGGCCAACATCTCTTTCGTCATGTTCGCGTCCTCAGGGCTCGGCAGCGCGCTCGGCACTTCGGTGGCTTCGTCGAGCGCCGTGCTCGGGCGGCGCTTCCTCAGGCGTTGCAACGCTTCGTTGACGGCGATGCGCACGAGCCAGGTCGACAGCTTGCTCGCGCCCTTGAAGGCGGCCAGGTGCTCGAACGCCGATAGATACGCCGCCTGCATCGCGTCTTCGGCCTCGGCTTCGTCGCGCAGGATCGCCCTGACGGCGCGGTAGACCATCGGGTTGTGCCGGCGCATCACCTGTTCGAAGAAGAGCGGCTCGCCGGCGAGGATCCGGGAGACCGCGTCGGCGTCGCTCACGTCTTTCGGAGCTTGCATGGGTATTAGATAGCCGAGGCGGAAAAAGGTGACCGAGATATCTTCGCCGAGGACTTCCTCGCTTACCGCTACCCGTAGCGGGCTTTGGCGATCGTCAGCTGCTCGAGCAGGAACGCCGTCACGTCGATCTGCGCCGCGGCGAGCTGCTGCGGAATGAACGACGCCTTGGTCATGCCGGGCAGCGTGTTCGTCTCCAAGTAAACGACGCCCTTGTCGGTGGCGATGATGTCCGTGCGCGTGTAGCCCCTGCAGCCGAGCGCTTCGTGCGCCGCCACGGCGGTTTGCTGCACCATCGCGATTGTCGTGGGCGGAGCGTCGGCCGGGGTGATCTCGCGCGTGCCTTTGCCGAGGTACTTTCCTTCGAAGTCGAACGCGCGGCCGGCGTCCATGATCACTTCCGAGGGCGGCAGCGCGCGCGTTTGACCGTTCTGCTCGATGACGCCGCAGGTCATCTCGCGCCCCGGCAGAAACGCTTCCGCCAAGTAAGCGCGGTCCGGTTCCTTCGCGATTGTCGCCGCGACCTTGCGCACGTCTTCGCGCGTCTTCACGTGGTGCAAGCCGACGCTCGATCCGTCGGCCACCGGCTTGACGACGACGCGCGCGTGCTTCGTGAACATTTGATCGAGCGCTGCGAACGCCGCCTCCGGTGCGCGCTGCGGCAGGACCACGCTGTCGGCCACCTTCACGCCCTTCAAGCGCACGATGTTCTTTGCCGCGTTCTTGTCGAAGGCGCGCGCGCTCGCGTCGCTCCCGGAGCCAGTGAACGCGAGCCGGCGTTTCTCCATCAGCTTCTGAAGCGTGCCGTCTTCGCCGGTGCCGCCGTGCAGGCCGAGGTAGAACGTCTTCCCCTGCGCGCGATCGAGCGCCGCTTCGATGCCGCCGATCGCTTTCTGCGCCGGCACGAAGTCTTCTTCGAACGGACGCTCGATGCGCTGCAGCTCGCTCGGGTCGACGGGATGCACGTCGCCGCTCGTCGACCAGAACCAGAGCGCCGCGCCAGGGAGGCGCGTGGCCACGTTTTGCGCCGACGCCACGCTCACGCGCCGCTCGCCGCTCGTTCCACCAAAGAGGATGATGACGTCTTTCACTCGTTCTCCGCTGTCACGCTGACGACTTCTTCGTAGCTGGTCTCGCCGGCCAGCAGCTTCTTGATCGCAGCCTCGCGTAAGCTGAGCATGCCTTGCTGCTTCGCAACCTTGGCGATGGCGAAAACGTCAGGCGTGGCGGTGATCATCGCGCGCAACTCCGGGGTGACCGCCATGACCTCGAAGATGCCGATGCGTCCTTTGTATCCTGTGCCGCGGCAGATCGCGCAGCCCTTGCCGCGCTTCGTCGCGTAGCTCCCGGGCGGCAGGCGTAACGATTCGCGCTCGGCTTCGGACAGCGTCACGTCTTCGGCGCACTTGCTGCAAACCTTGCGCACGAGCCGCTGCGCCATCACCCCGAGCACCGTCGAAGCGACCAAGAACGGCTGCACGCCGAGATCGATCAAGCGGGTCAAGGCGCTCGTCGCGTCGTTCGTGTGCAGCGTCGAGAGGAGGAGATGGCCGGTGAGCGCCGCTTGGATCACCATCTCGGCGGTGTCTTTGTCGCGAATTTCGCCGACCATGATGACGTCGGGATCTTGGCGGAGCAGAGTGCGCAAGACGGTGGCGAACTCGAGATCGATCTTCGGCTGCACGGCCACTTGGTTGAAGTGCTCGAACACCATTTCGATGGGGTCTTCGACGCTCGTGATGTTGAGATTCTTGTCGGCGAGCGTCTTGAGGCCTGTGTAGAGCGTGGTCGACTTACCGGAGCCGGTGGGGCCCGTGATCAAGACGAGTCCGTGCGGGCGATCGATCCACTGCTCGAAGAGCCCACGCTCGCGGGCGTCGAAGCCGAGATCGCTGAGGCTGCCGACGAGCGCCTCCGGATCGAAGATGCGCATGACGAGCTTCTCGCCGAACGCGACGGGCAGCGAGCTGACGCGAATTTCGACGTCGTCGTTGCCGCGCGTCATCTTGATGCGGCCGTCTTGCGGGCGGCGCTTCTCGGCGATGTCCATGCGGCAGAGCGTCTTGATGCGCGCGACGAACGGCGCGTGCACGCCCTTCGGGATGCGATTCACTTCGTGCAGCACGCCGTCGATGCGAAAGCGGATCAACGAGTGCTCGCGCTTCGGCTCGATGTGAATGTCGCTCGCGCGTTGATCGAAGGCGTAGTGGAAGAGGTACTCGACCGCGTTGACGATGTGCTTGTCGTTCGCCTCGATCTCGTCGGGCCGCGAGCGCATGCGCACGAGCTGCTCGAGGTTCGACACCATGACGGCGGCGTCGGTCGAGCCGAGCGCGGTCTCCTTGCCGATGTCGCGCGCCGCCTTCTCCACGCTTTGCCGGAAGCCGTAGACCTCGGTGATGGCCTTCAGGATGTCGATCTTCGGCGCAATACGTAACTGCACCGCGAGGCCGGTCGTGCGCTTGATGTTCTCTTGGAGCTCGCGGTTGTACGGGTCGGCGACTGCGACCTCGATCGCCGTCGCCGTCTTGCTCAGCGGCAGCACGACGAACTTGCGCGCGAAGGGCTGCGAAAACGTCGCTGTCACGAGATCGGCGTTCAGTTGCAAAGGATCGATCTTGATGTACGTGAGCCGGCTCGCCTGAGCGATGACATGCGCCAAGCGATCTTCGTCGAGCGCTTCACCGGCCGGCGTCGTCAGCTTGAACGAGGCGATGAGCTCGCTCGGGCTCACGTCGTAGGTCGGGCCGCCTTTCTTGCCGGCGTTGATGCCGAGCTTCTCTTTGACGATGCGCGCGCTCTGCTGACCGGCCTTCACCTCGATCTCGCGCTTGTTCGCGGCGTCGACGAGGCCGAGCTGCAGCAAGGTCGCGAGCAGGCGATCGAGCGTGAGATCGGACGCGGCGCTCGTTTGCGGCGGCGCCTCGGGCACCGGCGCGGCGGCTTGTGGATCGACGTTCGGCGCACTTGGCATTTGTAGGGCATTGTAGCAGCCCGCTGGAGCCGAGCACCACATTTGACATGCGGCCCGCCCGCTACGAAGGTCCCAAGGCATGCTCCGCTCTTCGATCGTCTTTTGTCTGGGCCTCGTCGCCTGTGCGCCAAAGTTTCCGTGGCCCGAGTTCCGCTTGAACACGACGGCGAAGGCGGATCAGCACATCGGCGTCTCCGCGCTCATGCTCGAGGCGACCGACACGCTCACCTTCGACGTCGAGAGCGACGTCGTCACCGCCGAGCTCTTGCGCTATCGGCGCACCAAGATCTTCAACGAAGCGGGCGTGGCGTCGGGGGCGATCAAGCTGCCGTTCTCGGCGAAGATGAAGCTCTACGAGTTCGACGCCCAAATGCGCTGCCCGGAAGGCAACGTGGAGCGCATCACCAAAGCGCGCCACGACGAGATCGTGATCCGCCGCCCCTTCGCCGAAGAGGGGGTGCGCGAGTACGGTGAAGTGTCGTTGCCGATGTCGAAGGCGGCGCCGGGCTGCGTCATCGAGCACTTCGCGCGCTATCACATCCCGGACGCGATGCTGCTCGAGCCGATCATGATGCGCGATCGCTTGCCGATCGAGCGCGCCGAGGTGCTGATCATCACGCCGAAGGGCGCCGACTTCGAGCTGCGCTACCTGGAAGGCGGCAAGTCGAAGGAAGAAGCGCCGATGCCGGCGACGCCGCCGAGCAAGTCGCAGCTCGCCTATCGCTTCGTGCAGACCGGCCTCTCGCCGCTCATCGCCGAGGAGTACGGGCCGTCGCCGGTGCGCACCGGTCCCGCGGTCTGGCCCGTGTATCGCTCGATGAAGAACGGAAAGGGTCCGAAGCTCGAGCGCTGGGACGACGTCTTCACCTGGATCCGCAAGAACTCGCGCGTGGTCGCCGGCGGCGGCACCAACAGCGAGGGCGACAAGCTGCTGCAAGCGTTCGCGTCGGAGGCGATGACGATCGAAGTGAAGGAGAGCGGTCTGCGCTTCGGCGAGCGCAAGTTCGCGACTGGGAACGATCGCATCATGGCCGGCTTGAAGCTCTACGACGCGCTCGCCGGCCGCGGCTTCAAGGTGGGCTTGGGCCTCGTCGCGCGCGAGTCGAGCGGCCTGATCTTGCCCGAAGTGCCGAGCCCCGCGATCTTCGACGCCGTCGTCGTCGCGGCGCCGATCGGCGGCAAGATCGTCTACATGGACCCGGCATGCCCGTCGTGCCCGCTCGATCAAGTGTCGCAGGCGTTGGAAGGCGCGCCGGTCGTCGCGATCCTGGAAGACGGCTCGCGCGTCGAGAGCTTGCCGGTGCGCGATCCGAAGGACAACGCGTATTCGATCACGCTGTCGACGAAGCTCGGCCTGAAGGGCGACGTCGTCGGCAGCGGCCAAGCCGTGCTCGCTGGTGCGCCCGCGGCCATGGTGCGCGCCGCCTTCGTGAAGAAAGACATGCAAGCGACGGCGAAGGAGCTCGGCTTCACCAACGGGCTACAGCTGACGAACATGCAAGCGCCCGACGGCGCCGAAGCGGCGGCCACCTTCGACGTGAGCTTCGACGTGGCGACGAGCTGCGCCGAGGAAGGGCCGGCGCGGATGCGCTGCGCGTTGCCGAGCTTCGTCGAGAAGCTGCTGCCGGAGATCTGGCGCGAGGCGCGGACGATGGATCTCTTGACGCCGCAGGTGTTCCAGCACCAGCTCGTCGTCACCTACCAAATCCCGAGCAAGGCGCGCGTGCAGCCGCCGCAGCCGATGACGGTGAAGTCGAAGTTCGGCGAGTACACGCTGCACTTTCAGTACGAGCCCGGCCAGCTCGCGATGACCCGCCGCTTCAGCGTGCTCGCGCGGCGCATCCCGGCCGACGAGTACGACGAGTTCTACGCGTTCCTCGCGCAGGCGCGCCGCTTCGACGCGGTCGGGCCCCTCGTCGAGTTCTTCGCCGAAGAGCCGCCGCCCCCGGAGCCCGCGCCGGCGCCCGAGCCCGAGCCGAAGAAGGGCAAGAAGAAGAAGGGCAAGTGACGCTTGGTTGCGCTCAGGGGGAAGCCGCAATACTAACACGAGCCTTTCAAAAAGGCAGCCGATGCGCCAAGAAATGAAAAAGAAGACCAGATCAAACAAGTCCGTCGGGCCGGCTCGCATCGACTACCTCAAGGTCGAAAATTATCGCGCTTTGAAGGCGATCGAGCTTCACGATCTCACTCCGCTCACCGTCCTGCTCGGACCCAATGGCAGCGGAAAGTCCACCGTTTTTGACGTATTCAACTTCTTGTCCGAGTGTTTCACGCTAGGACTTCGCAAAGCTTGGGACAAGAGAGGTCGCTTCCGCGAGCTTCGAACGCGCGGGACTTCCGGTCCGATCGTGTTCGAGCTGAAATACCGTGAAACCCCCGACGCTGTGCCTGCGAAATATCATCTCGAAATTGACGAGTCGTCCTCGGGGCCTGTCGTGATCAATGAGTTCCTCGAGTGGCGGCGAGTCGAGAGTGGCGGCGGACGGCCCTACAAGATCCTGAATTTTCACCATGGGAACGGATGGGTTATTTCGGGTGAACAACCCGAGCGCAACGATAAGAAGGTGCCAGAGCAACTCGACGAACCGGAGATGCTTGCAGTGAGCACGCTGGGGCGGCTTGCGAAGAACCCGCGTGTCGCGGCGCTGCGTCGCTTCATCACGAATTGGTACGTGTCTTATTTATCGGTCGACGACACTCGGGGGCAGCCCGGAGCCGGGCCCCAAGAACGACTCAGCAAGACAGGCGACAATCTTGCCAACGTCGTTCAGTATCTTCAAGAGCAGCATCCAGAACAGCTCGACCGTATTTTCAAAACCTTGCAGGCACGGATTCCGAAATTGGAGCGTGTCCTCTCCGAGCCAATGCCTGATGGTCGCCTCTTGCTGCGCATCAAAGACGCCCCATTTAGGGATCCGATCCTGGCAAGATTTGCTTCCGACGGTACGCTGAAGCTTCTGGCGTACCTCGTTGTGCTCCACGATCCACGTCCACCGCAGTTCATCGGGATTGAGGAACCGGAAAACTTCTTGCATCCGCGGCTCCTTCCGGAGCTCGCGGAGGAGTGTCGCGCCGCCACCGAACGTTCCCAACTGCTCGTGACAACGCACTCACCCTTTTTTCTCAACGCCCTTCGACCCGAGGAAGTAAGAGTCTTGTTCCGAAACCAGCAGGGATTTACCGAGACCGCGAAGGCGTCTGAGATCGAAGGCGTCGCAGAGTTCGTCGACGCTGGCGCGTCCCTCGGCCATCTGTGGTCGGAAGGACGGTTTGGAGTGGGCGATCCGCTGGTGCGCTCAGGGGAGCGGACTCGCCCAGGACGAGAATGAGTACTCAGCACGTCGAGTTCCTCGTCGAAGAACCGTCTTGCGAAGCCTTCTTGCGGCTGGTCTTGCCCAAGGTGATCGGCACCCGCACTTTCGAAGTGTTCTCATACCAGTGCAAGCCCGATTTGCTCGAGAAACTCTCGCAGCGACTCCGCGGCTATGCTCAACGACGACGAAAGGACGCCTGGTTTCGAGATCACGTTCGCGTCGTTGTGCTCGTTGATCGCGATGGTGAAGACTGCAGGAAACTGAAGGCGGAACTGGAGAAGGCGACCTCCGACGAAAAGTTGATTTCACGCAGTCGGTCCGTGACCTCCTGGTTCGTGCTGAATCGCATCGCGATCGAGGAGCTCGAGGCTTGGTACTTCGGCGATTGGGAAGCGGTTCGCGCAGCGTTCCCGAATGTTCCGGCGAATATTCCACGCAAGCGCGAGTACAGGGTCCCGGACGGGATCGCAGGTGGCACTTGGGAAGCTTTTGAGAGGGTCATGAACACACATGGATACTTTGGCGGAGGGCTGAGAAAAATCGAGGCCGCCCGCGCCATAGGCACCCATATCGTCCCCTCGAGGAATACCTCCCAGAGCTTCAGAGCCTTTCGCGACGCGCTCGAATCCATCTGATAAGACCGGCAAGACCTAGAAGCGATGGACGCTTCTGCCAAGCCCGCTTGTCGATCGCGCCCGCAATCCGACGCTGCCGAAAACAGAGGTGGAGGATGCATGGCCACCATCATCGAACGTGAACGCGCCCTGGGCGTCGATCTCGCCGCGAAGCCGCGACTCATCAACGTCAAGCCCGAGGATCGCAAGATGCCGGCGCAGGAGTACTTCAAGCGCTGGGCGGCGATCGACAAAGAGTACAACGCGTCGTTGTACGAAGCTGGCGGCCTCGGCACCGCGGTGAGCGGCTTGCTGACCCGTGCGTCCTGCCGCTCGCGATGGAACGCGTTGAACGCGGAGTACAGCGGCGCGTCGGCGAAGGCGCCGCCGCCGAAACTGCCGCCACCGCCGCCGCCGAAGAAGGTTGTGCCGCTGAAGGTGTGGGTCTCGCCGTCGGATCAAGAGCGCTACAACCGCGCCGAGTCGCGGGTCGGCAATCGGCCGGCGCTGTGGGTCAACGTCGAGGACGAGAAGCGCCACACGCAGATCCACTACTTTCACAACATGGCGAGCTACGAGGGCTTCAAAGCCGAGCTCCAGGCGTCGAAAGACCAAAGCTTCGAGAACGCGACGCGCCTCGCTTTGAAGCACGGCGGTCATTGAGCGTTCGAGGGACGACCCTTGGGAACGGGAACGGAGCGAGGCGAAAAGCAGGTGGGGGCATCGGCCGGTTGCGGTGATCCTGCGGCGATGGTCCGTGCGCGTCGGTCGCGCGGCGTCCTCGTCTGCGAACGTCCCTGCGCGCACCGGCCGCGCCGCGCTGCGCGCGTCACGTCCGATGCACATGGTTCGCCGCGGCGCTTCGGGCTCGCTCTCCCTCCCAGCCGCAGCACTCGGGGCGTCTGGGCGGGGCTCGCCCGGCGCCGCTGTCGCTCAGCTTCGCTCACGGACGGTGAGCGGACGTTTCCGCGGAAACGTGTGTGTTCAAGGATCCACGCGGCGCGCCGATCGCGAATTCGCCGCCCGCGCTGCCAATGCCGATCGGCACGGCATTCGCGACCGCCGAGATGGTGATGCCGAGACACGCAACGATGGACTACCACTGCGTCGTCAACTCGCTCGTACGTGGCTGACCGCGTTTCCGCGGAAAACGCCCGCCCCAGTGCACCACTAGGCCCGCCCCGGCGCCGGCGCTGACAACACCGCCCACGACAAGGGCGACCTCAGTGGATCACTGAGCCCGGCTCAGTACACCACAAGGGCGAGCGCGGCGGACGACAAGGGCGGTCCCAGTGCACCACAAGGCCAACCCCAGTCCACCACAGCGCCAACCGCAGTGCACGACACCGCCGACCCCAGTCACCCACACCGCTCCGAAAATAATTTCACTTCGTTTTGTAATTTCGGCCCCCCATCGGCGTCTAGCCATCAAAGGTTCGAATGGTTCGGACCTCATCACGAAAGGACAGGGTATGAAGACGCAGAGTGGCCAGAAGTTGAGTTTCGAGAAGTTGAACAACGCATTGAAGGAGGTGGAGGAGCAGATGTCTGACGACGTCGCAGTCCTTGCCGAGGGCGAACGCCGTCAGTTGACGGGCGTTCGCGTCGGTTGGGAAAACCTCGCCCGGCTCGTGGCGGAGGTGGCGAAAGAAGCGAACGTCGCCATCCCGCACTACGATACGGCGAGCATGAAGCGCGACATCGCCGACTCCGAAGAGCTCGCGCTCTTGAAGCGAAAGCTCTCGGTGATCGCCGCGCGGATCGATGACGCGATCCTGGTCAAGCGCGCGGCGGCGTACAAGACGTTCCTCGCGCACTACCGGGTGCTCGGGGGCTTGGCGACGGTCAACGCCGAGATCGCCAAGTCGATCGAGTCGGTCGAAGAGTTCTTCGCGCCGCAGCCGAAAAAGAAGGCGACGGCGAACACCGACCGCGAGAGCGACGAGCCGCAGGCGAAGCCGACGCCGGCGCCTGAGAAAGATCCGGTTCCGGCGCCCGTGAAAGTTCCCGCGTAGGCAACGGAGGGATCGATCGGTCGGGAGTCATGCGACGCTCCCGGCCGATCGCGTCCCGATTCTCACTTCTTGTCCATTCCATCGAGCAGCGCCGTCAGCATCGCATCGAGGATCTCGATGGCGTCGTGCAGCGCTTCGCCTTCGCAGCGCGCATCGCCGAGCTGACGACACGCGTTCGCGCGCGCGAGCAGCAAATTCACCGTGAACGCATCCGCCGATTTTCCGAACGCGAGGCCGCGATCCGCGCTCGCCAGCGCTTGCTGCGGGCGGTTCGTTCGCAGCTCCAAAGCCGCAAGCCGGGCGAGCGCATCGCGTTGCAACACGCGCGCGTCGCTGGTGCCCAGACCGCTCGGCGGCTGATCAATGAACGCCGTCAGCGCGGCGCGGGCGGCATCGGTGTCACCTCGGCGCAGTGCTTCATCGACGCGCGAGTACGTGGGCTCGGCGGCGCGCAACCGTGGCGCCTGCACGAGCGAGCGGCGGTAGACGTCCATCACCGGATCGAGCGCGTCGCTGTTGCCTTTCTTCACCGCGTCGGCTTGCAGCTTCACGATCTCATGGCTCGGTAGCGGGAGCTGCAGTGGTGGAAGCGGCGTCTCGACGGGCTGCAACGAGAACCAGAGGAGCACGCTCGCGGCAGCGGCGAGCAGCGCGACTGCCGTCGTGCGAACGACTCGCCGGCGCGGACGCGGAAGGACGATGCGTTGCTCGATCACGCGCAAATGCTCGGGCGTCGGCGGGTGCAGCATGAAGGACGCGAGCGCGGCGCCGTCGGCCGCGTCTTCGTTCAGATGCTCCGGATCGCCGCCGGCCTCCCACGCGGCGAGCGCATCCGCTTCGGCTTGTTCCTCCGGCGTCGGCTTGTCGCCCAATCGGTCGCTCAAGGTGCGCCTCCCGAGCGCTTCTTCCACGCCGCGCCGAGCGCCGCCGCGGCCCGGTTCAGGATGACCGAGAAGTGCCCTGGCGTGACGTTCATCGCCGCCGCGCAGGCTTCGCGTTCGAGGTCCTCGCCGTAGCGCAGCTCCAGCGCGCGGCGTTGGTCGTCGGGCAGCTCGCCGAGCATACTGTGAAACGAAGTCTTCAACCGCGTCCAATCGATCGCCGTCTCCATGTCAGGGTTGACGCTCGTGCCGAAGAGATGGCCGACGCCGTTCCAGGCGCGATCGGCGCGAAGGCGCGCGCGACGCAGATCGTTGATGCGGTTCATCGCAGACTTGTGCAGCCAGAACCACATGCTGCGTTCGCCGCGAAAGCTGTCGATCTTTTGGAAGGCGGCATGAAAGGTCTCGGCGACGATGTCGTCGGCGACGGCGCGGCTGCGCACCTCGCGGGCGACGCTGTTGTACAGGCGCAGGGCGAAGAGGTTGTAGAGCGCCGAGAACGCGGCGCGGTCGCCGTTGCGCGCGCGGGCACAGAGCTGTTGCTCGTGCGAGAGGCGAGCGGAGTCCGACAGGTCGAGCAGGACGGAGACCACGCGAGATCATGGTAGCGCGACGAAGCCCCATCGACCACGGCAACCTTTGCCTGCGCCGGGCTTCCGTCGTAACTCGCCCCGCATGCCCACGGTCCTCGACGGAAAAGCCCTCGCCCAGCGCGTCAAGACGAAGCTCGCCGCTGATGTAAAAGAATTCATACAGAAGACAGGCGTCACACCGAAGCTCTGCGTGCTCAGAGCCGGCGACGACCCCGCGAGCGAAGTCTACGTGCGCAACAAAGCGAAGGCATGCGGCGAGGTCGGCATCACGAGCGAGGTGGTGCACAAGCCCGAGACCAACGAGCAAGAAGTGCTCGCGATCGTGAAGCGCTGGGACGACGACGCGAGCGTCAGCGGCATCCTCGTGCAGCTGCCGTTGCCGAAGGGCATCGACGAGCGCAAGGTGCTCGAGCTCATCGATCCGAACAAGGACGTCGACGCCTTTCACCCGCACCACGCGGGACTTTTGTCGCAAGGGCGTGCGACGCTCACGCCGTGCACGCCGCGCGGCTGTCTCGCGTTGATCCATGAAGCGCAGAAGGACATCACGGGTCTGCACGCGGTCGTGATCGGGCGTAGCAACATCGTCGGCAAGCCGGTGGCGCAATTACTGCTCAACGCGAACGCGACGGTCACGGTGTGTCATAGCAAGACGAAGGATCTGCCAGCGATCGTGAAGCAGGCCGACATCATCGTCGCGGCGATCGGCAAGGCCGGCTTCGTCAAAGGTGACTGGGTGAAGCCCGGCGCCATCGTGATCGACGTCGGCATCAACCGCGGCCAGGACGGCAAGCTCACCGGCGACGTCGACTACGCGGCTGCAGCCGAGCGCGCCAAGGCGATCACGCCGGTGCCGGGCGGCGTCGGGCCGATGACGATCGCCATGCTGCTCGAGAACACGCTGACTTGCGCGCGGATCCAAAAGCATCAGTGAGCGCGCAGGCGATCCAGGTCGACGGCGTCAGCAAGCGTTACGGAGCGCGGTGGGCGCTCGTGCGCACGTCGCTCCAGATCAACGCGGGCGAGAGCGTGATGCTCACCGGCCACAACGGCTCGGGGAAGACCACGCTGCTCAGGTTGATGGCCGGGCTGACCGCGCCGAGTGTTGGCGCCCTGCGCGTCTTCGATCGCGACGTCGTGCGAGAACGGCAAGCGGCGCGGACGGCCGTGGCGCTGCTCTCGCACCAAAGCGGCCACTACGACGATCTCAGCGCCGCCGAGAACTTGCGCCTGCACGCCGCGCTGCTCGGTCGCGACACGCAAGCGATCGACGAATTGCTCGCCCGTGTGCGTCTGCGCGAGCGCGCCGACACGCCGGTGCGGCAGTTCTCGGCCGGCATGAAGAAGCGCCTGAGCCTGGCGCGCGTGATGTTGAAGCGCCCGAAGATCGTGCTGCTCGACGAGCCCTTCGGTGAGCTCGATCCCGAAGGCATGGCCGACGTCGAGACGTGGATCGCCGAGGAGCGAAAAGCCGGCACGACGATCGTGTTGGCGACGCACTGGATCGATCAGGGCCGGCGCCTCTCGGATCGCGAAGTGCGGCTGACGAACGGGCGGCTCGTATGAACGCGACGCTCTTCGCCACGCTCGTCGCCATCGTGAAGAAGGACTTGCTCATCGAGTGGCGCACGCGCGCGCGGCTCTCGGCGCTCGTGTTCTTCTCGGTGGCGGCGCTCTTGATGTTCTCGTTTGCGCTCGGCGCCGACATCCAGACGATGCGCGATCACGCCGGCGGCTATCTATGGCTCGGCTTGCTCTTTGCCAGTGTGCTTGCGTTGTCTGAAGCGTTTCGCGTCGAAGCCGAGAACCGCGCCCTCGAAGCGGTGCTCCTGACGCCGGCGGATGCGCGCGCCGTCTACTTGGGCAAAGCGCTGGCGAACGCGTTGCTCTTGTTGCTCCTCGGCGCGCTGCTCGTGCCGATGATGCTCGTGCTCTACGACGTGGGCCTCGACGGCCCGCTGCACGCGTTGCGCCTGCTCGCCGTCGTCGCGCTCGGCGTCTTCGCGATCAGCGCGCCCGGCACCTTGCTCGCGGCGATCAGCACGAACGCGAAGTCGAAGGACCTGCTGCTGCCGGTGCTCTTGTTCCCTCTGCTCGTCCCGGTCTTGCTCGCGGCGGTGAAGGCGACCGCGCTCGTCATCGCCGGCGATCCCATGGGCGACGCCTTCACGTGGCTGTCCTTGCTGGTCGCGTTCAATGTGGTCTATTGGGCGCTCGGTTTTCTGCTGTTTCCGTCGGTGGTGGACGAGTGAGCGCTGAGTCGACAAAGAGGCCCCTCGGGCAGTGGCTCGTGCTCGGCACGGGGGTGACCTTGCTCGGCCTCGGCGAGTACTTGGGGCTCTTCTGGGCGCCGCCCGAGATGGCGATGGGCGACGTCATGCGCATCATTTATGTCCACGTGCCGTCCGGCTGGCTCGCGCTCGTCGCGTTCTTGAGCACCGCGATCTTCAGCGGGCTCTACTTGCGGACGAAGACGCCACGCTACGATCACATCGCCGACGCCAGCGCCAAGACCGGCACCGTCTTCAACGCGATGTCGCTCGCGACGGGCATGATCTGGGCGAAGCCGACGTGGGGCGTGTGGTGGTCATGGGATCCGCGCCTGTCGTTCACGCTGATCATGTTCCTGCTCTACGTGGCGTACTCGGCGCTGCGCCGCTTCGTCGACGACACCGAAAGCCGCGCACGCTGGGCCGCGGTCTACGGCATCTTCGCGTCGGTGAGCTTGCCGCTCGTCTATTACAGCGCGAACTGGTTCCGCAGCCTGCACCAACCGCACTCGACGCCGCAGACGGTCGACGCGTCGATGAAGCTGCCGCTGCGCATCAACGCGTTTGCGTTCCTGTTCTTGATGATCTGGTTCATCTGGCGACGCTACGAGCTCTTGCGCGCGGACGCCGCCCATGAGTCGACGCCGCCGCCGGCATGAGGGGCTGACGATGGTCGCGCAACCATATACGCTTCTTGGCGCCGCCGCCGAAGTCGGCAGCGGCGTGCTCGAAGGCCACTGGGGCTTCGTGTGGGCGGCGCACGCGCTAGGGCTGGCGACGCTGCTCGGCTACGGGCTGTACCTCGTGGTCAAGAAGCCGAAAGGGTGAATGTATGGAAAACCGCACACGATGGCTGGTCGGCGTCGCGATCGTGCTCATGCTCGGCTCCCTCGCCTACGTGTCGTGGGGGAACCTCGGCGACAACCTCGTCTATTACTGGACCCCCGGTGAGACGCTGGCCAAGCAGGAGAAGGTGGCGGGCAAAGCGTCCACCGTGCGGCTCGGCGGCATCGTGCAAGCCGGCAGCATGAAGTGGGACGCCGAGAAGCTCGAGCTGCGCTTTCGCGTCGCCGATTCGCCGGAGCCGAACGCGCCGTCGATCCTCGTCGACTCGAAGGGCGCGCCGCCGGCGATGTTCAAAGAGGGCATCGGCGTCGTCGTCGAAGGCAAGCTCGCGAGCGACCTCGTCTTCCACTCCGATCGCGTGATGGTGAACCACTCGAACGAGTACAAGCCGCCCGAGCACGGCAAGGCCGAGTCCGGCTACGGTTCGAAGAGCGTTCAAAAATGAGCGCGTCGCTCGTCGGCCAAGCGTGCATCCTCGTCGCGCTCGTCGCCGCCGCGTTCGGATCGGTCACGGCGTTCGTGCTCACGCGCCGCGGCGACCCGCGCGGCCACGCCTTCGCCGTCCGCGCCGCCGTCGTTTTTTTCTGCGCCATGCTCGCCGCGAACCTCACGATGGTCTCGGCGCTCGTCGGCTTCGACTTCAGCGTCCAGTACGTGGCGCAGGTCGGCTCGCGGGCGACGCCGCTCGTCTTTCGCATCGTGTCACTGTGGTCTGCGCTCGAAGGATCGATCCTGTTCTGGGGTCTCATCCTCTCGGGCTACGTGGCCGCCTTCGCGTGGCGCTATCGCAAGGAAGAGGCGCGCTTCATTCCCTACGCCGTCGGCAGCATGCTCGCGGTCGGCGTGTTCTTCGCGTTTCTCATCGCCGGCCCGGCCACGCCCTTCACCGAAGTGTCGCCGGTGCCGCCCGACGGACCTGGTCCGAATCCGCTCCTGCAGAACCACATCTTGATGGTCGTGCACCCGCCGATCCTCTACTTGGGCTACGTCGGCATGACGGTGCCCTTCGGCGTGGCGCTCGGCGCCTTGGTGAGCGGCGAGTTCTCCGAGCGGTGGATGGCCCCGCTCAGACGCTGGACGATGATCGGCTGGGGCTTCTTGAGCTGCGGCATCATCATCGGCGCGTGGTGGGCGTACGCCGTCCTCGGCTGGGGCGGCTACTGGGCGTGGGATCCCGTCGAGAACGCGTCGTTCTTGCCGTGGCTCACCGCGACGGCGTTCATCCACGCGACGATCGTCGAAGAGCGCCGGCACATGTTGAAGGCGTGGACGCTGTCGCTGGCGCTAGCGACGTTTGCGCTGACGATCCTCGGCACGTTCATGACGAGAAGCGGCGTCTTCAACAGCGTGCACTCGTTCACGCAGTCGGACATCGGGCCGACGTTCCTCGTCTTTATCGTGCTCATCGTCGTCGTCAGCGCAGTGCTCTTGGCGCTGCGCAGCCACCTGCTCGTCTCCACGGGGCGCATCCAGTCGGCGGTGTCGCGTGACGCCGCGTTTTTCTTGAATAACCTGCTCTTCGTCGCGCTCACGTTCACGGTGTTGCTCGGCACGGTGTATCCGCTGATCGCAGAGGCGGTGCGCGGCGTGAAGGTCAGCGTGGGCGAGCCGTACTTCAACAAGATGGCCGTGCCGATGGGCATCACGATCTTGTTCTTGATGGGCGTCGGGCCGGCGCTGCCGTGGGGGCAAGCGACGAAGCAGAGCTTGCGGCAGATGTGGCCGTCGGTTTCGACCGCGATCGTCGTCGTGATCTTCTGCGTGGCGTACGGATACCGCGAGCCGGGTGCGCTCGTGACTTTCGCGCTGGCGGGGTTCGCCGCCAATATCACGCTGCGCGAGATGTTCCTGCCGATCCGCGTGCGCATGCGCGAGAAGAAGGAGCCGCTGCTCACCGCGCTCGGCGAATCGGTGCGGCGCGCGCAACGGCGCATGGGTGGCTACGTCGTGCACCTCGGCGTCATCACGATCTTCGTCGCGATCGCCGCCTCGCAGAGCTACGTCACGCACGCGCAGGCGACGCTGAAGGCGGGCGACACCATGCAGACGCAGCAGTACACGCTGGCGTTCAAAGAGATCGTGCAAGGTCAAGAAGGTAACCGCCGCTTCGTCGCCGCGAAGGTGCAGGTAACGAGCGCGTCGGGATCGACCTTCGAGCTCTTGCCGCGGGTGAACTACTATCCGCGCTCGACCGATCCCATCGGCTCGCCGGCGGTTCACGACACCGCGCTCGGCGATCTCTATCTGTCGTTGCTCGCGCACGATCCCGCGGCGCAAACGGTGACGTTGAACACCTGGTTCTTCCCGCTGGTCAGCTGGATCTGGTGGTCGATCCCGTTCTTCGTCATCGGCACGTTGATCTCGTTGTGGCCGGTGCGCGCACGGGTGCAAGCGCCAGCGCCGCCGCCCCCTCGTGACGCAGAAGGGGCCAGCGCGTGAAGATCAACTGGTCGCTCGTCATCACCGGGCTCGTCCTCGCCGCGGCGCTCGCGTGGGTGCTCGGCAAAGGCTTCGGTCGCGATCCGCACGAGGTGCCGTTCATGCTCACCGGCAAGCCCGCGCCGGCGTTCACGCTCGAACGGCTCGACGGGGCGAAGGGCGAAGCGAAGCTCGCGGACTTCGCCGGCAAGCCGCTGATCCTGAACTTCTGGTCGACGTGGTGCGGCCCGTGCAAGATCGAGCACCCGGTCATCGAGTGGGGTTTTGGCAAGTTCGGTGACAGGGTGCAGTTCGTCGGCGTCGTCTACCAAGACTCGCGCGAAAACGTGGACGCGTTCTTGAGGGAGTCCCCGCCGAAGTACGCGATGCTCTTCGACGAGAACGGCCGCGCCGCGGTCGACTACGGCCTCGCCGGCGTGCCCGAGACCTACTTCATCACCAAAGACGGCAAGATCCGCTACAAGCACGTGGGTCCGCTCGATCCGAGCCGCTTGACCCAAGAGATCCGAGCCCTGCTCGAGGACGCGCCGAAATGAAGTTACTCCTGCTGTTGGCGCTCGCCGCCTACGCCCCTCAGCACGCCGGCACGCCGATCACGCCCGAGCTCGAAGCGAAGGCGCACACCATTGGTAAGACCATCCGTTGCGCCGTGTGCCAAGGCTTGAGCGTCGCCGACTCGCCGTCGCCGATGGCGCAGTCGATGATGGATCGGGTGCGCGAGCTCGTCACCGAAGGGAAGAGCGAAGCCGAGATCCACGCCTACTTCGTCGAGCGCTACGGCGAGTGGATCCTGCTCGAGCCGAAGGCCGAGGGTTTCAATCTGATCGTCTGGGTGCTGCCCTTCGTGTTCGTCGGGCTCGGGCTCGCCGTCATCGCGCGCAACACAGCGGTGTCCGAAGACGCGCGCCAAGCCGGCCCGGCGCCCGAGGCGGCCGATGATCCGTACCTGAAGGCGGTGCGCGATCGGGTGGAGAAGTCATGACCAACTGGTGGCCGGGGCTCATCGCGTTGGCGGCAGGGCTCGTCATCGGCGCCGTCTTGATCTTCCGCGGGCGACCGCAGATCGCAAAAGCGACGGGAGAAGACGGCGAGCAGCAGAAGCTCAACGCGCGCGTCGACGCGATCGTCGAGCAGCTGCGCGAGATGAACGTCGATCGCCACCTCTACGACGACGCCACCTTCGCCACCGAAGTCGCGCGCTTGGAACGCGAAGCAGCCGAAGCGATGCGCGCGCGGGACACGCACGTGCCGGTGAAGAAAACCGCGCCGAGGCCGCGCGTGAACGACACGGGCTTCGCCGCCCGGCATCCGCAGCTCATCGGTGCGCTCTACGGTGGCGGCACGGTCCTCTTCTTTGCCATCGCGTTCTTCTTCGTCACGAGCGAACAGAAGCCCGTCGCGAACGCGGCGACGGGCGACGCGCGCTACGAAGCCGTGTTGATGCTCAGCGCGATCGCGATCTCGTTCGGCGACTCCGAGCAGCTCCTGCAGGCGTGGGAGCTCTATATGCGCCAACCCGTTCCGCGGCGGCGGCCACCGCAGTTACAGCGCGCGATCGAGTGGTTGGAGAAGACGATCAACGAGGAGTGAGGCGACTTCGCGCCGTTTCATGGAGAGCCGTCCGTCGATCCCAGTCGGGGGGGGAACTAGAGATCGAGCAGACGACCCTCCATGAGAGGGCACGAGCGCGATCCTAGATCTATACAAATGAGAGCGACGCTCAATCACCCACACGGGTGACGTGAAAGCCTGACGCTGCCTCGGGTTAGCGGCGCCGGCGCGCGGAGAACTGTGAGCGGCCGTCCATCATCTGCATCGGCGGCGCTTCCAGGTGGAACTGGTACCACTCGTTGGCGTAGCCGCGCATCTTGATCTTCTTGCCGTTCTGCACGTTCAGCAGGTTCTCTTTGACGCGATCGTCGGTCTTCGCCACGGCGGCGCCACGGCTCAACACCGCTTGGGCGCCGGCGTCGTCGCCGATTTGCGACAGGCAGTAGGCGTAGAGGTTCCAGGCGAGACCTTGCTTCTTGGCGCGCTTCACCAAGAGCTCGAAGGTCTCGCGCATCTTCTCGTGATCCTTCTTCTTATAGTGGGCGACCGCGAGCATGGCGACGCCGAGCCAATGCCCCAGGCGGCGGCTGCGCTCGAGGTACGGGATCGACTCTTTGAATTCCTTTCGCAGGTACATGATCATGCCGATCTGCGAATCGAGCTGGCTGCGCACGCCGAACTGCTTTTTCTCGAGTGCATAACCGGACTTCAAGGTCTTGATCGCCGCGTCGAAGCGCTGCGCCTGGAGGTCTTTTCCTGCCTCGGCGAAGAGCTTCTCCATCTGTCTGAAGATGCTGCGGCCGAGCACGAACATGGCGGCAACGGCGGCGATGAAGGCGGGGACGAGCGACTCGCCGGCGTTCAAAACACGCGGGAAATACAGCGCCGCGAAGACCAAAAACCCGGCGCCGAGCGAGTAGACGATGTTCAACATAGGTCGCGGCCCTTATAAAATCAGGGGTGATTCAGCAACCTCTATTTTAGCACTGCCGATGGGGCTCGGGAACGGGCAAACGCCCAGGCGCGGGCGCCGGACCGGCGAAGGGTTGACAGTGCCCGTCCTTCGCGATGCTTAGGGCGGCATGCGCTACTTCGCTCTCGCGGCGTTGCTCGTTGGGTGCAACCAAAAGGCGATCCTCGGCGACCCGCCCGCCGCCGCCGTTCCGCCAGGGACGAGCTTCGAGGTGATCGAAGCGCCGAAGCAGGGCGGAACACAAGACACGGGCTATTGGCCGAACTTGCTCGTCAACCACGGCGTCCTCACGGTGGCCTACTGCGACGCGAACCTCGGCGACGCGAAGGTGGCGCGGCGCGGCGCGGATGGGACGTGGAGCATCGAGACCGTCGAGAGCAAAGGCGCCGTCGGCAAGTACATGGCCGCGACGCTCGGCCCTGGCGGCATCGAGCTCGTCTACTTCGATCAATCGCGTAAGACGCTGCGCCACGCGGCGGAGGGCGTCGTCGACAAGAAGCCGGGTTGGGTGTTCTCGGACATCGCGACCGACAAGGAAGATCTCGGCATCTCCGGGCGCTTTCTGATCACGACGAAGGGCGAGCGGCTCTTCGTCCACTACAACACGCGCAACGAGCTCTTGTTGAGCCAGGCCGACGGCAGCGCCGCGCCCACCTGGACCACGCAGAAGCTCGCGACGGCCGGTGGCGTTTACAACATCCAGGTCGATCTCGGCTTCGACAAGGCCGGCCGCTTGCTCATCGTGTATCCGAATTGGGCCGTGTCGCGCAGCACGCTGTACCAAGGCGTGATCGCGAACCTGAAGGCGGCCAAGCTCGAAGAGGAGCTGCAGTTTCGCAAGGTCGACGAAGAGGGCATCGCCGGCCTGAAGAGCGGCCTCGTCTTCATCCCGGAGGCGCCGGAGATCGTCTACATGGCGAGCCGCGGCGGCGTGCTCTACTCGGCGAAGCTCGAGAAGAACGAGTTCGTCAAGCAACGCCTGCTCGGCAACGTGGCCAACTTCTCGGCGACCGGCATGAGCGACGGTCGCCTCGCGGTCGCGCTGCAAGTCGGCCGCTCCGAAGGCTTGGGCGAGGGCGCCCTGCACCTCGGGGTGCGCGAGAAGAGCGGCGCTTTCAAAGAGTACGCGCTCGACGAGGCGCGGCCGGTCGGCCAGTATTTGTCGATCGCCGAGGCGCCGGGCAAGACGCGCCCGGAGATCACGATCGCCTACTACGACGGCGTGAAGAAGGCGCTGCGCCTGGCGCGGATTCCGTGACGCCGCTGTAGAAATCCTGGCAGCCGGCGCCGAGGGGCGTCAGGATCTCCGCAAATGAACATCGCCGCCGCGCTGAAGAAGACCTTCTTGTTCAAAGATTTCCCGCCGGACGAGCTCGAGAAGCTGGCGGGTGTGTGCAAGCACGAGAAGCTCGTCCACGACAGCACCCTCTTTCGCGAGGGCGAGAAGGGCGCGCAGTTCTTCTTGATCCTGATGGGCAGCGTGCGCGTCTTGAAGAAGAACAGGGACGGCGTCGACCAAGAAGTGGCCACGCTCTCGACCGGCTCCTACTTCGGCGAGATGGCCGTCGTCGACGACGATCACGATCGCAGCGCGACGATCATCACGCAAGAACAGACCGAGCTGCTGACGCTCTCGCAGCCCGACGTCCAGAAGCTCTTCGCGAAGGACGACAAGCTCGCGCATCACTTCTATCGCGCGATGTGCCGCGGCCTCACCCGCCGCTTGCGCGCGACGACGCAGGACGCGGCGTTCTTCAAGGCGCTGGCGCAGCAAAGACATTAGCTCACATTCAGGCTAGCACGCGCGGCATGGACCACTCGCTCAGCCTCGACGTCGACGCGTTCTGGATCAGCCCGTACGCACTCTCCTCTTTCGTCGCGCTGGAAGAGAAAGGGCTGACGTTCACGACGCGTGAAGTGCACCTCGAGAAGAACGAGCAGCTCGCGTCGGACTTTCAGCACAAGTCGCTGACTGGACGCGTACCGGTCTTGCGCCACGGCGAGTACACGCTGTCCGAGTCGCAGGCGATCGGCGAGTACATCGCCGAGACCTTTCCGGCTCCGGACTATCCGCGCTTGTTTCCGGCCGACTTGAAAGAACGCGGCCGCGCGCGCCAGCTCATGGCGTGGATCCGCTCGGACCTCATGCCAATCCGGGAGGAGCGCGCGACCCACACGATGTTCTACGTGCGGGCGAACAAGCCGCTCTCGGACGCCGGCCGGACGGCGATGGATCGCGTCGTGCGCGTTGCCGAGGCGCTGGTCGGTGACGGGCGCAGGAACTTGTTCAAAGAGTGGTGCCTCGCCGACACGGACTTCGGCTTCTTCTTGATGCGCCTCGTGCTCAACGGCGACCCGGTGCCGGCGAAGGTGCGCGGGTACGCCGAAGCGCAGTGGCACCGGCCGTCGATGCAGAAGTGGATCGATCGCCAGCGGATCCCGTACGTCGCGTACTGAGCTCAGCCAAACGCCGTCTGATAGTTGACGTCGTCGCCATCCAAGATCCCGCGCTCTTCGACGGCGTTACCGGCGAAGAACGTGCGGATCATCGCTTCGAGCTCGGCGCGGGCGTCGAGGCGGACGACTTGCTCGCGGAAGTGCTTTCCGTTCCGAATGCCGCGCGAGTACCAGATGAAGTGCTGGCGCATCTCGCGGAGCGCGCGCTTTTCGTCGCCCACGAACGCGATCTGATCGTCCAAATGCCGCAGGATCAACGCGGCGCGCTCGACGCCGGTCGGCGGCACGAACGCGTCGTCGGTGAGCTCTTTGAAGATCCAGGGATTGCCGAGCGCGCCGCGGCCGATCATGACGAGATCGCACCCGGTCTCCCGCAGCATCCTGTGCGCCGCTTCTTTCGTTGTCACGTCGCCGTTGCCGATGAGCGTCGCCGTCGTCACGACTTCGCGGAGGCGAGAGATCAGCGACCAATCGGCCTTGCCGCTGTAGCCTTGCGCGCGCGTGCGTGGGTGCAGCGCGATCGCGGCGGCGCCGGCGTCCTGCAAGGCCTTGGCGACCTCGGCGCAGTTGATCGCGTTGCTGTCCCAACCGGCGCGAATCTTACACGTCACCGGCACGTTCACGGCGCGCTTGATCGAGCGCACGACGTCTTGGGCGCGGCCGGTGTCGCAGAGCAGCGCGGAGCCGGCGCCGGTCTTCGTGACCTTCTTCACCGGGCAGCCCATGTTGATGTCGATGATCTGCGCGCCGGCTGCGACCGCGAGCTCGGCGGCGCGCGCCATGACGTCTGGCTCGCCGCCGAAGAGCTGCACCGCGTACGGACGCTCAGTCGCCGCGTCGTGCTTCAGATACTTCTGCGTGCGCTCGTTGCCGTAGATCAGGCCCTTCGCCGAGATGAGCTCGGTCGGGCACAGCGCCGCGCCCATCTCGAAGGCGATGACGCGAAAGGGCATCTCGCTGACGCCGGCCATCGGCGCGAGCACCCACGGGTTCTTCAGCTTGTAAGGCCCGATACGCATCGCGCTCGCCGGTAGCAAGCCGCGCCGGGATTGAGAAGGCTAATGTTGCAGGTAGAAGCTGAGATCCTCTTCATAGACGTCGCTCGTCATCTGCGTGGCGCTCACCCGCGAAAACGTGTGCGTCTGCTGCTTGCACGCGCATGGCTCGGGCGTCGGATTGCCGGCGCCGAACACGAACGCGTCGCAGTTGTTGTGCTTGCTGCACTTGCCGCTGGTGACCGGGACGGCAGCGCCGGCGCCGTCTTTGACGACGGCCGAGGTGTAGACGAAGCTCGCGACGATGCCGCTCACGGTCTGAGTGAAGGTGTACGTGCCGGCCAAGGTGGCGACGCCGAGGGGCCCGTTCGAGTCGTGCGTCGCGATGGCGAATGACGCCGCTGTCGCCGTGAATTCGTAGGTGGCCTCGCCGTCGACGTCGCCGTTGATGCTCGCGATCGGCAAGCCGAACGCCGTCCACACGCCGACGAGCGGCGAGCTGCCGCACACCAACGGGCTTGCGATGCCAGGCTTCTTGTACGCCTCGCACTCCCCGCTCTCTTGGCTGCAGAACGCGCCGGCGGCACACCCCTGCGGCGCGGCGGCGCAGCTTTGGCCAATGGCGATGCGCTTCGTACACACCGGCGACGCCGCGGCCGAGCAGTACGCGTCGGCGACGCAACTGTCGGAGGTGCACGTCGAGCCGATGCTCTGGCGTGGTTTGCAAGTGCTCGTCGCTGCGCTCGTGCTGCAGAACGCGCTCTCCGGACACAAGTAGATCGTGGTCGCGCTGGTCGACGCACAAACGTCGCCCACTTTTCCCGGCACGTACTCTTTGCACGTGCCGCTGCTCGCGCCGGAAGCGACCGCGCAGTACGGGTAGCCGTCGTCGGCGCCCGTGCTGCAATCCGCGCTGGCCGTGCAGTCTTCGCCGGGCTTCTGTGGGCCTTGTGGTGTAAAAATTTCCGTACATGCGTTGCGCATGGGGCCCGCCGGCGGGGCGCAGGCGGTGACGGCGCTCGTCACGAACGCGATGCACTGCTCGGCGGTCCCGGGATCGACGTCGGCGACCGGCGTCGCCGACGCTTGTGCGAGCATGCCGGCGCGGCAACGTTCGGCGTCGTAGTCGAGCCCGCCGGACGTGCAGCACGCGCCGATGTTGTCGCAGATGGCGTCGATGTACGCCGCGAGGAACGCTTCACCGCTGAGCTTTACCGCGGGCTTCGTCCCGTCGGCGTCTGCTTTCATCGTCGGGCCCGTCGCGCCCGTCGCCGACGTCACGCCCTGCGCCCCCTGCGGCGCTGAGCCGGACGCGTCGCCGCTCGTGACCGGTGCGCTCGGAAGCGCGCAGCAGCACAGCAGCACGACGATCGGCGCAAGCAAGCGGGTAGGGCGCATGAGCGCGCGCGTTACCCTGCCCGAACGACGCTGGCAATCGCCTTCTGTCCTGAAGGCCTCGAAGGCGTTAGCCTTTGAAGATCGCCATGACGTCTTTGAGTAACTTGACGGCGTCCTTGCGCGGGCGCTGAAACGCGTTGCGGCCCATGATCGATCCGAACGCGCCGCCCTGCGCCAAGCCGCGCACTTCTTCCAGAAGCTCGGCCTCGCCCTTCGCCTCGCCGCCCGAGAAGATGACGACGCGCTTGCCGTTGAACGCCGACTGCACCACGTGACGGACGCGCTCGGCCATCGTCTTCGTGGCGATGCCGTACTTCTCGAACGCCTTTTTCGCTTCCGCCTGCTCGATGTGATCCTTCGGCGGCTTCACCTTGATGACGTGCGCGCCGAGCTGCGCCGCGATCTGCGCCGCGTAGGCGACGACGTCGATCGCGGTCTCGCCGTCTTTGCTCAAGCCGCTGCCGCGCGGATACGCCCAGAGCACGGTCGGCAAGCCGTACGAGCGCGCTTCGGCGATGAGATCGCGCAGATCTTGGTACTGCTGGTTGCGCGCGCCCGAGCCCGGATAGATCGTGTAGCCGATCGCCGAGCAGCCGAGGCGTAGCGCATCCTTCACGCTACCCGTCAACGCGCTCATCGGCTCCGGCACCTTCGCCAGCGAGTCCGAGTTGTTCAGCTTCAAGATCAGCGGCACGTCGCCGGCGACCTTGTTGGCGACGGAGTCCAAGAAGCCGAGCGGCGCCGCGTAGGCGTTGCAACCGGCTTCGATCGCGAGCGACGCGTGGTACTCGGGATCGTAGCCTTCCGGGTTCGGCGCGAACGATCGCGCGGGGCCGTGCTCGAAGCCTTGGTCGACGGGCAGGATCACCATCTTGCCGGTGCCGCCGAGCGTTCCGTGGTTGAGCATGCGCGCGAGGTTGGTCAGCACACCGGGGCTGTCCGACGCATACCAAGACAAGATCTGTCGCACTCGTTCTGTCGCCATGATGGGTCCCTTCCTTTTGGTCGCAGGCCCCGCATCGACGTTCCAAGGCGGGGCTGTCAAGGTATGTCCGCACACAAGCCATTGCCAGGCGCCCCGGGATTCGCGAAGAGGACCCCATGATCACATTGCTGAAGAGTTGGGCGATTCTCACCGGCGCGATCCTCGTCGCCTCGGTCCTGCTGATGCCCGTCATGAAGCTGAAGAGCTGGCGGACGGCGGTGTTCGTGGCGGCGGTCTTCGGGCTCCTGCAAGCGGTGCTCCTCAAGTTCCTCGTCGTGCTGACGCTGCCGCTCTGGGTGCTCACCTTCGGGCTCTTCACCTTCGTGCTGCAAGCCGTGCTCTTGTGGGTGACCGATCGCTTGGTCGAGGACCTCCACATCAAGAGCTTCGGCTGGACGCTCGTCGCCGCGTTCGTGATCACCGTGCTCGATCGCGGTGGTCACTGGTTGTTCGGATGAAGATCGCTTGCTGGAACGTGAACTCCGTGCGCGTGCGCATCGGCCGCTTGGTCGAATGGCTGAACCGCACGCAGCCGGACATCGTGTGCCTGCAAGAGACGAAGTGCGAGGACGCACAGTTTCCGTATGAAGCGCTCGGCGACGCCGGCTACGAATGCGCGCACGCCGGGCAGAAGACCTATAACGGCGTCGCCGTGCTTTCGCGTGCGCGGCCGGTGTCGGTGCAGCGCGGCTTCATGGACGGCGGCGAAGAAGACGCGCAGCGGCGGTTGATCTGGGCGACCTTCGAGCTGCCGTTCGCCGGCGCGCCGAGGTTCACCGTGTGCAGCGCGTACGCGCCGAACGGCCAAAGCGTCGGCAGCGACAAGTACGCGTACAAGCTCGCTTGGTTCGAGCGGCTCGCGCGCGTGGTCGAGCAGAAGCACGAATGGCCGTTGGTCGTGTGCGGCGACTTCAACGTGGCGCCGGCCGACATCGACGTCCACGATCCGCAAGCGTGGCGCGGGCAAGTTCTATGCAGCGAGGCCGAGCGCGCGGCGTTGCAGCGCGTGCTCGCGAGCGGCTTGCACGATGGGTTTCGCGAAAAGCGGCCGCAGGATCAGGCGTTCACGTGGTGGGACTATCGCATGCTCGGCTTCCAGAAGAACCGCGGGCTGCGGATCGATCACATGCTGCTCGACGCGCGCGCGCTGGCTGCGTGTACGGCGGTCGAAGTCGATCGCGAGATGAGGAAGGGCGACGAGCCGTCGGATCACGCGCCGGTCGTGGCGACGTTCGGCTAACCTTTGTACGGCATAACGTTCGGCTAGCGCGTCCCTGTCGCTGCTCCTGACGCGCGCGTGTTGCACCGTGATGCGCTCGCGCGGCTGTCCGGCATCGAGATGCGCGCCGGCTCGGCCGAAGCGGCGCTGGCGGCGGCAGCGACGTTGCGAACGCGCGCGCGGGCGGCTCGAGGAGCGCTGCGGGCGGGGCATGGTGCACGAGCGACAGTGAAGCGAGTAATCCGAGTAATCTATCGTGACGTGCCTTAGCGCGTCATCATTCGAAGTTTTCGACGAGCGGAACTCAGAGGCTTCGGCTTCACTGATCACTCAAGGGGCAAGCAACGACCACCGAGCTAGGATCGGAGCAAACCGTGCGCGAGCGCGGGGCACAAAGCTGTCGGCGTCGAGGAGCGGAAGGACTCGACGTAGCGACGTGCCGAAGGTGAGGCGTGGCCGGTGCGAGCTCGGGAGGTGGCTGTGGCTGCTCTCGTTCGTCTTCGGCTTTGCACTGTCGTGGCTGTTGCTTCGTTGGCGTCAATGGAGTGCCGCTCGCGGAGTACGCCTCCGCCGGACAAGGCGGCCAGCTCGACGAATCTCACGAACGAGGGCGGAGTGCTCCGCGTCGATTCGCCCAGCGGGGGACAAGCTGTCCTCAGCGTGTCTGCGGCAACATCCGCGGCGACGCTCACCGTCGAAGCGACGCGAGCGAACATCGTCGGCATGGACGACCTCTATTCCTTCGGCCCGGATGGAACGACGTTTGACCCTCCGGCGGAGATAACCATCACGCTCGCGCCAACGAGCAAGATTGACGTCGTGACAGCCTGGCTGGGCACGCGGCAATCGTCGACGGGTCGTTGGGAACGCTTGGAGATCCTCGGTTACGACGTCGCGGCACGAAGTATTCGCGCGCGCGTCCATCACTTCAGCGACTTCGCTGTCTTCTCGGGACTCAACATGGTCGCGGGTCGCGGCGATCGCTTCGACGTCGGCGGCGTCGGCATCGAAACATCGACCCAGGTCGACCTCGCGGCGGTTGCGATTCCTGAATACGTCCATCTCGCACTGCGGGGCGGCGCAAGTGACGTGAGCTTCACTTTCACGGGACTCCTGCCGAGTCAGACCTACCTCATCTATCGCGACACGCACGCGGACGAGCCGCTGACAGCGCACTCGGACTTCGAGGGCCGTGTGGCGTTCGCGATCGGCGCAACGGGCCCTTACGACCTCTTTATGAGGACCACTCACGGCACCGTGTTGCTGCCGCGCGATTGCGCGTTGTGGGGGACCCCGATCTTGGAGAGCGGCACCGCCGTGGGCTGCACGTTGAACAGGCCCATCACGGACAACGTCGAGATCACTGCCACGTTTTGCGCGACGACACCCATCGGCAACCTTTGTCCACCGGTAAGCGTGAGAAACACGCCCTCGAACTACGTCCTCGACTGCGCGGGTCACGGAGTCGTCGGACATCTCGGGCTCGGCGTCAGCACCGGCGTCCTTCTCGGCGCGCCGGCGTCGTCGATCCGGCGATGCACGATCAGCAACTTCCCTTTCGGCGTCGAATTTACTTTCGGAACGAACGGCATCGGCGGATCGATCGATCACGTGACCATTGCAGATGTGCGGCTCGCCGGCGTTTCCTCGTTGGGTCATCACAACTTCGCGATCGCAGACTCCACAATCGCCGCGCCGAGTGACCCTACGGCGAACAACACATCCATCGCCAACGTTGCGGCAGGTGAAGTGTTCGGCTGGCACCTGACGCGAAACTCGATCTTCGGGCGCGTCGTGTTCTTGAGCCATCTGCGCGACTCATCGATTACCTCATCGGACCAGCTTCACTCGCTCGGCATCCAACCGGAGCCTGCAGAGGAAGGATTCTCGAGCGTCCTCATCTACAACAACACATTCGCGGCGCCTGGCGGCAACCCGGCGATCGGCGTCGTCGGTCCGACCGCATCCTCGCTCGTCATCGCGCACAACACGATTGACACTCTCGCACGGAAGGGAATCGTGATCGCCAAGATCGGATCGGTCTCCCTGGAGAACGAAAACCGAATCGGCGGCGCGGGTGCAGGACAAACAGGAATCGAGCTGTCCGATGCAGGCCCGGTTGAGCTGCAGTTCGATCGCACGCATGTCGTTGGAAACTCTGTCGGGCTCGAGTTTCGCGGCAATACCGCCCCGAAGATCACGCTCTTCTCGTACAACGACATCTACGCGAACGGGGTCGACGTCATCGCACCGTTTGAGATCGCGCTGACCGGCCCACAGGGAAACTTCTGGGGCGTCCGCTGCGTGCAACCGAGCGGCTTCTATGGCCCCTCTAGCGTGCTCGGCGGGCCGGTGCAGGATGCCGGCGCGTTCGGTTTGGATGTGGCCGTCGACATTCCCGGAAGACCACCCGCGGCGCAGATTCGCGCCCGCGGCTTTCCCGGTTGCCAGTTGCTCGACACCGACGGCGACGGCGCTACGCCCGACGGCGGCGACTGTGACGACACGATCACGGCTTGTGCACCCTCGACGTGCGCCGACAACGACAGCGACGGCATACCTCGCTGCAAAGACTGCAACGACACGAACCCGAGATGCGGAGTGACCTGCCCCGGTCTCACCGCGCGCCACCTCTTCCAACTGACGGGACCGTGAGGAGGATGCCATGAACACCAAACGCTGCATCTCCCATCTCGTCACCGTTCTCGCGGTGTCGCTCCTCGCGAGCTGCCAACACACGCGAGAAGAAGACGCGGCTTCCAACGACAGCGCTTCGCGGCCGGACCCACATGAAGCTCGCGCAGCCGATGACCGCGACGCCGCCGGAAACAAGCGACGGGGACCACGACCGCCAACCGTCGTCGTCACTCCAACGGCACCAGCAACCGTCAGATCGAAGATCGGCACGTACGCAGTGATGGCCGAGACATCACTCGACGCGGCTTCAGATCTCGCCGTTCACGGCGGCGACATCGGAGTTCGGTCGCAAGTGCCCGGAGTCGTGACACTCGATCTCGGCGCCGGCTCGCGCGTGGACCTCGACAAGAGCGTCACTGCTTACACCGTCGCGCTTGGTCCGGGCGCTGCCGTTGGCACCCTCTACGCGAACGAAGTTCGCAACACCGGCGGCAGCTTCGTGTCCATCTTCGCATTCACTGCTGTGCCCAAGCTACCATTGGCCAGGCCCCCAACGATCGGCACGCAATCGATCTCGGTGCATCAACACGCCCCACGCACGCTCGACCCCGGCAGCTACCTCGACGTGCGCGTCCAGACGAAGGCATCGCTATTTCTGTCAGGCGGCACCTACGAAATGCGCTGTCTACGCGTCGATAACTTCGCGCAGCTCATCGCCAACGCGCCTTCCGTGCTTCGCGTCGGTGAAAGAGTCGAGATCAAAAAGGAGGCATCGCTCGCGCCCGCGAACGGCGGCACCGCGCGAGACCTCAGCATCGAAGTCGTAGGCGACGACCTCTGTGGCGCAAATGAGCATTGTTGCCATCAAGGTGAGCCCGACCCCGACGAGGTCGATGAGCCACACGCCGCCGTGTCCATCGCAAAAGACACGCAGACTCGGGCGTTGCTGACTGCACCCGAAGGCACGCTCGACTTCGGCGCGCGGGCTTCGTTCATCGGAGCAATCGCAGCAAATCGCGCGATCTTCGACGACGGCGTCACGGTTTCGTTCGAAGACGGCTTCGGGTGCGTGCCTGCGAGCTGCGCCTATCTCCGTGTCTCGTGCGGCGTCTTTCCCGACGGTTGCGGCGGCGTCGTCAACTGCGGATCCTGCTCGGAACCACAAGCAAGCTGCTACGGAATCGACCTCGTCGCGTCGCAGACGCATGATCCGAACACCTCGTTTGATGCGGTGCAAGCTTTGGGCGAAGCGATCGAGATCGTCATTCCGAGCCAGCTGACGGTGACCGAAGGGTCGACGACGGAGGACACCGAAGCAGCCTTCAACTTCGATCTCATGGGTGCGGGCGCCGTCGAGTGCCTGTATCGGGGCGCGGCGCTCGGTTTCTTCGGATGCAGCAACGGAGCGCTCGTGGGACAGATCGTCACCGCCGATCTCTTTCAGCTCCATCTCGACGACGGAAACGACGCGGGAGAACGCTCGACGGTCTCGCTTTGGCTCAACGCTCAACCGTGCAACTGCATCGCGGCGACATGCCAAACTCTCGGCGCGAGCTGCGGCGTGCTCACCGACGGATGCGGCGGACTCTTGGTCTGCGGAACCTGCGGCGGCTCTGACACCTGCGGCGGCGATCCGACAACTCCGCTCGAATGTGGATGCGCACCCAAGACGTGCGCCGATGTCTTGGGCGAGTGCGGTGAGATCGACGACGGCTGCGGCGGTACGGTCCTATGCGGTGAGTGCGAAGCTCCAACGACCTGCGGCGCGATCACACCGAATCGTTGCGACTGTGTGCCGACCACCTGTGCGGACCAAAACGCATCGTGCGGCGCCATCGACGACGGCTGCGGAGGCGTCGTCGACTGCGGCGCGTGCGATACACCGACGACTTGCGGCGGCGGTGGACAGCCGAATCAATGCGGATGCACGCCCGCAAGCTGTGCCGACTTCGGTCGCGCTTGCGGTGTGATCACCGACGGCTGTGGCGGATTGAGAGACTGCGGAAGCTGCGGCGCATCGCACGTCTGTGACCTACCCAGCGGACAGTGCGTGCTCCCCGAAGTTTTTTCGAGCGCGGCGATCGAAGGCGCTGCGCTCACAGTGGCGGATGGCGGCGCGCCAAATCAGGGCTTCACCGTGAGCGAAGACCCGACGATCCCGATCAACTCGCTGCAGCGGGCGTCGACAGGTCCTGTCGTCACCGTCGGGCCCGCGGTGCGCTTCCAAGCAGACGGACACGGCGACGACTTCATCTTCGGCTCGACCGAACGCTGTACGACGCTCTCCATTCCTTACGACCGCGATCTCGTCGGCGACTTGTCGCAAGCGAGCTCCGCGGGGATCGCTGTTTACTTGATCACGACAGACGCGGGCGGCCCGCTGCTGACTCGTATTCCCGAATCGCAACTCACAGACTCCGGCGCAGGAACGATCACGTGGTGCGCGAGCCATCTCAGCCGCTACGTCGTCGCCTCACCGATCTTCTGCGCCATCCCGCTCGTCTCCTCACCGATGGCGATCGCGAGCGGCGCTCAGTCCCCCGCAAATCCGGAGTACACGATCTCAGGCTCGGTCACCTTCGACCGCGTGCTGTTTGCGCCGCCGCCCTCTTTGTCCGTGGACGCAAGCAACGCAGCGACCGCGTGCACGGGCGGCCTCCTGTTCTACGGCGACGGCGGCCTCAGCCACGTCTGCTACTACGACAACAGCGCCACGTATGATTTGGCGTGTCACTATCCCTTCGATCGCCGAACGAGGTCGTGCTCGGACGTTCGACCGCAGGACGCCGCAGGTCCGTACCTGCAACGACGCGGCTGCTTTGCGCTCATCTTCAACGATGACGTCGCGGCGGTCAGCGCGGCACTGGGCAGACCGCCAGCCTTTGCAGGTGTCGTCGGCGGCATCCGCGCGTGGGTCGATCCCCTCGCGGACAACGGCGGCGCGTCGATGATGACGACGACCTATCACGTGAGCACATGGCTCGTTCCGGGATTCACACCGACGGCCGACGTGGCTGCGGTCACGACGGCGCTCGTCGTCGAATCGCATCCGCACGTTTGTGCGCAGTCAGGGGCAGAAGGCGGAACGTTCGGCGATCCGTGCAACATGATTGCCGATGGTTGCGGCAGTCAGATCGACTGTGGGCCGTGCGCGGTCGGCTTCGAGTGCGTGGCAGGCGCGTGCAGGTGTCCCGCTTCTGGATGTCCGAACACCGTCGAGTACTGCGGCAGCGATCCGGCGACGCGCATCGTGATCGACAAGAGCAATCCTTGTCGGGAGGCGACGTGCAACCCGGCGGTGCCGAGCGTCTCGTACGGGAACAAGCGCGACTACACTCCGTGCAGTGACAACGATCGGTGCAGCGGCATCGAACGCTGCATCAACGGTGTTTGTCGCGGCGGCGTGGCGTTGCTTCTGTCCGATGGCGACCCCTGCACGGTTGACGAGTGCTCGTCAGGCGCGAGCGTTGCCAGCCACACGGCCAACCCGTCGTTGCCCGAATGCAACACAGCGACGCCCTGCTTTGTGCCACCTGAGGGTCACGCCCCAAGCGGCCCCACTGAGCTCGCGAGCCGGCATGCGCAGAAAGCGGCCGTGGCGATCGAGGCCATCAAGACAAGCTGCGCGGCTTGCGCGGGGGTGCTGCCATGAAGTCGCTCATTCTCGCGCTCGCCGGCGTTGTCTGCGCACCTTGCGCCGTGTGGGCGCAATCCTCCATGGCCCCCGATGCCGGTGAAGCTGCGCGCGGGAGCGTCACCGGTACGTTCGCGCAGAGCTTCGGCGCGAGCGCGCTGAGCCGTGGTACGTTCTCATTGCCGTCGCCATTCGACGTACCGAGCGAAGAAGGCTCGCCGCTCTGGAATATCTTCCCAACCTATTCCCCCGATGCCGGGCTCAGCGAGTGGGGCATGGGTTGGCAATCGTCCTTGTCGATCACGCGCTATCGGCCGGACGGTGAGCTTCGCTTCACCGCACAAGGATTCGATCGCCCGAACGCCGACCGTTTTACCGGACCGTGGGGCCCGATGTCGTTCTCGGTGTCGCAGCAAGCTTGGTATCCGGATGGGTTCCGGCAAATGGTAAAGGTCGTCGGCCCGATTACAACGGTAGGAGGCACGTCGGCCGCAGCTCGCCACTTCTGCGCGTACATGCCGGGCGGCGGCATCGCGCACTTTCGCGAAAGTCGCGAAAACTATTCCTGGTACGTCGACGTCGTTCAAGACGTGCACGGTAGCAAGACAACAATCGATTACGACTCCGAGTCGGGGCGCATGTTGGTGAAGTCGATGAGCTACGGGGGTGTCGGCTCGTATGTCTCCGACTGCGACGCGCTGCCGGCGACTGCGGCTGCAGAAACGCGGCCTTACAGAGTGGAGCTTGGCTACGCGGCGATTGATCAGAGTGCCGCCCATATCGTGAGCCTCGCGGGCGCGAGGGCCCGCACTCAACCTTCGTCACTCCGGCATCGCGTCAGCTCCGTGTTGGCGCTCGTTCGGGATCAGCCGCGCTGGCACTTCGTGCTCACACAGCATCGCAACCCTTTCGTCCCCGGCACCTGGTACCTCGAGTCAGTGCAAAAGATCTTTGCATCGGGTGAGAGGCTGCCGCCGATGCGCTACACCTACGACACGAGCGGCGGCGACCTTCTGCGAACGGAGCCGATCGACGCACCACTGCTGACCAACTTCCTTCGCGGTGAGGATCTGACTGCGCAGCAATTCTTTCCGCCTTCGAACCCGATGGCGAGCGGCACGATCCCGTACGACCGCAACCGCGACGGGCTCATGGATCTCATCGTCAAGGCCGATCGTCCGAGCGCGCACGCCGCGGAGCATCAGTTCTTTCGTCGCGACGCGACGGGCTTTGTCCCGAACGGGCGCGCCGTGATGCCGGATCAATTTCCGAGTCCGATCGACGGCTCGCCCACGCACCTCACGCGTACGCTCGTCAGCGCAAGCCCACTGCGCCCAGGCGGCGCGCTCCGCTTCATGACCTACAGCGAGGAGTATTACGTTCCCCTCACACCCGGCACCACGACACCTCTGAGGCCAACTCGACGTGTCGAATTCTTCCGCAGCACCGCGGGAACGAACCCGAACGCGAACGCGACATTCGGACCGGCGGTCGGGACGTCAATAGAGATCGACACGAGTATCACGGTGGCCGGTCCGTGGGTCGCGGATATCGACGGCGACCACAAGCCCGACCTGCTCTTCGTCTCGCGCGCCCATGGCTTCCACCTCGTCGTCCGCTTCAACACGACTGATGCGAACGACGTACCGACGTTTTCCACACCGCGCGCACTCCCCGAGGCCGGTGGATTCACGTCTCAAGTGTGGGTGGCGGACCTCAACGGCGACGGGCTCGCCGACCTGCTCTGGCGCAGTTCGGGTACCGGACGCTTGCACGCGCATTTACGACTCGGCGGCGAGCCGTTGTCAGCCGACGGCAGTCTTCCGTTTACCGACACGGCGGTGTTGGTCGACGGCGACGAGTGGCCGGGAAACGCACGCTTCACCTTTCTCGATGCCAACCGCGACGGGCTCACCGACATCCTGGCCGTGACGCCGCTTGGTCCGCGTCTCTACTTGAACAACGGGACGACCGCGCAAGGGCAGAGCTTCGTCGAGATGTTCGTGCCGGCGTTCGACTCGATCTGGCTCACGCAAAACGTAGGCGACGTGCTCGTCGGTGATCTCGTTGGCGACGGCGAAGAGCACGCGCTTTTCTTCACGCAGAACGACGGCGCTGCCACCGTCCATGATATTCCGCTCACGACACCGAGCACCGGCCTGATGACAGCCGTCGATGATGGGCAAGGCAACCACTATCGCTTCCGTTACAAGCGCGCCGATCCGCAGCCCGGGCTTGCGCAGCGCATCAGCGTCCTCGAGGCCGTAGACGTGACGTCGACCGGCGAGATCGATCGGCGCTACACCTACGCCTTTTCCGGTCCTGTTTCGCACTCGCTCGGCGGGTTCTTCCTCGGCTTCACGCAGGCGATCAGCACGTTGCGTGCGACCGACGCGCCTTCACCTAGCGGCACTCCCTTCTCGCGCGAGGTCGCAGAGTTTTCTCATGACGACGTGCACTCGAGCCTGCTGACGGATCGAACAATCAGTCGTCCAGACGGCCTCGGGATCGTCCGTGCGGAGCGTTATCTCTACGAGCTGCCCACGATGCTCTTCGGGCTCCCGCGGCGACGTCTCGGGCTCACGTCGGTCTCGGTCGGCGGCGAGCTCATCGCCGAACGGACGACGACGTCGACTCGCGTGCGAACCTACGATGCACTCGGGCTCTGTCCTACGCTGGTTGAGCGCTCGGAGCCCGGTGCCTCGGTGACCACCGAGACCCTCTACGACGCCGCCGCGCCCGCGCGATTGACCGAAGTCCCCGGTTGCTTCGCCCGTCAAGTCACGGCGCGCGACGATCACGGCAGCGTGCCGATGACCGTCGGCTACACGCGCAACGAACGGGGCCAAGTGCTGACCGTCACGGCCGACCCGCTGGACAAACCTGTCGGGGTACCGCCGATTGCGTCCACGCCGCTCACGACGACGATGAGCTACGACGCGCACGGAATGCTGACGAGCGTTGCGCGTCCCGGGCGTGGCAGCACGACGTTCACCTATCGAAGCGATCGGCCGATGATGCTCGCGCGCGTTGATCGCCCCGACGGCACCTTCTCGACCGCCGGCGAGCTGCATCCCCTCTTCGGCGTGCCGCTCTCGATGACGACGCACACGGGCTACACGCAGCGTTTCACCTTCGACGGCGAGGAGCGCATCGCGACGCAGTCGGACAACGCGTCGAACACGTGGGAGCAACGGCCGCTCGTGCGCCTCAGCTACCAGCGCCCCAATGACACGCGCCTCGGCGCCGTCGAGACGCACGGCCTCATCGACGGACCTTCGAACGCGGAGCGCACGGCGATCGGCTTGTTCTCAGCGAGTGGGCGCCGACTTGCCTCTGCGCTTCAAGTCGTCGGTGGGTATGCGATCTCCGGCGTTTCAGAACAGGATCCAACTCGCGGCACGGCGCGGGCCTTTGTGCAGCCTCAGATCCTCGCCGATCCGAAGAACGCGCGGCTCGCGGATCTCACTCAAGGTGCGCACTTGTTGGCGAGCGCGACTGTCGACGCCATCGGCATGCCGATGACGAGCGTTCAGACCTTGCACGACGATGCCGACGGCCTCGTGCAGCGCGCGCTGTCGTTCACGCAGACGTCGAGCAGTGCGGGGCTCACGGCTACGGTGCGCGAGAACAACGATCCCGCGCTCGAGACAGAGTCCTTCGTCTCGGCGAGCGGTGCGTTGCTCTCCTATCGCGACCAAGCCGGCCAAGAAGGCGTGTACAGCTACGACGGCTTCACTCGGCTGCGCCACGTGACGTTGCCCGGTGCCGCAGGTCAGCCCAGAGACGAAGCGGACGTGCAATACGACGCGCACGGCCGCGTCAGCGTCGTCGAGCGCTGGGCGGCGAGCGCCAATCACCAACCGATCACGCGCTTCGACTATTCATACGACGCGACGACCGGTCTCTTGCGAATGAAGACCGTCTCTGTCGCGGGCGTCGTGCAACGGCGCGAGCTCTTCAACTACGACCCGATCGGCCGCGCGACCGCGCACGTCTTCGGCGATGCGAGCGGACCCGGCGGCGCGTCCGTCGATACGCGGACGTTTCTCTTCTTCTACGATGGGCGCACGCTCGAGCGCGACGCGCCCGTTGCGGACCAGAAGGGGCAGCTCACCGGGATCTCCGGCAAAGGTTTTTCGAAGACGTTCACCTATGGCATCGACGGCCGCTTGCTCGGTGCTTCGATTGATGTGCTCGGCGAGCGCGCTGTCGTGTCGAGCTTTGAATACTTCGACGACGGCTCGCCGAAGTCCGAGACCGTCGACGTGCTGTCACCACGCGAAGGCGCCACCGCATGCATGAGCGAGCGGATCAGCAAAGAGATCGGCCTCGACGTGCTCGGCCGGCCGCGGCAGCTCTTCGTCAACGGAGAGCTGTTTGCGGACATCGCTTACGACGAGCGCTCGCGCGTAGAGAGCGTCTCTCTCACCGATGGCAGCGTGCTCGCGCCGAAGTATGATTCGTTCACGCTCGCGAGCACCGGCTTTGTGCGCTACACACCGGACGTGAGCACGCTCTCACAGCTCGAATCATCCGTGCGCTACGGTCCACGTGGGCTCGTTGCGAAGGAGAAGATGGAGAGCGCCGCGGGGATGGTCGAGCGCGTCTATGGCTACAACCAGCAGGGATTCCTCACGAGCTCGAGCGATGGGCACGGTTACATTTACGATGCGGCGAGCGGGCTCAGTACGCAGATCGACGGCGCGAATGTCACACGTTCGGGCTCCACGCTGACTCTCGCCGCCGCGACGCAGGTGGTGCAAACGTT
>JADLHZ010000160.1 GCA_020848545.1 Deltaproteobacteria bacterium | reverse complement strand
CGCGCTTGCTACCGTTTGATCGATGCCCGCTCCAGCGTGGATCTCTCAGCTCATACAACCGGAACGCGACCAACGCGCGGCCAGGCTCGCTCGCGTCACCGACGATCACTGGATCCGCGGCATGTTCTTCGAGAGTACGTTGGAGAGCGTCGCTCGCAACGTCGGCGAATCCGCGGCGAACGTGCTGCGCGACAAGCTGCAGTTCAAGGAACGCTTCAGCCAACTGAAGAAGTACCCGCTCAGGGGTCTGCTCACGCTGCAGACCCTGGCTGCCGAGCAACTCGCGCCGCTTTGTAGCTTCGAAGAAGGTGTCTCGCGGGCGGCCGCAGTCGCCGTCGAAACGTTCTTCGATTCGATCGCCGGCCGCACGATGAAGTTGCTGGCTAGCCGCGAGCCGCATCGACTGCTCGGCGCGGCGCCGAATGCTTACCCTTTGACTCTGAACGACGGCTCGACGCGAAGCTGCACACGCGTCAGCGACACCCACGCGAGGTTCGTCTTCAAGAACGACTTGCTCGGCCCGTGCTATCAGCTCGGCGTGTTCCACACCGCGGTTCGCCTCTCCTGCGAGATCGACTCGACGATCACGATCCGCCAGACGCACGCCTGCGATTTCACCTTCGACGTCAACTGGTAAGCGCGTTTCGCCGCGAAATTCCTGGCGATCTCGACGCGCTGCGGTACGTTTAGTGAGCGTTAATCACGAGGGCTTTGCGAGTCTCGAGGTCGTTTCATGGCGAAGTCAGCGCGCGCTCCCATCGCGATCGTCGGCTACGGCTGCGTGCTGCCGGATGCGGCGAACGTCAACGCCTTTTGGGAGAACCTGCTCGCCGGAAAAAGCGCACTGCGCACCCTCGCCGAACCCACGTTCGTCGCGCATTACTCGCAAGACCTAAGTAAACAAGATTGCTACTATTCCCTGATCGCAGCGCGCGTGCAGGGCTACCAGTTCGACTGGAAGAAGTTCCGCATGCCTCCCGCCGAGGTCGAGCTCATCAACCCGATGCAGCTGATGGCCCTCGACGCCGGCGCGCAAGCGTTGTCGGCGGTCAAGCAGCTGCCGAAGGAGCGCACCGGCCTCGTGCTCGGGGCGACCGGCTTCGGCTGGCAGCGAGACAGCGGTCTGCGCATCCGCGCGCGCGACATGCTCGCGGCCGTGGAAGCGGCGCCCGAATACGCAGCGCTGGCGAGCGAAGTACGCACACGTGTGAGCTTCAAGACGCTGCAATTGATGGATAGCGCGCTGCGCCCCGTCAGCGAAGACAACGTGGTCAACGCTTCCGCGAGCGTCGCGTGCGGCCGCCTCGCGATGCACTTCGATCTCAAAGGGATTCACTACTCGGTCGACGCCGGATTCGCCTCGGCGCTGGCGGCGCTAGATGTCGCGATCGGCATGCTCGACGACGGCACTGTCGATGCGGTGGTCACCGGCGGCGCGAGCGAGATGCTCTCACCGCTCGAGCTCGCCGCATTCGCCAAGCTCGGCGGTCTCGCGACCGGCGATCTGCGCGCGTTCGACGCTGCCGCGAGCGGGACGCTCCTCGGTGAAGGGGTGGCGATGTTCGCGTTGAAGCGCCTGGACGATGCTTTGCGCGACGGCGAAACGATCCACGCCGTCCTGCTCGGTGCCGGCGGTTCGACCGATCTCGCGAAGAACGCCATCGTCGCACCGAACGCCGACGGCCAGTGCTTGGCGATGACCCGCGCGTGGCAAGAGGCCGAGCGCGATCCCGCGAGCGCAGGCTTCTTCGAGTGCCACGCTACTGGGACGCAGGTCGGTGACGCGTCCGAGGTGGCGGCGTTGTCGATGCTCCTCGAGTCGCGGCCCGCGCGTCCGATCCCCATCGCGTCAGCGAAGCCGTTCGTCGGGCACTTGCGCGCGGCGGCCGGCGCCGTCGGTCTGCTGCGCGCGGTGCTGGCGCTCGAGCACAAGATCCTGCCGAAGCAGATCGCGTTCGACCGACCGAATCCGGCGCTCGAGCTCGATCGCCGCCCGTTCGCCGTGCCGACGGCGCACCAGCCACTCGCCGCCGACGCGGTGTGCGGCGTCAGCGCGTTCGGCTTCGGCGGGATCAACTATCACGCGGTGCTCGCTGCCGCGCCGGCGCGCGTGGTCACACGGCCGATCCGCAAGAACGCCGAGCCGATTGCGCTCGTCGGACTCGGCGGCTCGTTTCCAGGCGCGGACGACGTGCCAACGTTTTGGACGCGCTTGCTCGATGGCTACGACGCTACGCGCACGATCCCGAAGGAGCGCTGGGACGTCGAGCGCTACTTCGACAAGGATCGCGATCGCCGCGACACTTGCTACACGAAGCTCGGCTGCTTTCTCGATTCGTTCCCGACGCCGGACGCGCGCTGGCGCATTCCGCCAGCCGCGCTCGCCTCGCTCGATCCGAGTCACTTGTTGGTTCTGCGCGCGGCCGAAGCGGCGCTCACCGATGCGCGCTTGCCGCAGACGATCGACAAGCGGCGCGCGGCCGTTCAGCTCGCGTTCTTGCCCTATCAAGGCAAGAAGTTTCTCGCCGATGCGCGCATGCATTGGCGCTCGTTCGCCGAGTGGCTCGAACGCGCGCTCATCGACAACGGCGTCGCGGCGCCGGGCGCGCGCGCGATCGTGCGCGAGGCCGAAGCGCGCTACAAGAACGGGTTGCCGCCGATCAGCGAAGACACGCTCACCGGCTACCTCGGCAACATCAACGCGGCGCGCGTCGCGCGAACCTTCGGCTTCATGGGACCACACTTCGTCGTCGATTCGGCGTGTGCATCGACCCACGCATCGATCGACGCGGCGATGCGCGCGCTGCGCCAAGGTCAGATCGATCTCGCGCTGACCGGCGGCGTGTGGTGCGACATGATGCCCGAGTTCTTCGTCGCTGCGTGCCGCTTTCAAGCTCTCTCGGCGATCGGGAGCCGCCCATTCTCGGAAGGCGCCGACGGCTTCATCCCCGGCGAAGGCGCCGGCATCTTCGTGCTGCGCCGGCTGAGCGACGCCGAGCGTGATGGCCAACGCATCCACGCCGTGCTGCGATCGGTCACGGGATCGAGTGACGGCAAGGGACGATCGGTGCTCGCGCCGACCGTCGATGGCGAGGCCCTCGCGATGCGGCGCGCAGTTGAAGCGAGCGGTGTCGATCGCGAGAGCGTCGACTACGTCGAGTGCCACGGCACCGGCACCGCGCTCGGCGACGTCGTCGAGACCGACGCGATCCAGCACGCATACGGTCCGACGCGCACGCGGCCGCTGCTCATCGGCTCGGTGAAGTCTAACATCGGACATCTGAACGCAGCGGCTGGCGTGCCCGCGTTGATCAAAACGGCGCTCGCGCTCGAGCACGGCGTGATCCCGCCGTCGTTGAAATCGACGCCGCCGAACCCGAAGATCGGCTTCGACCGCGGGATCATCGATGTCGTACGCGAGAAACGGGCGTGGCCCGAGGTGAGCGGCAGGCCACGGCGCGCGGCGGTCAGCGGCTTTGGTGTCGGCGGATCGAACATGCACATGATCGTCGAGCAGTACGTGGCGCCGGCGCGGGCGATCATGCCGGTCGGCCCGAGCGGCGTGCACCTCTCGCAAGAGAAAGGTACGGCGGTCGCGATCGTCGCGCGTGACGCCGCGACGTTGAGCAAGCGCCGCGCGATGCTCGACGGGTTTTCAGGCAGCGATCCGAGCGTGCTCCGCAAGCAAGGGATCTTCATTGCCAAGCCCGGACCGCATCGCGTCTGTCTCGCATTTCCGGGGCAAGGACCGCAATATCCCAACATGGCGCGCGAGCTGTGCGCCGAGTTTGCTCCCGCAAGCGCGATGATCGAGCGGCTCGACGCGGCGTTCGTCGGCCTCACGGGGCGCAAGCTCGTCGATGCGTTTTGGACCGACGACGCCAAACGCTATCGGCAAAACGACGAGGACATCCACGCGGCAGTGTATGCAGTCTCGTGCGCGATCGCGGCGACGCTGCGCCAGCGAGGGCTCCGCTATGAAGCCGTGCTCGGCCAAAGCGCGGGTATGTTCGCCGCCCTCGTCGCCGCGGACGTGCTCACGCCCGAGGAAGGCTTGCGCGCGGTCCTCGAGCGGACGCGATCGGTGCTCGCGTTGGTGCTGCCCGACCCTGGCAAGATGCTCTACGTCTCCTGCGCGGCCGAGCGCGCGCGTGCTTGGCTCGGCGGCACCGGTGGTTATGTGACGATCGCGGCGGACAACGGCCCCGGCGCGTGCATTTTGTCCGGTGAGACGAAGGCCATCGAAGCGCTGTTGGTCCGCGCGAAGGCGGAGGGTCTCGACGCCGAGATCCTTCCGGTATCGCACGCGTACCACTCGAAGGTGATCGCCCAAGCCGGCGAGCGTTTCCGCACGACGTTGAACGCGCTCCAGTTCCGCCCGCCGACCGTCGATGTGTACTCGAGCGTCGATGGTCGTTGCGTGCCCGCCGGCAGCTCGTACGCCTGGGTCGATCATTTGATCGCGCAGTTCTCGGAGCCCGTACGCATGCCGGAAGCCGTGCGCGCGGCGCACGGAAAAGGTGTTGGTGTGTTCGTCGAGTGCGGACCGAAGTGGCCGCTGACGAGCTTCGTCGACGAGATTTTGGCGCACGAGAAGCCGTGCGCGATGGCGACGATGCATCCGAAGGTTGGCGAAGTGGAGCAGATGCTCCGCGCGACGGCCGAGCTGACGGTGCTCGGGTGCCTCGGGGAGAGAGCCATGAACGAAGGAATGAGCTTGCGAAGCTTGCTCGACCGCGCGCGCGTTGTTCGCCACAGCATCGAGGCGATGATTGCCGAGCCGGTGGCTGTCGTGCCGTCGTCGAGGCCGATGCCCGCGCCGACGCCGCCTGTTCGCGCCGTGACGGCCGCGGTCGCCGCGCCTTCGTCGCGTTGGAACGACATTCACGAAAGCTTGATCAAGGAGACCATCGCGCGCACCGGCTATCCGGCCGAGATGCTCGAGCTCGACTTGGATCTCGAAGCGGATCTCGGCATCGACACCGTGAAGCAGCTCGCCATCGTCAGCGAGGTGCGCAAGGGGCTGGCGCTCGAGGTCGATCCGCGATTCAAGCTGCGGGATTTTCGCACGCTGCGAGCGCTCGTCGATCACCTGGCGCAGCGTTTGGGCCAGGGGCCCGCGGTGCCCACACCGGCGACATCGGGGACACCGGCGACATCGGCGACATCCGCGAAGTCAGAAACGACGTCGCCCAGATGGAACGAGATCCGCGAGCGTTTGCTCGCGGAGACCGTGCAGCGCACGGGCTATCCGTCCGAGATGCTCGAGCTCGATTTGGATCTCGAAGCCGACCTCGGCATCGACACCGTCAAGCAGCTCGCGATCGTGGGCGAAGTGCGCAAGGCACTCGGCTTCGAGGTCGATCCTCGCTTCAAGCTGCGCGATTTTCGCACGTTGCGCGCATTGATCGATCACTTCGACGGCAGGACGTCAGCGCCCACCGCATCCGTGACGCTTTCCGCGCCAGTGGCGGAGTCGACGCCGATCGCGCTGCCGGTGCCGCTCGCGATCCCTGCTGCTGCTCGCTCAGTCGCAGCGCCGCTTGTGCCAGTGGCCGCGAATCAAACGCAAACGCAGTCGCTGCCGCTCGATGCGGGCGTCTGTGTGGTCGTCGGCGGCACGGCGCAAGTCGTGCGCGCTGGGGCCGCGTTGCGCGACACGCTCGCGGCGCCAGCCGACCTCGACATCGCGGGCTTGTGGCGGGTGGTGTTCTCGACCGAGCACAAAGCGGCTGAGAAAACGCAGGCTGCTCATGAGCGCGGTGAGCGCGTGCAATGGCGCGTTGCCGGCCAACCTGTGTTCGAAGGTATCGTCTCGCGCGCGGGCGCGACTCTCGACGGCGCCGCCGGTGGTCATCGTATGCGCGGCACCGCATCGGGCACGGCCGGCGTCACGGGTTTGGTCCGCCTCGACCCCGGGCACTACGCCGCGGAAATGGAGCTCGCCGAGCCTGGCGCAGCCGCGTTGATCGAGCACGCACTCGAAGCGACGGCGTTGTGTTGGGCCGAAGCGCACGGCGAGCGCACTGTGAGCTTGCGCGCCGAGCTCGTGCGCGTCGCCAAGGCAGCGTGGACCGGGCGCAGGTTCGCGATCGAGATCGAGCTCGCGGCGGCGCCAGCCGGAAAGAGCCGCGCGCGTGCGATGATTCGCAACGAAGCGGGCGCGCTCGTCGCCGCGCTCTCGGGCGTCGAAGGCGAGTGGCCGAGCGGCGCCGGCGCAGGTGCGCTTCCTCCTGCTGATTGGCAAGCGTTGCGCACGGCGGCCCGCGCACGCGACGTGGGTGAAGGCGTGAAGTGAAACGTCCGGCGCTCATCACAGGTCTGTCGTGCCGGCTGGCAGGCATCCGCGGCGAGATCGAGCTGTGGCAGCACCTCTCCAGCCCGACGTCACGCTTCAGCCCGTTGCCGAACGACCGGTGGCACGCAGAGACGCATCGCGCCGAGCTCCCCGACGCAGTGTTGAAAACGATCGACCGCGGCGCGCTGATTACCGACTTCAGCGTGGACTTCCGTGCGCTACGGATTCCGCCGCTGCAGCTCGAGCGTATGCACCGGATGGACGTCCTCGCCATCGGCACGATGTGCGAGGCGTTGCTCGACGCCGGGATGCAACCATCCGCGACACCGATCGACGACGCGCAGGTCATCGTCGCCGCCCAGACGCTCGGGCCCGATCCGGCAACGGACACCGTGCGGCGGATCCGGCGCTTCGAGATGCAAGACCCGGTGACGCAAGCGCTCGCGGGTTTGCCAGAGGATCAACGCATCGAGATCGAAGAGCTCGTCGAACAATTGTTCAACATCGCGGCGCCGCCGATGGAGGTTGACTCGCTGCTCACGTCGTCGAGCATCATCGCGGGCCGTCTCGCCAACGTTTTCAACTTTCGCGGTGGCCATCATGTCGTCGATTGCGGAGCGTCGTCGTCGATCGCCGCGCTCCAAGTGGCCGTCGATCGGTTGAAGAGCGGCGAAGCGAACACCGTCGTCGTCGCGGCGTTCTCACCGTTGTTGACAGCGTCGAGCTTGTTGCGTCACGCGGCGTGCGGGCTGCTCGGCGAGCCGAAACCGTTCGACGCGAGCTCGGGTGGTCTGCAGCTCGGAGAAGGGTGTGTCGCGCTCGTTCTGCAATCGACCGCGGTGAAGCCTGCTTATGCCGTGGTCGAGCAAATTGAGACGATCGGTTGCCTCGCGAGCCGCGACGGCGCGCAGCTCGAGGTCGCGCTCGCCGCTGCTGCTGCGCGCGCCATGACTGGGCGCCCCGAGCGCTGTGTGCGCTTCGTCGCGTCGCGGGCGAGTGGTCTGGCCGCGCTCGACGCCGCCGAGACACGTGCGCTCACGAAGACGCTCGTCGCTGAAGGTGGCTCGCTCTCCTCACACGCGGCGACGCTCGGCCATTTGCAAGCTGCGAGCGGGCTCGTCGCCGTAGCGGAGGCGGCCCTCGCGGCGAAGCACGCGCGCTGGCCACGCACGCAAGCGCCGATCGCCGAAACCGATCTCATCGCGGTGTCGGACGCCGGCCTCGGCTCGGTGGCCGGTGTCGCGCTGCTCAAGTCGGCGCGCTCCGGATCGCCGCGCATCGCCGCCTCACTCGCGGCGCCCGCGCGCGACGACATTGCGATCGTTGGCCTCGGTGCGATCGCACCGCGCGCGGCGTCAGTCGCCGAGTTTTGGCAGAACGTGCTGCAAAACGTCGAAGCGATCGGCGACCTTCCACCATCGCGTTTCGACGCCGAGAAGCTGATCGGATCCGGCACTGAAGCGGCGAGCATGCTGAAGACGCGCCTCGCCGGCATCGCCGAGAGTCCACGGCTCGACTGGGAGCGGCTCGGATCCTCTGCTGAGGCAATCGCGGCGCAAGATCCGGCGATTGCATACGCCCTCGGCGTCACGGTGGAAGCGTTCGCCGCCCACGACCTCTCGCGGTATGCCGCCGATCGCGTCGATGTGCTCTTTGGCCAACTGCCGCTTCGCGCCCACGAATCGATGCTCGAGACCCGCGTCCTCTTCGCTCACCACTTGAGCGTCGTGCGCGAGGCGTTGACGGAGCTCGAGTGGGATGACGCACGCGCCGGCGCCGCCGTGGCGCGCGCTCGCGAAAGCTTCGAGCGCACATCGCGTGTGTTCGATATCGCCTCTTATGACGCCTTTACCGGTTCGGCGACGGCGATGGCCGTTGCCAAGGCGTTCGGCTTTCGCGGGCTCGTCGGCTCGATCGACGCCGCGTGTGCGTCGGCGTTGGCCGCCGTCAAGCTCGGCGTCGAACGCTTGCAGAGTGGGCGCGCGGATCTGGTCGTTGCCGGAGGCGTCGCGTACAATATTTTGCCTGAGCTCTATATCGCGCTCAGCATGCTCGGCTTTCTTTCGCCCGATGCGGCGCCGCCCTTTTCGCGCGGCAGCAACGGCTTCGTGCCGGCGGAAGGCGCGGGTTGCCTCGTGCTCAAACGTCGCGCCGATGCCGTGCGCGATGGCGATCGGATCACCGCGCTCATCCGCGGCGTCGGTTGCTCGAGCGACGGTCGCGGCCAAGCGGTGCTCGCGCCGAACGCCGAAGGCCAACAGCTCGCGATCCGCCGGGCGCTGGCAGCGGCACACGTGACGCCGGCCGACATCGACGTGCTCGAGGCTCATGGCGCCGGCACGCGCGTCGGTGACGACACCGAGATGGCGAGCTTCGTCGCGACGTATGGCGAGCAGCCGCGGGCGACGCCGCTCGCGATCGGTGCTTTGAAGTCGCAAATAGGTCACACGAGCTCAGCGTCCGGCATCTTGGGTCTCATCAAGGCCGCGATGGCGATCGACACGGGTGCCATGCCACCATCGAACCTCGAAGACGAGACGCGCGAAGGTCTGCCGTTCGGCAAGCTCGGCTTCGAGGTGGCGACGACCGGCAGGAAGTGGTTCGTGCTTCCCGGCAAGCAGCGCTTCGCCGCGGTGAATTCGATTGGTATGGGCGGCGCGAACTATCACGTCATCGTCGCGGGTCACGATCGTGAGCAAGCGGCGACGGCGGCTCGGCCTGTGCTGCCTCCGCGAGGTACCTTTGCCTCGCGCTTCGTGATCGACTCGGTGCCGCAGCCGCTCGCCGTGTTGCAGCCACGCTCGCTAGCCGAGCATCATGTCATCGTGCTCGCCGACGGCGGTGGTGCGCATGCCGTCGTTCACGATGCGCTCAAACGCCGCGGCGCGCTCGTCAGCGTCGTCTCGGCCAACGTCGAGGACTCGGCGACCTTCATCGCCGCCGCGCGCGCGCGCTACGGGCGGGTGCGCGGTGTCGTGGACCTCTCCACGTTCACGAAAGACACCGAAATCCGTAGCGATCGGGCGCGTTTTGGGGCCGAGCTGCAGAAGGACAGTCTGCGCTTCTTCTCGCTCGCCCGCGCCGTCTACGATGATCTCACCGAAGGCGCTGCCTTCTTCTACGTGGTCACCGCGTTGGGTGGCGACTTCGGCATGCGCGGCGGCAGCGACGGCCATCCGCTCGGCGCCGCTCGCCAGGGCTTCGTGCGTGGGCTGAAGCAAGAGGTTGGCACGCTCGATTGCAAAGCGCTCGACTTCGCGTGGGACGCATCACCAGCCGCAGTGGCGGACGCGATGCTCGCCGAGCTCGACGATCAGAACGATCGCTGCGACGTTGCTCATCGCTCGGGCCAGCGCTTCGTCGCGCAGTTCGTGCGCAAGAGCTTCGACGACGATGCCACCGCGTTGCGTAGCTTCGCCCAAGGCGACGTCGCGCTGGTGACCGGCGGTGGCCGCGGCGTGACTTTCGTGTGCGCCAAAGCGCTCGCGGCGCGCGGCGTTCGCACGATCGTCTGCGGGCGCACGCCGCTGCCGAAGGGCGACGAAGCGTGGCTCGCGCTGGACGACGACGCCTTCTCGGCGTTTCGCCAAGCGGAGCTCGTGCGCCGTCGCAAGGAGAGCCCGAGCCTCACGCCGGCGGCGTTTCACCGCGAGTTCTCGACGATCACGGCGCAACGCGAGCTGCACCAAAACCTGGCGCGCGCGAACGCGATGGGCCTCGACTTTCACTACTTCGCTTGCGACGTGACCGACGCAGCGGCAGTCGCCGATCTCGTCGCGGCCATCCACTCGAAGCTCGGGCCGCTGAGCGTCGTCGTTCACGGAGCGATGATCGAAACTTCGCGCAGCTTGCCGAGCAAGACGGACGAGATCATCGCAGGCACCTTCGCAACGAAGGCGACTGCGCTCGTCAATCTTTGGCACGCGACGTTGAAAGAGCCGCTGCGCGCGTTCATGTGCTTCGGCTCGGGCGCTGGGCGCTTCGGCAATCGCGGTCAGAGCGACTACGCGGCGGCGAACGCGCTGATGGCGCATTTGCTCGCGTCGTATGGCCACAGTGACGGCCGCTTGTTGCACCACGTCACGCTCGATTGGACGGCGTGGGAAGGCACCGGGGCGGCGGTGAGCGATCCGGCGATGAAAGAGCTCGTCAAGCGCACCGGCGTTTCGTCGATTCGTCCCGAGGAAGGCGAGTACTGGTTCATCAGCGAGCTCCTGCTCGGGCGCGCTGGCGAGGTGCTGATCTTCGATGAGCGGATGCTGCACCAGTGGCCCTTCATCGGCAGCCGCGCCGACGGTGTGGGCGAGCGCCGGCGCTACACGAACGGCTTCGGCGAGCTGCTCGTGCCCGGCGAGTTTCCGTTGATCGATCTCGTCGACTCCGGTGGCGCGCGTGTCGAACGAACGCTCGACGTGCGGGGGGATCCGTTCATCACCCAACACCGTCTCTACGAGACGCCGATCTTACCCGCGACGTTTGGCGCGGAGCTCCTCGCCGAAGCCGCCGCGGCGCTGAACCCTGGCTACGCGGTTCACCGCCTCGACGGTTTTTCGATCCACACGCCGTCGAAGCTGCACCGGGGCGAGCCTCTCACCCTGCAGGTGGCGCTGCGCATCGAAAACGAGACGTTGTCGACGCGGACCGTGCTCGTGGAGTCGCAGTCGAAGCTCGTCGTGAAGGGGCGCACGCTTCAGGAGGTGCGCTTGCACCACAGCGCGCGCATCTTGTTGCACAAGGAGGCGCCAAAGCTGGAGACACGCGCGATCGTAGAGCCGAGCGGGGTCGCCCACGCGCGTTCGTTCTTCCACATGGCGAAGGATCCGGTCGGCCTCGGCCCGGTGTTCAGCCGGGCCGCGTGGATCCGCGTGCTCGGCAACGAGGTGTTCGGCGTGGTGCGAGCGCCGCGCATGCGCGATCTCTTCACGCGCACCGCGAGTCCGCGCTTTCAGCTGGATCCCATCGTCATGGACGCGGCGTTTCAGATCGCGGCGAACTGGGACGGGCTCACGCACGAGAACGTTTCGATCCCGTTCGGCGTCGAGACGATCGAAGCCGGCCGCCAACGTTTGGTCGGCGAAGAGGCGCGCGTCGTGGCGACGGCGGTGAAGGTGGTCGATCCCGACGTTTATTATGACCTTTGCGTGGTCGGCGAGCGCGACGAGATCCTGTTGACGATCCGCGGGCTGCACCTGCGGCGCATCGCGAAGCTCGTCGTCACCGATCGCGAGCGGGGTGCGTTGTGAGCTTCACCGTGCTTCGCACGCTGGCCGTCGGCGGTCACGCCCTCGTGCTCGGGCACGGTGAGGGATCGCTCGACGCGCTGCACGCACGCGAGCGCAGCTTGCTCTCGCCACGGGCGACGGTAGCAAGAGCGCGAGACTTCGTCGGCGGGCGCTTGGCGGCCAAGGCGGCGCTCGCGGCACGCTTTGGCGCCGGCGAGTGGATCATCGAGCGCGCGACCGGCGAGCATGAAGGCGCGCCGATCGTGCACGGCCCGGCGCAGGCGTCGGTGTCGATCTCGCACACCGACGGCTTCGCGATCGCGATCGCCGGGCCAGCGCCGGCCGCGATCGACCTCGTGAAGCTGGAGCCGCTCCCCGAGAGCCTGTGCGAAGAAGCGTTCACGAGCGCCGAGCGACGCGCGTGGGCGTTGAGCGGCGAGCCCTTGGCGATGACCGTGGCGTTTGCGGCGAAGGAAGCCGCGCTCAAGTGGCTTCGCGTTGGGATGGGCACGCCGCTGCACTCGGTGCGCGTGATGCCGCGCCGCTACGACGCGATCGATGTCGAGACCGATGCGCTTCGCGCGACGCTGCGCGCTTGCACCTTGACGCACGACGCGTGGCTCGCATTCGTGCTTCTGGAACGGAGTCCGTCATGACCTTCGAGCGCAGCAGTCTCATCGCCGCCGCTTCCTTCGCGAAGCCCTTGTTTCAGCACCGCACGGTCTGCGTCGTGTGCTCGGACTCCGCCGCCGGAAACGTCGCGGCCGCGTATTTGCGCGAGCACGGCGCCAAGAGCGTGAACGTTTGCGCTGCGGCCGCCCTCGCCGGATTGACGCCGGGCTCGGTCGAGATCTTCTTCTGCTTCGGCGACGACGAGCTGTCGAACGACGCGTGGACGGCGCTGCTTCGCGCGCGCAGCGAGGCCGGCGTCGTCGTCGTTCAGCAAAGCGGCGACGCGAGCCGCGCGGCGCAAGGCTTGTCGCGCAGGTTTGGATCGGTCGAGCGCGCCGAGCTCGTGCGTGGCGAGTCGTCGTGGGTGGGCCCACCTGGCGCGGTGACGGCGGCGGTGCATGTCGACGAGGCCGCGGCGCACGGCTCGGTCTTCGTCTGCGCCGAACGGCCGCAACGGCTCGCGCTCGGCAGCGTTTGCATGAGCAGCGGCGGCGCTCTTGTCGCAAGGCGGGTGGCGAACCCTGCGCCGACTTCCGTCGAACAGAGCTTGAGCGGGGACATTGCGGCGAGCCTCGATGAGGATCGCTTGCGCGAGGTGGAAGGACGCTTGGCGCAGACGATGGAAGATCTCGTGCAAGCGCAGCTCGTGGCCGCGCAGGCCCTTGCCGAGCGTGACACCTTGAAGCGCAAGCTCGAGAGCGGCGGCGGCAGCGGAAAGGCGGCGACCAGCTCCGAGAGCGATGCGGCGCTGATCGAGGCGCTGCACCAAGAGCTCACCGCCATCGAGGCGCTCGTCAAACGCTTGCCTCGATCGTAGTCCTCCAAAAAAATGCCGAGATCGGCGTTTTTTTAGCGCGAGCAGCCTTCGCCGAGACAATCGCCTGGCGGCAGCACCGCGAACGGATACGAGCACCAGTTCGTGTTCCACTCGCCCGCCGTGGCGCCCGGCGTGCTCTCGCTGCGGCCAGGGCCAGGCTGCGACTCGCCGCCGCCGACCGGGCTGCCGGTGCTCGTGGCGCCGGTGCAGACGCAGCCCAAGATCGCGAACACCTTCTCGCTCTGGTTCTGCCTCAACGCGTCGCACTCGGCGCCGTTCAAGCGGATCGCGCTCGGCGACGTCTCGTTGTCGAAGGTCCAACCGTTGACCGGATCCTTCACGAGCACGCGCTGCACGCCGGCCTTCTCGGCGACGACGATGACCGCCCGCGGCTCGAGCTCGTTTGGCTTTTGGATCGTCAGCGGCAGCTCGCACGAGCGTACTTGATCACGGATCGACTTGAACGCGTTGATCAGGTCGGTGGTGATGCTGGCCGACGCGCTCGGCGTCACTTGGAAGTGGCAAAACTTCGCTTGGTCTGTCTCTTCGTTCGGATCGCACCCGGGCTTGCCGGTGCCGCCGCGATCAGCGACGACGCTCATGAACCCGGGCTCGTAGCCGTTCTGGCCGCTCGAGCCGATCTCACCGATGCCGATCGAGAAGGTGCGCACAGGCGGCGGACCGGCGCGCTTGCTGCTGATGAGATCCGGGATCACGCTCGCGGTCGCCGGCGCCGGGTTCGGCTTACCGTCGCTGACGAGCACGTTCACCTTGAGCCCGTTCGCGAGCGGTCCCGTGCTCGGAGTGAACGCGGCCAACGCGTCGTAGGAGTAGCTGAGCGCCGCCTCAGTGGGCGTGGCTCCCGCGGCGCCGCGGCCCGCGATGTCGGCCTTCAACGCGTTGGCGCGCGCGCGATCGAGCGCGGCGATCGGCAGCTCGACGCCGGTCTCGGTGCCGCTGCCGCCGCTCGTCGCTTCGCCAAAGTAGTTGACGCCCACGGCCACCGAGTTGTCGCCCGCATCGGCAGCAGCGCCGAGATCTTCGAACACGGCTTGCAGCGCGGCTTGCAGCGCTTGCCACTTCGTCGGCCTGTTCGCGGCTTGTGCTTCGCTCGTGTCGTTCATGCTGCCCGAGCGATCGAGGGTGAAGACGAAGTGCACGGGCGTCTTCGTTGCCGGCGCGATCTGACCGCGGCCGCACCCTGGAGCGTCCGGCGAGATCGTGGTCGCGATCGCGGGCGGTGTTGCAGCAGGCGTCGGCGCCGTGCCGTTGCTGGGATCGTCGCTGCCAGTGCCGCTGGTGTTTCCCGCGCCGGCGCCGATGATGCTGCCGCCTGGGGTGCCGCCGAGCCCGGTGTACACTCGGCCGACGCCACAGCCGCCGAGGACGACGGCCCAAAGACACGACCAGAGGAGCAAGCTGATTCGCTGATGGCGACTCCGCATCGGCACCTCGTACCCCTTTGCGTTATCGCCTGACAATTCGAAAATGTGTTACGGAGTGCACTCTGCATCGTGCAATTTTTCACATCGTCCTGGTGCTCGTGCTGGTTTGCACAGGCGAGGCGAGCGCTGCACGCCGCAAGAAGGCGAAGCGGCAAACCCTTCCGCCCGCGAGCATCTCGGTCGACTCGGGCTTCGCGGAATCGCTCCGCAAAGGCGACCGTTCGGACCAAGAAGAGGGCATGGACGAGCTCGACGACGATGAAGACGACGTCGAGCCCGAGGACGAGCAAAATCGCATGAAGCACTATGTCCCGAAGGACGGGCGCCAAGGACTGGTCGCCACCGCAGGCTTCATCGCGCTCCTGCGATCGACGGCCATGGGCGCGAAGGACGGCACACCGCCGTACTACGAAGGCACGCTCTCGCCTGGCGCCACCTTCGGGCTCGCGCTCTTTCCGTGGCGCTTCAAGGACGGCGGCGGTGCGGCGCGTGATCTCGGGCTCAACGTGCGCTTCTCGTTCGCGCCGATGCGAGCCACCGTCGCGGACGCGCCGGCGCAGCCGATCCGCACGGATGTTTTCTACGCGCTTCACGCCGGCATCGCGCTGCGCCACGTGTTCGGTGAACGTGAAGGCGCCATCGCGTTCGGCGCTGAGCTCGGCGTCGCCGTCGACGCGATGACGCTGGCGCCGGATCTGCTCTTGCCTGCGGCCGCGTACGTCTCACCGAGCGCCACGTTCTTGCTCGAGATTCCGCTGGCGAAGAAGCATCTCGTCTGGGCCACGCGTGCAGGTGTGCTGCCGGTGACGGCGGTGAGCGGCGCGCAGGTCGCGGCGTACGGGGCGCGGCGCTACGCGCTCGGGATCGACATGACCACGGGCCTGCGCTCGACGTTTGCGAAGGACATCCTTTATATAGAGGCGCTGGCGCTGCTCACGCACTACTGGCACGCGTACTCGGGCACCGGCACCCAGGGTTTCAGTGACGTCAGCGGACGCGACCTGATCTTCGGCGTCACGGCGAGCGCTGGGATCACCTATTAGGCGCCCGGCGCGGCGCGCGGATCGAGCAGCGTCGACAAGAAATCGAAGAAGCCGGACGGCGCGAAGAAGTGCGTGATCACCCTGCCGAAGCGCACGCGGTCGCCGTCGCGTAAGGTCACTGGCGTCGTGGCCTTCTGGTTGCCGTCGGCGCCGAGCACCCAGGTGCCGTTGTCGGAGCCGGCGTCGGCGACGGTGACGTTGATCGCGCTGACGACGATCTGCGCATGCTGGCGGGACACCGAGTCATCGTTGAGTACGAGCGCATTCTCCGGCGCGCGGCCGATCGTGTGGGCGCCGCCCGCCAGCCGCAACAGGCGATACTGATGCGCCTCGTGGCGAAGTGCCTTGGCGACCTCGGCGTTCGCGTCGTCGATCACCTGCGCGAGCTGCGTCTCGCCTTGCCCCGCCGCGGCCAGCTTCTTGAAGACGATGACCGGCGCCGGATGCCGCGCGGCGAACTCGGCGCGCGAGCAGAGCTGGCGATCGCGGACGTAAGGGTAGATGAGCTCCACACCGAAACGTCTAACGCTTTTTCCGCCAATTCTCTATCGCGAGCTCGGCGCGGCGGTAGCCAATCTCGACGGCGCGCGAGAGCACGTCGCGATCGAAGGAGAAGGTGGGCATCAAGCAGAAGTCGGCGTCGTTCGGATCCGGCGCGATGTAGATCTCCTCGATCGGCCGATAGTTGAGCGTGAGGCTGACTTGCCCGAGCAGATTGTCGAGCTGGTCCTGCGAGAGCTTCTCCCACTTGGCGAACTCGCGAATGGCGTCGAAGGTCTCGCGGTAGCGGTCGGTCTCGTAGCGGAAGCGGTCGACCTTCTGCTCGATCGCTTGGCTGATCGCTTGGCGCAAGACGGCGAAGATGCCGCGATCGGAGATGCTGCCGACGCCCTTCTGCCAGTAGTACGGCATCCACGTGTTCGAGACGATCGTCAGCTCGACCTGCGTGTCGCGCGCGACGTGCACGCTCAGGGTCTCGCGCACCTCGCCGTCGGTGTACTCGAAGGTCTCGCCGCTCTGCTTGCTGACGATGCGGTACGGACGGAAGAGCACGGGCACGCTGGCGCTGGCGGCGACGGCGTCCGAGATGCTGACGTCGTTGTAGTACGCGATGAAGCGGTTGTAGCCGCCGTCGCCAGAGTCGCGCGGGCCGAAGACGACCTTGCGCGGCCCGTTCAGCTGCGTGGCGCAGACATAGAGCTCGGGGCCGATGGTGCGAAAGTCGTCTTTGCCGGCGACGATCTCGCGGACGACGTCGCGGATGCCGCTTGCATAGAAGAGGCCGCTGGCTTTGCGCGCGCGGGAGAACCAGCTCGTGTCCGGTTGAAAGAGGCTGCCTTTGCTGAAGCGGATCTTGCCGCCGCCCTTCAGGCCGATGACGCGCTCGGCGTCGTCGAGCGAGTCGAAGAAGCTCGCGGCGACCGCGAAGCACGCGCCGGCCGACGAGCCAATGTATGAGCCGATGATCTTTTGATCGTCGTCTTCCTTGCGCGCGGCCGCGACGTGCTTTCGGCGAAAGCCCGCCTCTTCGAGCGCACGCATGGCGCCCAAGTGAAAGGCGAAGGCGCGCAGGCCGCCGCCGCTCGCTACGAATGCTGTCTTCGCGTGCATGGCTCCCGGCGATCCTCGCAAGCCCGTGCGGTGAGCGCAACTTCTGGCCTCGCGCGGGCGATCGTGCTCTGTGTCGCGCATGCGCGTCCTGGTCGCAGGCAGCAGCAGCGTGCTCGGCCGGCATCTCATCGCCGCGTTGAAGGCCCGTGGGCACACCGTGCGTGCGTTGACCCGCAGCGAGGCGCGCGTGCACGGCGCCGGCGCCGATGAAGTGGCCGTGGGCGACGCGCTCGCACCCGGAACGCTCGAGCGCGCGATGGCCGGCGTCGACGCCGTGATCTCCTCGGTCGGTGCGAGCGTGTTGCCGGCGCCGAGCAAAGGTTGGCGGGGCTTTCACGCCATCGACTGGCCGGCGAACAAGAACCTCATCGACGCCGCGGTCGTCGCCGGCGTGAAGAAGCTCGTCTACGTCTCGGTGTTCGGCGCCGAGAAAACCCGGCACCTCGCTTACTGCGATGCCCATGAGCGCGTCGTCGACTATGCGCGCGACAAGGGCCTCGACGCGTCGATCGTACGGCCCACCGCGTTCCATTCGGCGCTCACCGAGTTCGTCGTGCTCGCGCGGCGGGGGATCGTTCCTGTGTTCGGCGCCGCATTTCAGACGAACCCGATCGCTGACGCCGACTTGGCCGCCGTCTGTGTCGACGCGCTCTCGCCGGGCCCGCGGGGCATCGACGCCGGCGGGCCCGAAGTGTTGAGCCGGCGCCAGATCGCCGAGATCGCGATCGCGGCAAGCGGACGGCGGGCGAAGCTCCTCTCGCTGCCGCCGTTCTTGTTGCGGGTCGCCGCGATGTTCGCGTTTGCGTTTCCACGCGGCGCGCAGCTGTTCTCGTTCTTCGCGCACGTCATGAGCCGCGATCTCGTGGCGCCGCGCCACGGCAGCGGCTCTTTGGCGCGTTCGTTGGAGGAGAAGAGATCATGACTGCGCTCGTCACCTTCCCAGGCGGCGCCGACGTGCTCGAGGGCGCCGCGCTGCCGTTCGCGCCGGGCGCATCGCCGCATACCGCAAGCGCCAAGCTCTACCGCGGCGTCTTTCGCGCGATCGACAAGCGTTGGCGCGGCGGCCGCAGCGCGTTCCTCGACGCGCAGATCCCTTCGCTGCGCGCGTTCTATGATCGCGAGTGGAAAGACTCGGACCGCGTCGACGCCTGGCCCTTCTTCTTCGCGATCACGGAGCTCGCGCGGCACCTCGGACAGACGCCCGTCGAGTACATGAACACCGCGGCGATCGAGTCGGCGCGCCGCGACGTCTCCGGCGCCGCGCGGCACATGTTGAAGCTCGTGAGCAACCGCACGATCACCGTCGGCGTCTTCACGATGAACAAGATGTGGTGGGACTTTCTGAAGTTCCGCACGCAGGCGCTGCCGAACGGGATCCGCATCAACGCGAGCGGGTTGCCGGCCGGGCTGCGCAACGGCATCTTGATCTCGGGCGGTGCCTACAGCGCCGAGGTGCTGCGGCTCTCGGGCACCGAGACGGCGCGTTACGAGGCCGGCGAGTTCAAGTGCGCGGACGTGCCGCTGACCGCCGCCTCGATCGGCGAAGGCACGTTCTCGCTGCAGTGGTGATCGCGGTCCGGGAGTGCGCCGTCGCCGGCGTCTCCCTGCGCGCTCAGACGAACGTCGTATTTGGCACTGGGGCTGGTCCGGTGACGGGGAAAACCACCGTTCGCTCGATAGAATTCACGCATGCGCAAGCTCCTTCTCCCGGCGCTCGTGATGTGCAGCTGCGGCGTGTTCTACAAGTTGACCCTGCAGACCGAGGGCGCGGGCAAGCTGACAGCGGCGCCCTCGAAGCGGGGGCACCTCGACGACTTCGATGCCTTCGAGGTGGCGAAGTTGACCGCGACGCCGGACAGCGGGTGGACCGTGGCCAATTGGCAAGGCAACTCAATCGTGGCGTGTTTGCGCGGTCGGACGCAGATTACGACGAACGTCTGAGGCGACCCCCGCCAAAACGGACGACGGCGGTAGCCTTCCAGTTTGCGGCGCGCGGCAATCACGGTCGTCGAACGGACACCGTTCGGTGCCCGTTCGACGAATACCGTTCGTGAGCTAGCCAGCCGAGGCTGGCGCGCCGGAAGGATTCGCCGCAAGCTTGGCGATCGTCTCTGGCTTCGCCACCGTGGCCGCCCGGTTGAGTGGTGCGAGCTCGAGCACGCGATCGTCGAGCGTGCGATGTCGAGCTGTTGCGGCGCGCGCTCTTTAATGGGCGCGCGAGCCGCCTTCTCGACGGACATCGCGAAGCGTGAGCGAGTGCGCGTCGCCGAGTCGCGTATGGCGAGGGAGGCGATGCGATCGATGCCCCGGAGCGAGCCGCTCGCCGCCTCGTGCAGCATGGCAAGCGCGTCTTGCGTGAAGAACTCGCGCACGAAACCGGTTCGCCGAAGGTCTTTTGGGGGCACCGCTCCGGAGGTCGCCAACCCGCGATGAATGGCGGTTACGCGCGTTTGATGGGCCCTGAGAGCCGCCAGCGCCGCCGCATGCGCCTCGTGCACCTCGCTACGCCGTTTGCCCGTCTCATCGAACCAACGGATCCGCCACTTGCCACGGTGCTTGACTGGTTTCGACATTCGGTGATTTGCAAGCGCAGCGGTTCTGGATGGCCCCAAATTGGCCCCAGAGTGCAGCCGGGGCATAGCTCAGCTTGGTAGAGCGTCTGGTTTGGGACCAGAAGGCCGCAGGTTCGAATCCTGCTGCCCCGATTTTATAACCCACTGAAAGGCTTGGTTTTTCTCTTTCGACGAACGTCGTCGATCAGGCCCGTTTCGGCCATTTTTCGGGCTTGGTACCAAATTGGTACCAAAACCATTCGAATTCTGATCAGCGCCGAACGCCGCCGAGAGCCGGTCCATGCCGGCGCGCATGTCGTCGAGGTCGAGGTGTCCGTAGACCTCAGCCGTCATCCGCGGATCAGCGTGGCGCAGAATTTTCTGCACCGTGGCAAGCGGCACACCGGCCTTCAAGAGCAAGGTCGCAGTCGTGTGGCGCGTGTCATGAAAGCGAATGCGTCTCACCGTGGCCCGCGGCCATAGCTTCATCGTGCACGTCGGACACTCGCGAAGGTTTGCGTCGGACGCGCTCTCTTGGTGCCCGCACCCCTTCCGGCGACAAACGTGGTTGTACCCTGTGACGATGCCCGCCTTGCGCAGAGCCGAACGAAACATGGGCGCGAGCTTTAAGCCGTCGGACCACATGCTGCCGTCGGGTCTTGGAAAGACGAGATCGGAAGGAGACTCGTCGATTGCCGCTTGCAGAACGGCGGCGAGTGGCGGTGGAATCGGAAGAACCTCGTGCGTTCCCGCCTTCGTTTGATCGCGGTGCCATGATCGGCGGACAGTCAGCTCCATGGCGGTAAGGTCGACGTCGACCTTCTGCAACGCGGCGAGCTCGCCCTTGCGCAGCCCAGTCCAGAGCGCGCAGGTGAAGAACCTTCGCCATTGGACAGGGATCATCGCCAGCACGCGCGGCACCTCGTGCGCGCGCAAGTAGTCCGGAACACGCTTCGGCACTTTTCGTTTGCGCACGTCAGCGACCGGATTGGCGCCGCTGAAGCGTCCAGCGGCCTTGGCGTGATTGAAGGCTGCATGCAGATCGCCGCGAAGGTGGTTGATGCTCTTTGGCGCGAGCTCGGTCTGTTTCGACTGCAAGAAGCTTTCGATTGCCCCCGGCGTCACTTCGCTCAAGGCCGTCGCTCCGAGCGTGCTTGGTCCATAGTGCTTGCGCAAGAAGGTCGCGACTTTCGGCGCATCGTCCCAATAAGTCTGCAAGCACCAGTCGATCAGCTGATTGATGGTCCAGCCACTGTTAGCGCCTTTCGTTCCGAGCTCTCGCCGCTTGGCCTCGATCTCCATTTCCATGTCGGTCAGGAGCTTCTTGGCTTCGCCCTTGGTGCGTGCGTGGAGCGGCTTGGCCGTCCAGCGGCCCTCTTCGTCTTTGATCTTGGCCCACCACTGTCCGGGACGTTTTTCGAAGATCGATGACATGACGTCCTCCTGCGCAGACTACGCTTTGGTGCCGGGTTTTCGACGCAGTCGCCCCATCACATCAGTGATACCCTCGCGCTCCTGCCGCGCAAACTCGCGCAGGGTCCACGGCTCGAAGCGCAGGAGCGCGCCGATGCGCACGTGCGGTAGCAGCCCGGCTTCCGCGCGCTGGTAGACCCATGAGCGACTCACCTTGAGAAAGCGCGCGGCGTCGTTCGCATCCCACAGCTCTTCGTTTTCGTTTGCAGCTTTCAACTCGGCGTTCATGTCTTGTCCGCTCCTTCCTTCATTTCTGCCAGCCCTCGCGCGATGACGACCGCGTCATGCAGCTTTTTCTCGAGCAGCTTTCGCGGCGGCAGCTCGAGCCAATATGACGAGACACGGATGCCGCTCTTTTCGAGCTCGAGCAGCTCGACCGTCTCGCGTTTCTTACCGGCGCAGAGAATGAGCCCTATCGGCGGCTCCTCGCTCGGGCCGCGCTCGTGCTTCTCGAGCCAGCGCAGATAGAGCTCCATTTGCCCTTTGTCACTCGGGTGGAAGTCGCCCATCTTGAGCTCGATCGCGACGAGACGGTGAAGCGCGCGGTGGAAGAAGAGCAAGTCGATGTAGTAGTCGTCGTGGTCGACGGTGATTCGTTTTTGCCGCGCGACGAACGCGAACCCGGCGCCGAGCTCCAGGATGAATTTCTCGAGCTCGCGAATGATCGCGTCTTCGAGATCCTTTTCGAGGTAGCGGTCTTTCAAGCCGAGAAAGCTGAGCAGGTATGGATCACGGAAGACCAGATCGGGTGTCAGCCTGCCGTCCTGTCGAAGTGCATCGAGCTCAGCGCGGACGAGCTTTGCGGGCTTCTTCGAGAGCGCCGTCCGCTCGTACAGCATGCTCGAGATCTTCTGCTCGAGCGTCCGAGTGCTCCAGCGCTCGATGGCGCACATCTCAGCGTAGAAATCGCGCTTGAGCGGATCGTCGATGTAGATGAGGCGACGAAAGTGCGTCCAGCTCAATTGTCTACGCAGTGCGGAGACAATTGCCTCGTCATGGAAGACCTCGGCGAAGCGAACCATGTTCCACAGGTTCTTGTCGGAAAAACCGTCGCCAAACTCGCCGCTCAATTGTCTACCCAGCGCGTAGACTATTTGCCTGCCGTATTCCGCCCGCTTGCTTGTCAGCACCTCTTCGCGAACGCGCTTGCCGATGCTCCAGTAGAGCAACGACAACGCTGAATCGACCGTGTGCGCGACGCGCGCCTTCGCGCCGAGAATCAGCTCGCGTACGTCGACAAAGAGCCGCTTCGACGAAGCGGGCTTGCGCGGCATTTTGGACGGAGTCTTGCGCACGATCACCATCCGCTCAGCGGGAAGCCAAGGTCCGCGGGCGGCTTGACGTTCTCGGTCTTGTACTCCTGAAGGATCGCGAGCCCGCTGCGATCGGCCTTTGCGGCGATCGATGCCGTTGACGTCGACAAACGAATCCGTGGCGTCCAGGTCGCTGCGGTCGAGAAGCGGAGATCGCGCTCGATCAGCGCGTATCTCACCGGATAGACAGCGCCGTTGTTGACGAAAGCGTCGAACCCACAGAACCCGGTCGATGGGCAGTTGTAGACCATATTGCTGCTGCAGGTGAGGTATCCATAGAAGGAATACGTCGTGCCCGTCATGATGTAGTTGAAGAAGAGATTCTTCCGGTAAAAACCCCCGATCGCGGACGGCGCGCCGACGACTCCGTGATTGATCCACTCCGGTCCGTACGTCGCCACACAGGCGCCACTCGTCGGATTCACGGTGAACCAGGGGTATCGAGTGGCGAGCAGAACCTTGTACGTCTGCCCCGGCTCCAGCACGACCTCCGCGTTGTCGTCGGGTGTCACCGCGCTCCCATTCGCCGCGAAGACGAATCGACGAATGTCGAAAGGGTTGGTCGGAATGGAGCCAGTGCTCATCGTGTCGATCGTCGCCAACGCGGACGGCGTGACGCATTGATGGCCGGTGTAGGAATTGTAGCGGAGAAACTTGAGCGCCTGGCCGTTGCCGCAGATGCCAACGCCATCGCTAACGCTGTAGCCGAGGTAGAGCTGAAACGGCGCTTTGTACGTGCGCCGCGTCCAACCGGCGCCTTCGTTCGCGAAGCCGACGTTCAGCGACAGCTTCGCCGGTCGCGCCGATAGATTCGTGACGTTGTAGGCGTTGAGGTGAACGAGGTGATCGGGGAAGTTCGCGTAGTCGAAGAGCTTGTCCACGTTGTCGGCGGCGAAGCTGTAGCTCGTGATCGCCGACTGCGGCGTGAGCGGCACCGCGACGACATGCAGTGGTGTTGGCAGCACGTTCAAGCGAAACGCGAAGGTGCGATCCGCCGAGTTGCCGAGCGTATCGGTGGCGACCACACGTAGCGACGCGGTGTCCGTCACGTCGAGCGTGAGTAGCTTCTCGCCGAAGACGGACGCGCTCACAGACAAGACGTGCGAGACCGGTGACGTCCCTTCAGCGCACGGCGTGGGCGAGCCGATCGGAGTACCGTTGATGCTGAGCTGGCAGGTGACCGATGCGATCTCGGTCGTGTCGGTCACGGCGAGATCGATCCGCGGTGTGTCCGCGCCGGCGCTTGCGAGCAAGTCCGCAAAGGTATGAAACTGTTGATCGCCACTGCCGAGCGTCGATTCGAGGCACGGCTCATCCGTCGTAGTCGGGGCAAAGACCGCGCTACCTGGATTCGTCGTCACCGTGCGCGCGAGATCATTTGGCGCATGGCAGGCAAGAAAGGAGATCGATGGCGGTGCGCCGTCGAAGGTGAATTGCACGGCTTTCTTCGATGTGTTGCCCTTCGCGTCCCTCGCCGTCAGCTCGAACACGTGATCGCCGTCTTGGACGATGATCGGTGTATCGAGCGTCCATTTGGTTGGCGTCGTCTTGTCGAAGCTAAACCCGACGAGATTGCCGTCGAAGAACACGCTCGCGTCGCTGACGCCGTCGAGGTCGACGATCTCGGCAACGAGATGGCTTCCCTGCCCGACGGTTTGAGCCGCAGACGGTGCGGTGATGGTGATCGCCGGGGGTGATCCGGACTCGACTGTCGGATCGCGATTCACCTCTGGCTCACCAGGCGGATACAGCTCGCTCTTGTCTTGGCGAATTGCATTGATCAGCTTCGACAAGTCGCGTGCGCCAAAGCCAGACTTGTTGTTCTCGGAGCCGAGGAAGCTTTCGAGCGCCTTGGCCAAGCTCGCGCGCGTCGTCTCGGCGTCGATACGAACATTGGCGGCGAGCGGCGGAAGCTCCGCGCTTTGCGCCTTGCCGTCGAAGACGCGATCGTCGAGGTCCCGCGTGAGGTGACGCAGAACGGTCCACGTATTGACGACAGAAACGTCAGTGACGCCGGCTCGCCGCCCGAGCTCGAGTGCGTGTTGCGAAATAGCAAGCGTGATGAAGGAATAGATCGCGCCCGATGACAAGCCAGGTGCCGGGTGCAGGACGAGGTCGATCGGTTGCGATGCCCATGGCTCCGGGGAATCGAAGTGCGCCGAGAACAGATCGACGTTCTTCTTCCAGGCATCGGAGATCGATATGCCTGCACGTGCCTCGGCGAGTGCGCGCGCCGCGACGAGCGTCGTCACCGGGTTGATCGTAATCGCTGCGAGCTCCTGACCGAGAGACGCGCGTGGGACGATCGTCGCCATGCGATCATCTTGCGAGAGCGAAATCGGCGCCACGCCGGTGGCGGGTTCAAGGCAGGAGCCGCCGCGATCGCCGAGAACCTCGATCAGAATGTCGCCATCGACGGCGTACAGGTCGAAGGTCCACGCACCATCCGGACCGGTCGTCGTCTCGCCGACGAGCTCGTGACTGCGACCGATTCGAGTGGCGGTGACGTGCGCACCCGCAATGGGAGCAATAAGAAAGGCCGATCCGGCGAGAAGCAAGCGGTCCTTGCCGGCCGCAGGTTTCAGGCCATGGGAATCGCCGCCCGGCGCCGAGGCGGCGTTACAAGCGAGGAACATGATCGAAACGAGAGATAGGGATCGCATGTCGTCTCTCCTCAGTCGCAGCAATAGAGTGGGTGAAGGTCGGTGCAGGCTGCGGTGTCGAAGACGCCATGATCGCCATCCGGCTTGAACAGGGTTCCGGAGCCCGACGACGAGGTGAAGCCCTTGCAGCTCGAGGTCCCGTCCACCGCGCGCACCCAGCCGACGTCGAAAGCATTGTCAGCCGGCACGGGATCGAGCGGCGGCATGGGCACCGCCGGGTTATCAGGCTCGGCGCTCGCGGCGCCCGTGAGGTCGCTGCCCCCGCGCAGATCCTGCGCCAGCATCAGCTCGACCGTCGAGCACACGTGAGCCGTCGCGCTGCCTGAGCAAGTCTCTTCGCACCACTTCTTCGCCGCCCAAGGACCGGCGCGATCCGCGGTGCCACCGGTGGCCGTGGATCGATACGCGCGACCGTCGACGGTGAAAGCGGTGTAGCCGCAGAAGAAGCCGTTCAACGACGTCTTCTTCGTCCCGCGCGTGATAATCGTACGGTTGATATTGAGCGCGCCCGTCACCGTTGCCGCCTCGAGCGTCGTCGAGCCGCTGACGGTGCCGCCGGCGAGACCACCGATCGTAGTGACCGGCGGACAGCTCGTCGCGTCGCAGACACCCGCGGCCCCTTGCGGACCTGTCGGACCAGGCGACCCGGTCACGCCAGCCGCGCCGTTCACGCCAAGCTGAGTCTGAGGACACGCGCAAAGCGTGAGCAGGAAGAATGATCCGAAGTGTCTCATGGGAGCAGTCCTTTGGTGTAACGGACGGGATGATCCGGCGGTTGATTCGTGGCGCGGGAGCTGTGGTCGACGGCGAAGCTCTCGACAGGGAGATCGAAAGCGTTCGGATGATCGATGGGATTTCTCGGAAGGCGCGCTGTCGTCGAGAGCGCGAAGTTCCCCTTCACGGCAAAGGAGCTCGTCGTTCGCATGCGCGCCAGGTTGATGTTCGCGGCGCGACGATAGGCTCGGCGCAGCCAGTAGCAACTGCCACTCCCGATGAAGATGTCTTCGTAGAAAACCGTGCCCTGCGCCCGAAGAACCACTTGGTTCTCCGTCGAACGACAGTCACTGCCCGTGCAGGTCATGCCGCTGCAGTCGATGTAGCCAGGACCCTGCCAGGTGAAGTCGCCGTTGTAGACCATGCGATCCGGCAAGATCCCGGTGAGCGTCGTGATCGCTGCGCGGTGCGGATCGATGGCGCTGCTCAGCACGTTCGGCGTACCTACATAACTTGGCGAGCACACCTGCAACGAACGCTGCGCGAAGACCGGCACGTCGAAACCGACGAACACGTTCGCGGTCGCGTTGGCAGCTAGCGTGTACTCGCTGCTTGCACTCTGAACGAGCGGAACGCCGGACACCGCATCGGTGACGATGATTCGCCAGGGCACGTGGACCGGGTCGAGTTGAACCGTTGGGTCGTCCTCAGGGAATTCATCGGCGCGAATGCACAACGACTGCCCACCGCGTTGCATCAGCACCCAAGGATTGGCGGGAAGGGACCCTTGCGACGGAATCGTATCCGATGCCGAATTGAAGCAGCTGTCATAGATCGGCGGCGGAACCGGATTCGTCAGCTGCCCCTGCGTCTGCGCGCAGGTCGTCATGGAAGAATACGCGAGCCCGTTCGGCAAACCCCATGACGTGTTCTCCCCCGCGACGAGCCCGCGCCATTCGGTGATTGTGGCGACAACATCGGCCGGGGAGCCCGTCAGTTTGAGCGTCGCTGGGCGATCCGATACGTTTCGCACCGCATACTTGCCCGCGATGTAGAGCCCAAACTGGCGGTTGATCGAAGCGTCGAATACCTGCTGCGCGTTGTTGCTTGCGAATGAGTAGCTCGTGATGCGCTGCGAGCCCGGTACGGTGGCACTGTAATCGTACGCTGCGAAGGGCGTCGGAAGCAGGTCGAGCTTGAACTTGAACGAAGACGTACTTTCGTTGCCGAGCCGATCGACGACCGTGATGCGAAGCTCGAGCACGTCGTTCGACGAAACATCGAGCAACGCGTCACCGAAGAGGTCCGAGGAGATTGCGATCTCTCGGATGCTGGAGGAAACGCCGCTCGCCGGAATTGTCGCCTCGATACCGACGAGCTTGCCCTTCCGGTAGATCCCCGCGCGCATCGCGATCTCGTGCGGCTCGGAAAAAACCGGCCCGTGATCCTCCGGGACCAAGTTGAGCGACGCGGACGTGGCACGCGCTTTCGACAGCTCGGCGAATTGGTGGAGGATGATGGCATCGTCGTCGCTCTTTGGCGTCAGCGCCGTCGCCGTGCACGTGGCATCGAAAGCCGGCGAGCCCCAGTCGACATGGCCAGAGACGAAATCGCTCAAGACGAGGCGGGTCGTGTCATCCGGCGCCTTGCATGATCCGAAGAGGAAAATCGGCGGCGTCTTGTCGCTGTTGAAGGTGACCGTGAGTGAGCTCGCTTGCCCCGCCGCGTCCTTGGCGTCGATGCGAAGCGTGTGAAAGCCGTCGTCGAGATTCGCGTTCAGCGCCCAGATGATCTTCGTCGTAGACGAACGCTCACCGCCGTTGCCAATCGACTGGCCATCGAGGGCGAGCTCGACACCAGCGACTCCAACGGTGCTCTCTGCCGTGCCGATGATCGCCGTCGCCTCGCGGTACGCACTGCCGGACAGCGGGCTGGCCAGCGTGATCTTCGGTCCGGGTCCGATGCTGGTCGCGCCGGCTGGGGTCGCCGTTCCGTAGAGCGCCGAAGTGTCCGTGCTGATCGCCGTGATGATGGCAGTCATGTCCGACAACCCGACGCCACTCTTGTTCTCCGCCGACGTCATGAATGAGCCGAGCGCGGCGCCGAGCAGAGCCCTGGTCGCCTCTGGATCGAGGTTCTGCTCGTCGAGAATATTGATGACACCCTTCGTGCCAACGCCGTTGAAAGCGCCGTCCGCTCGCAAGTCGTCGGCGAGCCACTGCGTCATCGAGATCGTCGTGACCAGACCTGATGGCGTCAGCTGCAAGCGTCGCGACAGATCGATCCCCATGGCCGCGAGCGCGGTGGTAATGAATCCGTGCAACGCGTTCGTCGACAGCCCATTGGTCGGGCCGGCCGTGGGATCGAGGGGTGCAGACGAGTCGAGAAACGCCCGGTCGCCGAAGTGCTGGACGAAGAGCGCCATTGTGCCTTCGAGTGCCTCGTCGAACGAACGGTGATTGTAGGCGACGTCCCATTGCACGCGCGCGGCGATGAGCGTGGACCACGGGGAAATGACGACGCCGTTTCGCGACTCGCCGAGCTTGAGCTTCGTGATCACGGCCGCGAATCTGTCGGTGAGAGAAAGGCTCAGGTCGCGGCGTGAGACAGGATCGAGCGTCTTGCCCTCGCTGGTCCCAAGCAACTCGACGAGCACTGCCCCTTCCGTGTCGGCGAGCTCGATGTCGAAGGCGCCGGTGTCGTCCGTGACGGCTGTCCCGATCAGCTCACCCGGGTTACTGTCGAGGCGCGTGATACGGATGTTTGCGCCGACAATGGGCGCGACGAGCGCCGCAGTACCCGTGATGTGCTGGGCTGAATGCTCGGCGGCCGGCGGTCGACAGGCGGCGAGCACTATCAGGAGAAGAATCGATCGTTTCATCCTCGCCTCACGTGAAAAAGAAAAACGCGAGCGACGCGGCGAGACCCATGCCGATGAACGCTTGCGGCGCAAAGACGACGTGCAGCGTGGGCTCGATGCCCAGGCGCACTTGGTCAGTGACGCGGAAAGAAATGCCGACGCCGGCGACGATGCACGGTGCGAATTGCACCTGCGGCTCGAGCTTGACGTTGCTGTAGACGATGTCGGCGTCGTTTCTCAGCTCGCGCTCGGTGTGGACCAGGACGGCCAGGCCACCCTGCGCGCTGAGTGAAAACGTCACCGGCAACCAGTATTGTGGCGTGGCAATGCGGAGTCCCAGAGTCGCGAAACCGATGCCTTGTCGGAGCCAATAGATGCCGTCGCGGTTCGAGAAGGTCGCATTGCCTATCCGCGAGTCTGCGATCGGGAACTGATAGCTGAGTCGCAGCACCGCCGAGAGGTAGTTCAGCGGATAATATTCGAGCGCGAAGGCCGCGCCCGGCGCGAAACTCAGCGTTCCTGCCGCCCCCGTTTGCACGGCGGGCATCGCCACGAAGGTGGGCTCGATCGAGAAGCCGAGCTCGCGCTTGAACGCGTGGGCCTGCCGGCCGGCGAGCATGAGTAGGACGAGCATTGGGACGGCGATGCGCATACCGTCACCCATTATCCATAATTATGTATCTGTCAATACACATCGTTACATTGCCATGAATTGTATGATTAGCTCGGTCCCGCGGGTCACGATCATGCGGTCGCGCTTCCGTGGCGTGTCGTCCTTCTTGTCGCGGACCTTCGAGCTCTCGCGGCTGATCGCGTTCTTGCCGGTACGGCTCAGCGCGTCGGCTCCAGGAAGCACCATGCTCGCAATGTCCAACGCAGCCTCTCCGGCAACCTCGCCGACAATGCGTCCGCCTTCCCCCTTCTTCGACGAATCGCCGTATTCGAACTGACCTCCGGCGATGCCCTCGCGCCCGTCCTTGAGGACCGCGACGGCTCGAATCGGAAACTCGCGACCGTCGCGCAAGATGACCCGCGTGAAGCTGGCCGACGCGCGCAATTCGTCTTTGAAAGATGACGCGCCGATGAGGACCGAGCCGACGGGAATCACGACCTTGTCGTCGACGCGCAGCGAGGATCGCAGCTCCGCCCGAACCGGCTCCGCGCTCGACGTGTCCAGCAGGTCGACGAGGAAAGCCGTGACGCGCGTGCCGTGTGGGATCGTCAGCTGTTGCTCGCGACCCTTCTCGCCATCGGATTTCGCGGGCGGGGCAGATGGTTGATGAACGATCCCGAGCGTCAGTTGTTGAGGCTCGGCCGCTGCTGGCGCTACGTCCGTGCTCTTCTTTGCCTTTGCAGCGCTCTCGGAGCTGTTCCCCGCCTTTGTCCCGTAGCGGGCGCGAATGTCGCTCTTGAACTGGTCGAGACGTTCGTTGCCGGCGGGGACGTCGCCCTTCTTTGCCTCGATCACCTGCTCGAGCGCCGGCGGAGCGGCCTTCGTTGCCCGTTCGATATCGTCGGGGGTAACGAGCGCGCCGAGAGTCGAATCCTGTGGCGGTATGTCGCCGCTTGCGGGCGGTGGGCGTTTCATAATGAGCGCAAGCGTCGCGACGAAAGCAACGAAGGCAGCGGCGGCGACTCCCATCTTCATCCAGCGTCGCGCCCTCGGCGCCGTCACGCCCATTCGCCCGAGATTCTTGTCGAGGCGCGCGGCCGGAGATTCCTTCTTCTTCGGGTCAAGAGGCGCATCGATTTTCACTTCGCCTGCTTGGCTGAGCGCGATGTCGACTTCGTTCGCGCCGGCTCCTTCGCCTTTCCCTTCCCTCGCCGTTGGCTCGAGCCGCTTGGTTCCGCCGGCTGGCGGCGCCGGGGCGGGCTCGGCGACATCTTCGAGGTCGGCCGCTGGAACGAACGGTCGCTTCGGAAATCTCGCATAGATTCCCTCCCAGTCGACTTCGGTTCCATTCTCGAGCGCACCGATGATCGCCACGCACGCGAGCGCGGACGGCGGACGATTGTCTGGATTCGTCTCGAGCATCGCGACCAGGAACTCTTCGAGGTCGCCCGAGATCGCGGGATTCAGCTCGTGCGGTGGGACGATCCTGTTCTCGGCGTTTGCCTCGTGTTTGTTCTGACCAGCCTTCGGCACGATCGGCGGCTCTGCGGTGAGCGCCCAATACATCAGCGCGCCGAGCGAGTAGATGTCCGACTGCGGTGTATATGGCGCTCCGACGTAGCGGGCTGGATCGATGCTTCCCGGGCTCCCTACGACCGCTCCCTGCTGTGTGAGGCCGCTCAAGTTCGGATCGAAGGCGACACCCCAGTCGATCAGCATGACCTCGGGTGCGTCGGCGCCACCGCGTACGAGAACATTTGGCGCCTTGATGTCGCGATGAACGATGCCGACGCGGTGGGCGACGGCGAGCGCCTCGAACAGCGGCCGAAAGACGGAGAGCCATTGGCGGGCTGTCGGCTTGTGCTGTTCGCCCCAGGCGAGCGCCGACAGTCCTTTGAAATACTCCATGACGAGAAACGGCGTGTCCTCTGCGACGTCGTAGTCGAGCACGCCGATGATGTTCGTGTGCTTGAGCTTCATCAACGCGCGCGCCTCGCGCTTGAAGCGCCGCATGTAGTCCGGCCGGTCTGCCGGCGCGACGTTCAGCCCCAAATGACAGGTCTTCACGGCGACGGGCATCTCGAGCTTCAGGTGGCTCGCGAGGTACACCGAGCCCATGCCACCGGCGCCGATTTGACGATCGATGCTGTAGCGCTCCTTCAAGACGTCGCCTGGCTCAAACGCGCGCATGTTGCTCTCCTTGAGCGCGCCGACCGGGCGAACGGCGACGCTTGTAGCCGACGCCCGTCTCGACGCTGTGATGTCTTCCTGTCGGTGCCTTGAGCTGGATCTGAAATCCGCACATGCGCGCGTACGCCTGAAGCACCTTGATGCTGACCGTGCTCTTTCCGAGCTCCATGCGGCAGAGAAACGCTCGGTTGATCTTGAGCGCGCGCGCGATCTCGGCCTGGGTAAAGCGAGCGGTCTCGCGCATCAGGCGCAGGGCGTCGTGTGGCGAGAGTGGGGGCGCAGTCGCGTTTTTCGCGTTACCGGGCTTTTTCATAGAGCGGCGCACCTACGAAAGCGTCGACAAATTAGTCAACGGAAAAGCAACGCCGCGGCGCGTTGCGCAACGTGTCGTAGTCTCGCGGGTCGATCAGAGCCGAAAACCGTCGACCTTTGGGTGCCTGGAACCGTTCCGTTCCAGAACCTCGAGCGAGAACTTGGCGTCGGCCGGCAGATCGATCATTTCGAAGCTGACGGCGCCAAAGATCTCCTCTGCTACTCCGGCGATCGGCTTCGTGAACCCGGCCTTCGTCTCGATCACCTTGACGTCCTTGCCCGGCACGTAGAACGAGACGCGCACGGCACCAGCGGCCCAGGGAACGCGCGTGTGGTTCTCGACCGAGAAGCGCAGGAGCCCGCGCGAGCCGATCTTCACGTGATCGAGCACGGCAAGGATGACGAAGTCGTGGATCGCGCGCTCATTGATGTGGCGCATGACGATGGCCTGTGCCGCTTTGTCGACGAGAACCTGCTCATGCTCATCTTGGCATTGCTTTTCGACTTTGAACACTCGCTCTTCGACCGCGCTCTCATCGATCGTCGTTTTCACGGGCGCCGGCGTAGGCGGCGTCTTCAGCTCGACCAGCACGTCGACGAAGGTATCGGGTGTCGCCGATGCGATGATTCCGATCGTTACCGTGAGCCCGGTGCTCAGCGGCACATTGCAGTTGGTCGCGAAGCTCTTCCCCACGCTCGGTTGCGGCCCGAAGTTCAGCTGCGTGTTGGCGAGCGTCGGTTTGATGACGAACGCGCCGGGGTTCCCGCATACGACATCCTCCACAAGAACCGGCGACGGAAAGTGAACGCTGGTGACGACGCCGGTCGCGACGCGGAGCTCGAGCGTCTTGCCGCGCGAGGCATCATCGATTTTGTAGTTGCGTGCCGGCGCCGGCTTCACGTCTGCGGCTGCGAGCAGCGCGAGAAGGAAAACCATGATCATCCACCCCTTTCATCGACGACCACGACAGTGATGTAACCGTCAGCGAGATCGAACTTCGTCATGATCGCTTCGATCACGAGCTTTTGGCCGCCGGGCATGAACGCGGTCAAGACACCCTTGGCCCCGATCTTCGCCTTCTTGGCGACGATGTGGACGGTGTTCTTGTGGATCGGTACGTCCTCTTTCCTTCCATCCAAGAGCAACTCGGCCTTCGTCGGTTCGGCGTATAGAAGGAACGACGTGACCGCGTTCTCGGCGATGCCGACGGAGATGTGTGGCGCAGGGTCTTTCGCCGAGACAGAGACCGTACGCTGCGGCTGTACGGTCAATAGTAATGACAAGAGGAGGCTCATTTCTTCTCTCCGATCGGCAGGTTGTCGCCGAACGAGCCGCCCGCGTAGCGCACGAGGAGGCCGTTTGGCGACTGGCGGGTGCGTTCTGTGTGAACGAGCACCAATTCGAGTGAGAAATTCTCGGCGAAGGTTCGGTTCGTCGCGCCCATCGCGGTGAGCGTCCGAGCGCCCGTGACGGTCACAGAGAAACGATCGTCGGCCGCACGGGCGACGCGTACGTCGTCGAATTTCACCGACGAGTGAACGAAGGCCGCGCGAATCTTATCGATTGCGCCACTGTCGATCAGCTGCGCACGGAGCCGTTTCTGCAACTCGGGGTGGGTCGCGCTCAGCGCCCGTGCGAGGTCGTCCTTCGCCGTGACGGCGTCGAGCGACATGAAATCGCGCACCCACTGTCTGGCGAAGGCTTCGGCCTCGACCTCGACCGGATCCGCGCCGACCTTGGCCGCCGCCGGCACGAAGCTCGCTTGGCCGAGCTTGTCGACGACGACGACATCGGCCGGCCGGAACGCGAGCGCGACAGCCAGACCAGTGAGCAACGCATTCAGCCCCAAAGAGAGCGCGAGCAAGACGCCGGTGATCTTGGCGATCTTGAAGGCCCGTGTCCAAACCTCCGGCTGTACCGCCTTCCTTGCCGTGAACACGGTTGAAGGAACCGTCTCGAAGAAACCAGATTTTTCGGTCATGTTTCCTCCCGATCATCGTTGGCGGAGCTCGTCGGCGACGGTTCCCGCCCCCGCTCTGCCGGCGCGCCAACGTCATGGGCCGCCCGAGCCGGTCCGCCGCGATAGAGTCGGCTTCCATGTGGCATGACGTTGACGAACCCACGTTGTTGCCGATCCGCACCATCGGCGTGCGGGCTTGCCGCGCCGCCTGGCCGCCGGTGCGCCCGGCCGCGATCGCCTTCGTCCGAGCGGGAGCCAAGACCCTTTGCCAAGCCGCCGATGATCGCGCCACCACGCTGTTGCGCCGTCGCCAGCATCGCCGGACCGAGCGCGCCAAAACCCTGTCCAACGAGGCGCGATGCGATGGTTGGGGTCAATGAAACGGCGACACACAGAAGCAGCGCGGACAAGACCAAGGTGACCCAATCGAGCGTCATGCCCTTGCCGAGCGCGCCGATGCTGGCCGACGCTGCCATCTTGGTCGTGATCGACGCGATGACCTCCCACGACGCGATCTCGAAGAGCGCGGTGAGCCATTTGCCGAGCGAACCTGAGGTCGGCAGGATGGCCAACGCGATCGCCAGTGGGCTCACCGCCACGAGGATCGCGAACAGCAGCGCGCGAACGAAGTCGAAGACATGCAACAGGATGAGCGCGATGAAGCTCGTCACCAGCGTTAGCAGCCCGCTCACGAAGCCGGCGACTTTTTCGGTCGCATACTCCCACGTCGACTTGTCTTCGCCAACATCTTTGTCGAGCGCCCTCGTGTATTGCTTCAGAAAGCTCTCGATCGCCGTGCGCCCACCGACGACCTCGGACAGCGCGTGAAACTGCGTCTGCACGGTGGTGTTGATCTTGCCGGTGAGCGTCAGCAGGATCGCGAGCGCGAACCCTTGGAGCAATACCAGCAGAGGATTCGATGGCGCGCTTCGCCCGGGCATCGACACCTGTAAGTGCGAAACCGCGTATGCGATTGCTGTTCCACCGGCCAGCAGCCCAAATGCCACCGGCTTGAGCGCGTTGTGCACCTGATAGCCCAGGTCGTAAACGGGTTGAAGCTCGATCACTGAAAGTCCTCCTCACGGTAGAGTTTCGTCTTGCTGTTGACGCCGAAGTCCGACAGCCCGCGCACGACGTCGCGCTGCATGAACTGCAGCTCGCGCTCGCGCCCTTTGCGCTCCGCGTTTCGAATCGCGTTCTCTGTTGCCTGCGCGCGAGCTTGTTCGGATTGGAGCGATAGCTGCTGCTGCAGGATCGACGCCTGCAACGCGTTCATCTTGCCGGCGGCGAACTCGCACTCCTCGAGCCCGCCGAGGCAGTCGTTCCACGCCTGGGTGATCATCCGGCTGCGTTCGTGTGACGCGGCGACGACGTCGTCGGCGATCGAGGCGAGGCTCATCGAGTGGTAGTCCGACAACGCGTACTGGTCGGCGTGCTGACCAAATGGATAGGGTCCAAAGGTCTCGAAGAGCAGGCGGCCGAGCCCCGCGTCTACTAGGCGCCGGAAGCTGCGCGAACGGCCGACGCGCTGCGAGATGATGTCCTCGCTGTTGCGATAGATCTCGGCCAGATTTCTATCGCTCATGACGACGTCCATGAGGAACTGCTGCGAAAGCTCCTCCCAGCGACCGTGGATCACGTCGTCGCCGGTCTCGTAGACGTCGCGCACGAAGGCGACGCTCTCCTTCACGTCCTTCGAGAACGCTGCCAGGTCCGAGAGGAACTTCGTCTGCTGGATCGCCTGGGCCAGGATCGCGCCGAGCGTCATCGTGTCGTCGCCGATAGAGAAGCCGAAGATCGACGCGCCGGCGTGTACTTTGGTCGGCGCAGCGAACGCGATGATTAGCACGCCCAGTGCGAAGGAGTGTTTGAGCTTCATGATACAGCTCCCATCGGGAAACGCTTGGCGAGCGCGGCGAGGATCTTCGTGGGCGCAGTGGTGCGGTTCTTTTCACGCGTCGATTGCTCGAGCGCTTTGTCGGCGGCGTTGGTCGTCGCCATCCAGTACGCGAGCGGTGACGGCGTGATCTGGACGAGCTCGGCATGGTTGCCGCTCTGCAGGAACGCTTCGCTGAACCTGCCTTTCACGTAGGTCAGTGTCCGAAATGCAGCGAGGCCGTGGTCGGTCAACGCACACAATTCGGCAACGCGCTCGTGGCCAAACGCGTGACGCAGGAGAACGCGATTGAAGCTGTTCGACAGGAGCGCCGGGCCGATTGTCGCGTTGGCAAAATCGTCGACGGACTGCGACAGGCACCAAAGACCGGCGCCATATTTACGAGCCGTCCGAACCAGATTTTCGATCAAGCGCGCGGCCGGCGCGTTCGAGAGCAGCGCCCAGCACTCGTCGAAGACAACCATCGTGTTCCGCTTCGGGCCGCGGGCATCGGCGAGCTTCGCCCAAATGACGAAGGAGAGCACGTACAACGCAACCGCTTGCAGGTCCGGATCGCCTTCCACGGACTTCAGATCGATGGCGACGATGCTCGGGCGCATGTCGAGGTCGATACGCTTGGCAAAGAGGCGTGCTCGCGGGCCGCGGACCCAGAGATCGAAGCGGCGCGCAAGGCGCAGCGCAGCCTCTCGCTCGAGCTCCTCGTACTCGGCGAGAAACGCCTGAATGTCGGCGAGCGACGTCGGTGTTTGCGATCGCGCCCGCGCCGAGTCGCGTGAATAGAATGCAGACAGCGCTTTCGCGATGATGGCCCGCTCGGAGTTCGGCATACCGCCCTTGCTCTCCGAGAGGAGCAGCTCGAGAAAACCGGCAATGAACTGGAGCTTCTGCTCGCGAACCTCGTCGCTTGCATCGCTGAGCTCCGCAGGCGACGGCAACGGATTGAGCCCAACCGAATCGACCCGGCCGACGTCCAGGTAGGTTCCGCCGAAGATCTCGGTTAGGCGCCGGTACGAGCCGCCGATGTCGACCACGACCGCGCCACCGCCGAGCGCCAAATGGTTTGCCAACATCAAGTTCGTGAAAAAGCTCTTTCCAGAGCCAGACCCGCCGATGACGAGCCCGTTGAATGCGGGCAGCTCATCGGAAAATGGATCGAACACAATCGCGTCGCCCGCTCGGCCGCGAAGCAGGAGCAAACCCGTTCGCGAACCGTGCCAGGCTCCGAAGGGAACGAGCATGTGACCGGCGTTGAGATCGGTGACGGTCTTCGTGCGACGAAAGCGGTGAGCGGCGCCCGGGAGCTGACTCAAGTAGGCGTCGAGATGGTTATAGTCCTCGACCAGCGCTGAGATGCCGCCGGCACGCGCGAAAACCTGCGTCGCAAGCTCGGTTCGTTCATAGAGATCCTCCCGAGTACGCCCGAACAGGGAGCAGGTGAGCTGAACCGCGCAGAGCGACAGCGCCGACTGCGAGAGCGCCTGCATCAGCGCTTCGATCTCGCCGTGTTGCACCTCGGCGTCGATGTTCCGGCGCGCGGATAGCGCCGCGATGCCGTTGGCCATCGAGCGCCGCACCTTGAGCCCGGCAAGCGCGCGCTCGGCAGGGAGCTTCTCGATGCTGAGGCTCAGCCGATAGGGCGCACCAAGGCCGAAGAACAGGCTCCCGAGCATCGCGGGTGCGGTCGTCTCCGGGAGATCCTTGAGCGATAGCACACGGATGCCGACGTCGCCGGCGACGACGAATGAAGGCTCGGGCATCGCGAAGTCGGTGCAAGCGAGCCGTTCCCTGAGGGTGTAGCTTGGATCCAAATCACGCACTCCGAACGGACCGTCGTCGGGATCGTGACTACGACCGGCTGCGATAGGTGCTAGAGATCGGCGTGGGTTCAAGACCCGTTGCATGAGCGCGAGCAGCTCGGCCTCGTCCGCGTCACGGCACGACATGCCCGCCGCATTGAAAGCATCGCGCACCGAAAATGCAGTGTGCTCGAGCGCTCGCAAAGCACGATCGTAGCCTGCGCGAGACCACGCCGGAAACGGAGTGGGCAAAGCGCCGGCGCGCACCATCGACGCACTTTGAAAGGCGTATGGTTGGCAGACGAAGAGCCAGCAGCCGACGTTGCGAAACGCGAGGCGACGCACGTGACAAGCGACGTCGATGGCGAGCGTGTTCTCGGCCGATTCGCCCGAACCCTGCCGGTCGCAGTGGGCGACATAGTCAGTGACGCTCGGTGGGGGATCCTCACCGACGTCGACGATGAGCTGCAGGATGGTGCCATCCGGCAGGCGTCGAATCATTTCCGAGAGCCCGGCGCTCACCGACTCGATACGCTCCGACGAAGAAGCCGTGAGCTCGAGTGGCAGGAGCCGATAGCCGAGCGCCAGCGCGCCATCGACGTTGATGACGAGTTTGTCCACGACTTCGCAGGTGGCGATGCAGTCGACGATGGACAGCTCGATAGGAGAGTGCGGTTTCACTTTCTTCACCTCACGATTGACAGCCAAGGGCTGCGTGCCCGCTCGCGCCCGCAGCAGGAGTAACGATTGCCGCCGAGGCGGTGGAACACGTGGAAGCGGACAAAGCTCAGCAGGAAGCGAGGCGGGCGCCTGAATCGAAGCAGGAACAGCGTAATCCAGCCGATGGCGATGACAGCGACGCCGATGAGGATCGTCCACTTGAGCAACACGAAGGTGGCTGCCCACAGGACGGCGTCGAAGATCTCGAGGCCAAAGAGCCGCGTCGCGCGATCGATTGTCCGATAAACAGGCGCCCGCATCACCATTCACCTCAGCGCGACGCGCTCGAAACGAAGTTCACCAAGCGATCGAGCATGAACAGTCCGATGCCCGAGAAGAACGCGGTCAGCAGGCGGCCGATGTAGCGCCCGTCGAAGAGCACGAGCGAGATCAGCGCGCCGGCGAGGCCGAGCGACACGAGCGCCGTCGCCAGCGGCCCCGAGATGAAGCTGACGATCGACTCGATCGGACGGAGCACGCCGGAGTCGTTCACCGCCAGGGCAAAGCGCGGGGCGAAAGCACTGACGGCGAACAGAACGGAGAGATCGATGCGCCGCAGGGCGCGGTTCAAGAAGCTCTTCACGATTGCGTCTCCCAAAAGAAGTCATCCTGCGGCTCGTCGCGCAGCAGGTGCAGCGGCTCGCGCTTCGTGCCGTCGAGGTGAATGGTGGCGATCACCGGCCCGGTCTCCTTCCACTCGATGTGACCGACGCGTAGGAAGCCGGTGTGCGTCTGACCGTGCGCCAGGTACTTGTGCGAGATGTAGACGCGGGTCATTGGCCATCCTCTTCGTCGCGAAAGACGACGAGCCGCGTACCCGAGAGGAGATCGATGTCGACGTAGAACGCGATCTTCCCGTCGTCGACCGGCGTGAGCCAGCCGACCGGCGCGAACTTGGTCTTGCGCTCGCCGTTCGACTCGTACTCCTTGGCGACCTTGATGGCGTGGGACTTGCGACGTTTGGCTTCGGTGGCTTGGCTCTTCTGCATGTTTTCTCCTGTTGATCCGCCGCCCGGCACCATGCCCGGCGGGAAAGTCCGGTAATTCAGTTCGTGAGCGCTGCGATCAGACGCTTCCACGACGAGCTGCGATCGCCGCGTGACAGCGCACGGTGGGCGCTCAGCACGCAGCGCACGTAGCCTTGCGTTTCTTCGATCGCCGGGATGACGAGCCCGCGCCGGCGCGCGGCAGCAACCGCGGCGGGACCCGCGTTGTACGAGGCGACGACGGCGCTGAGATCGCCCTTCCAGTAGTTGATGAGCGCGGCCAGGTAGACGCCGGCGGCCTCGACCGAATCGGCGGGATCGAACGGATCGGTCGCGCCCGCGGCCGTCGACACCTCGGCGAACGTTTGAGGCATGAACCCCATCAGGCCGCTCGCTCCGGCTGGCGACACAGCGCATGGGTCGAGCCGCGTCTCGCACCAGGCGTGCGCCTTCAGCAGCGCCGGATCGAGCCCGCGACGCTCGGCGACGGCGGCGAAGATCCCGTCGAAGGTATCGAAGTAGGCGCGAGCGGAGCTCGGCAATCGCTTCGGAAACGCCTCGACGCACTGTTCCCGGGCGGCGAGCGCGAGCGTCGTGAATAAGAGGAAGGCGCTCACGCCACCACCCCTGGAACAGCGGCAGCCAAGCGGTCGCGCAAGAACAACCCGCGGCCACCGCGGCGGGGTGGAACGAGCGGCTCCGTCGGCGGCTTGGTGAAGAAGGCTTTCGGCAAACAGCCGAGATTGAGCGCGACGTGGCGAGCTGGCTCGACGAGATACGCTTGACCGCGCGGCGCCAGGGACTTGATCCGATTGGGGTGCAGTCGAAACTCTTCGACTTCGCGCAGCGACTGCTCACCCATGTCGAGGCGAACGGCGAGCGCCCCGACGGATTGGCGGCTGGTGGTCTTGAACGTTTGGTAGGTGCCGATGCTCTTGGCGATCTGCTCGCAGAGCGCCGGGTTGTTCTGAAATAGCGTCAGCTTCGTGCGTGTATTGTCAGACACGCCGGTCGCAAACTCCTTCGACACACGCTCGAGGTCGCCGATGCTCTGGTGGGCGAGAAAGAACTGGATGTTCGCGTCGCGCAGCTTATTCAGCGCCGAGATCATGCCGGTGAAGGCGAAGTCGGCGAACTCGTCGATGAACACGCCGAACGGAAGCTGGTTCGTGCTCGCGCGATGAATCTGCCGGCGTGAGCTCGCCTGCACCAGGTCTTGCAGGGCGATCTTGCCGATGTCTTCGCTGATCGTGCCGTAGTAGTTCGCCGGCAGCTGGAAGTAGACGATGAGGTTCTTCTCGAGTGCCTCCTCGAGCATGACGTCGGGCTCGGGCACGTTGATGAGGCCGATGTCGGCGTACTTCTGCGTCATGTTCTGCAGGCCCATCAGCGAGGGGCCGAACTTCTCGCCGAGGTTCTGCATCTGCGCGTGGATGTTCTTCGCGCTCAGCCGGTCCTCGGTGTGGCCGAGACAATAGAGGAGGCCTTCGCGGTTCTGCAGACACTCGAGGACGTCGGTGAATGCGAAGGGCAAAGACGCTCCGTTGTCCGCCATGCCGTGAAGCACGCGGATGAGGCTGCGAAAGAGCGACTCGCCGAGGTTCTTGTAATAGGCCTCCTGCATGTCTTGCTTGAAGATGCTGAACGCGCGCTCGGCGACGGCGAGCGGGTCGCCGCCTTTGCTCGTGTCGGTCCGAGGAGCGAGCCAGAGCGGGTTATAGCTGTGAGAATCATCGGGGAACGGCAGCGAGAAGACTCGGAGATCACTCGTTCGACCGGCGACGGCTGCCATGTTGCGAACCGCATTGAGATTTTCCGCCGAGCCCTTGCGATCGAAGAAGACGAGGCCCTTGCCACGCAAGGCGAACTGGAAGATCAGGGGCAGGAGGCACGAAGCGGTCTTGCCGCTCCCGGTTTGGCCGATGCAGTCGACATGCATCGTGAGCTGCTCTTCGGTGAGGTAGTGGCGTTTCTTGCGGCCGAAGAGACGTTTCGCAGGCTCGATCCCGATGAAGTAGCTCTCCTTGAGGCGCTTCGAGCTGAGGACGCGGCGCACCTCGGCGAGGAGGTCGACCTGCTTGAACGGAAAATCGTATCGCTCGGCCTTCGCATGCGTTCCCGAGAGGCGTGCGCGCACTTGATTGAACCACAACGCCTGCAGCGCTCGCGCGGCGACGATCACTGCGACGAACGCGAGGAGCGCGGCGAGGCCGTAGAGATTCGGAGACGAGACGGCAAAGTCGCCGAGAGCGACGAGCCACAGATAACCGGGAGGAAGGAGCTCTGGCGGTAAGAAAGCGGCGAGCACGGGAAGGGCGGCGACGAGTGCGACTCCGGCGCCGAGGCGAAGAACGATGGGGACGCGGCGTGGTTCCATGTCGCTGACTGTAATATTATTTATTTACATGTCAATACCAGACGTGGAACTTGATGCTTTTTTATTTTTCGGTCATAGGCTCCGCAAATCCATCTGACGAGGTGTTCAGTGGCACGCAGACCAAGGCCCGCAAGCGAAGAGACGACCGCAACGCGCACGGGGATCACGACCGTCAGCCTCGGCGACACGAACGTTGCCGAGTTCGACTCGAAGCTCGAGCGCATAGGGTGGAATCGCAGCTTCTTCTTCCGCAAAGTCGCGCGACAGCTGATGAACGGCGACTACTTCGATCCCGAATCGCTGCCGCCCGAGATCCGAGAGGAAGTCAAAGTGTACGCCGGCGAGATCCTCGGCATCGAAAGCAGCGCTCAAAGAGCGTACGAAGCGATCGTGCTCGAGTGGTTCAAGGCGCGCTTGGCGGACAAACCAAAAGCAAAACGCTAAGGTCATGCTGGCCATCGGCGAACCGCATTCCTCGCGGCACCATCGTCCGCTTGTCTCTGCGGATCGCTTGAGCGCACCGATCGGCGCGTTCGAATGCGGTGGCTTGTCTCGCGGGTACGGTCACGGGGTCATCGGGGGCACGAGATCAACACGCGCGCACAACGGCGTCGACGTGGCGGCGGATGGTGAGCGTACGAGCAGGATCATCCGTCGCGAACGCGAGCCCATAGGTGTAGCGGCCCGCAAACTGCCGCTGCATCCAGCGCACTCGGGCCGGGCTCGCGACCGGGGAGTCGGCGCCCGGCAGGTTGAAGTGTACGGTCAGCGTCGAGTCGAGCAGCGCTTCGCACAACACGCGGATGCCGCCAACGCTGATGTCGCCGATCGAAGCGTCCACGGTACCGCCGCGATGATCGAGCCGCGCTGGCGAGGTCACGGGCACCCGCGCGGCGCGCCTGCCGAGGTTCGCACTGATCGCCTCACGGTGCTCTCTGTGGATGCTCGCGAGCAGGCGATACCAGTAATAGTAGGCGTGCATGCTTTGCTCGCGTAGGGCCAGGCCGAAGCCGGTGCGGCCCTGATCTTGTCCTTGAACATGCGCCACCGTGGCGTGCAGCACGACCGGACCCTTCGGCGCGGCGGCGTCGATGTGAAGCTCCACCTCCTCCATGATCGGCGGCGCCCGCTCCGCGAAGATCAAGAGGCCGTTCGTACCGATGTTTTCCGACACGCCCCGCAGCTCTTCGTTGCCCCAGGCGACGGTCACCGGCAGCGCGATGTTGAAGCGGGGCTGCAGCCGTTTCCCGGAGCTCAAGAGCGGCCGAGCCGGCGACCGAGGCGCGGTAACAGCGTCAGACGCAGCGGCCGGCGCGCTGTGCGTCGCGCGCCTAATCGCTTCGATCAGCGTCTCGGCGAAGAAAGGCTTCATCACAATTTCGGCGACGTGAAGCTCATTGCACAGCGTGTCTACGCCCGTGCGATCGAGCTCGAAGCCGCTCATGATGATCACCTTTGTGTCGCGCGTCGCTTCGTTCTCGCGCAGGCGGCGGCACAATTCAGCGCCGTCTTTGTCCGGCATGATCAAATCCGTGAGGACCAAGTCCGGCGTCTTCCGCGCATGGCTCGCGAGGCAGGCGTCCACAGATGCGAACGTCTCTACCGTGTGTCCGAGCGAGCGCAAGATGTAGGTGACGAGCATACGAATGGTCGCTTCGTCATCAACGACGTTTACCAGCATGGCAGTAGTGTCGAATCCGTACAGCAATTGCTGAGCCGCTTCGCCGCGAGCGCCTCGTCCCACAAACCACGGACTTTTCCGGCTTCGCTCTGGCTTCGACAGAGGACCCCATGGTCGCCAACGCGCTTCGATTCAGGTCGTCGATGGTCGGCGCCATCCGCGCGCAGTTCCCGAGACGATGCACAAGTTGCGCGCGTTCCTTTGCCTCGATTGACGACTACTTGGCAAAGACCCGTCCACTCGGCCCTCCGCACTTCGACGACGACAACTCGCTCGGGGGGGGGGCGGTAGGCCTCGTCTGGTTCGCCAACTGCGGCGGTGGAACCACGCTCGCCATCGCCCTCGTGGACACGCGCCTGCACGCCGAGTTCAACCAGGTCGTACGCGCCGACGCAGCAGCGGCGAATCAGTCCATCAGTACCGTGGTCGAAGAGCTCACGAGCCAGATGCTGCAGGACCTACACACTCCGGGGCCAGCCGCGGAACTGCGCGCCGATCCTTTGACGCTCGAGATCGGCGCAGCGATCGTTGAAATGGTGAGCCGAGCGACCATCGACCTGCCCCCGTATCCGGCCACGGCGCTCAAGAGCGCACCGCTCAGCGCGCTTCGAATGAGGCGGCCTGCTCCCGCGCAGACGGACGCGTGGCAATGTGCATTGATACCGACGACCGACCGAGTCGAGCGTCGCGCTTTTCGTCGTACATGCGACCATCAGCGAGCGCTTGTAGCGAGTCAAGATCGCCGGCTTCGTCCGGATAGACGCTGGCGCCGCAGCTCGCACCAACCGTCACCGGGACGCCATTGATCACGACCGGCAGCTTCACTGCGCTACGCAACCGGTCGACGATCGAGTCCAAGTCCGCGCGTGTTTTCACCTGCTCGGCGAGGAAGACGAACTCATCACCCCCGATCCTGGCAACAGTGTCGAAGCAACGCAGGTGAGCGCAGAGACGGCGTGAGATCTCCTGCAACAAGGCGTCGCCCGCGGCGTGGCCGAGCGTATCGTTGACCTGCTTGAACCCGTCGAGGTCGATGAACACGAGACCGATTTTCGAGTCGAAGCGCTCGGCGAGCTCGCGGCCGCGTTGAAAACGTGCGCGCAACGCCGGCTTCGTCACGAGCCCGGTCAACGGATCGCGCTGCGCCCGATCGATGAGGTCGCGCCTGGCCAACCGCCGGTCACACGCCAACCGGATAATGCGTGTGCCATCACCGGCAGCCAACGAGTCGAAGGTCATGACGTCGTCGGCGCCGTGACGCAAGAAGCGCGCGACGCGTGCGTCGTCGAAGTCGGGCGCGAGGACGACGATGGCGCTCGTCGGGAGCAGCTCGCGCAGACCGTGCAGCGCGGCGATTCCACGCGAGTCCCTGAGTCCGGGTGACGCGAGACAGACGTCGATCGGTGTCGTTGCCACGATCGCGGCAGCCTCGGCCAACGTCGTTACGCGCAACGGGCTCAATCTTGGCGAGCCCGTGGCGAGCAGCGCCTCGACCCGTGATCCGTCGGTCTCGTCAGCGACGATGAGCGCGCTGAGCGGACGATCAATGTCTTCTGGGTGACCCTCGGGCCTCTCGCGACGAACTGCCGCGATCACCTCGTCGGCCGTGAACGGCTTCGCCAACACGCATGTGACGATGCCATCCGCCTCGCTGCTTGGAATGGTGTGCGCGTCCGCGCCGGTCGCCAGGATGAAGACAGCGTCGGGATGGCAGCTCGCAAGCGACGCGACAAGCTCAGTGCCAAGCTCGTCGCTCAAGTGCACGTCGACGATGATCGTGTCGAAGCGTTCGACTCCCGCGTGCCGCATCGCATCGCCGCCGTTGGTTGCCGTCATGACGATCATCCCACGCGACGCGAGCGAACGTTGCACCGCGCGACAAACGAGCTCGTCGTCATCCACGAAGAGGATTTTGTGGTTGTTCATACCCAGGCGTCGTGCACGCGACGGACCAAACGCAGAACATTGCGGCAAGTGGCTGATATTATTAAGCAAAACAAGTGCATGCGGACTTTCTGCCTTCGGCGCTCGCGAAAAATGGTCCACCTCTGCTCGGCAAGAATGGACCAGGGCGTGATCAGCAGTTGAGCTGATCCTCGTGATCAGCGCTTGCCGTTGTTCTTCCGCTGCCACGCACGATACGT
>JADLHZ010000159.1 GCA_020848545.1 Deltaproteobacteria bacterium | reverse complement strand
GAGCATCGTCCGCGAGAAAAATGCCTGTGCGTCTGCTCGGCCGGGCAGAACGTTCGTGAGCAACACGAGCTTTCCAGCGAATACGGTTTCGGCCTGCGTCACTTTGTCGGACGTGCTGCTCCAGGCGACGCGCCTCGAGCCGTCCGCACCGCCGCGCTCGGCACCGACGCTCGGCCAAGTCGCCGCCTTCAAGACGGCCATCGCTTTTGTGTCCGTAAACAACCCGGCGCAGTCGTCGAGCACGAGCAACTTGCTCGGGTGGCCGCAGATGGCGTTGTAGAGGCTCAGCGGCGTCGTATACGCGCCGATCGCATGGTGATCGACCGCGAGCTCGGCGATCGCCGCGTCAATCGTCGTGCTCTTCGCCCACCCTGGCGGGGAGACAACAACGAGTGCATGAAAGCGCTCGCTCGCGAGCATCGTGCGCAGGAGCTTTCTGATGTTGTCGACGTGCTTCATGCGAATGCGCCAACCAGCGGCTTTTTTTCGAAGTTGTCCGCGCTCGCATGCTCGGCGTGCGACGCGCAGACAACGCCGGTCTTGCCCTCTTCATCAGTGATTGAAACCGTCGCGGCTCCGCGACACGGGACGACCTCGTCCACGGGCCAGCGCCGCTGACACTTCGTGCACCAGGCCTCGCCACCCGACTGAGTAAGGCCGTCACCGAGGCAATGCTGACAAACAGGCCATTCCACAGTGCAGGCTCTGACGCTCATTGCTTGCTCTCCGTCTTCGACAAACGCCCGATGAGGGCTTGGTGTGAACGACTGCTTTCCATCATGGCCAAAATGGCGCCTCGCACCACGTCAGGAAGGCTTGGCGGTGCTCATCGTCCCAAGTGCTGATGGCTTCAAAGACATCGAACTTCGCCGCTGCCGCTTCCGGATATTCGATGCGCTGCTTCTTGGCGGTGGCCTCCCAGTCCTCGGCGGAATTCCACACTCCGAGCGCGAAGCGCGCCGCCAACTTCTCGCCATGGCTGCCGCCGCCCGTGCAAAGGTATCTGAGCATCGCGATCGCATCCCAAGGCTCAGTACCAGGACGGCCGCGCAGCCCCGGAAATGAATTGGCCAAGGCCGACATCGCGGCGAGCAAGTTGATCTTTCCATCGTCACTATTGTGCGGCCACTCTTCGCGCCGGCGCCGCTGGTGTTCCTCTTCGCCCTGTCGTGCTTGTGCGAGCTGGCGTAGGCCTTCGTTGTCGCCGGAAGCGTTGCCAACGACGACACGGCCGAAATCTGGTTTCTTTGTCATGATCTCATTCCCCCATTCTCAGCTTTGCTTCGGCCAACGAAAGCGCATCCACGATTCGAGGGGCTTGGTGAACAGGTGCCCCTTGATGAACGCGTACAGCGTCACGACGGGCGTATCACCGCGCAGAGACGCTTCGTAGCGCACGACGATTCCGTCCGGCTTGTAGGCCGAGTACTCGCCGTAGTCGTCGTACTTCGCCTCCATGGCCTGTAGCTCGATGGACTCGCCGCAGTGGACCGGCGCGCCGCCGAGATAGTGCCGCCAGCCATTCAACTCGTCGCGCCGCGCCTCGAGCACGTGCCATGCGCCTTCGAAACGCGCCCGCTCGCGCGTTCTGTACTTGATGGTCGGCGGGCAGTTTTCCGGATCCCCGGCTTGGCATTGCCCGTCGTCGTGAAAGCTGCAGTCTTCGTGGCGAGCGCGCGTTTCGGCGTGCATCGGATCTCCCCTCGGCCAAAAGAGCCTGAACAACTGCGCAGCTATCATCGACGTCGCGCGCGTTCAAGTGCAGCTTGCACTTTGCGGATCTGCTCGTGCGCGCAATCACCGCGTTCTGCCGCGCCGAATCGCCAGCGCCGAGTGCATCGTACGATGCACATTGGTTGCACATGCACCGCACTTTGAGCGACTCCCCTACCCGATCAATGATGATCGATAAGGAAAGTTATCGATCATCTTTTTGACCCGGCACCGCCGGGCAGGTATGGTGCAAACCATGCTCCGACGCAACCACTTCCACTCCGTCGATCCGAGCCGTAACCGCCATCGCTTCTATCGCATCACCGAATGCACGACGCTGTTCGGCGAGAAGGTTCTCCGCGTCGAGTACGGCCGCATCGGCACCGACCTCTTGAAGGCGCGCGAAGAAGTCTTCACGGACGACTTTGCGCGCTCGCTCCGCTTCCACGAGCTCGTAAAAGTCCGCGGCCGTCGCGGCTACCACCTGGTGCACCAGGCCTGAGGCCTGGACCCATTATGAAGGCAGGTCTAGCGAAACTTCCCGGCGCAAAGCTCGAGCTGTCCAAGCCCGAGCTCGTCGACGCCGCGCGTGCATTCGCGGCTGCAGCTCGAGCGCCCGCTACAATTCGCGCGTATCGCAGCGATTGGCTCCAGTTCTGTGCCTTCTGCGACCGCCACGGCGCGCTGGCGTTGCCGGCAACGGCCGAGGCGCTCGCGCTGTATGCGACGGAGCTGGCGGCCAAAGGCCGGAAGCCGTCGACCATCGCGCGCGCGATCGCCGCGATCTCCCAGGCACACAAGTCGGCGAAGCATCCGTCGCCGGCGGCATCCGCCGAGGTCGCGGCGGTGCTCTCTGGCATCAAGCGCAAGCTCGGCACGAAGCGCACGAAGAAAGCGGCGCTGCTCGTGAACGACATTCGCGCGCTCGCCAAGACCCAGCCCGAGGACACCCTACTCGGCCTGCGCAACCGTGCGCTTGTGGTCATCGGCTTTGCTGGTGCGTTCAGGAGGTCGGAGCTCGTTGGGCTCGACGTCGAAGACGTCGTGTTCACGCGCGAGGGTCTGCAGATCACAATCGGCCGGTCAAAGACCGACCAAGAAGGTGCTGGGCAGACGATTGGCTTGCCATTCGGCAGCAATCCCCTTT
>JADLHZ010000158.1 GCA_020848545.1 Deltaproteobacteria bacterium | reverse complement strand
ACCCCCGGCTTAGAAGGCCGGTGCTCTATCCAACTGAGCTACGGGCGCGCGGCGCGACGGAGTCCTAGCACTTTTTGACTTTGCCTTGCACCGCTTTTGGGGCTCGTGCAGCAACGTGCCAAATCTTGCGTTTTGCTCCGAAGCACGCGACAAGTCCGCGCTGCGATGATCGAAATTTCTGGGCTGTTCAAGCGCTATCGGATTCATCGCAGACCACCCGGCCTCATGTCCGCAGTCCGGAGCTTGGTACACAGGAAGTACGAAACCGTCACCGCGGTCGACAATCTTTCGGTCAAGATCGCGGACGGCGAGCGCACGGGGTTCCTCGGGCCGAACGGTGCCGGCAAGACGACGACACTGAAGATGTTGAGCGGCCTCCTGCATCCGAGCGCCGGCACGGCGCGAATCAACGGCTTCAACCCGGTCGATCGCAAGCGCGAGTTCTTGCGCTCGATCATGTTCGTCGCCGGCCAGAAGCAGCAGCTCGTCTTCGATCTGCCGCCGAACGAGTCGTTCGAGCTCAACCGGGTCGTCTACGACATCCCGAGCCCTCAATTCCTCGAGATGAAGGCCGAGCTCGTATCGCTCCTCGACGTCGGCCACGTCATCGACCGCCCGACACGAATCCTCTCTCTCGGCGAACGCATGAAGTGCGAGCTCGTCGCGGCGTTGCTCCATCGCCCCAAGATCTTGTTCCTCGACGAACCGACCATCGGTCTCGATGCGACGATGCAGCTGACGATTCGCGATTTCTTGAAGACCTACAACCAACGCTACGGCGCGACGATCCTCTTGACCAGTCACTACATGGCGGACATCGAAGCCGTCTGCCAGCGGGCGTTGGTCATCAACGCGGGCCGACTCGTCTACGATGGCACCTACGATGGCTTGGCGCGTTCGCAGAACACCTCCAAGATCTTGAGCCTGTGGTTCGGCCAGCCCATCAGCGAGCAGGCCGTCGTCGAGTTCATAGAACAGAACAAGCACGCGGGCTTCGGCGAGACCGCTCGCCTTCCCGACGGCAAGACCCTCATCGAGGTGGCCAGGGATCAGGTCGGGCCGGCCATTACGCTGGTCATGGCCAAGTTCCCGATCGCCGACATCGGCGTGGCCGATCCTCCGATCGAGCACGTCTTGGCGCAGCTGTTCGCGCGCTCACGCACGCGTCCGACGTCGGAAGATCGCCCAGAGCGTAAAGATGCGTAGCCTCCGTACGCTGGCAGCGTTGTTTCGCATCAACCTCTTGCTACGGCTCAACTTCCGCTTCGATCTGTCGATCAGCTTCATCATCGCGTTGATGCCGATGGCCACGTTGTTTTTTTGGAAGCGAGCGATCGGCGAAGGCTCCATGGGGGTGTTCACCGACGAGAAGTTCACTGCCTACATCTTCGTGATCGTCGCGGTGACGGCGCTCGGACTCTCGGGTGTGGCGAACGGCTTGACCATGGAGATACGCACCGGCGGGTTGTCGCAGGCCTTGCTGCGACCGCACCATCCCCTGCTCAATTCGTTGGCCGTCGCGCTTGCCGACATCACTTTCGGCTTGTTCTTCGCCGCGCTCTTTATTGGCGGCGAGCTGCTCTTCGTTGGGCCACAAGGCCTCGCGCAGGACCGCGAGCATTGGCTGCTACTACCTGTCGCCATGCTCGGCGCGCTGATCATCAACTTCGCCGTCCAAGTCATCATCGCCGAGCTGAGCTTCTTTTGGGAGAGCGCGCTGGCGCTGTGGCCCTTCTACTTGGGCTTGTTCTACGTTTTCAGCGGTGCCTTCGTTCCGCTGAGCTTCTTCCCGGAGGAGCTGCGGCGCATCGTGGATCTGTCTCCTTTTCCGTACCTGACGAGCTTACCGACCGAGCTGGCGCTGGGCTTGCGTTCCGTCGACGACGGCCTGAGCGCGCTGCGGAAGCAATGGGCATATGTGATCATTTTAATCGCGACCGTGCTGGTGCTTTGGTGGCGGGGCCTGCGGCGCTACGAAGCATACGGGGGCTGAGCGTGGTTGCGCGCGTTTACTGGCGCTTGATTCTATCCCAGCTCAGGTTGGCGCTGATGTTGGCCATGCAGTACCGGGTCGAGTTCATAGCCAACATGTTCGTGGGTTTGTTTTGGCTGGGGATCACCTTGGTGCCCGTGGTCGTGCTCTTCGACAACCGGCGCACCGTCGCGGGTTGGAGCTGGCCAGACGCACTGCTCGTCCTCGGCTTTTACAACATGCTGCGGGGGACTCTGAACGTCTGGGTGACGCCGTCTTTGTCCCGCGCGTTGGCGAGGATCCAAGATGGTTCGCTCGATTTCGTGCTACTGCGTCCGATCGACGCGCAGTTCTCGGTCTCGACCCTGGCGTTCCTCCCCCTGGGAGTGTTCGACTTGGCGGCCGGGATGGCCATCGTCGGATACGGTCTGCACCTTCGTAACGCCGCGCCGTCATGGTCCGCCGTCACATCGGCGCTGCTCGTGTTCTCTCTCGGTGTCGTCATCGTGTATTCGATCAGCCTGATGTTCGTCGCCGCAGCATTCACCGCCGTTCGCTCTGGAAGCCTGTTTCAGCTCTTCAACTCGGTTCTGGACCTCGCGCGCTGGCCGGCCGCGTTGTTTCGTGGCGTGCTCGCGCTGGTGTTCACGTTCGTCGTTCCGTTGATCATCATGACCACCTACCCAGCGCTCGCATTGCTCGGCGGGCTTGGCCGCGAGCAGTGGCTACAAGCCATCGCGTTGACCGTGGCTTTTGTCGTGATCAGCCGAATCACCTGGGTGATGGCGTTGCGACGTTACACGAGCGCGGGCGGGTAACGGATCAGATCACGGTTCTCAGGTCGTTGCAGAGCGGAACCTCGCCGTACACGACTTGGCGGTAGAGCTGCCGCAGCTTGCGCGTGACGGGCCCAACGCCACCTTGGCCCACAGAGAGCCCATCGGCCGAAATCACGGGAACGATCTCGCTCTTCGTTCCGCACGCGAACATCTCGTCGGCTTCATACAGCTCGCTGCGTTGGACGGCGCGCTCCTGACAAACGACGCCGAGCTCGCGCGCAAGCAGTAAGACGGTGCGCCGCGTGATGCTGTCGAGGATCCCACTGCTCAGCTCGGGCGTGATCAGCATTCCGCCACGCACGAGAAAGAGACTCTCGCGGGGGCCTTCGCTCACTTCGCCGCGTAAGTTCAGGAGGATCGGAAAGTCGAAGCCCAAGCGCTCCGCCTCGACACCGGCGAGCCGACTCTTGTGGTAGTTCGCGACTGCTTTGACTCGGGGTGGCATCGTGCGCTCGTCGAGCTGATGCCAGGTGCTCACGTTCGCACTCCACTCGACGGGCCGGTCGAGCTCTGATGGCATCGGCGCGGCGATGATGAACATGTGCGTCGGCTGCTCGAGCGTGTAGACATTGCCGTTGTCGAACCATGCGAAGATCCGCACGTAGGTATCCGCGCGCAAGTCGACCTTTCTGAGGGTCGACGTGACAGCTTCGCGCACGACGTCGGTCGGTGGACCTTTCATCCCCATGACGCGCATCGAGAGCCGCAGGCGTTCGAGATGAGGATCGAGGCCGAACAAGTACGTCTTCTTCTGCTCCTGATTGTAGTAGGCGCGCAGGCCCTCGAACACGGAGCCGAGAGCGGCCCACTGGATGTTTGCGACGTGCGTGGTGGCTTCGTTCCACGGGACGAGTCGGCCATCCCACCAAAGGTGCGACGGTTCAGCGTTCACGCTTCTCTCCTTTTGTCGCGAGCGCCGACCCACTGACGCTCGAGGTTCGCGCTCAACTGTGGGCTGACCAGGCACTCGGCCTGCTCGATAGCGAACGCCGCCATGTACTCGCGAAAAGTGTCCGAGGGCTCCTGGCCCAGACGAAAGGCGCGACGGCTGGCACCGAGCCCCAACACCCCGGAGCTGGAGATGGACTCGACCACACGATCGAGCGCGGTTTCGATCGCGTCCGTCGCCACCACTTGATCGAAGATGAGCCCGCCCTCTGCGCTCTCTGCGGTGACCTTCTTGTTGAAGTAGATCATCTCCTGCGCCAGGCGCTGTCCGACGTAACGAGGCAAGCGCAGGTTCGCGAGCCCGGGAATGAAGCCTTCGTGGCGCGCCGGAATGGAACAGAACGAGCCCTTCTCGCCGAGGACATAGTCGACGACCAAGAGGAGCTGGCAGCCGCCGCCGATGGCATGCGAATCGACCACCGCGATCCACGCCTTTTCCGTGGTCCGCGTGGCGAGCTCATCATTCGCCGCGAGCCCGTGCGCCAGGCCCCGGTAGAGCTTGTTGACGAAGCCGAGCTCGCGCGTGACGTAGAAGAGATAAGAGAGCTTTCCGGCATAGAGGTGGTCGAGGTTGATGCCCGAACAGAACACTCGGCGACCTTCGTATTTACGGTTGTGCACCGGCGCGCCGCGCAAGATCCCGAGCTCGAGCTCGTCTGCCAGCAACACCACGTCGACGAGCGCTTCTTGCGCGGCGAGGAGCTCTTCGTCCTCGGCGTTGAGGCTGTCCGGCCGACAAATCTCGATGAGCGCGGCTTTACCCCGCCGGCGCAAGCGTGCCGCGCCCAAGTCCAACGCACCTTCGCGGCGAAAGCGCGCCAAGTGCTCGATCGACTCGGGCTTCGGTTGTCGCATCGTCGCGACGATCTCGGCCCCGACGCGCGGGTGTGCCAAAAAGCCGGAGAGCAAGAGCGCCTGATCGAGCTCCCACCCTTCTCTCTCGCGCGGTGATCGGGCTCGCTCGAGCGCCATCGCCTCGCGACTCGGGACGAACCCTGGGTACTCCTCCGCCGCGCCGAAGACGATGGCATCGATCGAGCTGACGCCGCGTCGACTGTGTTTCAAGCCCCGATACAGACGCTCGGTGTGCTGACCTGTGAACTTGCGTTTCGTCGCGTGCATGCGTTGCTTGAGATCCGCCGCGAGCTCGAGCTCGTTCGCATTCCTCTTGGCGGGCGCAGGCAAGCGACCGAGCAAGGCGATACACTGATTGCTCCATTGGGTGACATTACGGAGGCGAGCATCGAAGTCGTGACCGGTCAAAGCGGGTTCCGCGCGGGACCAGCGCTCGATCTCGGCCGCGAGCCCGGCGCTCATTTTTCGCCGCCTTTTCCGAAGCAGCGATGCTGCGCGGCGAGGAAGTTGCCGATGGCGTCTTCGAAGGACGTCGCAAAAGACTCGTTCAAGAGCCGGCGCGCCAATTGAATGACCGTCCGGTCGACCGGCGAAAGCTCGTCGATCAGGCCCTTCAAGGCGCGCTCCGCATCGCCCGCGTCGCAGCAGACATCGACCAGCCCCCACTCCGTCGCCTGCGCGGCTTTGAAGCGAGCGCCGGTGAAGATCACGCGGCGCGCGCGCGCCAGGCCGATGAACTTCGTCAGGCGGAAGGTGCACATGCCGGGCAGGTATCCCTCCTTCACTTCCGGCATGTAGAATTCGGAGCGCGCCGTTGCGACGCGATGGTCGCAGGCGATCGCGAGCTGGGCACAGAAGCGCTCACAGGTGCCATCGATGACGGCAATCGTGACCACGGCCAGTCGGTCGATGCGCACGAGCAGGTTTTCCCAGCGCCGACACTGGTTGATCTCGGGCTTTGGCGCCGCAGCAGGCGTCGTCCCCGCCGAGAGATCGCGGAAGACGACGATCGATGCGCGACCTTCGTCTTCCAGATGTGTCACAAGCGCTTCGAGGTCGGCGAGAAGGCGTTCGCTCAACGATCCGTGCGGCGCCGGCCAACGCACGTCGACGAACGCGACCGCACCCTGCTCCTGCAGTGACAGAACTTCGAAAGCTGGGGGCATTTTAGAATTCTCCGAGGCAACACTCGACCGTCGATCCGGGCCCCATGGTCATCATCATGATGTGCTCACCTGGTTTGGCCACGCCTTCGTCGATGAGCCGTTTGTGTGAAAACAGGAAAGAGCCTGAAGAGAGATTGCCGTAATCGCGGAGCACGCCGTCGGTATGGCGCACGTCGTGAGCGGTGATGTTCAGACAGTACTTGATGGAGTCGATGACCTTGCGCCCGCCGGAGTGGATCACCCAGTGCTTGATGTCGCGCCGCTTGAGCCCAAACTTGCCGAGCAACTTGTCGACCGGCTTGTCCACATTCTGACCGAGGATGTAGGGGATGTCCCGATCGAGAAAGAACGATTGCTTTTCGCCGTCGAAGTCGAAGCGCATCGCGCCAATGGCGTCGGTAATGATGTGCGAGCTGAAGCCATGGATCTTTGGGCCCGGCGCTTGATCACGCGTCGCGATGACCGCCGCTGCGGCGCCATCGCCGAAGAGCGAATTGACGACCGCCGTGCGAATCGTGTTGTCGAAAACGTACGCCGCGGTGCACACCTCGACGCAGAGCAAGAGTCCGACGCCTTGCGGATTGAGTGCACAGTAGTTGACCACGGGCTGCAAGCCATTCAAGCCGCCATTGCAACCCATGCCGACGATGTCCGCCCGGTGCACGTCGGCGCGAAAGCCGAGCTCTTTGATGAACCAGGCGGTGAGGCTCGGACAGAGAAACCCCGTCGAGGTGACACAGACGAAGGAGTCGACGTCGCTCGGCTTCAAGCCGGCCGGCTCGAGCGCGGCACCGATCGCCTTGGCACCGGCCCAGAGCGCGTTCGTGCGATGCTTTTGCGCGAGCTGGAGGGGCGTCTCGGTCGGGATCTTTCCGTCGGGACCGGGCTCAGGCAGGCACAGGAAACGCGACTCGATGTGCGAGTTCTTGAACAGCATCGCGATGCGGCGATCCATCGCCGCCCCGAACAGACTGACGAGCTCGGCTTGAGTGTAACGTCGACCCGGGTTTGCGGTTCCGATCGAGACGATACGCGGGAGAAGCTTCACGGATGACCTACACTTCCGCCGTGACGTGCGCGGCGGCGTTCGTACAGCAGCGCTTGCGACAGACCTTCGACGTCAGCGGTCGACGACCGCACCGCCGTGTCGATTGCGCCTTTGGCCAATCTGAGAGCGACGGGATCGTATGTGCCCGCGCGCTCGGCGAGCTCCGTCGCGCGCTTGGCGACGTCGCTGACGATCTCACTGACGAGCCCCCACGCGAGCGCGGTCGCCGCATCGAGCTCGCGCCCGAATAGGATGACCTCTTTGCTCCGCGCCGGGCCGACGATCGACGTCAAGCGCCGCGTGCCACCCGCAGCCGGGATGAGCCCGAGCCGGACCTCGGGCAAGAACAAGCGCGTGGACGGATGACAGATCCTCACGTCACAAGCCAGCGCGAGCTCGAAACCGCCACCGGCCGCCACGCCATTGATCGCAGCGACCGTCGGCCAAGGCGCGTCGGCCACCATGTCGAACACTCGCCGGCTCTCGAGATCGAGCGCGTCGATGCCGGCGCGAGCATCGAGCTCGTGGCGATCGGCGCCTGCGCAAAAGGCACGATCGCCCGCCCCGGTGATGACGACCGCGCGAACGGTCGTGTCGTCGCGTAACGCCGTCAGCGTGGTGGCCAGCTGATCGAGCATCGGCTGGGTGTATGCGTTAGACTTTTCCGGGCGCTGCAAACGAATCAGCACGATGTGACTAGCGGTGCCCCCACGCTCGATCTCGATCATTCGCCTTAAGAATGCAGCATGGGCGCGCAGCCCGCAAAGTTTTCAGGTACTTACAACGGCGCGCCGTTTGCCAAGATCTCGTTCAGTCGCGCGAGGATCTGCGCCCGCGCCGACGTGATGAACATGTGCCCGCCATCGAACGCGCGCAGCTCGAAGCCGGCGTTCGTCTGCTCGGACCAAGCCCGCGCTTGCGCCTCGCTGCAATTTTGATCGCCAGTCGCGTACCACGCCTCGATCGGGCAGATGAGCGACGGACCGGGAGCGTAAACGTAGGCCTCACCAAGCGTGACGTCCGCGCGCAAGGCCGGCACGACGAGCTCGAGGAGCTCGGGCGACGCCAGCGCCTCGCGTGGGATACCTTGAAACAGCGTGTCGACGGCTTGCACGAACTTCTCGTCGTCGAGATGCGCGATCGGCGGCCGGCCGAGCGGCAACGGCGGTGCACGGCGGGCCGACACGATGAGCCGGCGCGGCAACGGCAGCGACTCGCGCAGCAGGCAGCGCACCGTCTCGAACGCGACGAGCGCGCCGAGGCTATGACCGAAAAACACGCATGGCCGATCCAGCAACGCCTTGATCGACGGAAGGCAGCCCGCGATCAGCTCCTCCATGCGCGAAATCGCCGGCTCGCGAAAGCGAGACTGCCGCCCCGGCAGCGAGACGGCGCAAAGCTCGACGTCATTCGGCAAGGCCTCGCTCCAAGTGCCGAACGCGGACGGACTACCACCTGAGTACGGGAAGCAGACCAGCCGCAACCGCGGCGAAGGCGACGTATTGAAGCGAACGATCCACGGCGAGGGGGTCGACACGTTGGTCACCGGGGCCGGAAGCGATCGAACGCCTTGGCGCCGCGGCGCTTGGTCGGGTTCGGTTCGTTGTTCTTACTTTGAGCCTGCGCATCGGGTTCGTTCGCAGAGGAAGCGAACGCTCTCGCTTGCGCCTCGACCGTCGTATGCTCGAACAAGTTCATCAGCAGAACTGGCCGTCCGGCGATCTTCTCCAGACCCTCGCGGAGCTTGATGAGCAAGAGCGAGTGGCCACCGACATCGAAGAAGTGATCGCTGAGTCCGACGCGCGGCAGACCAAGCAGCTCACACCAGAGCTGAGCAATTTGTTGCTCGAGCTGGCTCCTTGGAACGTCGTTGACATTCACCTCAAAGGTTGGCCGCGGAAGGCGCTTGCGATCGACCTTGCCACTCGACGTCAACGGCAGAGCGTCGATCGGCATCAAGATCGCGGGCACCATGTAGTCCGGCAGCTGCGTCTTCAGATCGTCCTTCAGCTCGCGCGCGGTCTTCTCGCCTACGTAGTAGCCGACGAGTTGCTTGTTGCTGTCCGCGCCGTGGACGACGACCACCGCCTCGCCTACGTACTTGCGCATCGTCGCTTCGATCTCTCCGAGCTCGATGCGAAAGCCGCGCAGCTTGATTTGGTGATCGTTGCGGCCGAGGTACTCGATGACACCGGCCGCCGTCCATCGCGCCATGTCACCGGTCTTGTAGAGCCGGCCGTATCGAGGGTGTTCGAAGAAACGCTCGGCGGTGAGCTCCGGCCGGTTCAGATAACCCCGCGCCAGCCCTACGCCGCCGATGTGCAACTCGCCAGGCACCCCAATCGGCGCGGCCGCGCCTTCCTGATCGAGGACATGAATCTGCGTGTTGGCGATCGGCTTTCCGATCGGCACGTGATCGGCCTGCGCGCGACACTGCCAATACGTCACGTCGATCGAAGCTTCCGTCGGACCATACAGGTTGTGCAACTCTGCGTTCGCGCTCGACAGCAGTCGGTTGCTCACCTCGATCGGCAACGCCTCTCCGCTGCAAAACACGCGCTTGAGGTTCGCACATCGCTTTGCTTCGACGACCGGCAAGAAGGCTTGCAACATCGACGGGACGAAGTGCAGCGTCGTGATGTTCTCCTGCTCGATGAGGTCAGCCAGGTAGGCGGGATCGCGGTGACCGTCTGGCTTGGCCAGCACCAGCTTCGCGCCGGCCATCAGCGGCCAGAAGAACTCCCACACCGACACATCGAAGGTGTAGGGCGTTTTCTGCAGCACGGTATCGGTCTCGTCCAAGCGATATTCGGACTGCATCCACATCAATCGATTTCTGAGGCCGGCGTGGACGTTCATCACGCCCTTGGGCTTGCCCGTCGAACCGGACGTATAAATGACGTAAGCCAGATCGTCGTCGGTCGCGCGACGCGCTGGGTTTTCGTCGCGTTCCACGGCCACTCGCTCCCACTCAGTGTCGAGCCACAAAACGTGCTCGTCCGACTTCGGAAACCGTGACTGCGAGAGCGTGACCGTCGGCTCGGAGTCTTTCAGCATCTCGGCGAGCCGATCCTTGGGCGTGGTGGGATCGAGCGGCAGATAGGCTCCGCCTGCTTTGACGACGCCGAAGATCGCGACCACCATCTCGAGCGAACGCTCCAAGCACAGCGCCACCCGTTTGTCCGGCCCGACGCCTCGTCCGATCAGGTGATGCGCCAGCTGGTTTGCTCGCTTGTTCAACGCCGCATAGCTGAGGCTTTGTCCTTCGAAGCTCACCGCGACGGCGTCGGGCGTGCGACGTGCGTGCTCCTCGAAGAGCTCGTAGACCAGACGGCGCTCCGCGTAGTCTTTGCGCGTGTCGTTCCACTCGATCAACTTCTGACGTTCGCCTGCGGAGGAGATGTCCACTGCAGCAACGGGCGCATCGGGATCGCGCACGACCGCCTCGCAGAGCAGTCGAAAATGATCGACCATTCGCTCGACCGTTTCTTGGTCGAACAAATCCGTCGCGTACGCGATATGAGCATCGATGCCGCCTCCGACCGAGTCCTGGGCGCGAAGAGTCAGATCGAATTGGACCGAGCCGGGCTCGTCGCTGGCCACTCCCTCGATGCTCACATCCGCAAGGGGCTTGCCGGCCACACCCGGCGCGTTCTGCCACGCGAACATCACCTGAAAGACAGGATTTCGCGCGGTGCTGCGCTCCGGATTCAGCACCTCGATCAACCGTTCGAATGACAGATCTTGATTGGCGTAGGCTTCGATCGCGGTCTGTTTGACGCGATTCACCAGCTGGCGAAACGTCGGCTTGCCGCCGAGGTCAGCCCGCATGCACAGCGTGTTGACGAAAAATCCGATGAGCGCTTCCGTCGCTTCGTACTGGCGATTGGCGATCGGTGTGCCTATCACGAAGTCATCCTGGCCGCTGTAGCGACCCATCATCGACTCGAACACTGCAAGCAGCGTCATGAAGAGCGTGCTGCCTTCGCCCTGACATAGTTGCCTCAGCGCGCGTGCGGTCTGTACGTCGATCGAGAACCCACAGACTGCGCCGCGGTGGCTCGCACGGGCAGGACGTGGGCGATCCGTCGCCAGCTCCAAAATCGGAGCGCCCGAGAGCTTGCTCTTCCAATATTCCTCTTGCCGATCGAGGACGACGTGCTCGCGCTGCCACAGTGTGTAATCGGCATATTGCACGGGGAGGTTCGGCAGACCTCGCGCGCCGTCGCCTTCGTAGAGCGCCCAAAGCTCGGACCACAATACCGCCATCGACCATGCGTCGAAGACGATGTGATGCACGATGAGGCGTAGCTCACGTTCGGCCGGCGCAAGGGTTCGCAATTGGCAACGAAGCAAGGGTCCGCGTTGAAGATCGAACGGCTCGTCCGCCGTGAACGTCGCGACCCGTTCGACCGCCACGGGCATGGCGTCGTGCACGACCTGCTCGGGAGGGCCGTTCGTCAGAGCAAAAGTGGTGCGCAAGATCTCGTGCCGGGCGATGACACCATTGAGCGCGCGCTCGAACGCGACCTCGTCCAAGCGTCCGTGGATCTTCAATACGGTCTGGATGTTGTACGCGAGGCTCTCGGGCTCGAGCTGCGAGAGGAAAAACAAACGCTGCTGCGCATACGAAAGCGGCACGCGCTCCGGCCGCGCTTTCGCAACCAGCGCCGGCAGGCTCGTGCGCTCCGCATCTGCGACCCGCAGGGCCAACTCGCCCACCCGCGGCGCTTCGAACAAGGTTTTGAGCGCGATCGCCTTGCCAAAGATCTTCGCCAAGCGGGACACCAGCTGTGTCGCTAGCAGCGAATGCCCGCCGAGCGCGAAAAAATCGTCGTCCACACCGATCGGTCGCTCGATCCGCAAGATCTCCGCGAACGCGCCAGCGATGAGCTCTTCCGCAACATTTCTGGGCGCGACGTACTCGCTCTGGCCCCCGCGTTCTGGCTCTGGCAACGCTTGACGATCGAGCTTGCCGTTCGGCGTGAGCGGGAGCGCATCGAGCATCACGAACGCGGACGGAATCATGAACTCGGGCAGCTGTTCGCGTGCTTGCTGGCGCAACTCCGCTTCGAGCGCCCGGCCGTTCATCCAGCGATAACCAGCACCGCGGGTCGCCTCGATCTCGCCACCGCGCCGCGCATAGACGTCGTAGAGATGCGTTTGCGACAACATGCGATTTTGCTCTACCGCCACCGTGAACCCGTGCCGCTCGAGCAACGCCACGACCTGACGCAAACGCCCAGCGGTGTCGTGCACCTCGATCACCGCTTGGCGAATTTTCGGCCAGTCCTGCGCCTCGATCCCCGACAGCACCTCCCACTCGGCCTTCTCCACATCGACCTTCAAGAGGTCGATACGCTCGATCTTCTCCTCGGCGATGACTTGCGAAATCGTCTTGAGCGCGCAGTCATAGCTCTCGCCGGCCAAGCGTGTCGTCAGCAGCTCGTCCATCTCCTTCGCCGACGTGCCTCCAGTCCCTTCGTGTTGCAGGTACGACTTCACGAGCGCCGCATCCTCCGCCATGTTGGCGAAGCGCCCGGACATGACCGAATTGCCGCGATAGAACGTAAACGTCGCGCTCCCGGGGCGATCCGACAAGCCACAGCAAAACACTTTGGCGTCGACGCCATAAAGGTCGACGTTTGCCTGCAAGATCTCGCACAAGGGAGGAATCGGCTCGAAGGCAAAGATCCTCGCCTTGGCGCCCTTCAAGCTCACGCTGATGCTGAACAAGCCGATGTTCGCGCCTACGTCAAAGACGCAGGCGTCCGCTCCCACGACAACCCCGTGCTTGGCGTACGTGTCGTCGACGAAGATCTCTTTGTACAAGAACTCCGTCTCGCTGCGGTTCAGATGCGCCACGATCATGCCTTCGCCAACTTCGTGAAACGACAACTCCTTGCGCCGTTTCAGCGCTGGCAGGCGCCGGACCGGCCGCGCCGTCTTGTCGTCGGGCACGACGTAGGCGACGAGCAGGTCGCGCGATTCGTTTGCCACCACCGCAACGTCCTGCACGCTCTCTTGGCGCCGCAGCACGGCTTCGATCTCGCCGAGCTCGATGCGAAAGCCACGTATCTTCACCTGGTTGTCGTTGCGCCCGAGGTACTCGAGGTCGCCGTTTCGCAGGCGCCGCGCCAAGTCGCCGGTCTTGTACAACCTGCCGTACGTGGGGTGCTTCGCGAAGCGCTCGGCCGTCAGCTCCGGCCGATTCAAATAACCGCGCGCCAGACCTGCACCACCGACATACAGCTCCCCGACGACACCCACGGGTTGCGGCTGGCCGTGCTTGTCGAGCACGTACACCGCCAGATCGTCGATGCCTCGGCCGATCACGCTGCCGAGGTTCTGCTCCACATCGGCCAAGCGAATCGGACGATACGTCACGTGCACGGTCGTCTCTGTGATGCCGTACATGTTCACGAGCTCGGGTTTTTGATCGCCGTAGCGCTCGAACCATGGCCGCAGGGTGCGCAGATCGAGCGCCTCCCCGCCGAAAATCACCAAACGCAATGATGTCGAATCCGTGGCGACTTCGATCAACTGTCGAAACGCCGACGGCGTTTGGTTCAACACCGTCACCCCCTCGCGACGGAGCAACGCAAAGAAGTCGCCGGGGGATCGGCTCACAAGATACGGCACGACCACCAAGCGGCCGCCGTAGAGCAGCGCCCCCCAAATCTCCCAGACCGAGAAGTCGAACGCGTAGGAGTGAAACAGCGTCCAGACGTCTTGCGACGAGAAGTGATACCACTGCTCCGTCGCTGTAAACAGCCGCGCCACGTTGCGATGCGTGACGATGACGCCCTTGGGCCGGCCGGTCGAGCCCGACGTGTAGATCACATAGGCGGGTGCATCCGCGCTGACCGCGACCCGAGGCGCCGTCGTGCTTTCGTTGCCGATCTCCTCCATCCGCACGACCATTTCGGCAACGAAGCCGTTTGCAGCGTTGCCGCTCGTCACGAGCACCCTTGCCGCCGAGTCGGCCAGCATGTACTCAAGCCGATCGCGCGGATAGCTCGGGTCGAGCGGCACGTACGCGCCACCCGCTTTCAAAATGCCGAGCAGACCGACGACCATCTCCGCCGAGCGCTCGACGCAGATGGCGACGAGCGTCTCAGGCCCCACGCCGCGCTTTTGCAAAGCGTGCGCGAGTTGGTTCGAGCGTTCATCGAGCGCGCGGTAGCTGAGCGTCTGATCTTCGAACACCACCGCCACCGCTTCGGGCGTCTTTCTCGCCTGCGCCGCAAACAGCGCATGCATGCACTCATCGCTGCGATAGTCGCGCTGGGCCACGACCGCCAGCTGCTTGCGCTCGGCTTCGCTCAGCATCTCGAGCGCGCCGATCTTCTCGTCCGGGTTCTTCACGATGGCATTGAGCAGATGTCGGTAGTGCTCGGCCATCCGCTCGATCGTCTCGCGATCGAACAAGTCCGTCGCGTACTCGATGACGCCTCCGAGCCGGCCTTGATTTTCGATGACGGTGAAGATGAGGTCGAACTTCGCCTGCACCTCGAGTTCGGCCTGCCCCGTGAGCGTCAGACCACGCGCGAGCTCACGACCTCCCTCGGTGACGGCCTCTAACGCGAACGCGACTTGGAAAACCGGGCTTCGCGCCGTGCTCCGCTCGGGGTTCAACACCTCGACCAGCTTCTCGAACGGCAAGTCTTGATGCGCGTACCCTTCGAGCGCTGTCTCTTTGACTCGCCGCAAGAGCTCGCGGAAGCTCGGGTTGCCGCCCAGGTCCACGCGCAAGCACAGCGTGTTGACGAAAAAGCCGATGAGCGACTCGGTCGCCTCCAACTGCCGATTGCTGACGGCCGTGCCGATGACGAAGTCGTCTTGACCGCTGTAGCGCGCGAGCAAGACATCGAACGCCGCCAGGAGGCTCATGAACAGCGTGGCGCGTTCGCTCCGACCAAGCTCAAGGATGTCCCCGGCCATCGGCAGCTCGCACGCATATAGTGCGCCCCGGTGGCTCATCATCGCAGGCCGCGGCCTGTCCGTCGGCAGCTCGAGTGCTGCCGGCGCGCCGGAGAGCTTTTGCTTCCAATACGCTTCTTGCGTGTCGAGCTTGACGTGCTCGCGTTGCCAGAGCGCGAAGTCGACGTACTGCACCGATAACGGCGGCAAGCTTTCGCCATTGTAGAGCGCCGAGAGCTCCCGCCAAAACACACCCACCGACCAGCCGTCGCTCACGATGTGGTGCATGCTGAGAAAGACTTCGTGCTCGGCTTCGCCAGTGTCGTTTCGCCCACTGTGTCGCATCGCGCACCGCACGAGCGGCCCACGCTGCAAATCGAATGGCCGTTCCCGATACCTTCCACTCGACTCGAGCCACTCGATCGCGACCGGCAGCTGCGCGTGCACGACTTGCTCGGTGAAGCCAGCCACGTCCAAAAACGTCGTCCGCAAGCTCTCGTGCCGCGCGATGACGCCGTTGAGCGCGCGCTCGAACGCCTTCACGTCGAGCGGCCCACCGATGCGCAGGTTCTGCGTGACGTGGTAGGCGACGCTCTCTGGTTCGAGCTGGTGGAGGAAGAACAAGCGCTGCTGCGCGTATGACAGCGGCACGTGCGCAGGTCGTCGCGCGCGCGACACGAGCCGCGGCAAGGCGCCCTGTGTCATCGTCGTCTCGATGAGCGCGGCCATTTGCGAGAGCATTGGGCGCTCGAGCAAGAGGCGCATGCTGACGCTCACGTTCAGCCGCTCGCGTAGGCGCGCGACGAGCTGAAGCGCCGAGAGAGAGTCGCCGCCGAGCGCGAAAAAATCGTCCGTGCGTTCGACTCGCGGCTGGCTTAGGACTTCTCGCCAGAGCGCCGCGAGCCGGCGTTCATTGTCGTTGGCGTAGACGGTCGTGTCGTCGGCCGAGCCGGCGTCGGCCACGTCCTCTGCGGACACCGCCGCTCCCGTGAGCTCAAGACGGAGCTCCGATCGCGACACTGCCACTTGCGTCTCGCCCATGCCGAGCACACGCTCGAAGATGTCGAGGCCTTCGCTCGGCGAGATCGCGTCTTCGTTGAACGCCCTTCCCGATGCGGCGTGCTCGCGCGCGGCCATGCCGACTTCCCGCCACGCGTTCCAGTTGATCGAGACGGTCTTGCGCTCAGGCAAGAGGCGCTGTTGCTCTTGCGCAAACAGATCCAAGAAGGCGTTGGCGGAGACGTAGTCTGCAACGGCAACGCCACCGCGAATCGCGTTGAGCGACGAGCAGAGGACGAAGAAATCGAGCGGCTCTTCCCTCAACACCTGCTCGAGAACGCGGCTACCCGCCACTTTCGGTCCGAGCACATGATCCGAGACGGCGCGGGTGGCTTCGAAGATGTATTGCGCTTTTTTGAGGCTTCCCGCCGCGTGAATCACGCCGGCAATCGCGCCAAAGCGTTCGTGCGTCCGCTCAATGACTGAGCTCATCTGCGTCAAGTCGGAGACGTCGGCTTCGCACACGAGCACCTCGCTCGCGTGCTTTTCGAGCTCCATCACCTGCTCGATTCGACGGCAGGTCTCGGCCGAGCTCTCGCCGCAGCTCGTGAGATACTCGGTCCACGCGCCCTTTGGCGGCAGCCCCGTTCGTCCGACCAAAACCAACTTCGCTTTGCACGTGCGGGCCAAGTAACCCGCAAAGGTCAGGCCGATGCCACCGAGACCACCGGTGATCAGATAGGTGCCTCCGGCGCGCAGGTACGCACGGCCAACGCTACCGTCGCCGAGGTGCACCCGCGCGAACGACTGCACCCAGCGCCTGCGCTGACGATAGGCAACCAAAGGATCCGGCTCGTCGCTGATGAGCTCGTTGAACAAGAGCTCGGCGGCACCGGGCGCCAAAGCGAGATCGACGATCCGGCACTGGATGTGCGGATACTCGAGCGGAATCATCCGCAGCGGCCCGATGGCGAGCGCCTTCTCGGCCCTCACTTCTTCTTGCCCGCTGACGCTCTGGCTCTCGCTCGTCGCGATCACCAGCCTCCCGGCCGCTTGATTGCCGCTCTTGTCGAGTGCGCGCGCCCAGAAGATCAGGCAGTCGAAGCAACGCTCACGCCAGCGCTCCGCTGGCAAGCTCTTCGCCGGCGGGTAGCCCCAGAGGTGCAGCGTGTTCCCGAGTGTTCCACCGCTCGCTTTGATTCGCTCGACGAGCAGACCGTAATGACTCTCGTCCGCCGGATCGATCGTGAACGAGCGCCCCCCGAGCTGTTCTGCGAAACCTTGCGCCTCGAGGCTCGCACCCGCATGCACCTCGATGATCTCTTCACCGAGCGCCACCAGACGACGTGCCACTTCGCTGCCGACCCCGAGCTCGTCGCAGAAGATCACCCACGTGCCACTCGGCCGCTTGACAGAAGCCTGCGGCGGCGGTGCGACTCGCCAGAACGGCACATGGCACATGTCGTCGATCGAGTCGCTCCGCGGCAGCTGCGCCGGCACGGCGTCAACCCAATAGCGGCGCTGCTCGAATGCGTAGGTCGGCAAGTTGACGCGCCGTCGCTTCTCGCCATGAAGCGCGTCCCAGTCCGGCTCCACGCCGGCGCACCAAACTTTGCCAAGCGCCCCCAGCAGCGCAGCTTGCTCGTCTTTGTCTTCGTGCTCCTGCGACGCGATGACGCGATGCTCGGAAGCTCCGAGCTGACGCGTCACCAAGCGCGAGAGCGTGTGCCCCGGGCCGACTTCGATGAAGACGTTCGAGCCGCTTCGCCCGACGGCATCGACCATGGCCGAAAAGCGCACAGTCTGTCGCAGGTGCTGCACCCAATATTCGGCGCTCGTGAAGTCAGCGCGCTCTGTGGAGTAGCAGGACAGAAGCTCGATCTGCGGCGCCTGCAACTTCACGCTCGCCAGCACCTCACGCAACGGTGCGAGCGCGCCATCCATGAGCGGCGTGTGCGGTGCTCCTGCGAGCTTCACCCGGCGATGCTGCAGCTCTTCTTTCTGCAAGACGCCTTCGAACGCCGAAATCGCTTCCGGCGAGCCGCCGACGACACATCGATCTTTTCCGTTGATGACCGCGATCGTCGCGCCGCGGGTCAGCAGCGGCGCGACCTGCTCCGTGGACGCCTGCACCGCGAGCATCACGCCTGCCGGCTGCGCGTCGTGAATGCGCGCACGCAGCGTCACGACTT
>JADLHZ010000157.1 GCA_020848545.1 Deltaproteobacteria bacterium | reverse complement strand
CTTGAGATCTAACCGGCCAATCGCCGGATCTTCGCTATGAGCACCCGGCCAGCGCGAGCGCCGCGCGACGCTCGTCGCGCTGGCCCGGGCTGGCGATCAGCCAGCCCAAGAACAACCTGACGCCGAAGGCGTCACCCTCAGCTTCCGGTAAACGCGGTGCCAGGAGTTCGCGGCTCGAGGCGCAGGCGGCTTATCGTTGGCGAAAGGCGTTAAAAGTGAGGGCCGCGAAGCTTGCGACTTCCGGCCCTCTGGCTCTTGGCGTTTGGCTCGTGAGCGTACCTACGCTCGCATGCGTCGAGGCTCGCCGTCGAGTTTTCGATGGACCGAGAGGAGGCCCGGCGCGTCGTGTGTGCCGAGTGCGGAACCACGGCGGCCATTTGCGCGGACTGCGATAAGGGTCAGCGCTACTGCAGCGCGACTTGCCGCGGTGTTTCTCGACGCAAGATCGCACGACTGGCTCGCGCCAAGCATCGTCGCTCGGAGGAAGGCCGGCTCGATCATCGCGATGCCGAGCGCCGTCGCAGAGCGCAAAGACGCGCAACACGCGTGGCGGATCCGCGTTCCAGGAATTTGCCAAACGAAGCACAAGCCCCGTCGCCAAACGAGGAGGTGCCGGGCGATGCGCGAGCTGGAGCTGAAACCGAGGGTCGGCCGGACTCAGAACGAGACCGCTTTGCGTTTTCGCGGGCTGCTGTTGTTCTTGCGCCATCGGCCGAACGACGTGCGCGCGCTGTTGCGAGCGCTGCTCAGGTCGAGGCGGATCTGCGTTGTCTTGCCTGCCGACGCCCCGTCGTCATGGCTCGACTTCTGGGCGAATCAAAGCGGCGCGATCGCGCTCGGCCGTCTGTCTGTGCGCTTCGTCCTCCGTAGCGAGCGAGGGCGAGAGCGTCATGCGCGTTGAACGGATCGTTGATGGCGGATACGAGCTGCGTGCCGACGGCGCCGAAGCTGTCGCCGAAGCCAATCGGTTTCTGGAAACCGTTCGCCTGCGCGGCCTCTCGCCGGCAACGAATCGGGCTTATGCCTACGACTTGCTCTCCTTGTTGCGCTGGTGCACTGCCACGGCGCAGCCACTTGCCACGCTCACCGCCGCGGCAATGAGCGGCTTCATCGCGTCGCAGCGAGAGCAGAACGCCTCTCCGCGCTCGATCAATCGGCGACTCGTCACGTGCTCGCTCTTCTATCGCTTCGTCACCGGCAACGAGCTCGCACCGGGTGCCGGCGCCATGGTGACCGCGTCACATTTCCGAGGTCCGGGCCGCGATTGGTCGCTCGGCCTTTTCCGTGTGCGGCGTCGCTCTCGGCATCGCCTACGCGTCAAGACACCGAGGAAGCTCGTCGAGCCGCTCACGGCCGAGCAGGTTAGAGAATTCTTGCGCAGCCTGCGCCGCTACCGCGATCTCGCGATCGTCTACCTCATGCTCTTTTGCGGGCTGCGCTCCTTGGAGGTGCTCTCCATCAAGCTCGGCGATGTCGACTTGCAGAACGCCGAGCTACGCGTGTTCGGCAAAGGTAATCGAGAGCGCCTGCTCCCACTGGCTCCTCCGCTGCGCGGTGTGCTGCTAGATTATCTGCGGCTCGAGCGCCCGGTGACCGTTGCCACGCCGTCGTTGTTCGTCGTCCTGCAAGGGCGCCGCCGCGCTCAGCCTCTCAGCCTCGCTGGTCTGCGGAGCTTGTTCCGCCATCGTCGCCGGTCGAACGAGCAGATCAAGAACGCCAACGCGCACAGGTTTCGCCATACCTTCGGCGCCGACATGGCACGCGCCGGCGTCGGCCTCGTGGTGTTGCAGCGCATGATGGGTCACGCTGACCCAACCACCACGCTCCAGTACATCAATCTCTCGCTCAAAGACGTTGCGGAGGAGTACAAGAAAGCGGCCGCCGTCATCGAGCGTCGTTACGAGCAACCGGCATGAGGCAGAGTCCACCCGCCGTCGCGTTGCCCTATCTCGAACGCCACGAGGCCAAGGGTTCGGAGCGCGCCATCATCCGCTTCCACCATTGGCTTGGCCAGGAGCGTCTCACGCTCCAGACTCTTACGGTCAACGACCCCGCCCGATTCTTCGCCGCGCCACGCGGGCCAAAGGCAACTCACGGCGGCTACTACTTCCGCCGCGTGCTCGCCGCCTACTTCTATTGGCTCTACGAGATCGGGCTAATCAGCTTCCATCCACGCGACGCCGGTCTCTTTCTCGCGCGGCCGCACGCCAACGTCACGCAGCTGCCAACGTCGGCGAAGTCATTCGTCAAGCGTCAGGGCTGCCAGAATGCCGCGCCCTATTTGCTCCGCTTTCATTCATGGCTCGACGCCAAGCACGTCTCCATCACCGCCGCGACCGCCGCCGAGGTGCAGCGATTCTTCGAGCAGCCTTTTCGCAAGGTGCTCCTTCCGCGCAACGCGTATCATTACCGCCGCGCGCTCAGCAGCTACTTGTTTTGGCTCTACGATACAGGCCGGCTCGAGTTCGACCCGCGCGAGATCGGCTTCGTTCGCAGGGCCCGGCGCGTTGTCTTGCCCGAATCCGCCGTCGCCTTCATTCAAACTCTCAAGCCAACGCTCAAGGACTCCAGCTGCATCGGCTACAAGTCGGCTCTCAGCCAATTTCACCGCTGGCTCGACGCGGCAAAGCTGCAACTGCGCCGCCTCGATCGGCAGCAAAGCGAACAGTGGTTGATGTTTCTGAACGACCAGAAACTCGCGCCCGCCACGCGTATTCACCTCATTTTCAAGGTGCGAGCGTACTTGCGCTGGCTCGCTGAGCGCGGCGAGGTCAACGAAGATCCCGACTCGCTCATACGTTCGTCCGACCTACCGAAGCTGCCGAGGTATCTCCCTCGCCCGCTGCCGCCAGCGCTCGATCGCGAGCTGCAACAGCGCCTGCGTGAATCCACCGATCCGCTCTGGCGCGGCCTCTGCCTCATGCGCCTCACCGGCATGCGCGTGGGCGAGCTGCTTTCGCTCGAAGAAGATTGTCTGCGTGTCGATCCGTTCGGTAACCGTTTTCTGAAAGTCCCGCTCGGCAAGCTCGACAAGGAACGCCTCGTTCCTCTGACGGAGACCGCGTACGAGCTCCTCTGCTGGCTCAAGCAACTCGGCCCATCTCCACGCGCGCGGCTCTTGCAGACAGACGATGGCCGGCGCTTCCGGTGGTTCAAAGCCCAGCAAGCGCTCGTTGATGCTGCCGCCGGTCTTGCCGACAGCAAGCCGATCACGACGCACCGATTGCGACACACCTACGCCACCGAGCTCATCGGCGCGGGCATGAGCCTCGTCGGTGTCATGAAGTTGCTCGGCCATCACAGCTTCCAAATGACGCTGCGCTACACCGCCGTCACCATGGAGCACACCGGCCGCGAGTACTTCGCTGCCATGCAGAAGATCGAGCAGCGGTACATTTCTCCCTTACCTGCCACGCCGGGCGCGGAAGCCTTCGACCCGATCAAGGCGACCACCGACATCATCGCTTGGCTCCAGAACAACGTCAGCACCCGTAGCAACAAACACGCACGCTCCGTCCGCGTCCTGTCCAAGCGGCTCATCCGTCTTCAAACTCAGATCCACGCGCTTGTAGACGAAAAAACGGCGGGAAAAGTGGCCGGTTAATTGACGAG
>JADLHZ010000156.1 GCA_020848545.1 Deltaproteobacteria bacterium | reverse complement strand
TTTTGCGATTTGTGCCAGCCAAAACGTTCTACCGCGCAGCCAACGGCGTCGAGCGAGTCCTGCTTTCCTGTCTTCAGCATCATTCAAGACGCCCGCAGTTTGGCGTCATGAATGATGCGAGCTAGATAGCTGAGCGGACCTGCACCGGACCCCAGGCGAGCGGCGCCGAGTTCTGCTTGGCGCCGGCGGCTTCGACGAGGCGCTGGTACGCCTTGCTCACCCGCCGCTCGTAGCCACGCATTTTCTTGGGCAAGCCGCCGTGCTCTTTGACTGCGCGCTTCACCGTCGTCGGACCCCAGTTGTACGACGCGAGCGCCATCGGCCAGCTGCCCATGCGATCGCGCAAGAAGCGGAGGTAGGCGGCGCCGAGCTCAATGTTCGTGCGCCAGTCGTAGAGGCCGAGCACGTGCATCGGCTGCTGCAAACGGCCGCTCCACTCGAACGCCGTCGACGGGCGGAGCTGCATGAAGCCGAGCGCGCCAACACTGGACTTGGCGGCGTCGTAGAACTCGCTCTCGACCGCCATCACGCCGAGGATGAGGAACGGGTCGACGCCGTACTTGAACGCGACCTCGGCGACGATGTCCGCGAGCTCGATCTTCTCCATCTCGGAGAGGCGCTTCTTCGCGTGCTTGTCGAGGGCGCGGAGCAGCTCCGAGCGCGTCTCTTGGTACGGCTCTTCGAGGCTCAAGACCGGCGCCGGCTCTTTGACCACCGGCATGAACGCGGCGTCGACCGTGAGCAGTAGGGATCCGACGACCAGGCCGCGGGCGAAAATCCAAGCTCGGCGAGAGAGGTCGATGTAGGACATGCGGTACTTCATGCCCCACAGTATCGGTGTCGGGTTGCCGTTGTTCGCAGTGTCGTTAGCGCAGCGCGTCAGCGGCTCATTGCGTCAATAACAATAGGAGCAACTGTCCGAATCCGCGCACTAATAGGAGGCCTATACTAAGCGCCGGCATCGCAATGACGAGGAAGGCGACGAGCAGCGGCAGCCGGTGCGCCGAGGCGATCCCGCTCCAATGCAGCGCGAAGATCCAGCCGGGCGCGAGCAAGGGTCCGATGCCTGGGATCGCGAGCAAGATCATCGGCGCTAGGCCGTAGGAGACGACCCGAAAGGTCACGTCGTAGCTGCGGGTGTTGGCGCGAAAGAACCAGAGGCCGAGCTGGTACAAGCCGGCGAGGACGTGCGCCGGTAGCGCCGCCAAAAGGGGCGACAGCGCAAGGCCCCAAGCGAAGACTTTTTGTACTCCGTCTGGTCGCGGCGGCCGGTTAGAGGCGCGGGCGATGAGATCGACGAGGCGGGCAAGCTCGCCGCCGTCATCGCGGTAGATCCAGAGCTGCACCGCAAAGTAGCCGAGAAAGCCGATGAGCGAGCTCAGGTAGGCGAAGCGCTCGGCGTGCCGTGGCGGCGCTTCCTCGAACGACGCGAAGACCTGCGGCGCGCTCTTCGTGAGCTGGAGGAGCGTCCGCCAATAGCGCTGCGGCGTCGTGCGCGGATCCGGCGCCACCTCCCAAGCGATCGCGATCGGCATGGGCGGCGGTGCCGGGGGCGCCGTCTCGTCGCGCGCGGGCTCGGCTGGTGAAACGCGCAGGAGCAGGCCACACGCTGTGCACTTGGCGAGCGGCACGGTGTCGGCGGCGAAGAGCTCGGTGCACTTGGGGCAGCGGTAGAACACGCGGCGGCTTTGGCACAGGCGAGCCCCGCCGTCACCGGTCAGTCCCAGTCGTAGTAATAGAGGTGGGCGTACGCGCGCAGCTCGCGGTGCTCTGGGCCGTTGAACGCGCTGAACAAGCGATCGATGAGCCCGGTGTCGACGAGGCGCGCGACGAGGGCGTGCCGCAGGACGACGGGCGCCTGGTCGAGCTCGGCGAGGACGGTGCGCTCTTCGGCGTCGGTGAAGAACCAGAATCGACGCTCGCGCTCGAGGCGGTCGAGGCGCACATAGCGGGCTTCGACATCGCTCATTTGCTCAGCGTCGAGCGTGCAGGCATGGCTGCCGCTGAGCCGCGGCTCGAAGTAAGGGCTCGCCGTCGTCGTGACGCAGCTGCCGTCGCTCAGCGAAAGCGTCTCCGTGCTGACGATCGACTCTGCGATCGTGCGCGCCCGCGTCTCGAGCCGCGCGATCAGCTCCTCGACGTAGGCGACGTTGGCCTGCTCACGCGCCAGCGCGGCGGCCGCTTCGGCGCGGATGACCATGGCGCCGCCGAGCGCCTCGTCGCGCGCGCGCTCGCACGACCGCATCCGCGCCGGCGGCAAGCGTTCGGCGCCCGGCACGCACGCGGCTTCGAGCGTGGCGATGCGGGCGTCGGCGCTCGCCAGAAGGTCGCGCGCGGTGCCAATCCGCTCGCGGATCACCTCGAGATCGGCGACGACGGCGCAGCGTGCGGTCTTCGCGCCCTCGTGCGTCTCGCCTCCGGCTTGGGCGTCCATGATCGCGCGTTCTTCGGCGCCGATGTCGCCGTCGGCGAGCGCCTCGTGCACGTTGACGAGGATGCTGTTCGTTCTGGACACGGTCATGTGTCGCCCTCCGCCAAACGTCATCGACCGGCTGGGGGGAGCCGCCGTCCACGATCGTTGACGCCGCGTTGCAGGCGAGCGGACTTTCGCCTACGCCGTCTGCGTGACCGAAGCAGAGAAACCGCTCAGCGTCCCGAAGGGCGCGCTCACCTACGCGAGCTACCTGCGCGTCGACGAGCTGCTCTCGCTGCAGGCGCCGCGCTCTTCGCCGGCCGAGCACGACGAGACCTTGTTCATCGTCATCCACCAAGTCTACGAGCTCTGGTTCAAGCAAGTCCTGCACGAGCTCGAGCACTTGATCGCCCGCTTCAGCGTCGACGACGCGCCCGCGGTCTTGTCGACCTTCAAGCGCATCCTGACGATCTTCAAGACGCTCGTCGCCCAAGTCGACGTGCTCGAGACGATGACGCCGGTGCAGTTTTCGTCGTTTCGCGCGCGGCTCGAGTCGGCGAGCGGTTTTCAGTCGCTGCAGTTTCGCGTGCTCGAGTTGCGCGCCGGCAAGCGCGACGAACGCATGCTCGCCCACCTCGCGAGCGATCCGGCGGCGGCGGCGCGGATCGAAAAAGAGATCGAAAAGCCGACGCTCTTCGACGCCTTTCTCGGCTATCTGCGCCGGCAGAGCGTGGCCGTGCCTGCGGCGTTGCTCGCGCGCGCCGCCCGCGCGCCGATCGAAGAGTCAGACGAGCTCCGCGCATCGCTCGTGCGCCTCTATAAGGAGCGCAACGATCTCGCCGTCGTCTGCGAGCGCATGGTCGACCTCGACGAAGCGCTGCAGGAGTGGCGCTACCGGCACGTGAAGATGGTGGAGCGCACGATCGGCTTCAAGCGCGGCACCGGCGGCTCGGCCGGCGCGGAGTATCTGCGCCAGACCTTGTTCCGTCCGCTCTTTGCCGACCTCTGGACCATCCGCAGCGAGCTATGAGCCGATGAACGAGGCGCTGCTCGGGCCGCTCTGCGCGTTCGCTGCGTCGATCACTTGGTCGATCGGATCGTCGGCGTACTCGCACCTGAGCCGCACCTATGCTCCCGGCGTCGTCAACTTCAACCGCGCGTTGGTCGCCCTGCCCTTCTTCCTCTTGTTCATCGTCCTCGACTTCTCCGGCGTGCGCGCGAACATCGACGCGCTCGGCCCGGCGCTCTCCACGCACGCGCTCTGGCTCACGCTCAGCATCACCTCGGCGTACGTCATCGGCGACGGCTTGTTCATGTGGTCGGCGCTGTCGCTCGGCTTTCCGTCGGCGCAGGCGGTCGGCGCGATCTACCCCGTGTGGGCAGCGTTCGCCGGCTGGGCGTTCAACGCGCAAGCAGTCAGCGGCGGCCAAGCGGCAGGCATCGCGCTGGCCGTGCTCGGCGTCATCTGGGTGGTCGTCGCGGGCCGCGGCGACACGCTGCGCGCGGTGCCCGATCACCTCGGCTTTTTGCGCGTCAAAAGCGTGGGCGTGCTCTTCGGCGTCGCCGCGTCGATCATGTGGGCGATGAACGCCTTCGCGACCTCGAAGGGCGGCGCTGGGATTCACTTCGCGCTGGCGAACGCGTTCCGTTTGGTGTTGGCGCTCTCGCTGTGCCCGGTCGCCGCGCGGGTACAAGGCGCGCGGCGCATGCTCTTCGCGCTCTCGGACTACCGCCGCTTCGGCGCCATCATCGCCTTCGAAGCGGTCGTCGGCGCGTGCGTGTTCCTCTACGGCATGTCGCACTCGCCGGTCGCGGTCGGCGCCACGCTCTCGTCGCTGGCGCCGGTGCTCGCGGTGCCGATCGCCGTCGTGCTCGGTTGGGAGCGCTTCTCGGTCGCGAAGTCGCTCGCGGTGCTGCTCGTCGTCGCCGGCGTGGCGCTGCTCGTTCGCTGAGGCGCTAGGGCTGCCACCCGGCGTCCACGATGGCGGCGAGATCGAAGTGAAACGCTTTTTGCGTCTGGACCGCGCGCGCCCTCTTCACGAGCTCGGCTTTGGTCAACGTGCGCCCGCCGTTCAGTGCGATGAAGATGTAGTTGCCGCTCCTGCGTGCCTGCACGACGTAGACGTTCTTGAACGCCTTCTTCTGGGTCGCGAGCATCGGCGCGTAGGCCGGGTTCGGCGGGCCCCACACGTTCGAGACGACGACGCCGCGATCGCTCACGTGCGTCGCGAGCTTCTCGAAGAACGCGGCCGTCGCCATCTGCGGCGGGATGAAGTCCGGCGAATACGCGTCGAGGAAGACGACGTCATAGCGATCTTTGGCGCGCTCGACGAAGGCGGCGCCGTCCTCCACGTAGGTCTTCACCGGCGGCGCGTCTTTGTACTCGAAGAACTTGCGCGCGACGTCGACGACCGCCGGATCGATGTCGACGACGTCGACCACCGCGTCTGCGTAGTGGGCATGCACGAACATCGGCATCGAGCCGCCACCGAGGCCGATGACGAGCGCGCGCTTCGGTTCAGCGACGGCCAACGCCAGCATCGCCGTCTGCGTGTAGTCATGCACGAGGTGCTTCGGATCGCCGAGCTTCACGGTGCTCTGGGTGACGTCATCGAACTTCAGGTGGCGCATGCCGGCGGGCGATTCGTCGACGATGATGTGGCTGTAGGCGGAGCGCGCTTCGAAGATCGGCTCGGCAGCGAGCGCGAGGAGGGCGAGGAGCAACGGCATCGGCCGAGCATGCCCAAGGTTCAGCTGCGGTTCAACGCTGCGCGGCTTGCGGCAGCACGAGCGGCTGCGCGTCGATGCGCAGGCGCCGGCGCGTGATCAGGTTCGTCGTCAAGTGCGTCAGCGTGGGCAGCTCGCGCGGCAGCTCGAGATCGCCGAAGAGGTACTCTTCGAGGTTCGCGGGGATGCGGTTCTTGCTGTCGTGACGCATGGAGGCGGTATCGGCGGCGCCACCGTCGAAGTTGCGCGCTGGCACCCGACGAATGGCGAAAACGCGAGCCCGCGCTCGGATTTTGCGCCGCCTTCGTGCTACGCGGGCGGACCATGGCTGAACGCATCGCGGTGATTGGCCTCGGCTACGTCGGGCTCCCGGTCGCGCTCGCATGCGCGCGCAAGTTCAGCGACACCATCGGCTTCGACGTCGATGCGCGCCGCGTCTCAGCGCTGCAACAAGGCATCGACACGACCGGCGAGACAGCGCCCGACGAGCTGCGCGCCTCCAAGCTGCGGATCACCTCGGCGCCGGGCGAGCTCGGCGATCGCACCTTCTTCATCGTCGCCGTCCCGACCCCGGTCGACAAGAACAACCGCCCCGATCTCGGCGCCATCACCCGCGCCTCCGAGACGGTTGGGCGCGCGCTGAAGCCCGGCAGCGTCGTCGTCTACGAGTCCACCGTCTACCCGGGGCTCACCGAAGAGATCTGCGGCCCCATCCTCGCGCGCGTCTCGGGCTTGAAGCAGGGCGTCGACTTTCACCTCGGCTACTCGCCAGAGCGCATCAACCCGGGCGATCGCGAGCACTCGCTCGAGCGCATCGTCAAGGTCGTGGCGGGCGACGACGCACAGACTCTCGCGCGGGTGGCCGCCGTCTACGCCGCGTTCGTGACGGCGGGCGTGCATCGGGCGTCTTCGATCAAGGTCGCCGAAGCGGCGAAGGTGCTCGAGAACACGCAACGCGATCTCAACATCGCGCTAATGAACGAGCTCGCCATGATCTGCGAGCGCTTGAACATCGCCACGCGCGACGTGCTCGCTGCGGCCGCCACGAAGTGGAACTTCTTGCCGTTCAAGCCTGGCCTCGTCGGCGGCCACTGCATCGGCGTCGATCCTTATTATCTGACGACGAAGGCCGAGGAGCTCGGCTACCTGCCGCAGGTGATCCTCGCCGGCCGCCGCATCAACGACAACATGGGCGTCTACGTCGCGCAGCGGGTGGTGAAGATGCTGGTGAACGCTGACGCCCACATCAAGGGCGCGCGCGTCGGCATCTTGGGCATCACCTTCAAAGAGAACGTGCGCGACATCAGAAACAGCCGGGTCCCAGACATCGCGCGCGAGCTGAAGCAGTTCGGCATCGACGCGATGATCCACGATCCATTGGTCGACGCAGCGGAGGTGAAGCACGAGTACGGCCTCGTGTTGTCGTCGCGCGCGGAGCTGAGGGATCTCGACGCGCTGATCTTGGCGGTGCCGCACGCGGTGTTCTTGCAGGAGGCGCGCGAGGCGTTGCTCAGCGGGTTGAAGAAGAGCGGCGTCCTCGCCGACATCAAGAGCGCGCTCGATCCGGCGCTAGTCCCGAGCCAGTTGCGCTATTGGAGCCTGTGAATCGTGGGTTGCCGCTGTTCGCCTAAGCCCCAGCGACAACGAAGCGTACAACCGTCAGCGCGCATGCCGGCACAGCGGGTTGTGGTGAACGAGGTGTGAATACAACCGGCAGTGGCAAGGTGTATGGCGCGCCCCACCTGCAGCTATATGTACAACGGCCGTCGAGACCCGAGGACAGCCGGTGGTGTTCGACCGCGTGAAACCACAACCGGTTGTGGCCCGGCCTAGGCGACCAGCTTCACCCGCAGCTTCGGAACCTTAGCTTTGCGCAGCTGATCCTGAAGGCAACACTCGATCGCCTGTGTTTCGGGCGCACCCAATCTCTTGGCGATGCTCCGAGCCAACTCTACGCTTGCCAGGCGCCGGCCGTGCTCCAGATCAGAGAGCCGCGCCTTTGTAACGCCCAACTTCGCCGCCGCCGCAACCTGCGTCATGTCCTGCAGTTCGCGCCACACACGAAGAAAGCGCGCGAAGGTGAGCGGCCCAACGATTTCTTCCATCAGCTCACGCGCCGGAATCAGCTCTTCTTTCTTAGTACGCATGGGGTGTTACCTCTTCGACTGTTACAATAATCAGCTCGCCGCTCTCGCTCTCTCTGTAGATGGCGCGCCACTGGAGATTGAGTCGCACCGATCGCTGCCCTTCCCTGTCGCCACGTCGCGGCTCGTCGTGCAGCCCAGGGTTGCGTCTCACCTCGCGCAAACCCATCGTCTCCACGGCGTTCACCCAAACCTGAAACCTCTCTTGGATTCGGCGGGGCGCTCGACGGAGATCGCGCTCCGCCCGGCGAGTGGCAAACACTTTCGTCGGCTTGTCACTCATCTTACAAAATGCAGAGTGTGCCAAATTGACGTACTACGCAAGTGCAAGATCGCCGAGCCACCCGCGTCGCAAGCGCGCAGCGAATAGTGCGTTGCCGCTATTCGCCTAGCCCCACCTGCAACAGAGTGTACAAGGCTGGGCGCGCACGGGGCACAACGGGTTGCGGTGGGCAGCGCATGAACACAGCCGGTGGTAGTAACGTATTTGGCGCGCCCGACCCGATTCGAACAGGTGACCCTCGGGTTCGAAGGGTCGAGAACCGCACTGACAACGCGTCGCAGGGCGTTGCAAGTGGTTGCAAATATTCAGGCTCGGCGATCTGCCGATTTCCAACGCGTGGTAACAAGCGCACCGGTTCGCAGCAGTTTTGTTACCAGATTTGCTACCAAGGCGAATTGCCCAGCGCCGACAGCTCCCGCATCGACGCATTGACGGAAGGACCGTGGCTCACGGTCAAGCAGGCCGCCGCCGTGCTGGGCGTGTGCACGGCGAAGATCTACGACTGGTGCAAAGAGGCCGAGCTCGAGCACGTGCGGCTCACCACGAACGCGATCCGCGTGAGCGCAGGCGCCGTCGCCGAGTTCATCGCGCGGCGTGTGAAAACCCCGCGTGTCTCTGGTGTGCAACAGCGACGACCTCGCCGATGAGACTCGCCGGTTTGGCCCCTCACTTGATCGATCATCTCCGTGCGGCGCCCTGAAACGTTCTCAAGACCCGTTCGAGGACCGGTTCGAGCGATTCGTCGTCAACCCCTCCCCCCTCCATGTTCATCACTAACTCGGCAAATGACAGCGGATCAGTCGGGGGGTTCGCCTCAATCGTCTCGAAGTCGTGCGGAGTGAGACAATAGCCCAAGTCCGAGCACAGCTCACCGAGAATGGCTCGCGTCTGAAATGGCGACAGTGTGCAAGGACTCTCGAGAAAAGACTCCGCTGCCGCGCGGAGCTCGCGGAGGCGATCGGATTTTTCCCATTGTCCTCTGCCCACTCGAACCTCGCGACGACCCCGAACGAGTCGTAGCATCAGTTTACGTGATCTGTGCGTAACGGCGACCACGATGACGATGCGTCTCGTCGGCTTGGCCCCCGTTCACGCAGTTTGCCGTGTCTGACGAGGGGCGACGACTTGGAATCCAGACGCCTTCAACCAAGATCAACAGCCACCGCATCGAGGTTGCGATCGCCACCTGGCCGACGTACCCATCAGTAGATGACCAACGCGTTCGCTCCGGCGGAACGAGAAGCGCTCGCTGACGCCAGGCTGGCGGTCTTCCGCGATCGGATCATTCTATCCGCGCAGCCACCGATCGATCCGATCGATCTCGGCCGCATCGAGCGACGCTGTGCAGGCCCCATCCCACGCGCTCTGACCGATCTATGGCACACCTGCTTCGGCGGCCGTCTCGCGTATGACCTCCGCGTCAACTTCGACGGGCATGAAGCGCGTTTCTCTTTCACCGAGCTGTTCTACCCCGACAGCGACGGCTACATGGATCTCTGGGGCTGGATCGAACACGAGGAGAGCCTGGAGAAAGAAGCGGCGCACGCCGCGGGACGCCCGGCATCCGCGACACTCAACGCTTTGCCGTTTGGAGGCTTCGAGTATCTCGAACGGCTCTACGTACTGACCTCGCCCGGCCGTCAGGGCGGCGCCATAGTCGCGTGGAGACAAGGTTTGCCACCCGCCTGGAATTTCGACCTGAACGCCGACGCGGCAACGCGCGTAGCCGACGATGTTTACGCGCTATTCGACCAGCTCCACTTGGAGCTCGACCCGTGGAGTGTCGAGCATTCGAACGAGCCCACCGGCATAGAAATGATCGACGCGATTGACGGGCTCGCAACGCGCGGCACGGCGGGAAAGAGCGCCGCTGAGAAGTTGCGATCCCTTGTAAGAGGATGCGTGCTCGACTGGCGGGCTGCGCTTGCTGACGGAACGCTCGTGCAACGGCGTTTGCTACGCAACATCGCGCTCGAACACGCCGCCCGCGCAAACGACGTCGAGCTCTGTCGCCGGCTGAAAGCTGAGGGGTGCAGCCTTCACGAACGCGTATCAGGAGGTGCGACGATGCTCGAACACGCACTGGCCGCAGGCTCGCTCCAGGTCGCGCATTTTCTCATCGCTGAAGGTGCGCCGGTAGACCGCGCGCTGCGGTACGGCGCGCATATCATCGACGTCTCGCTGGCCCGCGACTTTCTCTCTCGCGGTGCCATCCCTGATGAGGCCGCGATCTTCGCGGCGACCCGAGATGGCGACCCGGACGTCGCGTGGATGATGCTCGACCACGCGACCATCGACGTCTCATCGCTGCAGCTGGCAATCACAGCCAGAAAACGCGCGACTGACGCAGAGCACGCGGCCAAGCAAATCGACGCAGGCAAGCTCGCGAGCAATCTGACCTCCACGGAATTGCGGAGACGCGCCGCTCGCCTTAACGCCCTCGCCGCTCGCGTCGACCCTACCCTCCGTCCCGGGACCTGAGGGCGAACGACGCTCAACGTTCGTTCCAGCCGCCCCAGCGACAGCTACGCTTTCCACTGGACCAGGTGAATCCGAGCTCATAAGCTCCACCGGCAGACAACGACAAAGATTTTTATCAAGACATATCAAACACTTAGAAGCACCGACGAAAATCAACAACCAATACATTGCATTTTGGGTACGTATTACTTGATATTGAAATGGGAGCAATCTATGAGGCCCCGTGCGAATCATCGCGAAGAAGACTCTCCGCGAGTTCTGGGAGCAACATCCGGACGCCGAAGAGCCCCTGCTCGCTTGGCACAAAGAAGTCGAACAAGAGGACTGGGACACCCCGGCAAAGGTGAAGTTGAAGTTCGGAAGCGCAAGCATCCTCGCGGACAGTCGCGTCGTCTTCAACATCAAGGGGAACGACTACAGGCTGATCGTAAGGATCAACTACGCGTTCCGGGTTGTCTACGTGCGCTTCGTCGGGACGCATGAGGAGTACGACGAGATCGACGCAGAGGAGGTATAGGTATGAGCGCCGCCAAAATGAACACAGTTCGGGCAATCCGAACGAACGACGACTACGAAGCGGCCCTGGCACGCATCGACGAGCTCATGGACGCCACTCCGAACACGCCAGAAGGCGATGAGCTCGATGTGCTCGTTGACCTCGTTTCGCTTTACGAATCGAAGCATGTGCCAATGCGGGCGCCAACGCCCTTGGCTGCCATCCAATTCAGGCTGGAACAAGCTGGCCTGACCGCCCGCGACCTCGTGCCCCTCATAGGCAGCAGAGCAAAAGTCTCCGAGGTGCTTTCGGGCAAACGAGCGCTGACCCTCCCCATGGCTCGCGCGCTTCATCAGCACTTGGGCATTCCCGCCGAATCGTTGCTCGGTTCAGCTGCGACGCTACCGACGACCCAGGCAGGCAGGAACTACCCGCTGAGTGCGATGGCGAAGCTTGGGTGGATACCAAGAGTGAGAAACATGGTTGCACGTGCCGATGAGCTAGTCGGCGCTCTTGCTCGTGCGGCGGGCGCGAAGTCGCCGCAGGATGGGATCCTATTTAGAAAAAGTGATCTCACGCGACAAAATGCCAAGGCCGATCCTTATGCGCTGCAGGCGTGGTGCTGGAAAGTGATCGCATCCGCGCGAGAGGAAAAAAAGGCGGACGCCAAGACGCGAGCCGCGACGATTACGCTCCCGTTCTTGCGCGAAGTGGCGAAGCTCAGCAGGTTCGGCGACGGACCTAAGCGTGCGCATAGGTATCTGGCGGAGCACGGCATCGTCTTTCTTGTCGTGCCGCACCTTCCCAAGACCTACCTGGACGGGGCCGCGCTCGCCTTAGAAGATGGCACGCCAGTTGTCGCCCTAACCCTGCGTTACGATCGCGTGGACAACTTCTGGTTCTGCTTGCTCCATGAACTCGCTCACATCGGGAGGCACATCCAACGCGGCGATCGCCACGATGTTTTCATCGATGATCTCAGCTTGCGAGACAGCCAGGCGTCGACGCAGGAACTTGAGGCGGACGAGTGGGCGGAAGAAGCGCTTGTACCACGGCAGGAATGGGAACGAAGCGTCGCGTCTCGCAACCCAACGCCGGCATCCGTGATTGGCTTCGCGAATGAGATCGAGGTGCATCCAGCCGTCGTCGCCGGCAAGGTGCGGCACACCCAGAACAACTACCGTCTTCTTTCTCATTTCGTCGGCGCGGGCGAAGTCAGAAGACACTTTTTGGAGCCCTGATCATCCGACGCTCGCACAGGATTGAAACGGAACGATGCTGGAACGACTAATTGTCTCTCACCACAACGCCAGCGGCGAGCTTGATCTCGGCCTGCTCGCTGAACAATTGCTCTACTACGGCCAAGTCCACGTCTTGGCAGGCCCGGGGCAACTCACTTCACTGATCGACAAACTAGGCGGTGATCTCGTCCTCGCTCTCTTGAAGTCGCCTTGGATCGTCTTCCACTATTACGAGGACACGTTTGCGATCCAAACGCAGGGCGACATTCACCGTCCCATCACATTCTTGACATGGAAGAAGGATCGTTCGGGCTTGGCGCTCGCGCCCGACAGGATCGTGTCGCAAGCCCTTGAACGGAAGCATCGCGAACCGAGAAAGAGACTTCGCCGCTCGCCAGAACTGACCCTGTCGTGCTCGCCAAGAATGGACCGGTGAATCAGCGCGGCGGCGAGCGTCGTTGCGCGGAGCAGTACCGAGCATCGAGGCATGGCTCGCAAGCGACCGTGC
>JADLHZ010000155.1 GCA_020848545.1 Deltaproteobacteria bacterium | reverse complement strand
TGTGGTGCTTCGTGCGCTTGCGGCCCATGGCCGGGCAAGTCTACGCCGCCGGCTTGAACAGGCGGGCGAAGTTGGGGCGCTCGGGCTCGGCCACCGGCGTGTCGCCATCGAGCAGGCGCTTATCGCGGTAGGCGCGCAGCACCCGCGGGTCGCCGCGATCGCTGACCGCATGCCGCCAGCGGTTGGCCTTGAGCCAGGCGATCTGCGCGGGCCGCTGGCGGCGGCCGGTGAGCTCGAAGAGCTCGACGGGCGAGAGGTAGTCGCTCACTCGTCGGCCCCCTTGCTGCCGCCGTGCATGAGCAGCAGAGCGAAGGCGGTGCCTGCCGCGCCGGCGACGAACCAGACGATCAAGAACCAGACGCAACAGGCAATCACGCGTCCGCCGTCGCCCTCCTGGCCACGATCAGCGCCGCGAGGTCGTCCATCTCCTCCTCGACGTCGTTGAGCGTGTCGCCTTCGAGCGCCTTCACGAAGCGCTTCAACGCGCCGGGCTTCACGTGGTACTTCTCGGCCTGCGCCTTGCACGCGTCGCTGAACGCGCCGGAGTGGTCGGCCGCGATGCGGCAGGCCTCGCGCAGCTCGTCGATGACGCGCTCGGGGATGTGCTCAGGGCCGATCTGCGGCACCTCGCCGGCCAGGTCGTGCTCGGGCGGGTCAATTTTCGTCGGCATTTACGCCCCCACCTTCTCGCGCCGCTGCTTCACGATCTCGTGCAGCTCGGCGTGGAACTGCGGCGGCAGGCCGTCGATGAAGCCCGCGGCCATGTCGAGCGTGTCGCGGTCCTTCGCCTTCTCGATGCGCTCGCGCACCTCGGCGTAGGACGGACCGGCCGGCGCGTTGCCGTCGAGCGCCAGCGACGGGCGGGTCACTTCGCCGGTTTCCTTGTCGACGGCCGGCTTCGTCTTTGCGCGCAGCGCATCCTTGATCCCGTCGCCTTTGCTCGGTGGCGGCCCGCTCGCCGGTGACGGCGGCTCCGCTTCGAACCACTCCGCTGGCGTGCTCATGCCATCCTTGAGGCTGTTGTAGATCTTGCCGAGCTGCATCACGAGGCCCGGCGTGATTGCCTCCATGCGGCGCTGGATGCGCTTCTCGATCATCGACACCGTGACGCCGAAGGCCGCGAACTTCTCCTCCAGACTCTTAAGCAGCTCGGGTGTGATTTCGATCTTCGCCTTGAGCGTCGTTTCGATCTGCCGCTTGACCGCCTCCTGCACGTCGCCGGGGATGACCGCGAGGATGCAGGCGCGCTTGCGACGCGCGGCCATGTTCGCGATCAGCTCGTAGATATCGCGCTCGTCGGTGATCTGATAGCCGCCCTTCTTGGTGTCGCGCCAGTGCTTGACCTGGAACACCTTCGAGTCACGCGTGCCCGTCTGTGCGTCGAAGCACCACGCGCGCACGGTGCTCGCGCCGCCGCGACGATCGACCTCCTCGACGCCCATGTGGATGTGGCCCCATTGCTGCGCCATCGCTTCCGCCGCGCGGATCGACAGGCCCGACACATCGGACCCGCCGCGACCGTATTCGTACAGGGCCGTCTCGGCGAGTGTGGGTCGCGTGAACGCCATGAGGATACGATCCATCGCCGCGATCTGGTCGCGCGGGAAGCGCTGGGCGATCAGCATCGCCGCCTGAACGTCGGCGACCTCGCGCGCTTGGCCAATGTCGACCATCGCACCACCGTTGGATTTCGCGACGGCCCCGAAGGGGTTGACGGTGGTAGTGACCAGGGCGCGCTGCTCGCGCTCTTCTTCCTGGGTGAACATCGTTGCGTCTGCGCTCATGGCGGAAATGCTCCTGGTTGTTGTTAGCCCTTGACGATGCGGGCTTCGATGAACTCGGTGTCGGCCACGGCATACCCCTTGCGCCGGATGAGCGAGCGGCGCATCACGCGCCCGTCCGCGAAGGCGAGCTCGGCGTTGTCGCCCATCCGGCGCAGGATGTGCGCCTTCATGTTGTCGGCGCTCTTGCCGTACTCGCTCGCGAGCTCGCGGGAGCTCTCCATCGCGATGCGCCACGCCTCGAGCTCAGCGTCGGCAACGATGCGCTGGCCGTTGGTGCCCTTGTGCACCAGGCGCAGCATTTGCAGGGCGCGCGGGTGGTCGGGATCGATCGGGGGCGGTTCGTCGCGCTCGACGTAGCGCCAGAATTCACCGACGCCGTCGGCGATCATTTGCGCGAGCTCGGCGTCGAATGCCACCTCGTAGATCACGATCGGTGGGCGCATGAATAGGACGGGAACGTGGGCGAGCTCGCGGCCAGCCAGGTCCATTTGCTGCACCGTCTGCATGTACACGTCAGTCGGGATGTCGCTACTCTTGGGTTCGCCCCATCCTTCGCGCGAGCCGCGCCACTTCGCCTCAATGACGGCCGCCGGGGTGATGGCGTCGCAGTGCGCGATCTGCCGGCCGCGGCGCAGGGTGTCGGGCTTGACCTCGATCTTCGTCGTGTGCGTGTCGCGCACATACTCGCCGATGATGTAGGCCTCTGCGGCGTTGCCAAGGCGAAGGAAGGCATCGTCCTGGGTCGGCGGCTCGCGCCCGGTCTTGAGCGCCCACAACTCGACCGCCGACGTGCGCTTCGACAGCCCAAGGGCCGCGGCGCACTCGCTGGCGCCGATTCCCTGCGCACGGACCGCGACCTGCTCCGGCGTGAGCCCGACGATCGGCACGGGCGCGCTCACTTCGCCTCCGCTTGCCCGCTGGCGAGTTCCACGGGCACGCCCTCGCTAACCAGGCGGGCGACGTGCTTTGCGCTGGCAACCGTGCAGAGCATGCGCCGGGCGACGTGGCGGATTGCTTGCGCTGGGGTGGCGGCCTCCACGAGTCGCGTCGTGGGGCCGTCGGTGACTGCGTAGATGCGGGTAGTAGTGCTCATGCGGTCGTCTCCACGGGTAGGGCGCGCCACGGCGGCGCGATGCTGGCACGATCGAGCAACCAGCGCGATTGCTTGTCACGACGCAGGAACGCGATTGCGGCGAGGTAGGCATCGCGGTGCGCGGCACTGTGCGGGTGCGCCCATGCCGGACGCGGCTCGTACAGCGTGGCCGACGGCGGCTTGACAGCAGCGAGGCGGGCGCGCGGCTTCACCAGGCGACCTC
>JADLHZ010000154.1 GCA_020848545.1 Deltaproteobacteria bacterium | reverse complement strand
GCACGGTCGCTTGCGAGCCATGCCTCGATGCTCGGTACTGCTCCGCGCAACGACGCTCGCCGCCGCGCTGATTCACCGGTCCATTCTTGGCGAGCACGACAGGGTCAGTTCTGGCGAGCGGCGAAGCACCTGGAGGAAAACGATGCTCGAAAGCTTCTTCTCGTCGGAGTTTCACATCCGCCAAAAGCGGCGGGGACCAATAGGTCCATACATCGACAGCTTCGCCGCTGAGCTACAGCGGCGAGGCTACACGCGCACCAGCGGCAAGGACATTCTGGGTCACGTAGGGCGGTTCACCATCTTCGCTTCGTACCACGGAGCCGACCACATCGAAGACGTCAACCGGCGCTTGGTGGATCGGTTTCTTGCCGAGGACTTGGGCAAGGCCGGATTCAACCACATGGCCAAGCTATCCATGGATCACTTGCTCCGCTTTCTTGAAGAACGCAGGGTGCTCGTGCTTCCGCCCGCGCGCGTCGATGCTCAACCGAACGATGAGCTGTTGGACCTTTACGACACGCACCTCCGCGAAGTTGCCGGGCTTGCCGCGCAAACGCGAGCGTCGAATTGCCGCTACGCCCGTGAGCTACTGTCCTGGTATCGCGAGCGTTATCCGAAACGATCACTGCGTCATTTCTCGCGCGCTGATGTACTGGCCTACGTGACCGCGGCGCTCGCCAAGCTCGACGGCACCCAAAAGCAATACACGCTCTGCTACACGACGCGCTCTTTCATGCGCTTTCTCCGCTGGCATGGAATCGTCAACGAGAACCTGGCGCTCGCGGTCCCCTCGGTCAAGGTGCCAAGACTCGCGCGGGTTCCGCACTACCTCAAGTGGGAAGACGTGCAGCGGATGGTTGCGGCCGTTGACGCAACCGAGAGCGAAGGGATCCGCGATCGCGCGCTCCTGCTCCTTTTGGCGGAGCTCGGTCTTCGCAATGGTGAAATTCGGGAGCTCGTGCCGCGAGACATCGATTGGCGGAATGGTCATATCCGAATTCGCCGAACGAAGACGCGCAAGGAGCGCATCGTTCCGTTGACCAAGGAGGTGGGCAAGGCCTTGGCCGACTACCTCCTCCATGGACGGCCTACCGTTCCCGCCAAACAGATCTTCGTGCGCCATCGGGCGCCCTACGGCCCTTTCGTCTGCGCAGGCGCGATCAGCGAGGTCGTTGAGAAGTACGCGGAGCGCGTGGGAATCAAGTCGCCTCGGCTCGGTTCACACCTCCTTCGCCACAGCCTTGCAACACGACTGGTCAACAAAGGCGTGCCAATCAAGCACATCGCCGATGTCCTCGGACACGAGAGCATCAACACGACAGCGATCTACACCAAGGTTGACCGTGCGAGCCTGGATGACATTGCACTTCCGTTCCCGGGAGGTGCCAAGTGAAAAAGTTCAAGAGCACCTTCGCCGAGCACCTCTCCTCCTACGTCCTGCTGAAACAGCGTCTCGGTCTCGCGTTCGAAACCCAGACCTACTACCTGCAAAAGTTCGACACGTTTGTCGCTGAGGTCGGCCACAGGGGCCTGCTCACGCAGCAGCTCGCGCTCGACTTCGCGGCGACCGGCACGACCGAGGACGCTGCCGCGCGCAAGTACGAAACAGTCAAGCATTTCTCGGAGTATCTAGCGACCGTCGTCCCGGGATCGATCGCGCTCGAGCGGTTCGGTTTGCGGCGCGTGTATTCGCGTGCACCCGCGCGGATCTTCTCGCCGCGCGAGCTTCGGCTCCTTCTACGCGAGGCGCCCGCCGCGTCGCCGAGGAGCCAGATACGCGGTGCAGCGGTGAAAACCATGATTGGCCTCGCCGCAAGCTGCGGCCTCCGACCGGGAGAGGTAGTGCGACTGAACCGAGCCGACGTTCACTTCGATGAGCTTCTCATCGAGATCAAGCAAACGAAATTCAAGAAGGACAGGCTCGTTCCAATGCACGCAACGACGGCGAAGGCCCTCCGTTCGTACTGCGAACAGCGCGATCTTGTCTTTCCGGAGCCGAACGATGCGTTCTTCCTGAACGCGAGAGGCGAGCGGCTCTCAGATACACACATCGAGGCGGCGATGCGCGACCTGCTCTGTCGCCTCGGAATGCGAAAGCCAACCGGCCGTGGCGCTACGTTCGGGGATCTTCGGCACACGTTTGCCGTCAATCGGCTGATCGCGTGGTATCGCGAAGGCGTCGACGTGCAAGCCAAGCTCCCAGCGCTTGCGACCTACATGGGTCACGTCGATTACACCAGCACCGCTTACTACATCACGATGACGCCCGAGCTCCGGAGCCTGGCGTCGCAGCGGTTGACCGACTGGCGTCGCGGAGCGCGTAAACGGGTGAAGTCATGAAGCGCCGTTTAGCCCCATCGCTGGCGATGTTGCTGCAGTCTTTCTTGCGGGAGCACCTTGTGGCCACCCGCCGCGCGAGCCCGCAGACCATTGCGGCGTATCGCGACGCGTTGCGCCTGCTCATCGTCTTTGCCGCCGAAAGACATGGCACAACGCCGTCCGGCCTGCTGCTTGAGCAACTGGATCGCAAGACACTGCTCGATTTCCTCAAGCATTTGGAGACAGAGCGAGAGAACACTGCTCGAACGCGAAACGCGCGCCTCGCGGCAATCAAGGCGTTCTTCCGCCATATCGCGTTTCTGGATCCCGGCTCGTTGGCCCAGGTCGAACAAATTCTCAGTGTTCCCGGAAAACGGACGACCAAAGCGGCGATCACCTACTTGTCTCGTGATGAACTCGATGCCGTTCTCGCAGCACCAGATCGGGAAACCGCGATAGGCCGGCGGTGGTACGCGCTCCTTTTATTTCTCGCACGCACGGGAGCGCGCGTTTCTGAGGCAATACGAGTGAGTGCAGCCGATCTCTGTCTCGCTGAGCCACGACAAGTGCGGCTTTTTGGCAAGGGCGCCAAGGAGAGAATCGTTCCTCTCGATCGTGATCTTGCCCGCGTGCTTCGCTCGCGCGAGACCGGCCGCCCTGATCAACTTGGGATGCCCATATTCACGAGCGCCACTGGCGTGCGGCTATCCCGACACGGTGCCATCTACATGATCCGCCGCGCCGTGGTGGTGGCGGCCAAGAAGTACCCGGCTCTCTTGCACAAGCGCGTATCACCACACACGTTCCGGCATACGTTGGCGATGCACCTGCTGCAGGCCGGCGTCGACCTCATTGTCATTCAAGCGTGGTTGGGACACGCGAGCGTTGTCACCACTCACGCGTACGTCGAGGCCGACATGGAGATGAAGCGACGGGCACTGGCCAAGGCCGGCATCACGGAACAACCACGGCGGCGCTACCGACCAACAGACGCGGTGCTGCAGGTACTCGAAGCGCTTTGATTATGTTGAGTGCGTGACCGTATTGCGCATCCGCGCGGCGCCGTGGCATTGGCCCATTGTGCAATCGAGCCGAAAGCTGAGCACGCATCGCCCGTCGCAATGGGTCGTGCTTTTTCTGTTTGCGCCATTCCTTCTGCTGACGGGCCATAACCTGCTGTCTTCGCTTGAGGGACCGGTCAGCTACGACTTGCAGTTGCCGGTTGCCATCTTCATCACGCTCTTTGTTTGGGGCGCTTTCGCCGCGGCAATCGCGTTCTTCATGCGGCGGCGCGTTGTGCTGTCCGAGGAGGGGATCCACTACCACGGCGCCGATCGCAGCGTCTTCTTAGCGTGGGACGAAATTGACCAGTACGAATTCAAGCGAAGCTACGCTGATGGCCATCATGGCGGCCACGCCGCACTCGGTGATGCGCTGACTGACGGCTTCTTCCGCCGCCGTTCGACCCGATTCAGTTTCAGCGGCGGCGGGAACACTTTTTCCGCCTCCGTCTCAGGCGGGGGTCGCAATATCGGCATCAACGGCATGTACACGCGAATGCGACGCTTTTGTGAAACGGTGGTCGATCGACTCGATCCGAAATTCGTCAACGACGCGTTGGAGCGATTGAAAAGGAACGAGACAGTTTCGTTTGGCGAACTCGCGCTTTCACGACATCAGCTGTACCTGAAGGGCGAGCCAATCACGCTGAAAAGCGTTCGAGAAGTTTCCGTGCTCGACGGGCAGGTGAACATCACGATGGCCGACAAGACAGAGCTGAGGTTGGGGGCTGTTCCGAATGCCTATGCGCTGAGAACTGTCATCGACCAATTGAACGCCAGCGATTCAGCGGAGCCGGGTCGCCATGTCGGTTGACGCGCACGACTTCATGAAGCGCTATCGACGAGCTCTCACGCGAAAACGGCTGGTGGCAGCGTTGACGCAATTCTATGGTCCGCTTCCGACATGGATCGGCACGCATCGTTGGATTTTTGGCGCGCGCTGGCATCAGTTTTCTGTCGGAAAGCGTTTGTCCAGCGCCAGTATCGAGGCGTTCGAGTCCAAGTGGAATATTGAGCTGCCCGAGGATTATCGGTCTTTCTTGCTCGAGGTTGGAGATGGTGGCGCCGGGCCGTACTACGGAATTGCTCCACTCGCGGAGTGGTGCCAGCCGGACTCCGAAAGTGAGTTCGCCGCCGACGCGCTGAAGACACCGTTTGATCCCGACGTTGCGGCGAACGCGACAACGCGCTCGGGCTTCCTTCGCATCGTGAACGCCGGTTGCGAGTATTACTACGTTCTCGTCGTGAGCGGTCCGCACAAAGGCCAAGTTTGGCTCGACGGATCTGTCGACGGAATCGGGTTCAAGCAGCTGATACAGCGCGACGGACGTGCTGTTTCTTTGAAAGATTGGCTCGAAATTTGGTTTCACCGCATTTTTGAGCATCCACTTGACTGGTCGGAGGTTCTCGATCCGTTTTGGACATCGAGCGATTTCCCCGGCCACGCCATAGCTCGAACTCTCGCCGACAATCGCGGCATCGCCACCGTAGCCGCCGACCAACTTCCTTGCCCTGCCTGCGTACGGCGGCTCACTGCCCTGGATCACCCCGTACGCATGATCGTTAGTTCGCTAGATGCGAAGAGCAGATCGAACCCCAAATCGGCCGCGATGCTTGCCGCTTCGAGCGGGGCCAAATGCGTTCCGCGCCCTGCGTTCCCATAGCGCCCGAGATCCTATTCTCGTTCGGCTCAACATAACGGAACGCGCTACATAGTACTCGTGCAAATCCGCGATGTAGATCCGAAACTCGCTGACCATCTTCTGCTCCTGTGCCGCGTGGCGGCGTTCGTTGTTCGCCACCGGCCGCTGGACGCGAGCTCCCGCCGACGGGTCAGAAACTTTGTGAGAGGAGCGCAGCGACGAACCGAACACGGTGAGGGACCAGAAAGTTTGAACCCGGCCCCGGCGCGTCAAACGCAAAGGGGCGGAAGCGGCGGGCGCGAGGAGGCGAAGCCGGCAGGACAGCGGCGGCGACAACGAATGTCGTCACGTGCATGGGCGTGGTCAGCTGGGCCGATTCGAGGGTCGGTCGGTTGTAGCTCCTTAGAGGAGGTAGCCGAGCTGAAGCCGATCGCTTCCAGCCGCGTCGTGCAGCTTGTGCTCGAGCTCGCGCTCCGACCACGGTGGTACGCAACGCGCGTTGTACTCTTCGAGGATCGGCAACGCCTCAGTGTTCGAGAGCGCGAAGCCGCGCACCAACGCGAGCGCGACGAGAAACGTCGCGTCATGGCCCCGCTGACCCGAGACCGCGGGCGGCATCGATCGAACGTATGCCCGCGCACGCGCTACTGCCGGGCCGTGACTGGTCGAGCTGCGAGGAGGCCGGGTGAAGGATGGCGGCGCGCTTCGAACCAGATGCGCGAGCAGCTCTTCTGGAAAGGGCGCAAGCGGCGCCGTGCTGATCCACTCGTATGATCGACCTGACGGGTGAACGCTCGGTGGTGCGACGACGTACGCGCCGGCCGCGCGCAGATCCACGCCCGGAAGGAAGCCGACGCGAGAACGCAGCTGCGTCGCGGGGGCAGCGAGGTAATAGTGAAAGCCGTTGCCTGTCTTTGCGGATCGCGTCGAGGGAAGGCTGAGGAGCGCTGCCAGGTGCTCAGAGCCGCCCTTATCGTCATCGACATCGACCACGACGATCCCGCTGGTCGCGCCGGTCGGCATGCCGATGTTGAACGCGCCTGCCGCCCACCACGCGCGGATCCGCCGTGGGTCGCTCGAGGCGCCAAGAAAGCCGCGCCGAGTCGCGGGCGTCTTGCCTCGTTCGATCACCGGGAAGACGGGCGTCCGCAGCTCGCGCGACAATGAGAGCGCGGCGAGTCCGAGGTCGACGGGCTTCATGCTGCCACCGCGAATTGTGCGCGTAGAGCGCTGATCGGGGTCGGCTTGAACGTGCTGTCGAGTTGAACGAAGGCTGGCAGCTCGGCGATCCGATAACCGCCTTCGTCCGGCGAGTTGTTCAGTTGAAAGGTGAGCCGCGCGCGCAGCGAGGTCAAAGTCGCGAGATCCACGTAGTCGAGCTCGGTTGGCGAGCCGAGTACGAGGGCACGCGCGGTGCTCGCGCCGTCCCATTCGATCAAGAACCAGTGCAGCTTGGTGCCAGGAAGGCGAAGGTGCGCGTATGCGATGGCGTCCGCTGCGTCCGCTTGCGTGCGCAATGCTGGAATGCCCTTGGGAAGATCACTGATGCAAAACATGCTGTTCTCCGTGCCGCAATCGCGGCGTTTGATTTCGCCAATCGCGAACGACGCGAATGGCGGGTGGGAGCGGAAGAAGTTTGGGGACCCACGAAGTGGGGCGGGGGAGCGGAGCGAGGAAACTTCTTCCGCTGACGGGACCTGCCTTGAGGAGGCGCCGGCGGCGCCGGTAGGAGTGAAGCGGCGAAAGAAAACGTCGCGGTCCATGACGGCAACTCCGTTCCTCAGCCCTTGCTGGCTGCCCGTTTCAGAAAATCGAGCGCACGCAAGCGGTCGGCGGCTTCGCTCGGCGGAAACGCCACTTGCGCGAGCGCCCGCAACAGGTCGATCTGCGCCGCCGCCGGCGACATCTTGCGGGTCGCAACGCTGTAGTCGATCGACTCCCGCGCTAAGCGCAGAAACTCGGGCTCAGACGATGCCGCCGGGGTCGGCTCGCGATCGATGTGTCCGCGTAGGAACGCGGCCACCTCTTTTCGGTCGCCGACGAAGAACGCTGGCACCCGCAGATCGCCGTGCAAAAGCCGCTTGAGGTTCGCCGCTCGTTCGCTCGACGAGACCGCGAAGACGATCACCGGCGAGCGAGCGTCGGCGAACTTCTGTTGATACGGCGTCTTGTTTCCGCGAACCGACGCCGTCGAGAAGATCGCGTTGTACGGGCGGGCTTTCTCCTGAACGACGCGATCCAGGGTCTTGGTCGAGCGCTCGACCTCGATCAGAAAGCGGTGAGCGTGGGTCGTCAGCACCGCGTCGGGCACGGTCGCGCGCTCATGAACGCGGCCGTCGACGTCTTCCTCCCTCTGCGCGATCCGCACATCGATGTCGAAGCTCGACCAGTGAAACGACGCGACGCAGTCGCGAACGTCTTGCCACCGGCGCGCGCGCGCGGTGGCGATCGAGACGAAGAGCTCCGCGAGCTCGAGCTGATGCCGCATGGTCTCCGGTGCGACTCGCGTCCGGGCCGGCGGATAGACCCGTTCCGGGTAACAGCGCCTAAACGACTCGACGAACCCCTTGTTCGTGTGCGCGAGGACCAGCGTCTCGAGCGTGGCGTCGAGGTACGACGCTTCGACGAGCTGCAGCGCCGTCCACCGGCGGCGCACCTGTCGCATCGCCTCGGCCGTCTTCGTGCCGGTCTCTTTGCCGGCGTAGAGCAGTCGCTGCATTTGCTCGTCCGTCAGCCGACGTACGAAGAGCAAACACTCGAGCCCGAACACGCTGCGTTCAGTGAGATACTTGGCTTTCGGCGTAGGCGCGTCGTGCGTCATTGTCGCCCCCGATCCCGCGCCAGCATCCGTTTCTGATTTCTTCTTTCCCCTTCTTCCTCTTCCTTTCTCCCTCCCAATTTCCTTGGACCTGTTTCTGTCTCCACAGATCCCATACTCCTGATCACTTTGACCCTCTCACTGCCCAACCATCCCTTGTGCTGTTTCCTGCCACCCCTCCCTGGGGACCCCACCATCTGTCGTTTCGAGGGTGGGGTCCCCAGGGAAAAAGCGAAGCGAAGGGGTGGCAATTCCGCAGCGCGCTCGGATGGTTGGGCAGTGAGCGCGCGTACGACGCGCGTCCTTTTCGTGTACGCGCCATGTACGCGCGGCGTACGTCCTTCGTACGTTTGAACGGCGCCGATCATCGCGCTTCCGCCCGCGTTTGCACGGTGCCGAAGCGCGACATGAACAGCGAGATGTCGGCCCGCTCTTCCTCGCTGAGCGGTACAGGGGACGTCACCGTGAGATCGAACTGCTGGGTCTCGCCGCGGACCGAGAAGACTTCGCGAACTGATGCGTCGGCTCGTTGGCGTGCCATGTCGCGCATCGCCGCTCGGGTCGACGTCGCGCCATTGCTCAACTCCTTCGCGAGAGACGTCGCTGCCGCCAGACCGCCCGCCGGCTCTCGGAACGCGGCGAGCACGGCGTTCGCATGCTCGACCGAAAGACAATGCTGCTTGATCAAGCCAAGAACGCGCTTGTCGGCCAGCAACATCTTCGTCACCTTGCGTACCCACGCTGCCGACCTGCCCAGGCGCTTCGCCGCCTTGTTGATGTCGCCATTCTCCTCATTGACGATGACGAGCGCGCCCTCGGCGACGTCGATAGCCGGTAGATCCTCTCGCTGCGTGTTCTCGATGAGCTGCTGCGCGCGGGTGTCGGCTTCCGACAGCTCGGACGAGCCGCGAACGATGCCGCGAATGTACGACCAGCCGAGATAGCGCACGGCGGCGACGCGCCTGTGGCCGGCGAGGATCCGAAAGCGGCCGTTCTTCTGCGCCAACAAGATGACAGGTTGGATGAGCCCCTGCGCCAGGATCGACGCGGCGAGCTCCTCGATCTTGCTCTTGGTCGAGCGAACGTTCTCCGGGTCCTCGTCGATCAACTGCAGTGTGACGTCGCGCAGAATGTCCGGCGGCGGCGCCGGCTGCGGCGGTTCGACGGGCGTCAAGGTGAGCGGTGCTGTGATTTCCGTGGGTTCTGAGCTCATCGGCGAGTTCCTCCGTGCGTCCATCGCACAATGCCAAAAGAGTACAGATAATGATTAGTAATGACAAGTCATAAAAACGGTGATACGGTGCGAAACCATCACCTCGCGGCTGACGCCTCGAGAAAGGAGCACCATGGTTTCCATTCTTCGTTTGCGGTTGATTCTCGTAGGTCTCGTCGTCTTTCGCTGCGCCGCTCCGGACCAGCGCGGCACCAGTCCGACCTATTCGCCGTCGTCGCCGAGCAAGCCGTGCTCGCCGGCGCGAGACGAGTTGGCCGGCGCCGATTTCGCCGAGTACTCGCAGGCGAGCGTGCAGATGAGCCAGAGCGTGTCGCAGAAAGGAGCGGCGCGCGACGCGACTTGCAGTGCGACGAAGTGTTTCGCCCGAGGAACGTTTTGCGCGTGCGCTCCCGGTGCGACACCGCCGGCGTCCGACTGGACTGAGGTGTCGTCGTGCCCAATGGCCAGCGCGTCGATCAAATGTTGCGCGTTCGGCGAGTCCGACCCGGCGCCGGCCGGCTGGGCCTGTTTCTGCAGCACTTTGTCGTGTGCCGAGTTCGGTGAACCGGCGCTGCACGTGAGTTGCAACGTGGTGACTGATTTCTCCGCTCAACAATGCACAATGCCCGCGAGCAGCTTTGGCGCTGGCGCTTCCGGGGCAACCGGCTCGACGGGATCGACGGGTTCGACTGGCTCCAGCGGCGCAACTGGTTCGACCAACGCGACTGGTTCGAGCGGTGCGACAGGCGCGAGTGGTGTCAGTGGTCCGACCACGACGAGCAACCCGTGTGCATCGACGAGCGCGTCCGCGAACACGAGCTCAACGAGCGCGCCGAAGTCGATCTCTGCGGCGTGGCTCGAAGGATCGTACTCGCTCGAAGGAAAGACCTCGAACAGCACCTACTATCGAGCTGAAGAGCGCGCTGTGTCGTTCGATACGAAGGCGAAGACGTACACATATCGAGAAGGCACGTACACGTCGGAAGCGGCGCCGTTCGAGGTGACGGGCAGCGCGATTCACTTCGCTTCGGGTCCCTTGCAAGGAAAGGACGTCGCGCTCCCGGCCGGCATCATCGCGAGCTGCCGCATCCTCATGGTCGGCGGCGCTGCGCTGTCGCGCGAGGCGAGCGTGACGGATTGCCCGTTCCCGGCGCCGAAGCGGACCGCGGCGGAGTGCGCGCTCGTCGGGCAACACATCACGGAGTCGAAGAGCGGCAGCTCGAGCTCGGGGTCGTCCGACTCCACATCGATCGTGCTCGAGAAGGACGGTTTCTACCGTAAGGTCGTCGGCCACTCGAGCTGGGCGTGCTACTCGACGCGTTGCTCGGTGTTGTACACCGCCGGCCCCGCGGAGGTCGGTGCGTGGAGCCTGTCGGGCGGGCAGATCACCGGCCCGAACATCTCGGCGCAAGCGCTGGCGGACTACGACTTCACTCCTGCCGATGGCGCTTGTCCGTAACCCCTCGACATGCACGAATCGACGGACCAGCGGGTACACACGCCATGTTCATGATTTTGGCCGTGTTCACGTTTACGTGAACATGGCGCTTTCGTGAACAAGGCGGCGAAGCGGGTCAAGCTTCTCGACGCTTCGGCCATTCGCCGAGCACTTTGTAGTCCCGTCCGCGCGGATGCATTTCAATCGCCACAAGATTCCCGGGCAGGGTCACCTTGTTCAGGCCGACGCACCGAACGCCCGCGACATCGGAGTCGACGCGATTGTGATGGTGACCAAAAAAGCACACGCGGGGTTTGGTGCCTGCGAGAAGGTCGTCAAGACCCGCCGCTTCGCTGATAAAGCCCGGGCCGCGGCGGTGGCCCTCGAACCGTACGCCGGCCGGGGCGTCGTGGGTCATGATGATATCGATCTGGCCGATGGCGATGAGTCTGTCGATCTCGTCCCGAGTGTAGTGTCTTCGAGCGTAACCCTGGAGGTCCTTCGAGAGACGCTGAAAGTTGGACGGTCCGAAGCAACCGCCGACTCCTCCAACGCTCACCACTTCCTCGCCAGCGATCAGATCAAAGGTGGTGCCGTTTCGAAGATAGTGCAGGTTCGGGAGTATCTCTGAGCCAGGCTGCGCATCGAGCCAGCGAAAATCTTCGTGGTTCCCTTTGATGAAGAGGGTCTTGCGCGGGGCAGCGCGGCGTTCTGAAAGCCAGCTTGGAAAATCACCCGCGCCATCGTGCTTCTTCGTCGCGCCGTCGATCTTAGTCGGATCCGGCCACACGCCGAAGTCGCCGACGTGGAGCACCCAATCGAAGCGGAGCGCGAGTGCCTCTTCAAAGGCGAGAATGTCGGCGTACATTCGATCGAGCGCGCCGTGAATGTCGCCTGCGGCGCAGATGAACACGGTCGTTTTCTTGTGCCTGATGTCGCCCAAACAGGCGAGCGATTTCATGGGATGCCAATTTTTTCGGGCGTGCCGGTGACGATCGGCCCTTTACTTCTTCAGCGCTGACAAGAGATCCATCGCGAGCGCTTGGCACGACGCGGCGATTTCATCCGCGCTCACGAGCGGGCTGGCTGATCGGATCGCCATCTCGACACCCACGCCGCTTCTCGCCGCGAACTGCGCTTCAAACAACGCGAGGCCTTTTTGGCCGGCGCCCTGCGAGCGACCGTCCGCGAGCAGCTTCTTGTATCGTGTTGCGAGATCATCGGTCTCGGTGCCCCGCAACAGTCGAAGCACATCGAGAGCGTCCTTGTCGTTCTGCCTGTCATTGCCGCTGCGGTCGTTGATCTTGTGGACCTTCGAAACGAGTAGGGCGGCGGCGCCGGCGACGCGTACGTCGAACGCGCGAGAGTCTTCGACTTGGAGCGAGGAGAGGCGCATGACGTCGGCGTCGACGAGCGCACCGTCGAGTCCGGACACGATGCGCGCGGCGTTGGGTGCGTGACCCTGCAGGCGCGCTGCACGTCGTCCTTTCCCGGGACTCACCGATTCTGGCACGAGGAGATCGACCGGGATTTCGATGTCCTTCTTCTCGCGCGTCGACCGGTGTGTAACCCAAACGCCAACGGAGTCTTTGGTCTTCGGAGAGAAGCCCGCGTCCTGCAAAGCCTGTTCAAGCGGTGGGATCTCGGTCAGCACGGTTGGATCGACGGCGAGGTCTCCGTCAGTCGTGAACGGCGCAACGGCAAGATCGGCCTCGCCGACGCGAAGGTAGACGGCCTGAGCCCCGACCAACACGATCGCGTCTCGGTGGTGGCCGAGTCCTTCAATGGCATCCAGCAAGACTTGCCGGGCAAGCACATAGAGCTCGTCGACCGTCGTCATCGCCGCCATGCTCCCTCGTTCGCTCGCATCCAGTTGATCAGCTCCTCTGCTTCCGCCGGTCCACGTCCCGGGCTCGTTAGGAGATCGGCAGCGGTTTGGCTTGGCGCAGCGTAGTTCACGCCGTCGCGCTCTGTCATGCCTTCGAACACGTTGTCATCTGCAGGCTCGACGAGAAGAACATTCGCGCCCGATTCTGCGGGGCGAAGCCCCAATCGTTCCGCAGCGAGCTTCGCGTCCCGTAGCCAAATCGTCGCGAGGCGAGCTGGCGCGATCGGCGCGAATGCTGCTGCCGCAGAGCTGCCGGTCACCGCGTACGTTTCGTTTGATTTCGCAAGACGAGCGAGCAGCGCCGGCAAGCCGCGAGGCTCGAGGTACGTCGCCGTCGAGCCCCGAGTCTCTAGCGGCGAGTCTGTTGCCCACCGCCGCAGGAGTGCTGGCCAGTCGATGGTCTCGATGCGTCCTCGCCCTGCTCGCGTGATGAGGGCTTCGGTATCGAGGAGAGAGAGAACACGCGAAACGTACCCGGCGTCGATCTTGGTTTGAGCGGCAAGCTCGCGCACACCTGCCGGCGTCTTCAAGTCGACGAGCGCACGGACGATTCGCCCCGCCTTCGCTCCCTTCAACGAGCGCGCTGGTCGCTGTTCGCGTTCTGGATCTTCGCTCGCTCCCTGGGTCTCGATGAACAGCCCCGGATCGCGAACGACGATGCGGGTGTTGCCGGTCAGATCGAGATAGCCGAGCCCTCGTTCGCGGAGTCGCTCGCGGGTGGCTCCACTGAGATATCGAGCGACCACGATAAGCGGTTTGTCGTCGGGCCGACGGCTCAGTTGATCGGCGAGCAGAACGACCGCTTTGGGATCGAGTCTCTGGCGAGCTTCAAGCGCGATCAGGCCCGAGAGCTGATTCGGTGCCGTGAGGCGGACGAACGCGTCGACGTCACCTTTCGGTGCGCGCGCTTCAGCTTCCCATCCGGGGGGAAGCCTTTGCTGGAGCGCCCGAACGGCGTCACGAACGAGTGTGTTGTCTGAAAATGGCATGTTGCACGTGTTGTGCAACAGCCTATATCTAGGCAACATCCATTGCAAGCTCTTCCGAGCCCGGGAGCGTCCTCCGGGTCTCTGTCCTTATATATGCCGCGCTTCGCGAAGGGCGCCGTTTCGTCTGGCTCCCGTGCGGTCGACTCGAATGTCGAACAGAACGCGCGGTTTACGACCGAAAATCGGTCCAAATCTCGTTGACGCCACGTTGCCGTGGCGATGTGAAACCGTGTGATATTGCGTGTTGACCCGTGATGCTGCGATGACGCAAATTCTTGAACAGTTTCAAATATTTACCAACGTTTTCGACCACATGCGGCAAACCGTGATTTTTGCCTGTTTCCCGCTCATAACCCGAAGGTCATCGGTTCAAATCCGGTCCCCGCTACCAACTTTTCTTCGAGAATCCGCCTGGTTAGCCAGAGATGGCTGCTGGGCGGATTTTCTCGTTTTTACCCGCTCCACCAAGACTCCAGGAATGTCTGGATCTCGGAAGTTTTTCCCCTCTTTTCCCCTTTGATTTCGTGGGCGATCAGGCAGGTAGTCCGAAGGTCAACAGCACGGCCCCTGTGCCCATGTATCGCATCGTAGTGCTGCCGTGCTCGAGCGTGGCCCATCTGACGCTGTCCTCTTTCGATGTTGCCTGAACTTGGCCGGACGCGGCGGCGCGAGGAACAATAGGAGCGTGGATCGAGAACACAGGATTGGCGTCATTTCCGACACGCATGGACTGCTGCGGCCAGAGGCAGTGGCCGCTCTTCAAGGAAGTGACCTGATCCTTCACGCTGGCGATATTGGCGACAGGGAGATTTTGACCTCGCTCAGAGAGATCGCGCCCTTGGTCGCGGTGCGCGGCAACAACGACAAGTGGGCGACCGACATCGCCGACGACAATGTCTCCGAGTTTGGCGGGTTGACAATCTACCTTCGCCACGACCTCGCCGGACTCGACCTCGATCCGCGCGCGGCTGGGTTCGCCGCAGTCGTGACGGGTCACTCGCATCAGCCCCGGCAGTTCGTGAAGGACGGCGTCCTCTACTTCAATCCTGGCAGCGCAGGTCCCCGCCGGTTCACATTGCCGATAGCGGTCGGCAAGCTGCTCATTCGGGCGGGCGCGATCACAGGCGAGCTGATCGTGCTCGAGCCCTAAGCGAGATCGGCCGCCGGCACCGTCGCAGGCGTAGGCTTCGGCCTCTATGCGGCGCTTCTAATGTCGGCCCCAAACCATTCCGATCTAGCACCGGCGAGACCGCTGGCGATCGATTCCGTCCAGTCGACGACGGCGGACCATGAGCGATAATCGGGCGCGCGACCATGCAGTCCGAGCGCAGCCATGTCATCGAGAAAGGCAACAATCGCCTTCTGGCTCTCGATAAGCGCGGTCATGGTCTCCTTGCCTTGGGTTCGCGCAACAATCGCGCGCATCCGAATCAAGCATGGCAAGATCAGCGCCCACGCCGGCTTCCACCGCGGCCTCACGCCGACAATCAGCTCGAGGCCCTTCCGTTGCACGAGATCATAGCGGAGGCGATTTCCAACGGCGGTGGCGCGCATGAGGCCGCCGCGCGCAAAGTCCTGAAGAACAGTCGCCATAGCGCGCTTCGGCAGCCCAACGTGTAGGGCAAGCTCCGCGGCGAGCCAACCCTGGTTTGGCGAGCAAAGCATGACTGCCAGCGCGTCCGCTCGTGCGCCAACGCCAAAGATTGCGCGGCACCTGATCGCGAGCTGGCTTGGAGCTTCCGGTCGCTCGGCCGATCTCGATTTGCCGCTACGACGCAGGGGCGGCGCTCGCTCTGCATCGGCAAGTGGAAGCGTCACGTGCGTCGTTGACGCTCCGTTGAACGTTGCGGCGTATGAACCAAAGGCTCTTTGCTGTTGCTCGTCTGCGTTGAGGAGCAGTGTTTTGAGGCGGCTCGTCCACAGGAACGGCGCTAGGGTCAGCGCGCAATCGAGTGATTCGTCGCGCAGTCTCGGATCGACGTCCGCGAGCGACGCGGTGAAAATCAGCAGCGCTTCTGGATCGACGTAGCACTCGGCATGCGCTTGAACGACGCTCGAGACACCGAGCTCCGCCCAAAGGCTCCACGCTAGGGAGAGCAATGAATCGTCGAGCCGGCTAGAAGCTTCCATCATCATCGACACCGAAGTGAGAGAGTGCTTGGACGAGCTGTTCGCGGAACCCAGACGAAACGTCGTGAGTGACGGCCCAACGCGCTGAAACAAGGAGCTCCGCGCCAGTAGGCGCAAGCGCATTGAGATCAGCGACGTGCTTGCTGTCGGGCCCCTGATCGACGGCCGCGTATAGTTTGAACGCAATTTGATCTTCGCGCGATGCGAGGTGAAGCACGAGCGCGCCATGCTGCCGACGAATCGCACGGCTCATGAACCCCGATGGAAGACCGAGATCGACGAGGCTCGACGGCGCCGCGTTCATCCAGTGCGAGTCGAGGCCGTTCAGCCTGGCGACATCATCAATCGCCGCCCGCAGAACGTCTGGCATTGGATCGGCTCGACGCAGACCGCCGCCGTCGATCACGGCAACAAGGTCCAGATCCCGAGTTGGTCGCTTGATATAGCCGAGCAGCAGCAAACCGCCGCCGCCGATGGCAACGACTTCAACAGGCGTCTCGCGCTCGGCCAACAGGCCGCCGAGCTGATCAAGGAGCTGATGGAGCGTTTGGGCTGTGAGCATATCGAGCATTATAACAACCCAAAACGAGTCTGTAAACAACTTAATAAGAGCTGTTTATCGTCGCGATTTTGCGTTCATAGTGCGGAACTCGCTGCCGATCATGCGCGCCTTTCGCCGCCATGCTCCCTCATTCGCTCGCATCCAGTTGATCAGCTCCTCTGCTTCCGCTGGTCCACGTCCGGGGCTCGTTAGGAGATCGGCAGCGGTTTGGCTTGGCGCAGCGTAGTTCACGCCGTCGCGCTCTGTCATGCCTTCGAACACGTTGTCATCTGCGGGCTCGACGAGAAGAACGTTCGCGCCCGATTCTGCGGGGCGAAGACCCAATCGTTCCGCGGCGAGCTTCGCGTCCCGAAGCCAAATCGTCGCAAGCCGAGCTGGCGCGATCGGCGCCAGAGCTGCTGCCGCAACGCTGCCCGTCACCGCGTACTTTTCGTTTGATTTCGCAAGACGAGCAAGCAACGCCGGCAAGCCGCGCGGCTCGAGGTAGGTCGCCGTCGAGCCCCGAGACTCTAGCTGCGAGTCCGTTGCCCACCGCCGAAGGAGTGCTGGCCAGTCGACGGTCTCGATGCGCCCTCGACCTGCTCGCGTGATGAGGGCTTCGGTATCGAGGAGGGAGAGAACACGAGAAACGTACCCAGCATCGATTTTGGTTTGGGCGGCAAGTTCGCGCACACCTGGCGGCGTCCTTAAGTCGACGAGCGCACGGACGACTCGCCCCGCCTTGGCTCCCTTCAGCGAGCGTGCTGGTCGCTCTTCGCGTTCGGGATCTTCGCTCGCTCCCTGGGTCTCGATGAACAGCCCGGGATAACGCACGACGATGCGAGCGTTGCCGGTGAGATCGAGATAGCCGAGCCCTCGTTCGCGGAGTCGCTCGCGGGTTGCTCCACTAAGATACCGAGCGACCACGATGAGCGGGTTGTCGGCCGGCCGACGGCTCAGTTGGTCGGCGAGCAGAACGACCGCTTTGGGATCGATTCTCTTGCGAGCTTCAAGCGTGATCAGCCCCGAGACCTGATTCGGTGCGGTCAGGCGGACGAACGCATCGACATCGCCCTTTGGTGTGCGCGCCTCGGCATCCCATCCGGGGGGTAGGCGTTGCTGAAGCGCACGAATGGCGTCGCGAACGAGTGTGTTGTCTGAGAATGTCATGTTGCGCGTATTGCGCAACATCGCATATTTAGGCAACATACAATGCAAGTTCCTTCCGGTCGCACGGCTGTCGCTCCATGAGGCACGCCCCGCACGCGAGCGAGAACATTTGAAGCTGCTCTGCCACATGCCGTATGGGGCCCCATGAACTCGGTGACTCAAGACCACGCTCACGATCGGGGCGGAACGGCAGGCGAGGTGAACGAGGCGCTGGCCGCTGTCCTCGAGACCGTCGAATGCCCCGGCGATTTTTGCGTGAGCGGCGCGTTCGAGGCACCGTTGCTTCACGTCGAAGTGGACCCGATCGGCGTGCTCGCGTTTCCCTTGCAAGAGGTCCAGGCCCGCCAGCTCATCGAGGTCGCGGAGCTTGCCCCGTACGGTCGCGGAGCAGACACCATCGTCGACACCGCGGTACGCAATGCGTGGCAGGTCTCCCCGTCGCGCGTCCGACTGAAAGGTACCGCTTGGCAGCAAGCCGAAGCCCGTATTCTTTCCGCGGTTAAGCGTGGGCTTGGCTGCGACGACGCTCGGGTGGAGATGCAGTTCTACAAACTGCTACTCTACCAAGTCGGCTCCTTCTTCGTGTCTCATCGCGACAGCGAGAAAGTCGACGGCATGTTCGCGACGGTGGTCGTCGTGCTGCCGTCGCTTTATCGCGGAGGCGAGCTCATCGTGAGCCACGCCGGGCGCCAAGTCTCCATGACGCTCGGCGGGGACGAGCTCTCCGAGCTCTCGTTCGCAGCGTTCTACGCCGATTGCCAGCACGAGCTGCGGCCGATCACTGGTGGCTATCGGCTGGCGCTCGTTTTCAACCTGGTGCGGTCCGGGCCTGATCGGATCACCGCACCGGATTATCGCCCGCAGATCGGGTCTGCGGAGCGGCTGTTGCGCGCGTGGTCTGCGAGCGACGACGGCCCGACGAAGCTCGTCTATCCTCTTGCCCACCAATATTCGCAGGCTGGTCTTTCGGCCTCGGACTTGAAAGGGGAAGACGCGGCGGTGACGAGCGTGCTGCTCGAGGCTGCGCGCCGATCCGACTGCGAGGCATCGCTCGGCATCGTCTCGCTCGTCGAATCTGGGAGCGCCGAGCTTGCCGGTCCCTATTATCCTCGGCGCAGCCGAAGATGGTGGGGACCGCGCGAGGCGACGGAGATGATCGGCTCTGAGTACGAGGTCATCGAGATCCTCGAGCGGATTCAGCAGATCGAGCACTGGCGTTCGCTCGACGATCGCCCCGTGGATTTCGGCGTCATTCCCTTTGATGACGACGAGCTCTGCCCGCCGGGAACGCTCGCCGGCGAAGCCCCGGACGAGGATCGCGTCATGGAAGCGACCGGCAACGAAGGCGCATCGTTCGAGCGCGCGTACCGCCGGGCTGCCGTGGTCGTTTGGCCGAGGCGCCGGCGCATGGCGATCGTCGCTCAAGCAGGACCGGGCGCGACGCTGCCGTTCCTCGGCACCTTGCTCGACGAAGCGCGAACGGCCGGTGCGGGAGGCGACGCGATGCGCTGCGCGGCCGAATTGGCGCAGCACATTGTCGAGCACTATGACGACAACGTTGACCGGCTTGGCTCGCGCGATGTTCCGCTGCCGCGCGTGCGCTTGCTCGAGCTCTTGCTGCGGCTCGACGACACAACCCTCGCCGAGCGCTTCTTCCAGGAGACCATCATCCACCGCTACGACGGGCGCGATAACGCGGCCATCATCGTGTTGTGCGAGCGTCTCGACGAGCAGCGCGCGGCGCAACTTTTGGCTCCGTTGATTGCGAACCAAATGGAGCAGCATCACGGCGGCTGTGTCGCGCTCCTTTCGGGGTTGACGCATGGTTTGGAAGACCAGCGCTCGAGTGAAGCGCTCTGCGTCAAGGTCGGCCGCGCGGTGGTCGAGGGGCTGCCCACGAAGCGAGGCCTCGGCTTCCATCGTGCGCCATCGCCGGACGCGCATTTCGTGCGGATGTTGTTCACGACCTTGGTGCGCGTCGGTGACCGGGCGCTTCTCGACGACGCGCTCGGGCTCTGTCTCGCGCATCCGCAGGCCTATTTGCCCGACGAAGTGCTCTTGCCCGTGGTGCTCGGGATGGTTGGCGGTAGCGCCGATCTCGAGCGCGGCAAACCTTGGTATCGAGCGCTCTGGCAAAACGTGACGGACTTTCTGACGCTGAGGAGCGCGACGGCGCCGGTCAAACCAAAGGACTGGGCGCGAGACGGGAAGCTCACCCGCAACTGCGTTTGCGAAAATTGCCGCGCGCTTCAGGCGTTCCTGCGAGACCCAGAGCGAGACGTGTTCACCTACAAGGCGGCGAAGGAGCACCGAGCGCATCTCGAAAGCCAATGCCACGGGCTCGATGTGACGTGCTCGACGCTTCGCAGCGGCTCGCCGCATTCGCTCGTGTGTCGGCTCTCACGCTGTTCCACCGGCAGTATCCCATTTTCTTCCTGACACGCGCGCGGACTGGCTCTCGAATTGTGCCGTCGGGTGAAACGGATTGGAGATGTGCTTCAAAGAGAGAATCGATCT
>JADLHZ010000153.1 GCA_020848545.1 Deltaproteobacteria bacterium | reverse complement strand
GCACGGTCGCTTGCGAGCCATGCCTCGATGCTCGGTACTGCTCCGCGCAACGACGCTCGCCGCCGCGCTGATTCACCGGTCCATTCTTGGCGAGCACGACAGGGTCAGTTCTGGCGAGCGGCGAAGCTTTCTGCTGACAGGTGGCAGTGCAGTGTTTTCTGGCACCTGTCAAAGCACGCGTCGTCTTGACGCTTTCGGTGAGGCGTCGACAGCAGGCGGTATGCTGTGCGCGAAACACGATACCTTTGAAGGGCGCGTCGTTCGATGGCCCGAGCGATCAACGAGCGCGACATGATCTTCGTCTCCGCCCACGACATCACCGAGCGCAGGTCTACGGAGCGGACCCTTCGCGACGAGCGCGACCGCCTGGCGAGCATCAACGAAAGCACCAACCTGGGCACGTGGGAGTGGAACATCGAAACGGGCGCAGCGCGCACTGACGAAGCATGGGCAAAGCTCCTCGGCTACACGCGAGCGGAGCTTGGCACGAGAGCATGCTCGAGATCTTCTCCTCGAGCGTCCTCGTGCTCCAGCGCTCGATGGCGCACATCTCGGCGTAGAAATCACGCTTCAATGGATCGTCGATGTAGATGAGCCGCCGGAAATGCGTCCAGCTCAATTGTCTACGCAGCGCGGCGACAATTGCCACGTCGCCAAAGACCTCGGCGAATCGAATCATGTTCCAGAGGTTCTTGTTCGAAAACCCGTCGCCGAACTCGGCGCTCAATCGTATACCCAGTGCGTAGACTATTTGCTTGCCGTACTCCGCTCGCTTGCTCCGCAGCACGCGAGCCCGCGGCGCTGTGCAACGGCGGCGAACATCCCGTCGAAAGTGTCGAAGTAGGCCCGAGCTTTCTGCGTCAGCCGTTTCGCGAGGCGCAACTCACGCAGCCATCGGCCCAGTAATTCCCTGCTGCGGAGGATTGCCGCGCGCGCAGCCGGGCGCGACCAATACTTGCGCTGTCTCCGCACCAATTTTTGGTTACGCCGATCGGCGGGCGCTCTACACAGCGTACACGCTGTCTTGTGAGCGCGGATGCATCACGGATGGCCACTACCCAGGCTGTTGCGACAGGAGATATCGCACTGCGCGCTCGAGCCCCCAATACGTTTCAGTCCCCATGATCAGCGCGTCAGCGCCAGCTTCCTCCGCGCGCTCGCGGTCCTTGTCGGTCCCGGCCACCGTGGCAACGAGCACGATCGTCGTCGAGGCCGAACGCTCGAGCGCGCGAGCAGCGGAGCAGAGCGAAAAGCCGTTTCCGCCAGGCATGAAAACCGCGCTCACGATTAGGCTGATGTCTCGAGTCGAGAGCTCGGCCAACGCGCCACTGGCCGATGGAGCAGTCACGACCGAGAAACCCATCGCAACGAGCCGGTCCCGGAGGCGCTCGCGCTGAGTTTCGTCGTGATCGACGACGAGGCAACTTCGCGAAAGCCCGATGACCGCTTCGTCCACCTGCGCGCGCCGCAGGACGAATTCGACGGTCTGCAACAACACCTCAGGGGAAACGGGTTTTTGCAGGTATGCAGCGAAGCCAACACCGCCGCTCCAGGCATCCTGCAAACGTGGCTTGACGCCCGAGATGGCGATGGCCGGCACGGCGGCCGTGTGTGGCGATGCTTGCAGCTCTGCCATCAACGAGAAACCAAAAGAGTCCGGGAGGATCAGATCTTGGAGGACGACGTCGGGCGCGTCCTTGCGCAACAACTCGAGCGCCGAGCGCGCATCTGAGACAGCAAGCACCCGGTAGCCGTCGCTTTCGAGCGTGAGCTGCAGGAACCGGAGCATGACCGGGTTGTCTTCGACGACGAGCACGGTTCCCTTCATGGCGTGGCTCCCGACAGGTCGCGGATGATCGCAGACAACGCATCGACGTCGATCGGTTTCGAGAGATAGCGCGTGCAGCCGGCAAGAAGCGCGCGCTCCTCGTCGCCTTTCATCGCAAAAGCGGTGATGGCGATGATCGGCGTCTTCTGATGTGCGCCGCTCCTGCGCAACTCACGGCAGAGCGTCAAGCCGTCATCGCCTCCTGGCAGATGTACGTCGAGCAAGAAAAGGCCAGCATCGAACTCCGAAATCGCCGACCTTGCTTCCGCCGCAGTGCCTGCAACACGCACGACGTGTCCGTCGGCGCCGAGCGAGAGTTGGAGGAGGCGAGCGTTGATCTCATTGTCGTCGACGACCAGGATGCGCAGGCTCACGCGGCCACCTCTCGGGCCCTCGTCTCCAGCGGCAGTACGACCCAAAAAGTGCTGCCCTTGCCGATATCGCTCTCGACGCCGACGCTGCCGCCGAGCGCCTCGGCCAAGCGCTTCGAGAGAGCCAAGCCGATTCCGCTGCCGGCGGTCCGTTCGTGTCCGGTGCCGAGCTGGATGAACTCGCTAAAGAGCTTCGCCTGATCCGCTATCGGTATGCCACGGCCTTGGTCGTGCACGGCAATTCGGAACGCGTGCTCGCCCTCGCGGATCACAGCGATGCGAACGCGGGTTTGAGCTGGAGCGAATTTCACTGCGTTCGAAACGTAATTGTAGACGATCTGCTTCACCTTCAACGCGTCGGTTCGCGCGGTTGCGACGGCCGGTGGTTCCATGACGAGCTCGATATGCTTCGTCTGCGCGAGAACAGAGAGCACTTCGACGACTTCGTTGACCAGTGCGCCGATGTCCGTCTCCGCCAACGCCAACTCGAGCTTGCCGGCCTCGAGCTTCGCCATGTCGAGGACGTCGTTGACCAGGCGGAGGAGGTGCTGACCGCTCGTCCTGATGTCGGCGATGCACTGTTTGTGTGTTGGAGTAAGAGGTCCAAGCTTTTCCGAGAGAAGCAGCTGCGCGAAGCCAAGAATGCCATTGAGAGGCGTCCGCAACTCGTGCGACATGGTCGCGAGGAGCTCACCTTTCAATCGATTAGCCTCGTTCGCCCGCTGAATGCCCTGCTCGAGCTCGCTCGCCCGTCGCTGTAGCTCGATCGTGTGCTGCCGCTCAGTGGCGTCACGAATCGCAGCGTAGAACAGCTTTCCTTCGTTCGTTTGGATCATGCTCAGACTGATGTCGACGGGGATGATATGCCCGTCCGCATGCCGGGCACCGAGAATCCGTCCCGCGCCCATCATCCGGGGTATCCGGCCCCTCTCGGCGTCACCACGCAGGGCTCGGTGGCCTTCGACTAGGTGCGCCGGGACCAGGGTTTCGACCGATCGGCCGACGATCTCCACGCCATAGCCGAGCAACCGTCGCACTTGCTCGTTCGCGTACGCGATGCTCCCGTTGGCGTCTGCGATCACAACCGCATCAGGAGCCGATTCGAGCAACGCGCGGAAGCGATGCTCGCGATCGGCGAGGCGCGCGCCAACCTCGGCCTCGACTGAGAGCGCGTGGCCAGTGAGGATGAGAATCAACACGCCGAGTAGACCCGTGAAAGCAAAGCCGGTTGCCAAGGTCCAGTAGGCGACTTTGCCTCGCTGCCGCGGCTGCAGCGGCGCCTGAAAGCTCGAAAGCTCCCACTTTCGTCCCGCCACCGTGATCGGGGGCGCAATTCGTCGTATCGCCCCCGCCGGGACATCACGGCTGGATCGATACAATTCCACGGGTGCGTCGCTCTCAGTCACGTCGCGCACCGCGACGTTCATCGTGTCGTCGATGACATCGTGAAAGACGCGTCGCAAGGTCAAGTGCGTGCGATGCACGAGTGCGACCACGCCATCGGGCTTCTCCGTGACGGGCATATAATAGATGAGCCCGTCCGTTTTCCCCGCCGCTTGCACGAGCTCGAGCAACGCCGTAGCCGCCACGGTGTTCTCCGTCCGCGCGCGGACGATCGCCGCTCGACGGTCGTCAATGGCAAACACGTCGAGGCCGCGGACGCTCGCGTTCGTCTCGAGCGGCGCGATCAAGGTGATGGGAATACTCGGCTCTGCTGCCTGCGCGTACGAGATCTCCCGACGGTGTCAGGTCGACGATAGGGCGGCCCTGGCGGCGTTCGAAGGAGTCCCGCTCCCCCGCCACAACGTGTGCATTCCATGACACCGCCTGGATCGAGGGGTAGCGCGCGACGATGCCCTTCGCGAAACGCTCGAACACGGCCTCGTCGAGCTCGGCCACGCTCGTCACGAAATCGCGAACCTCGCGCAACGCCATCAGGTCGTGCGCAATCCCGTCTTCGAGGGCCCGGACGATTTGCGCCTCGATCGCCGCATGACGCTCGGCGTCTTCTCTATCTTCATAGTCGCGAAACGAGACGAAAACCCCGATGACCACGGAAAAAGCGACGAATAACGTGACACAAAGAGCGACTCGACGTGGACGCCAATACCTTGCGGGCTGCGCGAAGAGGACGAGGCAGATAGGCGCGAAGATGAGGGAGCCAAGGGCGTCGCCAAGAAACCACGTCCACCAAGTGAACGTCGCGTCCGCTGTGGCAAGCCCGGTCGCAAGCAAAACGCCAGTAGCCCAAGTGCTCGCGACGAGACAGCTTCCGATCGCCGAGAGAGAAGACGGTCACATCGCGCGGGGAGAGCAAGGTCAACGGCGAGCGCATCAGTGCGCGTGTGAGCGTTACGCCAACGGCCGCCTGAGCGACCGCACCGAGGCCTATTGCCGTCGGCACGAGCAACCCCTTGGCCGACGGAAAAAGCGCGGGGTCGAAGTTCACCGCGAACGACCCGAGCCATATCCCGAAGAGTGCGCGCGGGCCGAGCATGAGCGCTGCGCCGAGCGCGATGCCGGCCGGTGGCCACGCGGCGGTCGCGTAACCCGGAGGGATCGCCAAGAGCAGCCCGAGGCGTCCTGTTGCCCAGTACGCGACGGCGATGCCGATCGTCACGAGAAACGTTTTTGGTAGCGGCCGCACGCTCGGGAGTAGAGCCGACGTCTTGAGTGCAGGCAAGTTAGGCTTACTCGAAGACAATGAGGGTATTGCGAGACCGCTTCATTGGAGGCCCCATATATACCCGCGATCTTGTGCCGAAACGCGCTGCGCTCCATGGTCCCCTGAAGGTGACCCGGTTTGGTGCCACGGGATGGGCTGTGCCCTTATCGCGCGCGCATAGACGACATCCTTCTGCCACATGAGCGCGCCGCGCGCATTGCGGGGGCCGCGAGAGCGATCGCGGTGGGGCTGGGCACTGTGCCCACCTCCCGCGCCGGGGTGTGCTTGATCGATCGACCCGCGCAAACGACATCCAAGGCATGAGCAAGCATGTCCTCGTCGCCGACGATGATCTCGAGATCAGCCTCCTCGTTCGGCGTGTCTTCGAGCCACACGGCGTGACGGTGAGCACCGCACCGAATGGCCGCGAGGCGCTGCGGATGGCGGAGCGCGATCACCCGGATGTGATTTTTCTCGACGTCATGATGCCGGGCATGGACGGCGTGAGCGTGCTCGCGGAGCTACGCCGCAGGGCCGCGCTCGATGGGACGCGCGTCATCATGCTCAGCGCACGCGGCGAGCCGAAGGACGGGAGGGAGGCGCATCGCATCGGCGCCGACGGTTATGTCAGGAAACCGTTCACCATGTCGCAGCTGCTCGAGAGCGTAGGCATGTCTGCGAGACACCCAGCGGCTGACTCCCAGTAACGTGGTGGCGAAGACTGCACGACCCCGAACGGCAGACCAATTGCGCCAGCGCTCGCCCTCTTGGCCGAAACGCCGTCATTCTCCTGAACGGCGCGCAGCAGACAACGGTTTTGACGAAGCTGTGCAAACACGGCTTGCAGCTCGAAGAGCAGAACCTACAACGCGTCTCGCCGTACATGCACGAGCAGCATACGGCCTCACGGGCAGTAGACTTTCGACATGCGTCAGCGAAATCGGCGCGAGGCGTTCGTCAATGCGTATTCGTGGCGGTGACCCGAGCAGAAAGCGTACTATTCTTACATCTTTCTGGTCACGAGTCGCCCCACCGGCCGGTGCTGCTCAGTCGGCTGTGCGGCTGCCGTCTGCGCAAGAAGCTCGACCTCGCGGTCGTCAAGCTAACAAGCGCGATCAAAGTCAACTGTCCTTTTGGTCAGTCGGCCAGTAGCGAACGACACTTCGATTCTTCGCTGGCGCACCTGGCCTCCGGGGAGCAGTGGAACAAAAGACATAAGGTAGGTTCGGCTGTCTCGAAAACGCCGGAAGCGTGCTCATGCCGCGGCGCACAGCTCACCCAGCGGCGGCGTAACGGAGCGCGCTCTTCGTCAAGATCTCGCCGGTCAAAGATCCGCCGGTGAGCTCCAACCCGACGACGAGTCGGCCGCCTTCGGCAGCGCTCACCCAGCGAACGGATGCCTCTGCGGCGCCGGAAAACCCCGCTACGCACACAATGGCCGTGCCGCTCACCGCGATCGGGCGACCACACGGGCCAATGAAGCGAACGCCGTTTTCCGACACGTCCGCGATCATCCCTTCGACAATGCCGTTCTCGGTCTCGAGCGTCGCCGCCCAGTCCGCTGCGTGCCGGGGGTGCGCGCGCAACGCCGAGGGATCGAGATCGAACGCGCCCATGTCGGGACCGCCCGCGGGAGGAAGAGCTTTAGAAGCACGTCCCGGCTCAGCCAACACGCCGTCAAGCAAAGTGCGCGCCATGCGGCGGAACATGCGCGCTTCTGGATCGTCCCGTTCGGCGCCGAGTAGGAACGGGCGCCGCGCGATGACAGACTGGGCGATCGCTGGGCGCTGATAGATCTGGCCGACGATGTTCGCCGACACGCCGAGAAAGTCGTGTGTCATCCGGCAGAGGGCGTGTACGAGATCGAGATCCTCGACGCGGGTCAGCTGGTTGGCGACGATCATCGCATTGAAGTGTGAAAGTGCGTGGGCGATCCGCGCGCCGAGGGCCGGATGCTGCAGAGACAACCTCGCGATGGTCGCCGTCAGGCGCTCGGTTTCGCGCCGCTCGCCGAGCGCTGGGTCTACTCCTGCGTCGACGAAGGCTTGGCGGAGCGCGCGCACGACAGCACCCTTGCAGAACGAAAAGGCGTTCTGCACCGACGGGAGCGTGGGGCTCACGACCATCAATCGCACGTTGGCCACGTCGAAGATATCGAGCACGTTGTACGACGTGCCGGCGCCGACGTCGATCACCGCCACGTCCGCGTCCAGCGCGAGAATCTGCCGAAGCAGCCGTTGCTTTTGCGCCCAAGAGATGTTCGCCGCGCCGACGATCGCGCCCGAGCCGACCACGAGCTCCAAGCCGGCAACGCTCGTCGCGATCGCTAGCTCGCCGAGCGTGTCCGCCTCGCGCGCAAAGAACGCGCCGAGCGTATGGCGCGGCCGCTCGATTCCGAACAAGGCGTGCAGGTTGGCGCAACCGAGGTCGGCATCGACGGCGACGACCCGAGCGCCCCCTTCGGCGAGAGCAATGGCCAGATTTGCCGCGACGAGGCTCTTGCCAACGCCCCCTTTGCCTCCGCCGACCGCAACGATTCGCATGCGCATGCTGTCGAAGCATCCTTGATCAGCGCCAAATCCGGTTGAGCTTGCAAGCGGCGAACCGCACCAGGTGAACGCTACGACACGAAGCGGTCGGTTGATGTGCGACAACCGCGGTCTTGGTGGGTCGGAGTACGCGCGACTATCGATCGGGTGGGTAGACTCGACACTGGGTGCATGATCACCACTCCCGCAGCGCGCATTCTTATCGTCGATGACGACGCCGCCTTCACTCGCAGTGTGGTTCGTCTCATTCGCACCTTCGGTCTCTCCGTAGCGTCAGTCGCGCACACCGCCGAAGAAGCTCTCGCTGCGTGTACAGAGCTCTCTCCGGACGTCGCGCTGGTCGACATCAACCTCCGCACCGCGGCAGACGGGATACAGGTCGGCCGGGCGATCGCGAACGCAGGCACCACCGCGGTTGTCTACATGTCTGGCGCACTTGACGAGGCGATCGCTACGCACCTGGTAGAAGAGGGCTGCGCCTCCGGATGCGTGGGCAAACCCTTCAGCCCGGCCGAGCTCAAGGCTGCGCTTCTGCTCGCCGCGTCGCAACGGGCCGAACGTGCACGCGCTCGCGAGCGCTTCGATCGGCTCAACACAGAATCGGAGCGCGACCCGTTGACCCAGCTGCTGAACCGGCGGGGTTTTGAAGCTCACGCCGAGCGATTGTTCGGCATCGCGCGGCGCCAGAGCGGAAAGATGACGGTGTTCTCGATCGATCTCGATGGTCTGAAAGCAATCAACGACGAACACGGCCACGCGGCGGGCGATCAGGCGATCGCAAGCGCCGGCAAGGTGCTCGCCGAAACCTTTCGTTCCACCGATGTTGTGGCCCGCCTCGGCGGCGACGAGTTCGTCGTCGCAGGGATGGACGCCGATCCCGAGGGCGCGCTACGGCGGCTCGAAGCCGCGATCGATAGCTTCAACGCAACCAACGCCGGGATCACGCTCCGCATGAGCGTGGGCTTCGCCGAGTCTTCGGCGCCAAGCGATTCACTCGCTGCGATTTTGGACCGCGCCGACGCTGCGATGTACGTGCAGAAGAGGCTACGTACGTCGAGAGTGGCACGCCGAGTAGCAGACTCGGGTGCTGCGGCTCCGCACGCGGTGCCCGTCGTTTTCAACATGATCGGCCGCCTAACGCTCTCGGGTCAGGCGATGGTCAACGGCCGTCGCGGTGCTGCGCACGCGGTTCCGTCTGCGACCGTACCGTGACGAAGTACCCACGCCCTGGCTGGGTCGGTACCCCCCAGAACCATCTCGCCTTGTCGCACCCGCAAGCAAAAACTCGCCGTTTCGGACGCCGCCCGGGTCGGCCTGGCGCGTGCAGTGGGTTCGAGGAATGAACGACCTCAAGCACGCCGATTCACTGAAGCTTCGCGTGCTCGTCGCGGACGACGACGAGCATGCACGCCGCATTCTTCGATTTCGGCTCGGACGCCTCGCTGGCGCGCTCGCGCCAGACGGCCGCCAGCTCGAGGTGTCGATCACCGAGGTCTGTGACGGCGGAACGGCGTTCGAACACCTCGTGCAGGGAACCTTCGATCTGCTGCTCTGCGATTTCTACATGCCGGTCATGAACGGGGTCGAGTTACTCGAACGGGTTCGCCATGACGCGAAATACTCTTCGCTGCCCGTGATCTTCGTCACAGGCGTCCCAGAGGACATGTTTGACTCGATGCCGCTCGCCGATACCGCGTTCTTGCTGCCAAAGCCCCTACGTGCCCATGAGCTCGTTCGCGTCGTACGCGAGGCCTGTGGCCTCTCGCAGACTGCACCATCGCGACGGGGCGTCGTCGCGGCCGCCGGTCTTGTTTCAGCGCCACCATCGCCCGCGAAGCCCGAACACGCTCAGTGACTTTTTCGGTGACTCGAAAATGACACCGACTTGCCGCGTTCCGCAAAGCCTCTGAACGTATCGGTCACATCCAGCACAGAGGTCACGGTCGTACGCTCGTTCTCAAGCACGTCGAAGAGCACATGCGTGGACCCTCGTAGGACCATCGATAGCCCAAGCCCACCGCCAGATGGATTGCTCGCGAGGTCTTGGTCGGTGAGCGCCGCGCCGAGATGACGTCGAACCGCGGGCCACTGGAGCGTGCCGCTGTCGTCAGACACGCTCAGAATCCAGCGCCGACCATCGGTCATGATGATGGATTCGACCATGCAGTCCTGGTCCGCCGCACCCAAAAGCGCATTGCTGATGAGCTCCTCGGCCGAGCGCTGCAGTAGCTCCGAAAACCGCTTAGGGAGCGCAGACCGCGTTGTCAGACGCTCGATGTCACGCAAAAAATCGATTCGATCTTTGCCCGTCGAGAGTTGAAGATCCGACATCGCAGCGCTCGAATCGAGCAGACGCGCGAGCCGCAGCGAATCGCTCGTCGGTTCGGGCGCTGTCTCGGGAACGCCGAGGCGGGACAGAAGCCATGCGAAATCCCTTTCGGCATTTTTGTGATCGAGGTTCACCACATGATGAACGTCTCGCTGAATCAAATGACTCGCATGATCGCCATGCGGCCGGTCGAACAACGCCACGATTTGTCCGTCGCGCAAAGACGGAGGGACGCGATCGAGGATCGCGTCGAGCGTCGAACGCTCAGTCCGTGACGCGAACAAAAATAGCGTGTCTGTCCCGTCGAGATGCCACGCACCCGCTCGACTACTCATGATGGCAACGGTGCTCGCGTTCAATGCAACCCGTCGATAGATGACGTCATCTTCCGCAACGTCTCCGATCAACAAACAGCGACCAAGGCTCGTCATGACGCGCCTGCCGCGAAGTGAGAGCGGCGTTGTACCGCGGCTCGGCGCGTCGCTCTGGATGGGCGACTAGATCTAGACCAGCTCCGTCGCATCATGTGGGGGCGCTCGCGCGAAGGTGCTCGCTGTCGATGAGCGCATCGAGCGCCGGCGAGCGAGGGGTAAGCGCCTGGCGAGCACAACACGCAAAATAGGCGTTCGGTACGTCATCGAAATCTGCGGAGCCTCGGCACCTTGGGCACGTCTGTGGCTGCGGCACGCGGCTGCTGCCGTCGAACGGCCCGACGACGCGTCGATCCCACAAAACTTCGAAGAAGTTCTTACACTGTTGACACGCGTAAGGGAGGAACAGCGAAAGGAGCTCGCCGCAGCCAGCGAAGCCGGCGGTCGTATTGAAGTGCGCCACCCAAAGTGGCCGCGCGCCAATGAAGTACACGGGCGGAGACAGCACGTTGATGCCCGTTCTCCAGGCGCGGACACCGAACGAGGTAATGCGACGGGTGTGCTGCAAGTTCATGAGCACCGCGCGGCTTGCAAGCGCATTGAAATCGAGCGGCTGTTCGACGACCCCGCTGAGCTCGACGAGCACCACGCCATCGCGTTCCGAAACAAGCATTCGCGATTCGCTCATGCGCGTTCGCTCGTGATGACCACAAATGTGAGGTCATCTTTCAATGGCTGGCCGGCGGTGCATGCATCAATTCGCTTGACCATGTCGTCCCGTGCCGAAACAACGTCGAGCCTCATCGAATCTTCGAACCAACGTTTCAGCTGACCGTGCCCGAGCGGCATTCCGGTCGGCAACTGTAGCTCCGCCAAGCCATCAGTGAAAGCAAGGATGCGGGCGGCTTTGTCAGGCGAAAACCGCATGGACGACAACTGCAAGTCGTCCCCTCCGAGCGGTGTGCTGTAGCCGACATGGGCCTCGATTTCCCCCGAGGGCTTAGAAATGAAGAGCGGCGGTGCGCCGGCGTTGACCCAAGTCGTGACACGGGTCACGCAATCGAGCTGCAATAGGGATACGCACATATTGTATTCGCCGGCGCAGAGCTTGCGGATGCCCTGGTGAAGCGACTCCAGCAGCTCACGAGGGTCAGAAGGCGCGTGCCGTTCGAGCTGAGCGAGCATGCCGCTCGCGGTCGCCGTGACCAGGGCAGAGCCAACGCCGTGCCCCGTCACGTCGGCAAGCAAGATCCGCACGTACGCGGGATCGTCCGAGCAGTGATGCCACCAGTCGCCACTGCAAATAGCGGCGGCGCGATGATAGCCAGCGAGAGCATAACCTGCTCTGGTAAGCGCCGTTTTCCTCGGCAAGAACAACGCCTGCACCGCTGCGCCAACCGCGGCCTCTTTCTCGAGCGCCGCCTTTTGTCGCTCGGTGTCGATCGCGCGTACGAGCGATTGTTGCATCGCAAAAAGCGCTTCGCCTAGCGTGTGGAGCTCGTTCACCCGCGTGGGCTGTGGCGGAGCAAGGTCCAATCGGCCATCTGCAATCGCCTTCGCCGCGCTCGACATCGACCGAATCGAGCGACCGATCTCGCGCGAATAGAGAGCCGCCATTGCCGTCGCACCGACGAGCGTCAAGAGTGTGAGACCGATCATCACGCGACGCATGCTATCGTAATGCGCTTCCAGTTGTGCCGCAACGTCGGGCTCTCGATTGAGCAAGGGGCCGAGCAAGCTCTGAGTCTTGAGACCAACCGCGATACCGACGCTGCTCGTCAAACCATAACCAACGAGCATGGGTAAGCAGGAGAGCAAGACGAGACGGAGAATCAGGCTCGAACGCTTCACGGCTAAGTTTTACAACGCGCTCGAAAACTTTCCTCTTTGTTTCTCAGCTCGCGAATTGCTGATGGTGGAGTGTGCCGAGATCGATGCCAGCAATGCCGGGATGGAGGCGGCCTCACGCGTTGCTTGATTGACACCACTGTCGCGCGATCTCGACCTCACTGTTCTTGAACGGTCTCACTGCGACGGATACGCCGCGCAGAATATTGGCTATGCCGAAGCTGGTTGCGGCGGCACGCACTGCGACCGAGTCGGATACGACAGCCATGGCGCGCAGCTTCGGCGCGTGCTTTTTCGTGACATTCAGCCAGAAAGTCGGCACCGCGGGTGGCACCGAGATCGATCCGACACGAAACAAGACCGTGAGCCGCCTCGCAGACAGTTCGCGTTCTATAGCGTCGATCAACGCCCGCTGCTGCTCTGGCGCCATATCCTCGGCGCTCGTGTAACTCACTTCAATATGTCCATCGGCGATTCGCTCGAAGCTCATAAGATGACTGTCGATTGTGTGGTCTTGAACGTAAGTCACCCTGCGCGTACTACTTCACCTGCAGCTCGTCCTTCGCCGCTTCCATCTGTCGCAGGAACGCACCGAGGTCGACGTTGAGCATCCCCGGTTCGACTTCGATAGCTGCCCCCGGTCCAGTCCGTACCTTCGTGATACCGGGGTGCCGGCGTTCGAGCATGTCGACGGTCGACGCATGCGCGGGCGATTGTCGCCTGAGCCTCGACCCGTGCTCGAGGCAGCTGAGCACTTCCTGCTCCATGGTACCGGGCACCCACGGCTTCTGCAGAAAGCGATAGACCGCGGCGCCATTGATTGCTTGTACGGCCGAGTCGAGGTCTGCTTGACCGGTCAGAATCACTCGCACCACGTGCGGATCCAAGGACCGCACGGCATCGAGGAGCTCGAGGCCGCTCATCTCCTGCATCCGCATGTCGGAGATGACCACGTCAACACGCTGCTCGGCGATGCAACGCAGCGCCTCGGTCGGCGAGTCTGCACAGAGGATCCGAAACGGCGCTCCGAAGAGCTCGCGGCGAATCAGCTTCAAGATCAGGGGCTCGTCGTCGACGAAGAGGACTGTGGGCTCCTTGGCTGTGGGGTTCATGATGCTCGCTCCGATTCGCTATGCACGGCCATTGGCCGCAGGCCGTGCTCGCGCAACATGCGGCGCAGGTTCGACCGGTCGATTCCGGACAACCGCGCGGCCTGAGACAAGTTCCCGCCGGTGCGCGCGAGCAGCAACTCGAGATAGCGTTGTTCGAAGTGCTGTACGAGGTCGCGGCGTTGCGCCGAATAGTTCCCCGTGCTCAGAGGCGGAACGTCGGTGAGCGCCTGCAGCGGGGTCTGTTCTCTTTCGAGGTCGATGCGCTCGACGGTGCGGCCGCTCGAGCCGAGCACCGCGCGATAGACGATGTTTTCGAGCTCGCGGACGTTACCAGGCCAACGGTGCGCCTCGAGCACGTGCATGGCCTCCGCAGAAAAAGACACCGCCTGCTTGCCGAGCTCCTTGGCGAAACGATGCAGAAGGTGCTCGGCAATCAGCAGCACGTCGCCCTCGCGGCGCCTGAGCGGTGGCAGCTGCAGCTCGATGACGTTCAATCGATAGTAGAGATCGAGCCTGAACCGTCCCTCTGTAATCAGCCGCGACAGGTTGGCGTTTGTTGCCGCGACAACCCGCACGTCGACCTTCGTGCTTTCAGACGCCCCGACGCGTCGGATCTCGCGTTCCTGCAGGACACGCAGAAGGCTCGTTTGCACGCCCGGCGAAACGTGGCCGATCTCATCGAGGAAGATCGTGCCGCCTTGTGCGGCCTCGAACAGGCCTCGTCGGCTCGTCGCGGCTCCGGTGAACGCGCCGCGCTCGTGGCCAAACAGCTCGCTCTCGAGGAGGCTCTCGCTGATCGCGGCGCAGTTGACCGCGACGAACGGCTTCGTGGCGCGCCTGCTCCGATCGTGGATCGCGCGCGCTGCGAGCTCTTTGCCCGTACCGCTCTCGCCGACGATGAGCACCGTCGCGTCGGTACGGGCAACGGTGTCAATGGCAGTGCGGACGCGTCGCATTGCAGCGCTCTCTCCGAGCAGGCGCGGCGACGAGGCGCTCGTTCCGCGCTCGACCAGCGCAGCGGCAGCCGCCTTCGCGAGCACCTCTCGCAGCTCGGCGGCATCGGTGTACGGCTTCTCCACGTAGTCGAAGGCACCGAGCTTGAGCGCCGTGACCGCTTCCGTTGCGTGAGCGGTGCCGCTTATCATCACGACGGCGGTCGTCGGATCGACACGCTTGATTTCGCCGAGGAGGTCGATGCCGCTCATCCCAGGCATGCGAATATCGCTGAGCACGACCGCCGGACGGTATTGCTCGAGCAGCGTAAGCGCATCCGCCGCACTCGTCGTGGAGTGCACGCCCACGCCGAGCGGAAGCAAGTCCCGCGACACCGCTTTCAAGAACAGTTCTTCATCGTCGACGATGAGCACGCTGAACGGTTGCATGAAAGAGACGTCGAAGGCGGCAAGCGGGCTGTTCAGTCGTCGGCCTCGCCCTGGGTATCAAAGACCCACTTGGCTGGGAAAACCGCCGCCGGTTCGCGCAGGATGACGATCTCGATGCGACGATTCTTCGCGCGGTTCGTCGCTGTGTCATTCGGCACCACCGGGCGCGTGTCTCCGTAGCCGGCGGCGCTGAGAAGGTCCGGGGGATATCGGTACTTCTGCGACAAGTAGGAGACGATCGTGACGGCCCGCGAGGTCGAGAGCTCCCAGTTCGATCGGAAACGACCGCCTCGCACGGGCTCGCTGTCTGTGTGGCCATCGACTCGCACCGGCAGCTGCACGCCCTTGAGAGTATCGGCAATGAGGTCGAGCGCTGCACGCGGTCGGGGGAGCAAGCGCTCCGACCCGCTGGAAAAAAAACCGCCCGCGTCCAAGGTGACGACGACGCCGCGCGGCTCCTTCGTGACACGCACGAGGTCGCTCTTCGAGTAGATCTCGAGCGCGGTCGTGAGGCGGTGGATGAGCCGACTCATGCGCTTGACCTGTCGATTCGGCGACGGAATGCCGCTGACGCGGATCGGCCGAAGGCGCGGCGCCACCGTGCCAGAGAGCGGCGGCGGTTCCGTGGAATCGGCGCCGAGCATCGGCTTGTCACTGACGAAGGGGTCGAGATCGAACACCGCGCGGAGCGACATCACGAGCTTTCCGGCTTTCTTCGCGTCTACTGTCGAGATTGCGTAGAGCGTCGTAAAAAAAGCAAAGAGCAGCGTAATGAAGTCTGCATAGGAGACGAGCCAACGCTCGTGGTTGACGTGCTCGGGCGGTTTCTTTTTGCGTGCCATGACTACGCCGCCTTCTTCACGGCCTTGTCGCCGCCTTCGCCGTCCATCGCTTGACCGCTCAACGCCGCGAGCTTCTCTTTGATGAGGCGCGGATTTTCTCCATCGACAATCGCCACAACCCCTTCAATCATGAGCTCGCGCAGGCGAGCGTGCTCGGCAGCACGCATCTTTAGCTTGCTCGCCATCGGCAGCACGAAGAGGTTCGCAAGCCCGACGCCGTACACCGTGGCAACAAAAGCGACGGCAATGCCCGACCCGAGCTTGCTCGGGTCGCTCAGGTTCTCCATCACGTGGATGAGGCCGAGCACCGCGCCCAAAATACCAACAGTAGGTGCGAAGCCACCGGCGGCTTCGTAGACCTTGGCTGGGGCCTCGGCCTCTTCCTCTTCGCGCGCGAGATCGAGCTCCATCGTGCTGCGAATCGCCTTGCCGTCGGTGCCGTCGACGGCGAGGTTGAGCGCTTTCTTCAGAAAGGGATCGCTGAGCTCGGCAACGCTCTTTTCGATGGCGATGATGCCGTTCTGTCGGGCCTGTGTCGCGAAGCCGATCAGCTGCTGCGCAACGGCACCGTAGTCTACATGGTGCGGTTTGAACACCGTTTTCGTTGCGGCAATCGCGGCCTTCAACGCGTGACCTGGAAACGACACCGCCACCGCGCCGATCGTGCCGCCTACGACGATGAGCGCCGCGGTCGGTTGCGCAATCGAGCCGATATGACCGCCCTCGAGCGCCTGCCCGCCCAAGATGGCTCCGATGGCGAGCAGCAGGCCTGCGATGCTGGCAAAATCCATGGCTCACTCCTTCCGCGCCGAAACGTCGGCGAACTGAATGCGACGACGAAACGCGACGATGCGCTTGACGATCTCGTCGACCGGTTCCTGCACGGCGATCTTTTCGCCGTTTTGCATCGACAGCATCGTGTCGGGTGTTCGCTCGATCGTCACGATGAGGTCCGAGTTCACGTGGAACGGTGTGCCGTTGATACGGGTAAGCGCGATCATCACTCAGCTCCTCAGCGCTTCAGCTGCATGGTCTCTTGCAGCATCTCGTCGGCGGTGGTGACGATCTTGGAGTTGGCTTGGAAGCCACGCTGCAGCGCGATCAGGTCGACGAACTCCTTGCCGAGATCGACGTTCGACTGCTCGAGGCTCCCGGAGACGACGCGCCCGCGTGCGCCGGTACTCGGATCGCCGAGCATCGCTGCGCCCGAAGCGGCGGTCTGACCGAACATCGAGCTCCCGAGGCGGTCGAGACCGGCGTCGCTCGGAAAGGTGGCCACGACGACCTGGCCGATCGTCCGCTTCTGACCATTACTGAAGCTGCCCGTGATGACCCCGTCGTCACCGATGCTGATGCCGCGAATCGTGCCCGCCGAATATCCGTCTTGTTCGAGCTTCTGAACGGTAGACGCGCCCGCGAATTGCGTGCTGCCAGCGAGACCAGTGCCACCGGCTGCGATGGCGTCGCCGAAGTCGAAGTTCAGCGCTTGACCCGCCGTCGCCCCAAGGAAGTTCCACGTCGACGCGTTGCCGGTGACGGTGTCGAGGGCGCCGGAAGTATTGAAGGTGAGCGTGCCATTTGCGCCCTGAAACGGCGTGCCGGCGGTGCCGCCAGTGACGTTGCTGCCGTCGGTGAGCGCGTACCATTCGTAGGTGCCGCCGCCGGCATTGCGGAAGAACACGTCAATCTTGCGCGCGTTCCCGAGCGAGTCGTAGGCAGTCACGCTCGTCGAGAAGCTCGACGTGCCGTAAGGGTCGGCCGTGGAGAAAGCGGCCGGGACCGTGGCGCCGGAGTCGAGGTTTGCGTTGATCGTCGCATTCGCGGTCGCGAGCGGCGGTAGCGTCGTGTTCGCAACGCGCAGGTCGCCCACGCTCGCCTGCAGTTGGCCCTGAGCGTCCACGGGATGACCTTGCAGGCGCATACCCTGCGGGTTCTGCAAGGTACCGTCTTGCGCGATGTGCAGCTGACCGGCGCGGCTGTAAAAGTCACCGGTCACTCCGCCCTGTGTGCCGGCGTACACGAAGAAGCCGCTGCCATCGAGCGCAAGGTCGGTGACGGCGCCGGTGTTTTGCAGCGAGCCTTGATCGAAATTCTTTTCCACCGGCCCGAGGCGCACGCCCATGCCGGTGCGCGCAGGCTGGCCACCCGAGCCGAGCACTGTCTGGCCCATGACGTCCTCGAAGGTTGCGCGACTGCCTTTGAAGCCGATGGTATTGGCATTCGCGATGTTGTCGCCGGTGATCTCGATAGCGTCGCCGTGGGCCGAGAGGCCGCTGGCACCGATGTTCATTGAGCTGGAAATCGACATGTTGCTGCTCCTTGGTTTCTTCGAAGGTTCACTGCACGCTGGTGATGGTCTCGAGTGGGAGCTCGGTTGCCCCGAGATCGAGCATGGTCTTTCCGTTCACGAAGACGACGGCCTTGACCACGCCGCCCGCTTCGCTCGTGACGGGCACGGGCGCGCCGTTCTTGGCCTTGGCCGAAACCGCGACGCGATAGGTGCCGGCTTGCGCATGGTCGCCGTCTTTGTTCATGCCGTCCCACGGTACCGTGACGGCGCCGGCGGGGAGCGCCCCAGTTTCCATGACGCGCACCACGTTACCGTTATCGTCTGTGATGGTGATACGTGCGCTCTCCGCTGCGCCGCCGACATTGAACTGCAGCGTGGCGCCGCTGAGCCCGTCCATCTCGACAGTGCGCGTGCTGGCGGTGACGTGCTTGCCGATCAGGTTGTAAGCCTGGGCGTCGCGCTGGCTCGCCGACGTAGAAGAGATACTCGCGAGCTGCGCGTTTGCGCTGATCATCTGCTCGAGATTCGAGAACTGCGCGAGTTGCGCCACGAACTCGGCGCCCTCTTGTGGCTTCAGCGGATCTTGATGCGAGAGCTGGGCCACCAGGAGTTTCAAAAAATCCTCCTTCCCCATCTGAGTCTGCGGCGCAGCGGCGCCGACCTGACTAACGTTCGCGGTGGTTTGGATGGCGCCGGTTACCATGGTCCTCTCCTTGCTTCTTTGTGTTTCCAACTTTCAGCTGGAAGCCGACCCGCGACAGGCGCAGGCCAATTTCCGCGAACGCTGCGTGCAGCTCCGGCAGCTCCGATTGAAGCGCCTGGCGGCTCGCTTCGGAGGCGACCGCGATCTCGACCGTGAAGACACCGTCCGTCTTCGTCACCCGCACTTGCAACGCGCCGAGCGTCGGGTGCTCCAGGGACACTGCGGCTTGCGCGTCGCACTGAAAGACGGCGGTGCGCGCCATATCCATGACCGGCTTCGCCCAATTGGGGCCGGAAGGAACGCGCGCGATCGGCTTCGTCAAAGGGACCGCGGGTCGCTGCGGCTCGTTCGCGTGCGGTAACGCAACAGCGCTGTCGCGCGCCGTTTTCTGCGTTCGCTTCGGCGGCGGGACCTCCTCCGTCGCGTCAGCGAGGCGGCTTAGGCCCACTCGATCAAACGCCTCGTCGGCCGCGCGCACGGCCGGCGCGACGAGCGGCATCGCGTCGAGCGCCACCACGATGTCCACGTCATGGATGTCGTCGTCGCGATCGTGCTGCGGCGAGTCACCGTCGAGCAACGACTCGAAGAGGTCGTGCTTCGACGGTCTCCTCGGTGCTTCGGAGATCCCGATGCAAGAGGCCGCAGCCGGCTGCAGCTCGAGGTTCTGTTTCATTGCTTCTCCCGAGGCGTCTTCGAAATCGCGCGGCCAACTCGAGCAGCACGCGCAACGTCCATGCCAGCGAGCAACGCGGAGGCACGTTCCACCTCCATCGCCCGGAGCACGCGCGCAGCGTCCGACTCGGGCATGGCGTCGAGCATACGGGCCGCCGCTTTGAGTTGCATCGTGCTCAGAATTCCGATCATCGGATCCAAGCCTGGCGTCGTCTCGTTCGTGGCTTCTGCAAGGCGACGCTCGCGTTGCTCGAGCTCTTTCTCCTTCGCCTCGATGGTTCTCTGCTTCTCTTCGAGCGCGAGTCGTCGTTCGCGCAGTTTATGAGACAGGTGATTGTCCTTGAGCTCTTCCGCAACTTCGGTCACCGGTTGCGAGCTCGGCAGGGTTTGAACCGTTTCTTGGGCGCTGCAGATCCGTTCCTTGGCTGCGTTGCAAGCGGCGCCCGGCAACGCGGCGCAGATCGCGATGACTCGAAATGCCTTCATGCCTGGCTCCGTTTACGCTGCGCGGCGCCGTCGGCGAGCTCCTGGAGGTATTTGTCAAGCGCGCGCGCTTTCTCCTGGACGATCCCGTCTCGGCGCGCTTCGGCGCGGCGAAGCGCGCCTTCGGCTTCCCTTGCTGCTACGCGTGCCTGCCGTGACGCGACTTCGCACGCGCCGCGCTGAAGAACAGCCTCGCGAACGCTGAGCTCGGCTTGCTCTCGCACGATCGAACCGAGCGCGAGGTTAGCAGCGTTGATGACGGCGCCCGCTTGTGGCGCGATCGCCGTGGCGGCGCGAGCGAGGCCCTCGTGGCGCGCCGTGACGACGTCGTTCGCCGCTTCAAGCGCAGCGACGGCTTCGGCAACAGCAGCCCGCGCATGCAACGCTTGACGCGCGCGCAGGGTTACCAAGCGGCGTGACTTCACCAGTCGGTTCATGAGTGAGCTCCGAGCATCGTGAGCTGCGCGATCGTCTGCTGGATCGGGGTGGCGTCCTTGGGCGATTGTCTGAGAAACGCATTGATCCCTTGCATCCGCTCGAGCGCCTTGTCGAAGCGTGCGTTCTTGCCGGGTGTGTAAGCGCCGAAGTCCATCAGCTCTTGCGCTTCGGCAGCGTTCGCCATCACCTCGCGCAGATCGTTCGCCGCGCGCGCATGCTCGCGCGTCACGGTGGCGTCCATCACGCGCGAGATACTCCGCAGCACGTCGATGGCGGGGTAGTGTCCACGGGTTGCGAGCTGCCGGCTGAGCACGATGTGTCCGTCGAGCAAACCGCGCGCAGCGTCGGCGAGTGGATCGTTCATGTCGTCGCCTTCGACGAGCACGGTGTAGATGCCGGTGATGCTGCCGCCGTGTTGGCTCGGACAAACGCGCTCGAGGAGCTTCGGCAGCAGCGCGAAGACGCTCGGCGTGTACCCCTTCGTCGTAGACGGCTCGCCGATTGCGAGGCCGATCTCTCGCTGCGCCATTCCGAAGCGGGTGAGCGAGTCGAGCACGAGCAACACGTCTTCTCCGCGATCGCGAAAATGCTCGGCGATCGCGGTGGCGGAGAACGCAGCGCGGACGCGCTCGAGCGGCGATCGGTCGGATGTAGCGACCACGATCACCGACCGGCGCATGCCGTCTTCGCCCAAGATGTGTTGCACGAACTCCGAGACCTCGCGGCCGCGCTCACCCACGAGCGCCACGACGTTGACGGCCGCGCGCGTGTTGCGCAGCGCCGCGCCGACGAAGGTGCTCTTGCCGACGCCTGCCGCAGCGAAAATGCCCATGCGCATGCCGCGCGCCAAGGTGAGAAAGCCATCGACCGCGCGCAAACCGAGGGAGAACGGGGTGTTCACCGACCCGCGCGCCATCGGCGAGAGCGGCTCTCTGTAGAGTGGCATCGTCGCAGTGCAGCGCGGCGACGGCTTTCCATCGAGCGGTTCCCCGAGCGCGTCGATCACGCGGCCAAGCAAGCCGTCTCCGGCAGCGACGGTCTGCTCGAACAGCCGACGCACGATGTCTCCCGATCGCAAACCGGTGCTCGTGCCGAGGGGGACGAGCAGCGCCGTCGAGTCCCTGAGACCGACGACCTCCGCAAGACGACCGCTACCGATCGCGCCAATCTCACACACTTCGCCGATCGCCGCCGCGGGCAGGGTGGCCTCGATCAGGAGACCCGCGGCGTTTTGTACGCGTCCTTCAATGCGTGGCGTTGCGGCGCCGCGCACGCGTGCCGCGAGATCGGCGAAGGGAGCGTTCACTGCAGCGCCCTCCCGTGCTCGGCGGCTTTCAACAGCTGCGGCGCGTACGGCTCGTCTGTCAGCGCAAGCTCGCGGCGGACAGCGCGCTCGCGTTGATTGAACGTCGAGCTGACGTTGGTCTTCGGGCCGGTGAGCTCGCACGAGCCTGGCTCGAGCCCAGGATCGGCGATGATCTCGAGGTGACGGGTCTCCGGCGTCGACAACGCGTCTGCGGCGGTGAGCGCCGAGTAGTCGTGCGGAGACACACGCACGACTAAACGAGCTTCGGTCGCCATCTCGGCAGCGAGCTTCTTGATCAACTCGGCGACCGGCGTCGGGTCGTTCTGCAGCTCGCGTAGCGCTAACTCGCGCCCCACACTGAAGGCGAGCTCGGTGAGATCGCTCATGGTGCGCGCGTCAGTCGCCTGCTTGCTGTCTTCGATCGCCGCAATACTTTGCTGATACCGGCGGATGGTCGCTTCGAGCTCGCGTTTCTGTTGCTCGAGCGCGGCCCGCTCGGAGGCAAGCGGATCGGGCGGTGTCGGCTCCTTCTGCGAAAGAAAGCTCGGGGCCGCTACGCGGGTAGGTTTTACCCACCCGGGTTCGCCGACCTCTGGCTTTTGCAGCACACGCATCCAACTCGCGTCTCGCGTTGCCCTGCCCTGTACATTCTGCGCGGTCATACGAAGTCGTCTCCCTGCGCCCCTGCGATGAGAAGCTTCCCTTCCTTCTGCAACTGAAGTGCCACTTCGACGATCCGCTTTTGTGCGTCTTCGACGTCCTTCACGCGCACCGGGCCCATCACGGCGAGCTCCTCGCGCAACGAATCGGCAACACGACTCGACACGCATGAGAGGAGCTTTTCTCGCACGAGGTCTGACGCGGTCTTCAGGGCGAGCAACAGCTTGTCGCTCTCGATCTCGCGTAGCACGAGCTGAAGACCGCGCGCGTCCGCCTTGGCTACGTCTTCGATGGTGAAGCGCGCGTCACGCACGCGCTTTCCGAGGTCTTTGTCTGTCTCCGTGATGCCATCGATGACTTTCGTCGCGAGCTCGGTGTCGAGATAATTGACCAGCGTGGCGGCTTTTGACACCCCGTTGACCTTGTCTTGTTCGGGAGACTGTTCGCCGAGCGTGGCAGCGAGCGTACGCTCGATCTGTGCGAGCGCCTCTTCGCTGACATTGCTCAGCGCGGCGACACGACGAACCACGTCGGTGACGCGGTCTTTCGAGAGGTTCTTCAAGATGCGGCCGGCGACGGCGTCATCCAAGTGATAGAGCAGCGCTGCCACCGCTTGCGGGTGCTCACGCTCGAGGAGCTCAGCGGCGAGGCGCGGGTCGAGTTGCTCGACGATCGCGAGACGATTCGGCTTTTCGCCGGACAAGATGCGCCGTGCGCGATCTGGGCCGACGGCGCTATTGATCAGATCTCGCACGTAGCGCGGCGAGCTGTGCTGCGGTGCAGACACGGCGGACTTGAACTCATCGAACACCTCTCGCGAGGCGCTCATTGCCTTCGGATCGAGCGCTTCGCAGGCAGCGCGCAGCTCGGCGATCTCGTCGTCGTCGAGCTGCTTCAAGATCGCGGCGGCAACATTCCTGTCGAGACCAAGGATGAAAACGGCGGCTTTGTCTTTTCCGGCGAGCGCGCCCACGTCAGCGCCCCGTTTCTTTCTGCTTGCCGTCGCTCAGCCAGCCACGCACCACGTTCGCCGCGCTGCTGCCGTCACCGAGGATCGCGCTCGCGAGCGGCTGCTCGGTGCCGTCTACAACCCTGTCGGCGGTGAGCGCTTCGATCTCGCGCAACGGTCGCGGTCCGGCCGGGAGCAGCGCCGGAAGATGCGCCGCCGCGCGCCGGCCGCGAAGGGCCGCGAGCATCGCCACGAACGCGAGCAATACCACGAGCACGGCCGAGGCCGGGAGCGCCCAACGCCGAGCTTGCTCTGAAACCTTCTCGAGCATCGGCGGCGCCTCGCTCGGCGTTTCCGGAGCGCTGTAGAACGGCACGCAACGCAGCGCGAGCTCGTCACCGCGCTTTTCGTCGTAACCCATGGCGCGCTTGATCACCGCCTCGAGCGCTTCCATCTCCTCCTTGGGCAGAGGCGAGAACTTCCCTTTATCGCCGTAGACGCCGTCCACGAGCACCGCGGCGTCGAGACGGCTGACACGTGCGGGCGCGAGCACCGTGCGACTCGTCACCTTGTTGATCTCGAAGTTGCGAGTGGTCGTGGTCTTCTGGCTGTTCGTCGTCACCGGTTGGCTCGCGGCTTCCGGCGCTTGCACGCCGCCACTGGTGGCGACGAGATTCGCCCGTGCACCCGCCACGCCCATTGCCGCCGGCGCGGCCCGGTTTTGCTTCTCTTCGTTCGCTTGCTCGCTGCGTAGCGCTGTGCGTTCCGGGTCGAACGTCTCCTCCGTGCGCTCGATCTGGCTGAAGTCGACGTCCGCGCTCACTTTTACCGAGCTCTTGTTTGCGCCGAGCGCCCGATCGAGCATGGCTTGCACCTTCTGCTCGAGCGAACGCTCGAGGGTGCGGCGGAAATCGAGACCTTCGCCAGAGACGCCGTCGCCGCGGCTCGTCAGCACGTTGCCGGCGTCATCGACGAGGGTCACGCGATCCGGGCTCAGCCCTGGTACGCTCGACGCGACGAGATGCAAGATGCCGGACGCGTGTCCTTCGCCGAGCGCGCGCCCCGGCCGCAGGCGTAGCACGATTGAGGCGCTCGGACGCTCGTCACGTTCGCGGAACAGCCGGCGCTCGGGGAGCACTAGGTGCACACGCGCCTTCATCACGCTTGCCATCGCTCCGATGGTGCGCTCGAGCTCACCCTGCAGCGCGCGCGCGTAGTTCTTTTGCTGTACGAAATCGCTTTGACCCCAGCTCGGCCGATCGAAAAGCTCGAAACCGACGCCGCCGCCCTTCGGGAGACCGGCCTGTGCGAGCTCGAGGCGCAACTCGTGAACCCTCGCTTCCGGCACCATGATGGCGGCGCCGCCGGCGGCGAGCGTGAACGGCACGCGCTGCTCCTTCAGCTTCGACACGATCTCGCCAGCGTCGCTCGCGTCGAGCCCGGTGAAGAGATACGCGTCGGCCGAAATGGTGTCGTTCGCGGAGACCAAGACGCCGGCGATGCCGAGCGCTGCGACCGCGGCGAGCATCGCAAAGCGGCTCGCGACGGGCATCGCCAAGACCCGATCCTTCAACCCTTTGATGAGCGCTTCGATGTCCATGGTTTCAGCTCATGTGCATGAGGTCGCGGTACGCTTCGACAACGCGGTTGCGGACACTGACCATCATCCGCAGCGCGATGTTGGCCTTCTCGAGCGCAATCATGTTCTCGTGGAGCTGCCCGTTCGTGCTCGACGCAAACTGCGTCGTTTGCACCTCGGCGGCGGCGTGTAGCTTCGAGACCTTCTCCACGGCTGCGCCGAGCGTCTGCTCGAAGCTCGGCGCGTTCGCTGCGGCGTGCGGAGAAAGCGTGATCCGATCCTGCTCGGAGAGGCGCGGGGCGTTTATGGGGGTGAGCGGAGTGGTCATGGTCACTTCCCGATCCCGATCGCGCGCTCCGCCATCGCGCTCAGCGTGCCCATCGCCTTCACGCCCGCTTCGTAGGCGCGCGACGCTTGAATCATGTTGACCATCTCTTCCACCATGTTGACGTTCGGCAGCGCGACGTTGCCGTCCTTGTCTGCGTCCGGGTGCCCCGGGTCGTGCACGATGCGCGGCGCCGATCCGTCGCTCCTGATCTCCGAGACGCTGACCCCCGGCGCGAGCTGCGCGTCTAGCTCCTCGTTGAACGTGGTCTTCGTCTCGAACACCGGATCGAGACGCTTGTAGGGACCACCCTCTTGGGTGCGCGTGGTTTGGGCATTCGCCAAGTTGGAGGAGGTCGTATTCATCAACGTGCGTTCGGCGGTCAGGCCGGATGCGAGCACGTCTGCAGCAGTGAAAAAGTCCATGTCTTACTCCCTTTCAGCCTTGGCCGTCCGTGGCCGCGTAGCGAATCATCGCTAGCCGGCGCGACACGATCTCCGCCGCCGCGTCGTAACGCAGCGAGCTCGCCATGATCTTCGCCATTTCGCGCTCAAGGCTGACGTTGTTTCCGTCGCGACCCGCGGGCGTGCTTTCGTCACTCACCATCGTCCCGCTTGCTGCTGCGCGTTCGATGCCTTGCAAGTGGGCGCTATCGCTTTCTGCAAGCGCGAGTGTGCCGTTGCTCGTGGTCTCGTCCATGACGAGATCCTTGGCCACAAAGCCCGGCGTGTTCAGGTTGGCCACGTTGGATCCGAGCACCGCCTGACGCTCGGCGTGGTAGTCGAGCGTGCGCTCGAGCGGTGCCAAGGAGTCGAAAAGTGGGATCACGGTGTCTCCTTCCGGCACGAAGTTGCGCTATCGCTCGGCATTTCGGTCTGCATTTCATTCAGCATTGCGTTTAGTCGTTTCAAGCGGAATGCCACACGCCGATCGCGGGCTTGTGTCAGGAGGTGCGCGTGCGCCTCCTTGCAACGCCCCAGATCGATCTCAGCGTCGACAGCGAGAAGCCCGAGCGGCCCGGCGACGCGATCGGACTCCTCGATGCGCGCGAGAACTTCCGTGGCGTCATCGAGCGCAAGCCAGGCATGCATGAGCAGCGGACGCAGCGCGAGTGGCGGGTCGGCCGACAGCGCGCGAACCACGGCCTCGTCGTCGCCGACGAGAAAGCGTTCGCGCATGCGATCGGCACGAATACGCTCGGCGAAAGCGAGATTGCGCAACCCCATGACGGTGACGCTGCCGGCCGTGAGCAGGAGACTCTCCGCCTCTCTATCGTCGCCTTGCAGCAAGCGCACGCGCGCTAGACGGTATGCGGCTTCTTGCGAGAGCGCTTCGTCTGAGGTTTCGATTGGGCGCGGATGCTCTCCGCGCCACAGCGCGATCTCGTCGCTCGTCGCGCGGGCGAGCAGCGAGACCTCACGCGGACCCTCCTTTATCAATGCGGAATACCGCTTCATCGCCGCATCCTCCGCGCCGGAGAGTAGAGCCAGGTCGGCGAGGCGCAGATCCGCATACGGGCGCAGCTTTCGCTTCGAAACGTGGTCGTATGCGTCCTTGGCGCGAGGATCGGAGTGCTGAAACAAGCGCTCCGCGCGCTGCCAAGACGGCTCGTCGATGCCCGCTGGTGGTTCGACGAGCCCAAGCCGCAGTGGCTCGAGCTCCCTGCCGACAGACGTCTTACTGCAGCGGAACGTCAGGAGGCCCCGCTGCGTGATGAGCGCGACAGCGTCGCCATCGACGCGGAGCATGCCAAAGCCGCTCGCGTCGATGCGCGCAAGAGGAAGCGCGCGCGCGGCGTTGATTGGATCGGCGGTCTCGAAGGTCACGTAGATGCCGCGCCCGTCGGCGCGAGCGTACGCCTCCGCGCCGAGCAGATCCGGCACCACGATCGAAGGCGGGCAAGCAGAAAGGATGAATAGGAAGAGATGCACGCACTGCCAAAGAGCATGGCTCGTGCCAGATCTGCGGCGCACGCCCCAGGGAAAGCTATGAGGGCAGCTATCAGTCTTGAGACGCACGTCGAGCGGAGAAGTGTGTGCTCCGGGCTATCGCACATCTGAGCCTGTCAGGAAGGGCAACCGCGTGTCAGCCGATCGACAGAGAAGTCAAACCGCTCGACTGTGCATGCGACGCAGCTTTTCGATCAACGTGGTGCGATTGACGCGGAGCAGCTCCGCGGCCTTCTTTTGGTTGCCGCCGGTCGTTTTCAGCGCGCGGTTGATGATGGCCGCTTCGTGGCGATCGACCTCCGCCTTCAAGTCGATACCCTCGAGTGGAAGCGCGTCGTTTTCCGTGGGCTGCTCCGGGGGCGACGTGTCGTTCGTTTCCGTCAGCCCAAACTCGATATCGTTCAAATCGGCGGTGTTGATGTTCCCGCTCGCCCGCGTCACGACGAGCCGCTCGATCGTGTTTTCGAGCTCGCGCACGTTGCCGGGCCAGGCGTGGGCCTCCAGTAACTTCATGGCATCAGGTTCTATGCCCGTCACTCGGCGCCCGTTTTGCTCGTTGACGCGACGGATCACGTTCTCGATGAGCAAGGGTAAGTCCGACTTGCGCTCGCGCAGGGCCGGTAGCTTCAGCACTATGACGCTGAGGCGAAAGAAAAGATCCTCGCGAAACGCACCCTCCTGCACTCGCCGTCGTAGCGCGCGGTTCGTCGCGGCGATGACGCGCACGTTGCAGGTCTGCGGCGTCGAGTCCCCGACGGGCGTGAACTCGCGATCCTGAAGCACGCGCAGCACCTTCGCTTGCGTAAGCAGATCCATCTCGCCGATCTCGTCGAGGAAAATCGAGCCCTTGTTGGCCGCGGCGAAGCGGCCTTGTCGTGCCGCCACCGCGCCCGTAAACGCTCCCTTCGCGTAGCCAAATAGCTCGCTCTCGACCAGCGTTTCCGGAATGGCGGCGCAGTTGAGCGGAATGAACGGCCCGTTCGAGCGGCGGCCGGCTGCGTGTAGCGCGCGGGCGACGAGCTCCTTTCCGGTGCCGCTCTCGCCGAGGATGAGCACGTTGCTGTCCACGTCGCAAACGCGCATCATCGAGCGCAGCATCTGCAGGAGCGCCGGATCTTCGCCCACGATCTTCGGCGCAAACTTCTTGCGCCACGGCCCCAAGTCACCGGCGTCTTCGCACGAGAGCGCGCTATCCCCCGGCTCCCAGTGGGAGATCACCGAACGGTGGAAGTTCTCGACCGAAAAGGGCTTCTCGAATACGTTGACCGCGCCGAGACGCATCGCCGTGACGGCTGTTTCGATGCTCAAGCTACCGCTCATTACGAACGCGGCACGCACGAGCTTTTGCTTTTGCACTTGCTCGAGCAGCGAGAGGCCATTCGCGCCCGGCATGTAGATATCGGTGAGCAGCACGTCGAAGCGCTGTTGCGTGAGCAACGCGAGCGCACTGTCGGCCGTAGGGGCGAACGCGGCGCGATACCCGAGCAGCGCCAGATCGCGAACGATAGATTTAGCGAGGAGCTCTTCGTCGTCGACAACCAGGATGGAGAGTGCCGGATTCGTCATCGAAGTGCCCCTTCAAATTCTCTCGGTTCAAATTCTTTCGGTCGGCACCTGAGCAAGTTAAGTTCAAGTTCCTTGCAAGTTGATCTCCAGTTTAGCTCCCGTGTTCCGTTTGAACCAGTTTTACACGATCGCCTGCCTTGGCATGGTGACTGCAATCTGAACGCGCTCGAGGTGCTCTGTGACCCAAGCAAGGCAAGTGAAGCGCGGTCGGTGGGTGTGGGTGTTGGCGGTTGGCTTCGGGATCGGCGTGTGGTGGTCGCTACCACCTCCCAAGGTGGCGAGCGCTTCGGGCGGCGGAGGTACTTCCGGCTCGCCGCTCGTGAAGATCGAGCCGATCGTCGTGAACCTGAACGACGAAGACGAGGTGCACTACCTAAAGAGCGCGATCGAGCTCGAGGTAGAGAATGGCTCCGACGGCACCCTGATCGGCGAGCGCATGGCGGTGGTGCGAAACGAGCTCATCCTTCTGCTTTCGTCATTGTCGAGCGAAGCCTTGCGCGGCGAGAAAGCAAAGGTCGAGCTGCTTCACAAGATCGAGCAACGCTTGAACAAGGTGATCGGCAAAGAGCTCGTCAAGCACGTGTACTTCACCGAGCTCGTCGTTCAATGAGCGCGGCGCTCGATGAAGACGAAGCCGCGGCGCTGCGCGAAAGCGCGTCGAAGCAGGCCGCGAGCACACGCACCGTCGCCCCCTTCGAGCTACTCAACGCCGAAGCGCGCGTGCGCAGCAAGCTGTCGCTCGTTGACGAAGCGAGCGAGGCGTTCGCGCAACGGCTCGGTGCCATGCTCACGCGCGCGCGCAAGCGGTCGACGAAGATCGTGGGCGAGCCGTCGACGATGATTGCATCGGCCGAACGCGACGCACGCCTCAACGCGGAGGGGGTGCTCTGTGCGCTCACCTCGGAAGCAAGCAATGGCGCGACGGGCGCTGCTCTCCTACACATCGCCGCGCCGCTCTTGTTAGAGGTGGTGGATCGGCGCTTTGGTGGCCGTGGCGAGGCCGCTGCGGCATCCGGCCGACAACGATCCCCGCTCGAGCTGCAGGTCGCCGCCGATCTCTGCGAGCTGCTGCTCACGGAGATCAACGCCGTGCGCGCAAACCTATGGCCCACGCTGCGCTACCGGACGATCTTACCGAAGCTGGAGCAAGCAGCCGCGCTCATGGGGCGAGCCGCGTTACTCGCACTTGCTTGGGGGGAACAAAGCGATCCTCGGCAGCCGAGTCTGACGCTGCTCCTGCCGGGCGCCGCCGTCGAAGCGCGCGAGCACGGGAGGAGCCCTCCTCCAAGCGAAGCCTGGAAGCGCGAGTTCTCACTTCGTGTGGTCGACGCCAACGTGGATCTCGTCGCCGAGCTCGGCGCGGCGACGCTCACGATCGAAGAGCTCCTCGCGCTGTCGCCCGGGCAAGTGTTTCGTCTCGACCGCGCCGCGCACGACGAGCTAGACGTAAGAGTGTTCGGGGAGCCCGTCTTTTGCGGCACGCCGAGCGCGGAGAGCTCCCACCTCGTCCTCACCTTCGATCGCTGGCGCGATCGTTAGTGCACTAGGCTCGGTTCCTGCACAGCTCCTGATCTCAAAGGAGCTGACGCATGGCAGATTCGACCAACGACAACAGTGCACCGCCGGTCATCGCCCGGTTGAAGCGTGTACCGGTGCAAGTGACGGTGGAGCTCGGTCGGCGCCGCATGCGAATCGCCGAGCTGCTGCAACTCGGCCCGGGCTCGGTGATCGAGCTGCAGTCGGCCGCAGGCGAGCCGCTCGACGTGCGGGTCAATGATCGCTTGGTGGCCCGGGGCGAGGCGGTTTCCGTAGGCGACTCGTATGGCGTGCGCATCGTGGAGGTTGTCTCTAGCGAGGAGAAGAGCGCAGCCGCCGACCAGGGAGATCCGCCATGAACGCGCTGCTCTTCCTGATCGCGGTCGCCGATCCGTCGCCCGCGTGCGCGCTGCCACCGAGCCGCGTGGTGCGCCGACCGGCCACACGCGCGGTTTTGCATACACGCTCGCAGTTGCCGAAAGAGCCGCCGCCGAGCGTCAACGCATTGACGGCGGTGCCGCAGTCTATGACTCCCACCCCGTCGCAACATGTGCGCGCGGAACCGGCGAGCGAACCAACATCGGCGCCGGCCGAGGACCGCAATACGGCGGAGACAGCACAGGCAACCGTTCCCAGCAGTGCCATTTCCTCATCGGCGGTCGCCGCGACCGACCTCGATGCACCGACGTTTCTCCGCCACCACACGGGTGGTAGTAGAACCGAGGCCCCGCCGCCCGAACCAGCGCCAGCGTATGGACGCCTCATCGGCATTATCGCTGTGCTGCTCGCAGCAGCGGGCGCCCTATCGATGTGGCGGCGGAAAAAAAATGCCGCGACGGACGCTGCCGACATCCAAGTGATGGCGAGCCGCGCGTTCGGCTCGAAGCACCGGTTGGAGCTGCTGCGCGTGGATGGCCGCCGCTTGCTCGTAGCCATGTCGCCGGACGGCATCCGCTTTCTCTGCACGCTCGACGACAAAGTCGCGAGCTTCGAGCGCGCGCTCGACACCGCGGCGACGAAGCTTTCAGCCTCCGAGGAGCGCGAGCCTGACCCGAGCCCAGAGATCGAAGGCATCGTTCGATTGAAGCACGCGCGTGCGATCCGCGCCGGAGGAAGCTGAGATGTTACCGCTCGTTTACACGCTGATCGCCGTCGACGGCCCTCCCGCGCTGTCGTTGCAGGTAGGCTCAGGTACGCCCGGCGCCGCGGCGGTGAAGATCGTGCTCTTGCTGACGGTGCTTTCTCTCGCACCGGCGATCATGCTGACCATGACGTCGTTTCTGCGCTTCACCATCGTGTTCGCGTTCTTACGCCAAGCACTCGGCGTGCAGGGCGCGCCGCCGGCGCAAGTGATGACGGGCCTCGCGCTGTTCATGACAGCAGCGGCGATGGGCCCGGTGGCGGGAGAGATCCACGAGCGGGCCCTTTCGCCGTACCTCGACGGCAAGATCGATGAGCGTGTGGCGATGACCGCTGCGTCCGACCCATTGCGACAATTCATGCTGCGATCGACGCGCGAAGAGGATCTCATCATGTTCCACGGCGCTGCGCGCCGGCCGTTGCCCCGTACACCGGCGGAGCTAAGCCTCGCGATACTCGTTCCGGCATACGTCACGAGCGAGCTGCACACGGCGTTTCGCATGGGCCTTGTCCTTCTGATCCCCTTTCTCGTCATCGACTTGGTGGTTGCCTCCGTTCTCATGTCGCTCGGAATGGCGATGCTCTCGCCGATGCTCGTCTCGCTTCCGCTGAAGCTGCTCGTGTTCTTGTTCGTGGATGGCTGGAGCTTGGTCGTAGGCTCGTTGATGCGAGGGGTCGCGTGAGCGAGATCTTCGACATCGCGCACAAGAGCGGCGAGGTCTTGCTGTTGTCGGCGGCGCCCTTGCTCTCTGTATTGCTCCTCGTCTCGGTCGTAGTGGGCCTCGCGCAGAGCGTCTTTCAGCTGCAAGATCCCGCGATCGGCTTCGTGCCGAAGCTCGTCGTCCTGCTCGTCGCCTGCGCGCTCGCCGGTGGCTTTCTGCTCGAGCGTTTCGGCGGACTGATGCGCGAAGCGATCGTGACGTTCGCCGGAGGTGCCCTATGAATGCAGAGGCGGCCACTAGCCTTGCGCTCGGCTTCGGGCTCGTCGCCTGCCGTTTCTCGGCGCTTTTTTTCGCCCTGCCACTCGTCGGTGACGTGCTGCCGGCGCGCACGCGCGTCGCGGTAGGGCTTGTGATCGCCGCCGCGGTGGCACTCGATCTGCCGCCCATCGCGGCGCCCCTCTCTCCTTCCCGTTTGTCTTACGCCGTGCTCTTCGGCGCCGCCGCATCGGAGCTGCTCGTGGGCACGAGCGTCGCGTTTTGCTTACGTGCGTTGTTCTCCACTGTCGACGCCGCCGGCCAGGTGGTCGGCGTGCAGCTCGGCTTGTCCTTCGCCGGCAGCGTCGACCCGCTCTTGCGCGAAGAGTCCATTGTCACAACGCGCCTGATGAGCGCGCTCGGGTGGCTCGGCTTTCTCGCCGTCGGTGGGTTGCAAACGATAGTCGGCACGCTCGCGCTCAGCGTCCGCCGCATCCCACCCGGCACCGCGCTCACGCTCGATGTCGCGGGGATTGTCCGTTGGATCGGTGAGGCGATAGCGCTCTCAGTGCGCTTGGCCCTGCCTGTGCTCGCCGGAATGCTGATCTTGCAGCTTGCCATGGCGCTCGTGAGCCGCGTGGTCGCTGAGCTCAACCCCTTCTCATTCGCGTTTCCTGCCATGACGCTCGCCGGGTTGTTGCTGCTCGTTTTGTGCCTCGACGAAACGGTGAAGGTGGGCGCTCTCGTGAGCGAGCGCCTGGCCCCGATGCTCGGCGCGGCCTGGAGGCTGCCATGACACGACGGAGCCTGCGGAGTCGGTCAGACAGAATGACGCGCCCAGCCGGCGATACTAGGCCAGCAGGACTGTCCAGGGGGACAATGCCTTCTCTCATCGCGGCGGGCGCGTCATGAGCGAAGATCGCGAACAGAAAACGGAGCAACCGACCGAGCGACGCCTGCGCGAGCTGAGAAAGCAAGGCCACGTTGTGTTTAGCCGCGATCTCGTCGGGGCGGCCACGTTTGCCGGCGCGACAGCGGTGCTCTTCTTTTGCGCGCGAGCGATTGGCGGCGCAGCCTTCGACGCTTTTCGACTCACGCTGTCCGACTTGTCCGCGGTGACTCCGACGGACGCGCTGCTGCGCGGCGCCGCGTTCTTCGCTCAGGTATCGTTTCCCACGCTCGCGGCCTGCTTACTACTCGCGATCGTCGCAGGCATAGCTCAAGTGGGACTACCGAACGAGCTGAGCCTCCTTCGCGAGGGGCGCCCCGGGTTCAATCCGCTCGCCAAGATCCGCCGCATCTTCGGCAAGGACGCGGTGCTGCAGCTGCTCGCGCAGATCATGAAGCTCGCTATCGTGGCTTCCATCTTCGCAGTCGCGCTCGGTGGCCAGTTGGTGCGCCTAGGTGAGCTCGCATCGCTCTCGCTCTTCGAGGCGATGTCCGCGCTCTTCTTGCTCATGAAGAAGCTTGCCATCGTCGCCGTGGTGACCTTCGTAGCCCTCGGCGCGTTCGACTATCTTCGCGGCCGACGGCGCATGATGGCCGATGCGCGCATGACCAAAGAAGAAGTGAAGCGCGAAGCGAAGGAAGAGCAGGGCTCGCCGCAACTCAAATCGCGCCGCCGCGCGCTGGCCCGGCAGCTCTCGAAACAACAGACGGAGGCGGAGGTTCGGCGGGCGGACGTCGTGATCACGAACCCGACGCATTACGCCGTGGCCCTGCGTTACGACTCGAAGAAAATGCGGGCACCGCGCGTGGTGGCTAAGGGTGTCGACCACCTCGCCGCGCGCATCAAAGAAATCGCGGCCGAGCGCGGCGTCCCGATCGTCGAGAACGTGCCCCTCGCGCGCACCTTGCATGCACAGGTGCGGGTCGGACGCGACGTCCCAGTCGAGCTGTACCGTGCCGTCGCCGAGGTACTCGCATTCGTGTACAAGCAACGTAGTAGGACGCGTCACGGGGTGCGCACGTGAGCGAGGTCGTGACAACTTCCTCGGGCGCAAGGCGTGATCTCGTCATCGGCCTTGGCCTCATCGCGTCGCTCGCCGTCATGGTCCTACCGCTCTCGGCCGGCGCGCTCGACGTGCTCCTAGCGACGTCGCTCGCAGTCTCGATCGTCATCTTCTTCGTCACTGTCACGGTGCAAAAGCCGCTCGAGTTCTCCACCTTCCCGACGGTGCTGCTCGTGAGCACACTGTTTCGTTTGGCCCTCAACGTCGCCACGACGCGTCTCATCCTCACCCATGGCAGCGAGGGCGAGGCCGCAGCCGGCCGCGTCGTGCGTTCGTTCGCCGAGCTCGTGCTCGGCGGCAACTACGTCATCGGGCTCGTCGTCTTCGCCATCCTCGTGACCATCAACTTCGTCGTGATCACGAAAGGCGCCGGTCGCATCAGCGAGGTCTCGGCGCGCTTCACCTTGGACGCCTTGCCCGGCAAGCAGATGAGCATCGATGCCGAGCTCGCGGCCGGCCACATCACGGAGAAGGAGGCGCGCGCGCGCCGCTCCACGCTCGAGAGAGAGACGGACTTCTACGGCGCCATGGACGGCGCCAGCAAGTTCGTACGCGGTGACGCCGTGGCCGCGATCGTGATCACGTTCATCAACATCGTCGGGGGCTTTCTCGTCGGCGTCCTGCAGCAGGGCATGGAGCTCGGGCGGGCCGCTCAGGTTTACACGGTGCTCAGCGTGGGCGACGGCCTCGTCTCTCAACTCCCGGCACTGCTCGTCTCGAGCGCCGCCGGTATCCTGTCGACGCGATCGGCCTCCGGCTCGGCGCTCGGCACTATGCTCGCCGGCGAAATGCTCGGGCAAGAGCGGCCGCTGCAGCTCGGTGCCATCGTGCTTTTCGGCATCGGCGTGATGCCGGGCATGCCGCACTTGGCGTACCTCGGCCTCGCCGGCCTTCTCGCTTACGCTGCACGGCGGGCGAAGCAGGCCGCTGGCGCTCGCAACGTCGCAGAAAAGAAGAGCGCGGACGCGCCGCCTCCCGCGCCCGTGCGCAACGAGATCGAAGAGTCGCTGCAGCTTGGCTTGCTCGACCTCGAGGTGGGCTTCGATCTCGTGCCTCTCGTCGACACTGCGCGCGGCGGCGAGCTGATCAAGAAGATCCAAGGGCTACGCAAACAGTTCGCGCAAGAGCTCGGGCTCGTGGTGCCAGCAGTGAACGTGCGCGACAACCTCCTGCTCAAGCCGAGCGAGTATCGCGTGTTGCTCAGCGGCAACGAGATCGGCCGCGCCGAGCTGCGTTCGGGCCGCCTGCTGGCGATGAACCCTTCGCCGCAGGCGCTCGACATCGGAGGCGAGCTGACGCGCGAACCGGCCTTCGGCATCGAGGCGCGCTGGATCGCTACGACGGAGCGTGAGCGCGCCGAGCGCCTCGGCTATACGACAGTGGACCCGGTGACGGTGCTCACGACGCACTTGAGCGAACTCATCCGGCAGAACGCGGCCGACCTGCTCGGGCGCAAAGAGGCGCAGCAGCTCTTCGACCTGTTCTCGTCCCAGTACCCGAAGGTGCTCGAGGAGCTCGTCCCCGCGGTGTTGAGCGCGACCGACGTCGTGCGCGTGCTGCGCCTCCTCCTGCGCGAAGGGCAGTCGATCCGCGATATGCGAACCATCGTCGAAGCGCTGCTCGAGCACGCCCCAGGGCAACGTGACGTGGAACAGCTGACGGAGCTCGTACGACAGAAGATGAGCCGTCATATCAGCGGCCGCCTGCGCGGGCCGAGCGGTCAGTTGCATGGCCTCTTTCTAGATCCGAAGGTGGAAGAGATCTTTAGACAGATGCAACGCGGTGTCGCGGGACAGGATCCCAACGCGCTCGGCCGCGTGTTGAAGTCGCTCGAGACCGCGATGGTCGGCATGAGGAGCGCTGCGAGCCCGCCGGTGCTCGTGACGGCTCCGGATGTGCGACGCTCGGTTCAGACGCTTGTCGGCCGCTATGTTCCTGGCCTCACCGTCATCAGCCTGCGCGAGATCGACGCGCGTACCGAAGTCGTCAGCCTCGGCACCGTCGCACCCTGACCGTGGCACGTTGATTGCTCCTCCTCGTCGCAGAGGAGGCACTCGTGACTCAGCAAACCTTCCGTGGTCGCGACCTGCGTGAAGCACTCGCCGCGGTGAAGTCGTCGCTCGGCGAGGAGGCGCTCGTCGTATCGACCGCTAGCGTACGCGACGGTCTATTCGGACGCGCGGTCGAAGTCGTCGCCCAAGAACCAGATACCGCAGCGACACCGCTCCCGCGCAACGAAATAGCGCTCGCCGCCTATCGCACCGCTACGGCTCCCGAGCCAAAAGGCCCGGCGTTCGACGAGCGCCTGAAGCCTCTCGAGGCCGAGATGCGTCGACTCCGCGCGCAGCTCGTCTCTTTCGTCTCGCGCCCGGGCGCTGTCAGAGGTGGCCACTTGGGTGATGCGAGTTCTGACACGCCCATTGTCGCACACCTCATTTCGCTTGGTTTTTCCCTGGAAATGGCGCGCGCGTGGTCGGCACGCATCACGCAAAGCAAAGACTTCATGGTCGCTGTGGAAAAGCTCGTGTGGGACGCCGTCGATCTGACCGGCCCGGTCGGCGCGGCGGGTGCGCGTGTGTGCATGTGCGTGGGGCCCTCTGGCGCGGGCAAGACCACGACCATCGCGAAGTGGGCCGCCGCCGCGGCGCTCGAAGAGAACAAGCGCGTCGTCGTGATCACGCTCGACACCTTTCGCGCCGGCGCCATCGAGCAGCTCGCACGCTACACGAAGCTCATCGGCTGTGAGCTCTTGACCGCAAAGAATGCCGCGCAGCTGATGGCGGCGCTCGATGCGCATGCGGCAGCGGATCTGATCCTGATCGACACCCCTGGCCGCGACCCGTCGACGCAACCGGAGCTCGTCGAGATCGGCAAGAAGCTCATCGCGCGCGACAAACGCACCGAGATCCACCTGGCGTTGCCTGCCATGTATGGTCCACGCGCACTGCGAGCGGTGGTGCAGAGCTACCGCGGATTTTCGGTGAACCGCATTTGCTTCACGAAGATCGATGAAACGCATGACTTCGCGCCGCTCGCTGCGGTGATCGCCAATGATCGTCTGCCGCTGTCCTACTGGACCACGGGACAGCGCATCCCCGAAGACATCGAGCTCGTCTCAACCGCCGGCGTCGTTTCGCGAGTGGTGCCGAGCCTCATCACGGCGTTGTGCGGTGAGAGCATCGTCGTGGAGGAGCGCTTCGTATGAACGTGATTGCCATCACCAGCGGCAAGGGCGGCGTCGGTAAGACGTCGCTCGCGTCCGGGCTCGCCGTGTCGCTGCAAAACACCGGCGCCCGCGTGCTCGTGATCGACGCCGATCTCGGCCTCGCTGACATGAACATCGCCTTCAACGTCCGGCCGGCGCACAGCTTGCGCGACGTCATAGATGGCTCAGTGGCGATCGCCGACGCGATCGTCGAGACGCCATGCGGCGTGAAGCTGCTCCCAGCCTACGCTGGCAGCTTCGATCTTGCGAATCTCGACGAGCACCGTCGGATGGGTCTTCTGCATGCGGTCGAGACGCTGCAGGGCAGCTTTGACACGATCATCATCGATACCGGCGCCGGTATTGGTGCGACGGCCATGACGTTCGCCGCCGCCGCGTCGCAGATCATCGTCGTCACCACGCGCGAGCTCGCTTCGATGGCCGATGCATACGCGACCATGAAGGTCTTGTCACAGCGCTTCGCCGTCAAGAGCGTGCGCTTACTCGTCAACATGGTCGAGACCGCCGCAGACGCGCAGGTCGCCTACGAGACTATCGAGCTGATGGCGCGGCGGTTTCTGCAGCTACGCGTCGAGCTCGTCGGCTACGTCTGCCGCGACGCTGCGATCCCAGCCGCGTGGCGCCAGGGCGTGCCGTTCGTCGTGGACCGCCCGACGGCGCCGGCCAGCCATTGCCTGCGAGTGCTCGCTTGCCGCCTGAGAGATCCCGAAGAGGGCGGCAACCGCGGCGTGTCGTTCTGGCGCCGATTGGCCGCCGCTGCAGAGGTTGTGTCATGAAAAGTCAGATCACCTTGAGCCACGAGCTCGACCGGGACGGCGTCATCCGCGCACTGATTCCCGTCGTGCGCCGCCATGTCCAAAAGCTCTCGCGTGGACCGCACGCGCGCGTCCGGGACGACGAGCTTTTGAGCGCGGGGATGATGGGCCTCCTCGAGGCATCGAAGCGCTTCGATCCGACGCGCGCCGACAGCTTCGTCGGTTATGCTACGCTGCGCATCCGCGGGGCGATGATCGACGAGCTGCGCAAGGCCGACGACCTGTCGCAGGATTTGCGCACGCTCTCGAAGAAGCTGCAGACGGCGATGACGAACGCATCGCAGAAGCTCGGCCGCGCGGCGAGCGAAGAGGAGATCGCCGGCGAGCTCGGCGTCGCGTTGCCAGCGTACCTGGCGATGCTCGACTCAGTGGCGACGGTGAAGGCGATCGCCGTAGATCCGGAAGAGCCGATGCTGCGCGACGCGCGCGATGCAGCCTCAGATCCAGCAGAACGAGCCGAACGCAGTGAGCTACGAGCGGCATTGATCGAAGCGATCGACCTTCTGCCGCTCAAAGAACAGCAAGTGATGGCCATGCACTACGACCATGACCTGTCGTTTCGCGAGATCGGGGAGGTGATGAACCTGACCGCCGCGCGGGTGTGTCAACTGCACGCACAGGCCGTCCACCGCATTCGCCAGCGCCTTGGCGAGCGCGACGCGGAGGACCGCCATGGCTGACGGAATCTACAACGCCGCGAGTGGCGCGCTCGCAAGGATGGAACAGCTCGACGTCGTCGCGAACAACTTGGCAAACGCGAGCAGCAACGGCTTCCGCGCGCAGGCGCTCTCGTTTCGCGAGGTGCTCGCCGCGAGCGGCCAAGGTGAGGTGAGGCAAGCGCTCGTCGACGGCACGCGTGTCAAAGACACGCAAGGGGCCCTCGTGCGCACCGGTCGCGCGCTCGACGTCGCGCTCGACGGGCCGGGTTACTTTCGCCTGCAGAGCGACAACGGTCCCGTGCTCACACGCAACGGCCACTTTCGCGTCGACGCAGGAGGCTTGCTCGTCAACGAAGACGGCCTGCCAGTGCTTGGAGCGAACGGTCCCGTCCGCGTTGACCCCGCAGCGCGGGTGTCGTTCTCGGCGGAAGGCGAAGTGCTCGACGGCGATGAGCCCGTCGAAAAGCTCTCGCTCGTTCGTTACGACGCGGGCGATCTGCGGCCGCTCGGAGGTAGCCTCCTCACGATCAAAGACGGCGCGCGGCCCACGCAACTGGACATCGGGCGGGTCTGCGGCGAGACGCTCGAAAGCTCGAACACGAATGTGCTGCATCAGATGACGGAGATGATCAGCACGAACCGACTCTTCGACGCGACGATGAACGCGATCGACACCTACAAACAAATCGACAGCAAGACCGCCGCGGGCCTCTCGCGGCGCTGAAGGAGAGACGAATGTTTCGCGCATTGACCACAGCAGCCACCGGCATGGAAGCGCAGCAGACGCGTATCGACGTCATCGCCAACAACTTGGCGAACGTGAACACGAACGGATTCAAGAAATCGCGCGCCGAGTTCAACGACCTTCTCTATCAGACCGTGCGCGCGCCCGGCACCTATGAGGCACAAGGCGTCACAAACCCGACGGGCCTGCAAGTGGGTCTCGGCGCGCGCGCGGTGTCGACCGAGCGCATGCAGTCGTCGGGCGAGCTCAAGCAGACGAACAACCCGCTCGATGTCGCCATCGACGGTGACGGCTTTCTGCAGGTGACGCAGCAGAGTGGTCAGCCCGCCTACACGCGTGGCGGCAACCTGCGGATGAACCAGAATGGGCAAATCGTGACGTCGGAAGGGCTTTCGCTCGACCCGCCGATCGCGGTTCCCTCCGACGCCACGCAGCTGACGATCGGCGCGGACGGCACCGTGAGCGCCGTGGTAGCGGGGCAGCAGCAACCGGTCGAGCTCGGTCAGATTCAGCTCTCCTCGTTCACGAATGCAGCCGGCCTGAACGCGCTCGGACACAACTTGTTCGTGCCCACTGGGTCGTCCGGCGTGGCGGTGAGCGGCAAGCCGGGTGAGCAGGGCCGGGGCACGCTCATGCAGGGGACACTCGAGATGTCGAACGTGAAGGTAGTGGAAGAGATGATCGATCTCATCGCCGGCCAACGCGCTTACGACGTCAACTCGAAGGTCATTCAGGCTGCGGACGAGATGCTGCGGACCACCACGCAACTGCGTTGAAGGAAGTGATTCATGTTGATCCCAATGTTTATTCTGCTCGCTGCCGCACCGTCCGATCTCGACCTCTTGTTGCGGGCCGCCGCCGAGCGTTCGCTTCCTGACGACGTTCGCCTGGTCTCCGTGGCGTCCGTGCCAAAGCTTCCAAAGTCCACGGCGCCGGTCGACGTCGCGGTCACTCCGCTGGCGCGACGCCTCGTAGGCCGTGTGCCGGCAAAAGTGGAGCTGCGCATCGGCGACCGCACGCTGCGTTTTCAGATCGTGCTCGTCGTCGAACAAATCTACAGCGTGGTGCGGCTCGCACGGGCGGCGCGCAAGGGCGATATCATCGCAAGCGCTGATGTTGTTGTCGAACAGGCCCGGTCCGTCGACGCGCTCGAGCGCCCGATCGGAGATCTCGCGCTGTGCCTAGGCAAGCGCCTGCGCTCGGATGCGGCGGCAGGCAGCACGCTCCTGCCGAGGGACCTCGAGGCGATTCCGATCGTCCACCCGAAGGATCCCGTGCGCGTGACGATGAAGAGCGGCGCGCTGTTCGCATCGGCGCCCGGTGAAGCGCAACAAGCCGGCGCGCGCGGCGATACCATTCGCGTCATCAACCTGCTCTCCTCGAAGATTGTGCTCGCCCGAGTGCTCGACGCGACGTCGGTGGAGATGCTGCCATGAAGCTCAGCCTACGCGCACTGTTCGCCGCGCTTCTCGTTTCCGCCTGCGCCGCGTTTCCCTACCCGTACGTCAACCACGTTCGAAACTACAAACCGGATACTTACGCCTCGAGCCTCCCGGCCAACGAAGCAGGCTCGCTCTACAACGCCGGCGCGACCGGCCTGTTCCGAGACACGCGCGCAGCGCGCCTCGGCGACATCATTACGATCAAGGTCGACGAGTCCGAGGTGGCGTCGCACGAGGCGTCGACGAACCTCTCGCGCGACAGCTCGATCAAAGCGGCCATGCCCGCGCTCTTCGACATCGCTGCGCGGCTGCAAGCGGCCGGCATGACCGGCGTCGACCTGAACCACCTCATGGAAGTGTCTATGGGCAGCAAGTTCGATGGCGAGGGCAAAACCGCGCGGTCGGGGAAACTCATCGCCACCATCCAGGCGCGCGTCAAGCGCGTGCTACCGAACGACGACCTGTACTTGGAGGGCCAGAAGGTAGTGGCCGTCAACGGCGAGGACCACCACCTCTACATCAGTGGGGTCATCCGCCAACAAGACGTCTCACCCGACAACTCCGTCGCCTCTTCACGCGTGGCAGATGCCCAGGTCGTCTACAACGGCTTCGGCGTCCTCAGCGACAACCAGCGGCAAGGCTGGCTCGCGCGCCTCTTCACCATCTTGTCTCCGCTCTGAGGTGCAACGTGCGTGTCACGGCTCTCGCCATCTTGTTTGTCCTGCTCAGCGCCGCGCCTGCGTTCGCGGATCGGTTGAAGGATCTCGGGTTCGTACGTGGCGTGCGCGACAACGAAATCGTCGGCTACGGCATTGTCGTCGGGTTGAAAGGCACCGGTGACGATCAAGGCTCGGCGTTCACGCCGCAGTCCGTCTCGACGATGCTGCGCCGCTTGGGCGTACAGGTCGACCCGAAGGCTCTCCGCCTGCGCAACGCGGCTGCCGTCATGGTGACGGCGCGCCTACCGCCGTTCGCGCGTTCCGGTGTGCGTATCGACGTGACGGTCTCTTCGCTTGGCACCGCCACGAGCTTGCAGGGCGGTACGCTGCTCGAGACACCGCTCATTGGTCCGGATCAGCGTACCTACGCGCTCGCCCAAGGCAGCCTGTCCATCGGGGGCTTCGAGGTGGCAGGCCGAACGGGCACGGCAATCCACAAAAACCACCTCACGGCAGCGCGCATTCCGCTCGGCGCCACCGTGGAAACGGAGTTCGTTCCGAGCGGCTTTCTCGAAGCGAAGGAGATCGTGTGGGCGCTGCGCGAAGCCGATTTCACTACCGCGCGAAACATCGCCGAAGCCGTGACGAAGACGCTCGGTGAAGGCACAGCGAAGGCTTTGGACCCCTCGGCGGTGCGCATCAACGTGCCGGAGGAATACGCTGGGCGCGTGGCCGAGCTCGTCGCAAAGCTCGAGTCGCTCGATGCCGTCGTCGACGGACGCGCGCGCGTCGTGGTCAACGAGCGCACAGGCACGGTGGTCGCAAGCGCAGACGTGCGAATCGGCAAAGCGGCGGTCGCGCACGGCGGCCTCGTGGTGGAAGTGCGCGAACAATACGTCGTGAGCCAGCCGGGCGCGTTCTCAGGCGGTCAGACCGCAGTCATTCCAGAGAGCGATGTGCGCGCGGCAGAGCAAGGCGGTCAGGTTCATCTCGTCGAAGGCGCGAGCTTGAACGACGTGGTGCGCGTGCTCAACGGGCTCGGCGCCACGCCGCGAGATTTGATCGCGATCCTCCAAGCATTGCGGCGCGCTGGCTCGTTACGCGCGGAGGTCGAAGTGCAATGAGGAAGGAGGGACGAGATGGATCCGATCGGTAGTGGCTCGTCAGTCCCGATCGCGCCGACGCAGCGCGCGATCGTCAGGGGGCAGACGGCCGACCCGAAGCTCGAGCGTGCTGCCGAGCAACTCGAAGCACATTTTTTGTCTCGGGTGCTCGGCCAAATGCACGCGGCGGGCGGCTCCACGTTCGGCAGCGGCCTGTCTGGCTCCGTTTATCAAGGCATGCTCGATGAGAAGCTCGCCGAAAGCATGGCCAAAGATAGCCCGCTCGGCCTCAAGGACATGCTCGTGCGCGAGCTGTCCACACAGCGCACGGCCGAGCTCGAAAGGGACGGCTTGCGTTCGCTCCCTGGTTTTCACCGCATCTCGTCCGGCTATGGGCTGCGCCAACATCCGGTGACGGGCGAACAGAAATTTCACCATGGCTGGGACCTCCCGGCAGAAACCGGAACACCGGTGACGGCTGCCCGTGCGGGCTTGGTGAGCTTTTCTGGTACGAAAGGCGGCTTTGGTGAGGTGGTAGAGATTTCACACGCGGACGGCAGTCACAGCGTCTACGCCCACCTGAGCCGCCGCACCGCGTCCGCAGGCGAGTCCGTGGGGCCAGGCACGAAGATCGGCGAGGTAGGTGAAAGTGGCACTGCGACCGGACCTCACCTGCACTTCGAGGTGCGTCAAGGTGTGCGCTCCATCGATCCGGCTACGTGGTTGACGACCACACCCATGGACTCGACAGATGATTTGTCTGCGCGATTGAGTCGCGTCGACCTACGGGGCGAAAGCCCGTCGAAGGAGCCTCTATGAAGGTGACGAACGATTCGACGCGCGTCTTCGATGCGAAGCCGCAAACGACTGCGCGCGCGCAGCAGCCGGCTGCGCGCGCCGCCGCACCCAAGGACAGCGTGCAGATTAGCGCGCTCGCCGAAGAGCTCTCAGCCGCGGACCAGGGTTCGCCGGCGAAGGTGAAAGAGCTGAAGCATGCGCTCGCAACCGGAAAGAACATCGTGGACTCCGGTCGTATCGCTGACGGCATCATGGCCGACGCGTTTGGTGAAGTATGACATCGCCCACGCGCGTTTCGCCTCCTGAGCTGCTCAAGCGCGCCCGCGCCGTCATGGAGGGCATGCGCGACCTTATCGTCAGGGAACGGCAAGCCGTGCTCGCCTTTGACGCGGCAACGATTGCCACCTGTACCAGCGAGAAGACAGCGCTCATGCAAGAGCTGTGGCTCATCAGTGCGACCCTTCGCAAAGAGATGATGAAGGAGGATCACGCATCTGACACGGCCCTCGAGCGCGATGTTCGCGCGTACCGTGAGGCGATGCTCGATGTTCGCCGCTTGCTCGCCCGCAACGACCGCTTGATCCACTTCGCCCAAGAGCTGACGCAAACCGTGCTCGCGGCACAGCAGCACGCCCCTAGCGGTTACGATCCGAACGGCCACACGCGTTCGAAAGAGCCCGCTATCTTCACTCGGAGAGCGTGATGTCAGGCCTGTCCGCCACTCTTTACACCGCCGGCGCCGCGCTTCGTGCGCATCAGCTCGGTGTTCAGACCGCGGGCGCCAACGTGGCGAACGCCGCGACGCCTGGCTACTCCGCGCGGCAGGTGATCCTCGCCGCGAACCCGCAAAACGGCGCCCTCTCCGGCGTCACGGTCGTGAGTGTCAGCCGCAAGGACGAGCCGTTCTTGCGCGCGTCGTCGATCCGCGCCAACGTGCAGAACGGCTACGCAAGCGCTCGGGCGGACCTGCTCTCACAAATGGAAGGTGTGCTCGCCCCCGTTGACGGCAGCCGCGTCGAACATGCCCTCGAATCGTTCTTCTCGAGCGCAAGCGCTCTCGCGAGCGATCCGAGCAGCGTGGCCGCGCGCCAAACGGTGTTGACGCAGGCACGAGCGATCGCCGTTGCGTTCAACTCGACTGCTGCGGACATCAGCGCACTCTCCTCGCAAGTAGATGCACGCTTGAGCTCGGCGACGACTCACGCCTCTGACCTCGCTCGGCAGCTCGCCGAGCTGAATCAGCGCGTGGGCAGCTCGGCGCCAAGCCCCGATCAGCCGTCGTCGCTGCTCGACGAGCGTGACAGAGTCGCAAAAGAGCTCGCCGGCATCGTCGGCGGCGACGTGCTGACGGACAAAGACGGCAACGTGAACATCATTGCGCTCGGCACCAGCATCGTCGCCGGGAAGGAAGCCCTCTCGCTGTCGACCGCACGCAACGCAACGTCTGGGAAGCTCGACGTCGTGGTGACGGGCTACGGAAAAGAATCCGCCGTCGTCACGGCGCGCGCAACGCAAGGAGAGATCGGCGGGCTCATCTCCGTACGCGATCGTGACCTCATGGCTCAAACGAACGCACTCGACGCGCTCGCTTTCGACGTACAAACGGCCGTCAACGGCGTACACCAAGCGGGTGTTGGCCTCGACGGCGCGAGCGGCCGGGCGTTGTTCGCTGGAGCGAGCTCAAAGGCGGGAGCGGCCGCTGCGCTGCGCGTGGATCCGACGACCGCACAGTCTCCACGTTACGTCACGGCAGCGAGTAGCGCAACGACGCTCCCTGGTGACAACCGTGCGGCGCTCGCGCTCGCGGCGCTCTACACGCAACCTGCAGCATCGTCCGGCACCGCCACCTTCGCCGAAGCGGAGCGCAGCCGCGCGGGCTCTGTGGCCAGCGCGGCGCAGAACGCCAACACCGACCGCGACGATGCGGTAGCGCAGAGCGATCTGACAGCCAGCCTGCTCTCAAGCGCGACCGGCGTCAGCACGGACGAAGAGATGATTCAGCTCGCGCAATTTCAGCGCGCCTATCAAGCGTCAGCGAAAGTGATCGCCACCGTCAACGAGATGCTCGACACTTTGGTGAAGCTATGAGGACGACGGATCTCGACGCCGCAAGCACGCGGTTGCGACTATTGGAGCAAGCGCGCGCGCGCGTCGATCGAGCGCAGACCGTCGCGGCGAGTGGGCTCAAGAACGTCAAGGGCTCCGATGATCCCGCCTGGCTCGAGCTGAACAGCCGCACGCGCAGCGACGGGCTGATGAACGATCGCAGCCGAAAAAGCCTCGCGGCCGCCAGCACGCGCCTCGAGGCGACCGAGAGCGCGCTGTCGAGCGTGTCCGATTTGTTCGCCCGGTTGCAGGAGATCGCCGTACAGGGAGGGACGGACACCTACGCAGCGAACGATCGGCGAGTGCTCGCGAACGAAGTTCGATCGCTGAAATCGCAAGCGCTCGCCGCGGCCAACGCACAATCGAATGGTCAATTCATTTTCGGCGGCTTTCGCACGAACAGCCCCCCGTTCGATGCAAGCGGCAACTTCTTGGGCGACAACAACGTCATGCAGGTCGACGCTGGCAGCGGCAAGACCGCCGCCGCGGGGATCGACTCGACGAGCGTGTTCACGCCGGCCGGGGGCGTCGCGATCTTTTCTGTCTTCGACGCTGTGGCGACGGCCCTCGACACCAACGATGGCCCGGCGATCCGCGCGTCGCTCGACAGCGTGCAGAAGTCGATCGAGCAGGTTGTCGACGGGCGCGGCGCCGTTGGCGACGCTATGAACCTGGTTCAGCGTTTTTCAGATTGGCTCGACGACTCGGATCTGCGCTTGAGCGCAGCGCGCGCCGCGAGCGTCGATGCCGATCCGCTCAGCGCATATACCGACTTGGCCCAAGCATCGAACGCGCTCGACGCGGCGCTCAAGACCGCTGCGCAAGCGACGAAGCTGAGCCTCATCGACTACCTGTGAGGTGAGCCATGGACGTGTTGATTGTCGAAGACTCAGAGACCGCACGCACGCTCCTCACAATGGTGGCCGAGTCACGCGGGCACCGCGTCGCTGCCGTGGATTGCGCGGAGGCGGCGGTCCACCTGCTGAAAGAACGTAAGTTCCCCGTGGTGATCACCGATTGGGAATTACCGGCGATGAACGGCGTGAGTTTATGTCGACTGGTGCGTGCGTTGCCCGGTGGTGAAGAGCCCGTGATCTTGCTCGCCACGGGCCGGATCACGCCGGCGGACATAGAAGCCGGCCTCACCGCAGGTGCAGACGACTATGTGCCGAAGCCGTACGCGCACGACTTGCTGCAGACGCGTTTCGCAGTGGCCGAACGTGCGGCGCAACAACGCAGGGAAAAAATCACGGCCGAGCGCGCGCGCAAAACGAGCGAGCGACGCCTTGCTGCGCTCGCCGACCGGAGTCCGGTGGGAATCGCGCGCGTCAACCCGACAACCCGAGCGATCAGCGAGGCAAATGCGGAGTTCTTGCGTCTCGTCGGTGCGGAGTCCGTCGACAGTTTGGGGTTGGACGAGATCGTAGCAATGGGGGTTTTTGACGCTCGCGAGCGCCTGCAGCGGGCGTTCTTCGCGGTGGGCGAAACGAAGGGCGAGCCCTTCATCCTGCGGCGTCCGAGCGGCGAGATGTCTCACGTCCTCGCCTCCGTGGCGCGCTTTGACGAAGACGGCGAGAACGCGTTGTTGATCATTCTGCACGACGTGTCAGAACGGGAGCAGTTGCGCACACAGCTCATGCAAGCCGATCGCATGACGTCCTTGGGTACTCTCGCGGCTGGAGTCGCGCACGAGATCAACAACCCACTCGCCTACACCATGAACAACATTCACTTCGCGAGTGGTGTATTGCGCGCGCTGCAACCCGAGCTCGAGGCGCGAGGTGTCACATTTTCGAACCTATTCAGCCGTTTCGGTGTCGATGACCCGATCGCCGCCTCCATCGATGCGCTCGAAGACGCCCAACAAGGCAGCGAACGAATACGGAAGATCGTCGCTCAAATGCGGGATTTTTCCCGCGGGGACAACGAGCGTTTGGAGCTCGTCTCCGTGCGCGAGGTGGTCGAGAGCGCCCTCGCGCTCGTCTCCAACGAAGTCCGGCACCGCGCTCGCGTGGAATTACGTCTCGGCGAGGTTGAACAGGTTCTCGCCAACCGCGGCAAGCTTGGTCAAGTGGTCGTCAATCTTCTCATGAACGCTGCGCAGGCGATCGAAGGCAACGCAGCGGACAACTCGATCACGGTCGCAACGCGCATGATCGAGCGAAACGTGGAGATCGAGGTGAGCGACACCGGAATTGGCATTCCGCCCGACGTCCTATCTCGCATCTTCGATCCCTTCTTCACGACGAAACCGATCGGCGTCGGTACCGGCCTCGGGCTCTCGATCTGCCACGGCCTCATCTCGTCATTTGGGGGAACGATCGAGGCAACTTCGCGCGGTCGCGGAGCGACGTTTCGCATTCGCTTACCGGCCGCCGATCGCAACGCGTCGCCTCCCATCGAGCGCCACGACGCGCAAGCGAGCGCTCGCCGTGGGCGGCTGCTTGTCGTCGACGACGAACCGGCGATCGGGCGCGCCCTCCAGCGTCTGCTCGGCGGTAGCCACGAAGTGACCGCCGTCACCGATGCCCGCGAAGCGCTCGAGTTGATGAATCGGGGGCGCGAGTTCGACGTGATTCTCTGCGACATCATGATGCCGCAGATGAACGGGATGGAATTCTACTCCGCGCTCGTCGACCGCGACGCCGATCTCGATAAGCTCATCTTCATCACCGGTGGAGCTTTCACGCCGACGGCGCGACGTTTCCTCGACAATGTGCAGAACGATCGCTTGATGAAGCCGCTGGACATGAGCGCGCTGCAACGACTCATCGATCGGCGCCTCAAGGACAATTGAACCGATTACAATTGTCTTCGGGTTCCGCGCTTTCCCCGTTCCCGCCGCTGCTCGGCCGCGCTGCGCTTGCCTCCGCTTGCCGCTGACACATCGACGCTGCCTCCTTGTTTACGGAGACCGCCACCGCCTCGACATGAGAGGCGTGAGCGCGATGCGCTCTGGGCAATGAGGCCCGCATGAATCATTCGGCCCCAGGGCCGCAAAGGAGCAAGTCATGGCGATCTCAGTTCTCTCGAACCCACAATCGGTCAACGCGCAACGCAACTTGAGCAAGACGCAGAGCATGCTCTCTCAGTCGATCGGACGCCTCTCGTCCGGCCAGCGCATCAACTCGGCTGCGGACGACGCGGCCGGCCTCGCCATCAGCGAGCGGATGAAGGCGAACATGCGTAGCTTGCAGCAAGCGTCGCGCAACGCCCAGGACGGCATCTCCGCGTCGCAGATCGCCGACGGCGCGATGGATCAAGCGGGTGGCCTGTTGACGCGCATGCGCGAGCTCGCGATGCAGTCGGCGAACGGCACGCTCGGCACGTCGGATCGCACGGCGCTCAACTCCGAGTTCCAAGCCAGCCTCAACGAGATCGTTCGCATCGGTGCGGTCACGAAATTCAACGGCACTTCGTTGCTGGACGGAACCTTCTCGGCGTCGCTCCAGGTCGGCACCGGCACGTCGGCTAACGACACGATCACCATGGGAATCAGCACCGCGTTCACCGCCGCCGGCCTCGGTGTCACCGGCGCCGCCGTCGACTCCGCCGCCAACGCCACGACAGCGCTCACGTCGATCGATGCCGCGATCGACACGGTCTCCGCGGCGCGCGGCAGCCTCGGCGCAGTGCAGAACCGTCTCAACGTCACGGTCAGCAACCTGAGCACCGCTTACGAAAACACCTCCGCCGCGAACTCGCGCATCCGCGACGTGGACTTCGCCGAAGAAACCGCGGCGATGACGCGTTCGCAGATCCTGTCGCAGGCGGGGGTCAGTATCCTGTCGCAAGCGAACCAACTCCCGTCGGCCGCGCTGTCCCTGCTCGGTCGCTGATCGAAGAAACAGACACTCCCACGAACAGGCCGCCGATGCTGCATGTGCACATCGGCGGCTTCGTTCGTTTCTTGATCGACCGTGGCGGCGCTTAGCGTCGCTGCCGAACCGCTCGACACCAATTGCGGAGCATTTGACATGACTATCACCTTGAGCGGCCTAGCCTCCGGAATCGACACCACGTCGCTTGTGAACCAACTCGTGGCGGTCGAGCGACAGCCGATCGCGCGACTGCAGACCCAGCGGAGCGCCAAGGCGAGCCAAGCGCAGCAAGTGCAAGCGTTGACGGACAAGCTGAGAAAGCTACAAACGCTCACGAAGGGCCTCGAAACATCCGACAAGATGAACGCTACTTCGGTGACGACCAGCGCCACCGGTAACCTGACAGCGACGTCGACCGGCCTGGCCTCGCCCGGCAGCTATTCAGTACGCGTCGCGCAGCTCGCCAAGGCGCAGCGCACGTATTCGGATGGCACACAAGACAAGTCCACGGCAGGCGTGTTCGGCGCGGGGACGATCTCTGTGACTGTAGGGCAAGCCGCCGCCGTCAACGTGACGGTCGATCCGGCGGACACGCTCGAAAGCATCTCCGAGAAGCTCAACGCCGTGAGTGGCGTCAGCTCGAGTATCGTCTACGACGGCTCGTCGTATCGCCTGCAGGTCGCGGGCCTCGCTACGGGCGCCGCGAACACCATCACATTCTCCGAGCAAGGCACGACGCTCGGCCTATCGAAGCCGGACAACCAAGTGGTGGCTGCACAAGACGCGCGCGTTTCCATCGATGGTTTCACCGTGACGAGCGCGACCAACACGCTCGCTCAAGCCGTGCCCGGTTTGTCGCTCAAGCTTTCGGCCGTCACCGACGGCGCCACCTACGACACAAACACCGGCAAGATCTCAGGTGGCGTCGCAACTGAGCTGAGCGTGGGCGTGGATGCGGCGGCCATCAAACAGAAGATCAAGGACATGGTCACAGCGCTCAACGACGTCAACGCAAGCGTCAAGGCTTTTTCGACGAGCCAAAAGAACCCTGATGCCGGAGTACAGAGCATCACGGCGAGATTGCGCGCCGTCATCGGTGCTCCCGTGAGTGGGCTCGACCAGACGCTGTCAGCTCTTTCGCAAGTGGGCGTCTCCACGAACCGCGATGGGACGCTGTCGCTCGACGAGACGAAGCTCGACGGGTTGCTCGCAGGGAACCCGACCGGCGTCACCCGCCTCTTCGTCACGAGCAGCGGCACGACCGGAGTCGCCAGCAAGCTAGACGACGCGATCGACGCGTTCGTCAACGGCACGACGGGTACGCTGGTCGCGAAGAAGCAGAGCATGGATCGCAGCGTCAGCGACATGGACAAGCGGCTCGACGTCATGAACCGCGCGCTCGACGCGTACCAGACGCGCGTCCAAAAGCAGTTCTCCGCCATGGAGCAAGCCGTCACCAAGCTGAACCAAGCCGCGAATGTGTTCGCGACGAAAGCATAGGAGCACGTCATGAACCACAGCGCCGCACTAGACCGATACCGGACCATCCACGAGAAGACGATGCCGCCAGAGCAGGTCCTCTTGCGCTTGCTCGAGGGGCTGTGCGCGACCGTGGCGCAGGCGAAGGCCGCGGTCGTCGAGCGCGACATCCAAGCGAAGACGCGAGCGGTCGATCGAGCGCTCTGCGTCATTGGCGAGCTCACGAAGGCGCTCGACGCCTCGGTGGCCCCCGATCTGGCCGCGCGCCTCATGGGCCTCTACGCGTTCACCCATCGGCAACTCCTCGAAGGAAGCGCAACGCTCGATCCTGCGGCCTTCGACCACGCGGCTCGGGTGCTCAATGTCATCCACAGCGCCTTTCGCGACGCGGTCAGCGCCCCGCTTCCTTGAGGTCGATCATGGTGGAGCCAAAGCATACGTTTGCGGCGATCGAGACAGCGTTTGCAGCGGGCCGCTTTTCCGAAGCGGAAGCGCTCGCGACGCTCGCCGCCGAGCTGTGCCCGGACGACGCCCGCGCCTATGCGTACGCGGCCATCTCGGCGCTGCGCGGCAAAGGGTTCTCGCGAGCGCTGGTCGCTGCGATCGCGGCGGCCGAGCGCGAACCATGGCTTCTTCGCCATTGGCACCTCGTCGGCTCTGCACTCTGCGCGCTCGGCCGAACGGCGGATGCGCGTGCGATCTACGACCGACTGTGCACCTTGCATCCGAACGACGCGCGCGCCCGTGCCGCCGTCGCCGACCTGAAGCGCGGTCATCCATCGCAACAGACGCGCGCATGGGTCGCGCAGCTGCGCGCGAAGCCGAAGTTGAGCGCGTGTCTGATCGTGAAGAACGAAGAGGCGCGCGTCGGGCGATGCCTCCAAAGTCTCGTCGGTGTGTGCGACGAAGTCGTCGTAGCAGATACCGGATCAACCGATGCGACGAAAGAGATCGTACTTTCCCACGGCGTTCGCGTCGTCGACACCCCCTGGGTCGACGACTTCTCTGCCGCTCGCAACGCCGCTTTAGACGTGGCTACGGGCGACTGGATTCTCACCATCGACGCCGATGAGCAGCTGACAAAAGAGAGCGGCGCCCTATTGCTGCAAACGATCGCCCAGGCGACCGCCGGAGCCGTGAGCGTCGAGCTCGACGAGCATCTAGACGGGGGGCGGCGTTACAAAGAGCGCATGATACGGGTGTTCCGTCGCCATCCACTCGTGCGTTACGAGGGCCGCATTCACGAGCAGATTACCCCGTCGCTCGCTCGTGCGGGGTTTCTTGCGATCGAGTCGGCGGTCGTCATTTCGCACGACGGCTACACGAGCGAGATCCTGCACGAGACCGGCAAGCTCGCACGAAACGAATGCATGCTCGCCGCAGAGATCGCAGCGACCCCGGACGATCCGTACTGGCGCTATCAGCTCGGAAAGAACCATATGATGCAGCGAAGCTACGCCGACGCGATCGCATGCTTCGATGCGGCCGTTGCGCGCTTGGCGGTTGACGCGCGCCCACCGTACCTGCTCGACCTGCAATGCTGTCTGCTGCGTCTCCTCGTTGCGACCCGCGAGCACGAGCGCGCTCTGCAACTCGGCAAGGAAGCTCTCGAAGCGCATCCAACGTCGCCGGATCTGCATTTCTTCGTCGGACAGGCGTTGCTCGAGCTCGACCGGCGAGACGAGGCGCGCGCGGCGATGCAGCGGGTGTGTGATCACCAGGGAGCGTGTCGCGATCCGGAGATCCTGCCGCTCGCCAAAGAAGCGGTGGTGGCACTTGCATCGGTTGTTTCTCGGCGAGCGCTCTTCGCGAACGAGCACGTGGCCCTCGTCGTGACCCGGCGCGGCACGTTCCTCGTCGACCGCGCGGGAACGAGCGTGAGCCGGACACTCGAAGCAAACGGCGAGTTTGCCGAGGCGGAGCTCGAAGCGCTTTTGCCGCTGCTCGCCCCGGATTCGCTGGTCGTTGATGTCGGCGCAAGCTTAGGTGTGCACGCCGTCGCATTTGCGCGAGCGGTCGGCCCGCACGGGCGCGTGCTCGCGATAGAGCGGGGCACGCTGCCGCACCGCCTGTTGTGCGCCAACCTCGCGCTGAACGGGGTGCACAACGTAGACGCCGTCCTAGCGGCCGCCGGCGACGCGACCGATGTTGTCCGTCTCGATGCGCTCGAACTCGCCCAATGCCGCCTCGTGCGCATCGGGCTCACGGAAGGGGCCGCGGCCGTGCTGCGCGGAAGTCGAACGCTCATTCGTACTACCGCACCGCTGCTCTTCGTGCGCAACGACAGCCTCGTTCGATCCCGGGAGATCCTCACCGCGATCGCCGAGCTCGGTTATCGTGCGTACTGGCACCTGTCGCCGGCGACTGCGCGTGAGGCATCTCGGGCGGGTTCTGTGCGGCGCCAACCGGCGGCCAACCTTCTCGCCGTTCCGAGCGGCGTTACTATCGAAGGTCTCATCGAAGCCCAGGGGATGTCGGACGATTGGGAGCAAGCGCTCCGGCGAGGTGCGAAGTGATTCGCGAGGGCGATTCTGTCGCGGCGGCGCTCTTCGTCGACAAAGTGCCGGAGCTTCGAACGATGCCCGTGGTCGCGCAACGCGCCGTTCGGCTGGCCCATGATGCGAACAGCACGACGACACAGCTTGCGGAGTGCATCTCCCTCGATCCCGCGCTCGCATCGACGGTCCTGCGTCACGCCAACAGTGCCTTCTACGGCGCACGCGAGCCGATCCGAGACATCGTCTCCGCGATCATCATGCTTGGGTTTCGGCCGGTATGTGAGCTCGCCGTCGCGGCGAGCTTACAAGCGGTGGATACGAGCGACCCTGAGGCAGAAGCCAGATGGCGGAGAACCCTCGCGGTCGCCACGACCGCGAGCCGGATGGCCTGTGAGATCTTCGATCATCGCGGATCCGGCGAGACCTTCGTCGCCGGCTTGTTGCACGACATCGGCAAGGTCGCGTTGCGGCGAGCCCGACCGGATACCTACGACCGCTGCTTTGCGAATCGCCTGAGCGAGGAAGATGGCTATGCGCTCTGCTGCGCACTCCTCGGCTTCCACCCGGGTGATCTCGGCGCGGCGATCGCTCGCGCCTGGAGCCTCGGGCACGAAATCGCGGACTGCGCACAGTACCACGCCGTTTCCGACGCGCTCACGCAAGGGCGGGTAACGGGGGAGGGCGCCGTCCTTCTATGGATCATCCAAGGCGCAAAGCTCATCGCTTACCAAGCGTTCGATCGCATCCCAGGGGAAGCTGCCGAGGTCAGACTGTCTTGGCTCTGCTGCGGCGCTCCGACAGACCTCATTGCGCGGGACCGCTACGAAAGCGCATGGTGTGCTGTGCGCGACAAGATCGTTCGTGCCGTCGCTCCGCCGGCTCGCCCGACGTAGCGACCCTCCGCAAGCCTGGTGCGAGGCCCGCGTCCTCACTTTTTTTGCGCGGCGGGAAAAGGATCGCCAAGCAGCTCTGATGGCGGGGGGACGGTGTGCTTGAACGAGAGGGTGTTGATGTTCCTGACGACGAGCCGGATGCGCTCGAGTGCATGCCGCAAGTCGCCCAGTACTTCTACGAGATCGCTCCGTTGCGACTCGGTCGCATGCTCAGGGTTGAGCTCCGTGACCAACCGTTCGACTGTCGCCGCGCACGCGACGGCGACCGCGAGCGGGTTATTGACCTGGTGTGACAGTTCGGCGGCGAGATCGCCGATTTGTGCGTTCTTTCCGTCGTTCATAGGCCCTCCGAGTACGCCGGTCGTGCACGTTGAAACGCCGACGTCACCGGCGTCTTCAACGGCGCGACGCCGAGGACAAGCTCCATTCGAGCGAGACCAAGCTCCTGCGCCTTGTCTCGGGCGGCGCCGCAGATGAGCTCCTTGGCTCGCGCGCATGCTTGTCGCGCGCGTGTGACATCGGCGCCGACGGAGATGATGGCAAAGGAGGTCTCCCCTTCCCGACCGATGATGTCGTTTCTTGATAGGAACGCGTGCGAGAGCGTGGGCGCCAGTGCCGCCATGAACGAGTCAGCCGTGTCCCGCCTGAGCGAGTCGCCTTGCAGCCCCAAGATCGACAATGAGACGGGCGCCTCGGCCAGGCTGCCAAGCAGGTACACGCGCTCAGCGGCCTCGACCAGGCCGTCGCGGTCGAGAAAGCCCGTAATGGGATCGACACTCAGGCTCGTGCTCCGTTGCAACACATCGAGAAGATCCGGCAGGCGCGCTGCGGCGTGGGCGGCGGCCTGCGCACGTCGCTCCTCCCGAGCGGCAACGAGGGCGAAAAGCTCGCGCGCGATCCGGGCCGTCACGACGCGTAGCTCGTCGAGCGTTCCCTCGTCGGCGGTTCGCTCGAGTGTTTCCATGCCGGCGCGCAGCTGTGCGTCGTCATGCACGTCGCCCGCGACGATTGCGTGCAACTCACTGGCGAAGCTGAAGGCGGTATCGCGAAATTGTTGGTCGGTACGTTCTTGGAGCGCGCGGCCGTCACGCAGGGTACGAGAAACGAAGCGCCGCGCGCCGGCGAAATCCCGTTTCGTCTGCTGCGCGATCTCCGGGTGATCCGCGCCGATGGAGAGGTGACGCACCCAAGCCGTCGCCTTCTGCCGGACGAGTCGTGTCTGTTCCTTTTCATCCGTCAGGGCGTGATCAGCGAGCGATTTCAAGAAAGACACGGCCGTGTCGAGGGCTTCATCATGCATCGGAGCCTCCCGTTTCTGTGCCGCGGTCCGACGATTGTCGCCGCTCTTTCGACGCACCGTTCATTCAGGCTGGCTGTCGAAGCGCCGCAGCCACGCGTTCAGCCCTGGGTTTTTCCTACCCAGACCAAAGCTTGAGGAACCTCGGCGCTCCCCGACAGATAGAGCATGAGAGCGAACGCTGCAGGTCCGCGGGCGAGCAAACAGCACTTCGGCATTCATCGCATCGACGAGCATGATCTCCCGCTCGACGCCACCGCGCTCTCGAGTGAGCTTCAGGCGCGGCTAGCGTCGCCGTCCTACACGCCGCCGATCTTACCTTCCGCAGCGGTCCGCATCCTCGAGCTGTCGCGCGCTCCGAACGCCAGCATGCGCGAGCTCGTCGGACTCTTCGAAGACGACGCCATGCTCGCCGCCCGCGTGCTGAAAACAGCGCGCTCGGCGAGCTTCGTATCGGACCCTGATCGCGTGCGGACGCTGCAGGACGCGGCTGTTCGCCTCGGTCTCAAGACGCTGCGCGACGTCGTGCTCGACGTGTCGTTGAACTCGAAGATTTTTCGCTCGCCTGTGTACTCGAGCGCGATGGAGTCGCTCTTTCGCCATGCGCGCGCGGTCGCCCGGATCACGAAGGTCGTCTGTCGTCTAACGAGCGTTGCGAGCGACGATGCGTTCGTTGCCGGCCTCTTTCATGACGTCGGCGCGGTCGTCTTGCTGCATGTGCTCAGCGAAACGAGGCGTGATTCGCCGCTGCCGGTCGACGAAGCCTGGCCCGCGATCATGGAGTTGCATCAAGCCGCGGGAGCCCAAGTCGCCCGCGCATGGAAGCTGAGCCACGAAGTCGTCGGCGCCGTCGAGAGCCACCATGGCATGGCTGAAACCGAAGACGCCCGCTTGGCGGCCGCGCTTTACGTGGCAGACACGCTCGCGGGCGAGCTGTCTTTCTCCGCCGCTCCCTCTCCCGCGCTGCTCGAGCCGAAGAGCGAGCTGATGAGCCGTCGCGCCCGCGGGTTGCTGGAGCTCGACGCCGAGCAGGAGGCGTTGCTGCGCACGCACGCCCTCGAGGCTGTGTCGGGGCTCGACGCTTAGATGCAGACATTGTTCGCCATTTCCAAACATGCTGTTCTCGCCTCAGTGAAGACGACGAAGGGCACGCTCGTGAGGTGGATCGACAGGTTCGTACCCGCAGGCGTCGACCTCGACACCACGACACGCGCACGCCTGTTCATCGGAGTTGCCTCACTCGTTGCTCTGCTGTCGCTGTTTCGCGGACTCAGCTTGATGCTCAGCGGGTTCGTGGTCCACGGCATCCTCGTCGAGGTGCTGATCCTCGACATCGCCGCAGCTCTCTGGCTCTTGCGCAAGAAAACATCGCTCGCGCTTGCCGTGCACCTTTTGTTCGCACCCCTCTTCGCGCTCGGGACAGGGATGGCATATCAGCGTGGCGGTGTAGGCGCGCCCGTGCTGCTTGGACTCGGCCTGCTTCCAGGCGCCGCACTGCTCATCGCGGGACCGCGCACAGGCATCGTCTACTTCTTGCTACACGTGCTCGTGATCGGCTCGTTCGCGACAGCGCGCGCCACGGGCCACGTGTTTGCGGACACGCTGGCCCCCGATCGCAAGCTCGCGGTGGAAACGCTGGGCGCAGTCTTGTTCTCCTCAGCGCTTTTCGGCGTATTTTCGATCTACGAACGCCTCAAGGGGATTGCGCTCACGGAACGCGCGACGGCAGAGCGAGAGCGGCTTTCTGCAGAGCAGTTGACGCGACTCGTAGAACGATCGCGCGCGGAGTCGCTCGCGATCATTACGAAGTCGCTGATGCACGAGGTCAACAGCCCGTTGACGGTGATCGATCAGAATCTGCGCTTCTGCACAACGAGCGCGCAACGCGGGACGCGGTTCGAGGATCCTGACGTCGCGAGCGCTCTGGCCGACGCACGGACCTCCACCGAGCGCATCGTCACCATCCTGCGTGATCTGCGCGCCTTCACGCGCATCGACGAAGCCGATGTACCCGTGATCGACCTGTGCGTGACGAGCCGAACCGCGCTGCGCATCCTGCGGCCGAACTTCGACCGGGTCGCTTTCGAGCTCGAGCTACCACCCGCTCCGGTCTTCGTTCGCACGAACGAATCAGCGCTCCTCCTGCTCCTGCTCAACCTGCTTCGCCATGCCGTTCGTTCATGCAGCGAAGCGCCGCACCCGAAGGTGCTGGTTTCGATCCAAGCTACGGATGGAGTCGAACCTCATCGCCTCATCGTCTCGGCTGATACAACCGATATGCCACCGATGAGAACGAAGCGTCTCGGCGAAGCGTCCGAGCTCGTCGTCAGCGAGCGAATCGTCGAGCAGCTGGGCGGAACGCTTGTAGCGGGAGCGACTGGCAGCTCGAAAGTTTGGGTCGAGCTGCGGCCCGCCTAACAGAGGCGCGCCCAGATAGGGAAACGACAGGCTGAACGATCCGCCGGCTGCTTTCGACATCGGTATGCGAGATGAGCACGACCAACGATGACCGAAAGAGCGTTCTCTTCGTGGGAAGCGCAAATCGCTTCCTCGACGCGACTCCGCACGGCCTTTTTGGCGAGGGTCGCTCCTATCGCGCGCGCTTGGTATCCGACATTGTGGCCGCCTCCGCGCTACTCGAGCACGAGCGTTTCGACATGCTCGTGCTCGCCCCCAACGCCGGTGACGCCTGGCCCGCGTTCCTCGCTGAGGTTCGGCGCACTCACCCCCAAATGGCGCGCGCGCTCATCGCGAATCGGCGCGGGCGAGAAGAATCGTCTAGCAGCACCTCGTCCGACGCCTACTGGCTCGCCCACTGCGTTCTCGCCTCCGACAGCGATCGACGGGCGCTGCGATCGGCGCTCTCCCAGGTAGCAGATCTCCAAGATCTCCTGCGTTCGGCCAAGTTGGAGCCGCTCCTCACTCGTCTCGATCGCTTGCCATCCGCCAACCGGGTTTTCGCCCGCTTGATCTGCGAAGCAAGCCGCCCGACGACCTCGGCTCGAGATCTCGCCCGCATCGTCGAGACCGACGTCGCGCTGTGCGCGCGTGTCTTGCAAATGGTGAACTCGAGCTACTTCGGCCTCGGCAGGCGCATTGCGTCGGTTCATCAAGCCGTAAGCTACCTTGGGACCGCGATGATGCGAGCGCTAGCGATGGCAGCGCAGTTGTACGCGATGCTCGATGGGACGCCGCTGGCGCTCGCCGCCGTCATGGAGACGCAGCGACACGGCCTGATGACAGCCCGACTCGCAGCAATGCTGTGCGAACGGCGCAGCGACGTCGACCTCGTGCTCTCCGCGGGGTTGTTGCATGACGTCGGCAAGCTCGCACTGTTGTACACAGCGCGACGCGACTCCATCCATACGAGCACACCTTCACACAGCGCCGCGGACGACGTGGGTAACGTCAGCCACGCCGTCCTCGGCGGGTACCTGACGCGACTTTGGGGCTTGCCGGACGAGATCTGCGAAGTCGTCGCCTTTCACCATACGCCGAGGCGTGCCGGACGGACGGAGCCGAGCGCGCTCACCCTCGTGCATATCGCGGACGCGCTCGTTGCCCGCGAGCTCGACGGCAAGAAATTCGAGCTCGACATGCCGTACCTCAACAAGGTCGGGGTGACGTCTCGGCTCCCCGCCTGGGAAGAGGTTGCCCGTTCGTTCTTCGAAGTGAACGCACGAGAGCTTCGACCTCTGCGATCGTCAGCCTGACATCATCACGCGCGCGGAAAATCCATGCGGATGGCCACACCACGGGGCGGGTGATCGCGCGCTTCGATCTCGGCCCCCTGAGCGCGGGCAGCGATGCGGCAAAACGCAAGGCCGAGGCCGACGTGATGCGCACCCTCGTCATCTGTGGTCCCGCTATGCGCGAAACCTTCGAACAGCCGCGCCCGCGCGCTCGCGTCGAGGCTGACGCCTGCGTTCGCAACTTCGATCGAGACGCGCGAGCCATCGGCCGTTGCCTGAAGCAAAACCTCCGTCCCTGGCTCGGCGAAGCGCATCGCGTTGTCCGTCAGATTCTCGAGCATGCGCCGAAAGAGCTCTGGGTCCGCGTGGACGGCGATCTCGGCCGTGCATACTGTCACGAGCGTGACGCGTCGTCGCTCCGCTCGCCGACGCTCTTGGTGTGCGATACGGTGAAGCTCATCGGCGGCGCAAACGCGCTGGACGTGTGTCGACATCTGACCCGCGGCGTCGCGCGCGAGGTCGAGTATCGTCGCCACGCGACGAAGCATCGTGCTTGTCAGCTCTTGGCAATCGCTTATGCTGTCGGCCGTCTCCGCGTCTTGCTCACGCTCGCCGAGATATCTAAGGTTCGCGGCCAAGGTTGCAAGAGGCGTTTTCAAGTCGTGTACGACCATCGCTTGAAGCTCTCGATTTCGCGCGGCGGCCGCAGCGAGTGCTTCATTCTGAACGACGGCCGCTCGATGCGCAGCGCGAACAAGCCGCCGGTCAGCGGCTTGGCGCAAGAGAGAGCGAACACGAGCAAGCAACTCGGTACGGCGGATGGGCTTCGTCAAGAAGTCGTCGACGCCAGCGTCGATCGCCCGCTGCTCAGCATCGCGCTCTCTCATCGCGGTGAGAAAGACGACAGGGGCGTCGGCATGCTCAGCACGAGCGCGAAGCGCACGGCAGAGGTCGAAGCCGTCCATCGCTGGCATCATGATGTCCAGCAAGAAAAGATGCGGAGTGAAGCCATGATCCAACTCGAGCAGAAGGCTCGCGCCGTTCGGAAAACAGACGGGATCGTAGCCAGCGCTCGCAACGTTGGCTGCGATGAGCTTTCGCACGTCTGCGTCGTCGTCCACAATCGCGACCTGCGTGCTCAAGGCCTCGTGACCTCTCGATGCATCGAAGGTTTCGACTTCGGCCGAGGGTCGCTCGCGGCCTTCACCTCGCGATTTTTGAGCCTGTCTGCAATGATCGCAGCGAGCGCAGTCTCGTCGCACGGCTTAGCCAAGACGAGCCCGGGGAACGCGTTGACGAGCTCCCGCGTGTGGCTATCCTGCTCGCGACCGACGACGAGCACGAAGCCTTTCGGATCGCAGCGACCCGCTCGGATCACTTCTTGATAGACATCGACCTCACCGAAGACATTTGGATTGTACAGCACCACGTCGAATCCACCGTTGAGCGCAAAGGCGAGGCCCTCCTTGCCATCGTTCGCGATAACGACGCGGTGTCCGACGAACGCTCGGCGCAAGCTCGACAACGTGTCCGGATCATCGTCGATGAGCAAGACGCGCAGGCCATCATCAAGACGGTCCGGTACGGCGCCGGTCGTCTGACTTGTCATGCGCGGAAGGCTGACCAGGAACTTCGTACCTCCGGCGGAGGAGCGGACTTCGATGCGCCCGCCGTATGAATCGACGATCGATCGGCAGACGGCGAGGCCGAGGCCACTGCCGCCGGCCTGCGCGCGAGTCGTGAAGAACGGCTCGAAAATGTGAGAGAGGTTTTCCTGCGGAATGCCGACTCCATTGTCTTCGACCTCGACGATCACCATGT
>JADLHZ010000152.1 GCA_020848545.1 Deltaproteobacteria bacterium | reverse complement strand
TGAAGAGTGGGGCCTCTGTCATCTATCAGGCGACGTTCTTTCAGCCGCCGTATCTCGGGCGCGCCGACTTCCTCGTGCGCGTGAACAAGAAGAGCAAGCTCGGCGAGTGGTCCTACGAGGCGGTCGACACGAAGCTCGCGCGCTCGACCAAGGCGTCGGCGTTGCTCCAGCTCTGCTTCTACTCGGAGCACATCGAACGCACCACCGGCGAGCCGCCGGACGAGATGCACGTCGAGCTCGGCGGCGGCGAGGGGCGCGAGACGTTTCGCGTCAACGATTTCTCTGCCTACTACCGAAAGGTCAAAGCCGACTTCGAGGCGCAGGCGCCGAAGGCGACGCTGCAGTCGACCTATCCCGAGCCGGTCGAGCGCTGCGCGGTCTGCGATTGGTACTCCGTCTGCGACAAACGCTGGCACGACGACGACCACCTTTCGCTCGTCGCGGGGATCAGTCGCACGCAGCGCCAAGCCCTGCCCACGGTCGGCGTCGATACGATGAAGAAGCTCGGTCGGCTCTCCCTGCCGCTCACGCCAAAGGTGGACGAGCTGAGTCCCGCTCCACTTGCACGCGTTCGTGAGCAGGCGCGTATCCAAGTCGAGGGCCGCGATAAGAAGACGCTCCTCTACGAGCTCATCGACGAGGTCGAAGATGGCAAAGGCCTCGAAGCCCTCCCCGAGCCGTCACCCGGCGACGTCTTCTTCGACATCGAGGCCGATCCCTATGCAGACACGATCGGCCTCGAGTATCTGCTCGGCTACGTCACGGTCGACGCGCGTGCGCCAGAGTACACGCCGATCTGGGCGCTCGATCGCGACGAAGAGAAGCAGGCGTTCGAACGCTTCGTCGACTTCATCGAGGCGCGGCGCAAGGAACACCCGGCGATGCACGTCTATCACTACGCCGCGTACGAGACGGGTGCGGTGAAGCGCCTTGCCGGTCGCCACAACACGCGCGTCGAGGAAGTCGATACGTGGATGCGGGCGGGGCTCTTCGTCGACCTGTATCAGGTGGTGAAGCGGGCGCTGCGTGCGTCGGTGGAGAGTTATTCGATCAAGAAGATCGAGGCGCTCTACGGCTTCGTCCGAACCGTCGATCTGCGCGACGCGAACGCCAGCCTCGCGGCGTTCGAGACGTGGCTCGCGCTCGGCGGTGATCGCAAGCAAGACCGCGCGCTCCTCGATCCTATCGCCGGCTACAATGAGGACGATTGCGTCTCGACGCTGCGCTTGCGCGACTGGCTCGAAGAGCGTCGAAAGGAGCGAGAGGCGCAGCTCGGTCGCTCGCTTGCGAGGCCCGAGCTTCAAGATGGAAAGGCGAGCGAGGAGAAAGCCGAACGTGACGCGGAGATGCAAGCGCTCTTCGACGCGCTCACGAAGGACATCTCCGCAGACGCAGCGGCGCGGTCGGCGGCCGAGAACGCCAAGTGGGTGCTCGCCCAGCTGCTCGAGTTTCATCGTCGGGAGGAGAAGTCGCTCTGGTGGGAGTTCTTCCGCATGAAGGACCTCGACCCGGTCGAGCTCATCGAAGACAACGTCACGCTCGGGGGGCTCGTCTACGAGGGCATCGTCGGCACGGTGGATCGCTCCTTCGTGCATCGCTATCGCTTCCCTCCGCAGGACCATGGATTCAAGGTCGAAGTGGAGAACCGCGACCCGGCGACGGGGAAATCCGCGGGCACGATCGTCGCCATCGATGAGGACAACGGCGTGATCGAGCTCAAGCGAGGAAAGAAGAGCCAAGTACCGCACCCGGTAGGGCTCTTTCCGTTCAAGAAGGTATCCGCGGGTCCGCTCGTGGCGAGCATCAAACGGCTCGGCGAGTGGGTGCGCGATCACGACGTCGACTCACGAGGATTCTCTCGCGCGACACGTGATCTTTTGATGCGTCGTCCGCCGCGGCTCGCCGCTGGTGCAACGATCGATCCGTTGCCGAAAGAGCTGCCAGTCGACCAGGCGATTCGCGTGGGCCTCGCGCTCAACGGCGGCGTCCTCCCGATTCAGGGCCCGCCCGGCGCCGGCAAGACCTATACCGGGACGCAGATGGTGCTCGCGTGCGTGAAAAAGAAGCTGCGCGTCGGAGTCACGGCGAACAGTCATCGCGTCATCGTGAACTTCCTCGAAGCCTTGGCCGACGAAGCGAAGGGTCAGGGCGCGAAGATTCGAATCCATCAGAAGGCGGCAGAGGGCGAGGAGAGCAGTCGTGACAGCGTGGTGCAGCTTGGCAACACGTCGGGCGGAGCCATCGCGCAAATGCTCGAAGATGGAGAGATCGACGTGGTCGGTGGCACCGCCTGGCTCTTTTCAGATCCGGCGATGCGTGAGCGAGTCGACGTCTTGTTCGTCGACGAGGCGGGGCAGCTCTCTCTGGCGAACACTGTTGCCGCTGCGCAGGGAGCGAAGAACCTCGTGCTGCTCGGCGATCCACAGCAGCTGAACCAGCCGACGAAAGGCATACACCCGGACGGCGTCGGCGTGTCTGCGCTCGGGCATGTGCTCGGTGAGCAATCCACGCTGTCGGCAGACCAGGGGCTCTTTCTCGCCGAGACGCGGCGCATGCACCCGAACGTTTGCACATTCATATCGGAGGCATTCTACGCCAGCCGACTCGACGCGCACGCCTCAACGCACAAGCAACGGCTCGATGGCGCGGGTCCGCTCGGCGGGACGGGGCTTCGCTTTGTGCCGGTGCAGCATGAAGGAAATCGCTCGGAGTCCGAGGAGGAAGCGGCGGCAGTGAAACGGCTGCTCTCCCAGCTCACGAGGAACGGAGCGACGTGGGTAAACGAGAAGGGCAAGACCAAGCCACTGACGCTCGCCGACGTACTGATCGTGACGCCGTACAACGCGCAGCTCGGGCGCCTCTCGGAGACCCTGCCCGCTGGCGCGCAGATTGGCACCGTCGACAAGTTCCAGGGCAAAGAGGCGGCCGTCGTGATCTATACGATGGCTTCGTCGACGCCGGCAGATGCCCCGCGCGGGATGGAGTTTCTCTACAGTCCGAACCGGCTCAACGTAGCGATCTCCCGCGCAAAGTGCGTGGCGATCTTGGTCGCGAGCCCGGCGTTGTTCGACGTCGAGTGCAAGTCGCCGCGGCAGATGCAGCTGGTGAATGCGTTTTGTCGTTACCTCGAGCGAAGCGTCTTATTGGTCGGATAGACCTGGATTGCCTTGAATCTCCTTCCTCTTCCGGCGCGCACGAAGCGAAGCACGGTTGCCTCGCCGCCTTGTGTGCATGACCACGTTGCAATGAAGAGCGTTTGCACGGCCTCTGTTGCGTCGAGCAGTTTTTGCGCTGTGCGTCGTAGTAGATCGAAGCGGGATTCTGGATCGTTGGTGCTTCCAAACGAATCAAGGATCATGACCGTGATGGGCGCCGGCGTGTCATTCACGAACAACAACTTCAACAGAGCGCCGAACACATGGTTCCATTCCCATCCGCGGGTCTCGCGCTCCAGGTGAAGTTGAAGCGTGTCGTCGGTCGGATTGCATGCAACGAGATCGGGGGGAAGACGCAAACCTGCTTCATGTTCGGCACTGACTCGGTAGCCGGCTTTACGTAATCTCGTCCTAAAGAAGTCGATTTCAGCACTGGTCCATCCCGCCGCGTTGCCGCGCCCGGGTTCCCTGAAATCACGTGGCTTTGACGACGTACCGCAATAGTACTGAGACATCTCAATGAGGATTATCTCGACGAATTTCTCAAGTTCGTTCATTGCGCCCGCCGCTCATCGAGTGTTTCCGCAAGTGCGCGCTCTGTCCGGCGCAACCAGGAAAGGCATGCGTTCCCTTCGTGGCCGCCCTACGACCGCAAGATTCGCCGAAGCTCGACGATCGAAAGCCACTCGTCACGATACCGGTGAATCATACGATGACAGTTCGAGCATACGGGAACGAGATCCTTCTCTGCCGACGTGGCGACCCGGCCGCTTCTTGCGAGGGGACGCTGATGATGAATTTCGACGAAGTCCGCACCGCGTTGACCATAGCGCCTTTCGAAATTGAAGCGACACGCGATACACGCCAGCTTTCCGCCCATCTTTTTGCGCCAGAAAGTCATCGCTGCTTGGCGGGCCGAAGGGTTTCGTTCGATCTTCGTGTGTTGCTTGAGCTGCCGGTCGCCCTCCGGGAACGTGATATCCGCAAGGTCGAGAGTGGGAGCCGGCACCTCATCTAGCCGTAGCCATCCAGTGCGCGGAAAACGGCCACCAAGCGAGATATTGGATTTTGCAAGATGCTTCCACCGCATTGTTATGCCGATTCCTGATACCGGGATGCTCTGCCACTTGGGCTCGGCCCGGTCAGGAGTCCAGCCGGTCAACCTCTTGACGTGCGTTGCGTACTCTTGCTTGCTTGCGTATTCGAATGCCCCGCCGTGTGTGACTTCGAAGAGGCCCCATAGTTTACGTTGCGTCACGTCGAACGCATAGAATTTGAGACCTGGTCGCAGGATCTGCGCAGGCCACAACCAACGCGTCCATCCCGACCAATAGTAGTATTCTCGCGACGCGTCGCGCGGATCCTGTTCGTCCCCAACATGCGTGACGGCGTAGTGCGCCTGAAGCTTCCGCATGCGTGGATGTTACGCACCCCTTGACGCGTTTCCATATTTCCAACCCCGGACGACGACCAGCTTTGTCGCCTCCCCGTGTGACCATGACCACATGAGGACGACGAACTACCTCCACGCGATCACCTGCATGCAGAAATCCCCGCTCGACGGCGCCACGAAGCTCGCGCGGCTCGTGCTGCGCGCGGCCGAAAAACGCCTTCCTTCCTCGCCGATGAGCGTGCTCCTCGACGAAGCGCTCGGCGACGACGCGACGATCTTCGCCGGCGCCGGGCCGTTTCTCCCCGCGGAGCTCGCGATCGTAGTTCTCCGTGGCTCGCAGGCCGACTGCGAGTCGTTGGCCAGGGCGATCGTTCGCGGATCCAAGAAGGTCGTTGTAACGCGCTCTCTGATTACGCCGCCGGTGTCATTGCGGGTGCAGGCGGTGCTGTCGCCCGAGGGCTGCGTCCTCGCTGAAGAAAGCCCGTTCTTCGACGGCGCCGCCGCGAAAGTGAAACGTCTTCCGATCCGTCGTGTGCCCGCCGAAATGCTCACCGTGATCTCGGTGGGTGCGTGAACGAGGAGGACATGGCGAGCGGCCGGGGCCGCGTCTACAATCCCCGTATGGACCGAGGGGACCTTCAGATCCAAGACCTGCGGGTGATCTTGCTGCTCGCAAACGCACGCGCGCCCATGACCACCCGGCAGATCTCAGACAAGCTCGGCATCGAGCTACGCACCGTCCAGCGGATCATCAAGGTCCTCGAGGAGATCCCGCTGCCGATTCGTCGCGACAAGCCGGGCATGGGCGGCGGGATCAAGCTGCTTGGCGACTACTCGTTGAAGGTGTCGCTGCCGAGCAATGTCATCGAGGTCGCTGCGTTGGTCGTCGCGCGCGAGTCGATGCGGGAGCGCGGCGACGGCACGATGATCGGCGAAGCCTTCGAGCAGCTGTGCGACCGCTTCCTGCAGCAGCTCAAAGGCGAGCAGCGCTCGATCTGCGACAAGTTCACGAAGCTCTATCAAGGCAAGCCAAGCGTGCGGCCGGCGAACGCGAATCCGATCGCGCGGATGGCGCACAAAGCGCTCGACGAGCACCGCGTGCTTGCGATCGAGTATGTGTCGCCGGGTGAACAACGGCCAAAACGACGGGACATCGAGCCCTTCGGCGTTTGGGTCGGCGGCAAGCGCACCTATCTCGTAGGTCGCGATCGCGCAAAGGACGCGCTTCGCACCTTCGCTCTCGATCGCATTCGCTGGGCGAGCGTCTCGGAAACGAGGTTCGCGCCCGAGAGCGACTTCGACCCCGCGGACTACTTCAAGCATGCGATCGACGCCTTCGTCGGCGATGGCCCGGTCGATCTCGAGCTCGCGCTCGACGCGGAGGCGGTGCGCCGCTTGGGCGAGCGCCTACCGAGCAGAGACGCGAAGCTCGTGCGGACTCCTGACGGCGGCGGTGTGCTCCACTGGAACGTGCCGCTCTCGGACGAGCTCGTCGCGTGGACCTTCGCCCTCGGCCCCGGAGTCTCGGTGCAGGCGCCGGCGGAGGCGAAGGCATTTGTCCGCGAGCGTCTCGCTATGCGATTGGCTGCGCAGCCGGCGACAAAGGCGGCGAAGAAACCGCGCGCCAAGAAACCGAAGCCGACGGCGCTGCCTGGCCCCCTCATGCGGCGAATGTTGCCGAAGCGGTGATTGGTTCGAATCGTCATCCGGGCGCGACCAGAAATGACGTGGTGCTCGGGTACGGTGACACTCATGGATACAGCGAAACGACCGCGAGCGGGTACCTCGGACGACAATCCCTTAGGCGTGAGCTTCGTCGAGGTCCCGTTCACCGGGCGTCTGGGCATGACCTTCGCCCCCGGGAAACACCAAACCTCGAAGTCCGGTGGTCGCCATGCCCGCGACCTCGCCGTTGACCTCGATCGACTCGTGGCCGTCTACGGCGTCGACGAGCTCGTCTGCCTCCTCGAAGATCGCGAGCTGTCCGCGCTGAAGATCGATGCACTCGTGTCAGAAGCAGCGCTTCGAGGGATGACGGTGCACCGCCTTCCGATCCCCGACGCGGGCGTGTTGCCGTCCCTCGAGCCGGCGCGCGCTCTGGTGCGGACGATCATCGACGCGCTCAACCGCGGACGCACTGTCGTCGTGCACTGCGCCGGTGGGCTCGGGCGCACCGGCACGATCGTAGGATGCTTGCTGACAGAGTGCGGACCCAGCGTCGAACAAGGATTGAGCGCGCTCCGCGCAGCGCGAGGGCCCAACTGCCCCGAGACGCAGGGCCAGAAGGACTTCATCGCTCGCTACTCAGAAACGAAATCCGAGTCGGTTGCGGCGGTCGCACCGAGTGTGCCGGCGAAGGCACGCTCGTCGAAAGAAGACGCTTTCTCCAAGGTCGTGCTCGCTGCCGCGATCGGCGATGCCATGGGACACCCGACGGAGTTCATGTCCATGGCGGACATCCAACGCCAGCACGGTGAGAGCGGGGTCACCCGCTTCGAGCTTTTCTGGGAGCGCGGCACACAGCGGTTCGCGCCGTACACGGACGACACCCAGATGGCAGAGATAGTCCTTCGCACGCTCGTCCTCGCGACTCGGCGGAACCTCGACCTCGATTCGACGATGCGTCTACTCGCCGGCGCCTTTGTTGTCTGGAGAAGAGAACCGCAGGGAGGTCATCGCGCGCCCGGCAACGCGTGCTTGAGCGGTGCCGAGAACCTCGCGAGCGGGGCGCGTTGGAACGAGGCAGGCGGCGTGACGGCAGGAGGTTGCGGTTCGGTAATGCGCGCCTATCCCTTCGGGCTCATGTTCTCACACGATCTCGATCGCGCTGAGACCTGGGCTGTGGAGCACTCGAAGCTCACGCATCGCGATCCGATCGCACTCGCCGCGTGTGCCGCGATGGCCGTCGGCGTGGCCCAAGCTGTAAACGGGCGGCCGTCGCTCGCGATCTGCAGTGCGATGATCGCCGCGGCGGATCGATACAGCCGCCAGACCTCTACGATGATGGGCGACGCGTTTTCCGACGCGGTAAATCGCGTGCCACCCTCGGTGACGCTCGACCGACTGCGTGGCTTCGCCGCGCACGAAGCCGTCGCTGCGACACTGTATATCTTCGCGCGGCACGAAGACGACCCTCGGGCCGCAATCTTGGAGGGCGCGAACACGCCCGGCGATAGCGACAGCTTGGCGACGCTGGCTGGCGCGCTCGTGGCGGCGCGCCCAAACGCCGCGCCGTTGCCCGCTGAGTGGGTGCGCGACGTCGAACGATCAGAGGCGCTCGGCGCGCTCGGCATGAGAGCTGCGAGGTCGGTGTGAATCGCATCTACGAGTGACCGGCGGAGCGGTAGCGGCCGCGACAGAGGGTGACCATGCACGAAGAAACCAGACCATCATTCCCGGTGGTCCGAAGAGCCAAAAACGGCTGATTGAACGCGCGGCGTGCAAAACGCCGAAGATGGCCGAGGATAAGGATCTCTATGAAGCTCGAGGAAATGCGATCTATCGTCGAAGCGGGTATCGAGAAGCACATGGCGTGCGCAGACGCGCTGTGGCCGCCTTCTCAGTGGCAGCTCCACGAAACGAATCTCATCTTGTACGTCAGCAACGCGCTATTGAACGAGGGATTCTCCGTTGTCTCCGAGTGGCCCGTTGGGCGAAGCGCCAAACATCTTAGCACGCCTCGCAACAGGATTGACCTAGTCGCGTATCACAAGGGCAAGAGAGGGAAGGCGCTCCTTCTTGGCGAAGCGAAGCGCTACTGGGGCGATGCCTACGAACTCTGGAGTCTGGAGGAGCAAGTTGGTCGGTTGATCGAGCATGCTGGGCGTCTGGAGTCGGACGTCGGCGATGGCAAGGGCAAGGGCAAGGTCACCGTGGAGGCGGAGCACAAGTTCGGCCTGGTGCTGGTCAGCGCCTCCGGCAGCCGCACCGAGCTCGAGCCAGCGTCAGGCAGAGGACGAGTGGGTCACGCGATGACTTCGATCAAGGACAAGACAGGTAAATTTCAGACGATACGGCACCGCAACCCCGAGTACCCGTACGTCGTTCACTACGCACTGTGGTCGTTGCGGAGGTAGGCGAGCGGCCATGACTCGCAAGCATCGCCGCGCAAACGACGCTCGGCAGGCCGGTGACGACCACCTTTGACGCTCGGCGATCGTAGGCTTCGGGTTGGAGGCGCCCATGTCGCTGATCCCTTGCCAATGTTGTCGGTCCGAGTTTTCGAAGAGTTGGACATTTTGGATCTGCGGCGACTGCAGTTTTCGCGTTTGCTGTGGCTGTTTGAATCGTCACCGAGGTCCTCACGGCAACGGCGGGTTCAAGTGCAGCCAGTGCGCATTCGGGCAAATGCAGCAGACGGACGCTGGGTCGTGATTCGGCGACTCGAGCTCGCAAACGTCGAGCTCCAGATCACTACGGTTGGGCTGCGGGTGGTGACGGTCGACTACCACCCTGGCCGTGTCGCGATCGATGGAGATCATCTCACGATGCTCGGACTTAGGCGACTGTCGTGGCGCTCCCGCGCGCTAGAGGTTGGTGACGTCTCGATCGCGACGCGCGGACCTGGGTTGTTGCTGGATTTCAGCAGCTACAACGCCGCACCGCTCGTGCTGACGTGGATTGACCTTGGCGAGCTCGACGTCGTTGTCGTGTGGCCGCGGAGGTCCGGGGGTGAATGCTGAGCGGCTGCTGTTTGACATCCCTTCTCGAGAATTCAGGGCGCCGATGGCGACTGTGATGCAAACCTCCACGTCGAAATGATCGTGGAGAGGATGGGGGCAGGCCAATGAGACCCGTTGTCGGTATTGACGTGGGGTGGAGCAAGAAGCGTCGGTCATGTGCCATCGCCGCAAGCGGCGCGAACATTCGCATGAGGCGAGAACGTGCCTACGGAAACGGCATCAACGCTCAGCGCGCGACCTTGGACGAGCTGTGCGGCGCGCTCGAAGAATGGACGAAACGATACCCGGAAGAAGTTGCGAAAGCGGTCATCGTTCTCGACGGACCTTTAGGTCGGGGCGGGCCACCTCGTGCCGATCGACACATAGACTCCGCGTGCGGCTGCGACGACTTCAACTTGCGAGCGCAGCCCGTACGTATTTCTCATCCCTCGACGGCGGAGTACGTAGACGCGACCTATCGCGTGGTTGACGCGCTGGGCGGCAGCGCAGCTCGTGATCGCGTTTGGATCGGCGGACACCTTCCCGATGGGACGATCATCGCGGAGACGAATCCTACCGTCGGTCTTTGTCTGCTTGTCGCGAAACAAGACCCGGCGAAGCTGCCATCACGCAAGAGAGCGTTGCGTATTCCCCAGCGCGGCGATTCATACCGAGCAGTGCGAGCAAAATCGGATTGGTACTGGGCGATCGGCGGCAATGCCTTCGTCGCTGATGTTCTCGGATCTAAGGAGGTGAAGGAAGAGACCGACCATGAGCTCGTTGCCGGCCTCTATTGCCTGGCCGTCGCCCAGCAGCTTGCGATGCAGGCGAAGAACAAGACGCGTGCGATGGTGCTCGGCGATGAGCACGGCGGCTACGTCGTTTCATCCATGGTCGCGCAGTCATGGTTCAAGGCGGTGCAAGCCGTTGGGGTGATCTTTGGGCAGCCGGTGTGCGGTGATGACAGCCACTACCGCGAACCTTTGGTGACGCGTGCCGACTCAGTGCCCATCACTTTCGTCGGCAAGCCGGACGACGCAGAGGGCGATCCATCGATAGATCGAGGGGATTTCTTGGATCTGTACATCTGCGATAGTGGCGGAATCTACGCCGCACATAACGGATGGCTTCGAGGTGAGCCCGAGCCCGTCGAGTTGTCAGCCAGCGACGGCAGCGAGATACTACTGAGTCACGCCGACCAGAACGACAGGTCTGGCCAGTGGAAGTCGATGCCGACCACCTCCGAACTGGGGAAGGCATTCGGGCAGGCGCCGCTTTCGCATGAGCATCCGATCGTCTTGCGTGTAAGGTTGAAATAGCTGCGATGAACAAGAGTCTTCGCGAAGCGTACGAACGAACTTCCTACCGCGTCTGCCACCACAGCCGGACGCTGACCATCCGCATCGGAGTCACGGCCTTGGAGATCGAACCGCTTCTCGGCAAGCGCGAACGCACGTGGCTCCATGTCACTGCGTGGAACCCCCGCTCGAAGAAGCTCTCGAAGCGCGAGAACGACGCACGCCAAGCTGCGCTCGAACAACTGCTCCTGTCTCTCGGCCATCGCGTGCTGCCGGGGTGGGGCGTGTCTGAGAACGGCAAATGGTTCGAGCGTCACTGCTTCGCCGCCGGAGTCTCGCGCGAACGTGCGCTCCTCATCGGTCGCCTCTTTGAACAGAACGCCATCGTCGTCGGCGAACGCGGCAAGCCGGCGGAGCTCGTCGAGCTGGACCTTCGAGGCACGGGCAGCAAATGACTATTGATCAATGGCTCGCAGACGTCCGCGCCGTGGCAGCCCGAACCCGACCATCGCTCGAGCTCCGCAGCTTCACCGCGCGCGACGACGGCTCCGTGCTCACCTTCTCGTCGGCGAAGAACACCCGCACCGAGTTGGCCGCGCTGATCAAGGACGACACCGCTCTCGAGAAATTGGAGGCGTGGCCGGGCCGTGGTGAATTGGTCATCGCCATCGAAGTCGGCGGCCAGACAGATGTGTTCGCTGTTGTGCGCGGTGGATCGATCTACATCGCCTCCTCCGAGCCGAAGGCGACGGCGGCTGCGCTCGAGCTCCTGCCGTGGTTCAGCGATCTCATCGGCCGCCCGTTTCCCCTCGATCTGCCGGCGAGCGAGACCAAGCACATCGTCGATCACTTCTTCGGCTCCGACTTTCTGACGCCGGCGGACATCTCCGAGGCGCGGGAGGGTCCGCGGACGTTGCCGCACGTCCTCAACGCCAAGGTCGATCGGCCGTATCGCGTCCTCGGGTATTGGGGCTACGGCACGAACAGCTACGCCTTTTACGAGACGATCGTTCGCGACGCGCTCGACGTCCGGCTGCGTCTTCCTTTCGGCGGAGTGTACATGGACGCCGAGGAGGCCGCGGACAGCGTTGTGTCCGTGCTCGTCAGCGCCGAGCGCATCGTCGCGAGGCATTCGCCGTCGCTCGGCCGACTCGAGCTGTGGGGGAACATGGGCGCAGCGCGAGGGACGTGGACTCCGCGGGAGGGAGCGCCAATGAGCCTTGACGACAAATCGCTCAAGGAAGCATTGGCCGAGCTCGCGCAGTGGCTAGCCTGAGCGAACGATCGTGAGGTTGTCGAGCCGAGCCCCGCCGGACGGTGCCTCGGCGGTCAGACCAACGCTGCCGTCTGGCTCGCAATAAGCCGAGTCATTCGGCCCGAAGACACAGCACATGCGAAAGCCGGTCTCCTTTGCGTCCGCAAGCACGCGGTCGATGAGCTTTTGCCGCGCCGTCGGACCCACGGTGCTCGTTTCTGCTGCGGCGTCGTCCTGGAGAACGATCCCGTTCCGCGAGCTTTCGATCACCGGCTCGACGGACCCAATGAAGCGAACCGATCTTCTCGCGTACGCAGCGGACATGAGGCGAACGACGACGTAGGGGTATGGGTCTTCGACGACAAGCGGCGGCGGCGTCATGGTTACGCTCCTTTCACGGCGCGAGTGAGCTCGGCGGCGAGGTCCGTGCGCTCCCAAGAAAAGCCGTCGTCTGAGTCCGGCTCGCGTCCGAAGTGTCCGTAGGCGGCGGTCCGAGCATAGATCGGGCGATCGAGCCGGAGGCGATCGCGAATGCTCCGCGGCGTGAGCGACACGCACTCGCGGGCTGCGCGTTCGATCTTGTGCTCCGAAACGCGCGCGGTGCCGGCGCAATCGATGGCGATCGATACCGGCTCGGCGATGCCGATAGCGTACGCCACTTGAATGACGCAGCGCTCGGCCAGGTCCGCGGCCACGATGTTTTTCGCGAGCCAACGTGCGGCGTATGCGGCAGAGCGATCTACCTTTGTCGCGTCTTTACCGGAGAACGCGCCGCCTCCGTGCGGAGCTGCGCCTCCGTACGTGTCGACGATGATCTTGCGCCCGGTGAGCCCCGTGTCTGCTGCCGGACCGCCGATGGTGAACGCGCCGGACGGATTGACGAGCACGCGCGTAGCCTGATCGATCCAGCCGCCCGGTAGTACGTGTCGGGCCTCGTCGAGCACCAGCGCCTTCAAGTCCTCCTGCGAAAGGGAACGGGAATGCTGCGAGGAGACGACGATGGTATGTGCGCGCCGGGGCGTGTGACCGTCGTATTCGAGGGTGAGCTGCGCCTTGGCGTCCGGACCGAGATCGCTTCGCCCCGAGTGACGCAAGCTGCCAAGACGTTCGAGCAAGCGGTGGGAATAGTGAAGGGCCGCCGGTGCGAGCGCCTCCGTTTCTTTGCACGCGAAGCCGAACACGAGGCCCTGGTCGCCGGCGCCGAGCTCTGAGCCCTTCGCCACCGCGGCCGCGATCTCCGGTGATTGCTCGTGCACGCGAACGTCGATTTTCACCGTCTCGGCATCAAAGCCCGGCGACGCATAGCCGATCGACTTGATCGCATTCCGTGCGACAGCGGCGAAGTCCACGTTCGCGCCGGACGCTTCCCCCGCGATGAGACAATAGTCCGTGGTGACGAGCGTTTCGATCGCCGCTCGCGCGTCCTTGTTCTTACGCAGCAGCGCGTCGACGATTTCGTCGGAGATTCGATCTGCCACTTTGTCTGGGTGCCCTTCGGAAACTGATTCGCTGGAAAACAGACGGCTCATTGTTCGGATCTCCTTGGTGCGTTGGTTGTTGTCGCAAAGGAGTAGATGGCGACCACGGTGCGAATTTTCGGTGCGCTGCGCGGCGGCACTACGCTTCGCAGAGCGCGACGGAAGCGCGCTCGCTCACGCGTCCGTCGTCGAGGACGTCGATGCGTATCGCGGCGTTGGCGTTCAGCCAGCAAAGCGCGTCATGCGCATCTTTGACTTGGCCCGTGGCCGCCACCTCGAAGTGCTGCACTGCTTCGCGCAGGCTCAGGTACCCGGGTGTCGAGCACTTGATGCAGCCGAGAGCAAACGCGGCCTGCGGTTCGTGCTGCTCGGCCGCGGCGACCAACAAATGCATCGCTTCCTCGAGCCGCTCCGCGTGGAGGTAACCCGCCGCACCGTCTTCGTCGGGAAATGGGCCCCAGTACTGACTGAGACCGAGATCGCTCAGCGCACGGGCGTCGCCGCTTTCCGCTAACGTGGTCAGCTCTTCACGCGGCGTTGCCGGAAAATATCGACCGCGTGACGGGAAGAACGGAAAGGCGCCTTCGTCGATCAAGTGCTCGTGCACGACGCAGCGGATGCGCGACGACTCGAGGTGGCGGAGCGCGCAGCGGGCATCCATGTAGTGGCCAGCCGAACCTCGCGTGATCAGCTCCGCGCCGCGCAGATTCTCGGCGTGCGTGCACTCGCGTGACAAGAGAAGCCCGCCGAGCGCGATGTCCACGTCCGCGCCATGAGAGAGCGCCCGCTCGTACCAGTCGATGGCCGTACGCAAATGTACCGGTCCGCGGCGAGCGTAGAGGTTTCCGAGATTCACCATGCAGCCGACGTCTTTGTGTACCGCTCCTTTTTCGTTCCAGCTGACGCTGCCGTTCCAATCGCTGTGCTCTTCGCAAGCGATCCAGGCGAGGCGGCGGCAAGCTGCGCCGTGGCCGAGCTCGGCCGAGTGCTCGAGCCAGGCGATGGCCGCACGCCGGTTGCGTTTCAGCACGTCGTCGCCATCGTGCAGGGCGCAGCCGAGGTCGTAGCAGGCTTGCGAATCGTTGCGCTCGGCGCGGCGTTTCAGCTCGTCGAAGTCCACGCTCACTGGCGTCTCCTTTGGTTGATTGCAGAGTGACGCAAGAGAGCGTCATTCCTGGTCGCGTCTGGGTGGATGGCAGACGCCGCCGGTTTTTTCGCCGAGGCAGACCGAAAAAGCGGTCGGCAGGCGTCATCTATAGGAGTGAAGAAAGGCTTTGACGACCGGCGAAGCGCCGTGTCACAAATGCTTCACATAACTCATCAAGAGCGAGCGGAGGCGAGACGGCCTGTGATGCTCCACCAACCGACCCCTCGGGGCACGGTGGTTCCGTCGAAAGGATGCGGCCACCATGGCAAACGAACCGAGGAACACCAGTGATTCTCTTCATGATTTCTTCGCCACCTTGGCTCGCGGGCAGGTCATTCGCCGTCTGCCGTCGGAGCTCCTGGCGCTGGCGCGTCATGCGCGACTGGCGGTTCGCGCGGATGCGAACGTCGTGGCAGCCGAAGATCTCCTTCAAGAGCTGTTCGCTCAGATCTGCGAACGCGCTCGGCGATTGAATCAGCGCGTGGCGGAGGATCTGGCGAGCCTCGGCGGTCGCGAGCTTCGCTCGGCCCTGCGCACCCGCTTGCGGCAGGCGGCATACGCGAAGTCGTCGACGTGGAATCAGAGACGAGCGCTGGCCGATCAAGTTCGGGCGGCTTTTGCAGGCGACGTGTCCGTTCCAGTTGCGGACAAACCGACGACGCTCACGAGCGGCGATCGTCTGTGCGGCGAGTTGGTGAGACTCGCGGTGCGCTGGGCAGTAGCGAAAAACGGCGTCGGCTTCGACGAGAAGCGCGTCCTGTCGTGCCTGTGGAGCGAGTACTTTCAACGCGAACAAGCCGAGACGGCGACGCATCATTGTGAGGATTCGCACGAAGAGTTCATTCGCCCTCGCATGGGCGAGACGTTGCGTCGAGGTATCGAGCGCAGCTGCGGCGAGGAGCTTTCGCGTGCGTTTGTGGCTCGTTACCGCGGGCGCGGGTATCAAGAGATCGCCGCGAGCGAGGACATCTCGGTCGCGACGGCGTTTTCCCGTGTGGAGCGCGCCACGGCGATAGTCCGCGAACTGGGATGCGAGCTCGGAGCGTCGCCGCAGAACGTCGTCGACGCGCTCGAGTTGTTGGCTGCTTAGTAGTGGTGATGAGCACGGAGAGGAACGATGCCAAAGAAGAGCCAGCAACGGGCCGATTCCAAGAAGCAGTCGTGGCCCGAGCAGTTGGTCGTTCGCCTGACCGCGCTCCACGACACGCCTGCAGCAAACCCTGCCGTGACGATCGAATCGTTCGAGTTGGGCGACGGCCTCTCCTCGGCCAAAGCGAGAGCTCTGCTGAAGCGAGCCAATGCGCGTCGCGCGGACGACGGCGACGAGGCGCTCGAGCTCCCGCCCGAGGTGGAAGCATTGGTGAGGGTCGTCGACGGGATCGACCTTCGTTTCTCGGTGGCGAACGCGAACGGCGCGATCAGTTGCAACATCGCGATCGTGCCGCTGAAGGACGTGATCTTCGACGTGGGCCCCGCGCCAATCGAAGACCAGCTCAACTGGTCGCTCTTGTCTGTCACCAACGGTGACGCCGCCCTCGGCCAGGATGCGGGGATCCTGTTCACGGACGGCGATGGGTGCGCGCGTTCCGAGTTCGTGCCGCTCCAAGCGACCGTCGACACAATGGTCGCTTGTCTGGGTGTCGAAGGTTGGGAGCTGACCATGTGGAGCTCGATCGATGATTTCGAAGACGAGGCGCGCGAGGTCGCAGCGAACCTCGACTTCTTTCGCCAGACACTTCGAGTCGAAACGCCGCGGTTCGGGAAGCGGATCCCACGCCCCTGAGCTCGCGCGCGGCGGCGATCGCCCACGGCGATCGTGTTCCCCTTCGTTGCGTCAGCATGCCAGGCTCGGCGTTACCTGCGCTCCCAACAGCGATACCGTTCGATCAGCGCCGCGCGAACCGCAGGCTCGAGCACCGGCGCGTCGATCAGGTCATCGATTGTGCATGAGGCGAACGTGCTCGCGTCGGACAGCATCGAGCGATAGCGGGCGATCAGTCGCTCCCAAGAGGGATTGCCGTCCGCATAGACCACGACGAAACGAACCCAGGTCCATTGTCTCGACGGGTGCTGGAGCATCGACAACGCCAAAAGGTGATCTAGCCAAAGCTGCGAAGCAACGTCGTGCACCAGGGAATCAAGGTCGACGCCATCAAACAACCCGCTTCTACGCGACACCTCGAGATACCGCGGCACGCTGCGCGGTTTGATCCCCACCCGGATCGGATGCTCGTGGTACTTCGTTTCGATCGCAAGCACACCGCGCTGGTTGCCGCCGAGATCGAGAATGAACGCCACGTCGAAGGCTGTGCGGTTGCCGAGGTACGATTGATCATTGCGCGCCGGCGACCACTCGAAGATGACCCGCTCGACTCGACCGGGCACGTCGGGGAACCAAGACTTCAGCGCGCGCGTCGCGAGTTCCGGCTCGGCAATTGTTCCGAACAAGTTGAAGCACATCGGCATTGATGACAGCAGGTCAGAGAACAGGCGCTCCTCGTCGAGCATCTGGTGGTGCTGCGGCGCCGAGACACGAGCTCGCGCGGCGTCGGCGGACCGTGCATCGACGAAGTTGGCGCCAGTGGCTTTCGCGAATGCGAGCGGCAACCGGCATCCGAACGGACGCGGAGGATGATGCGGCACCTCGAGCGTTCCGACGGGAAATCCGCGTGCCTGCCGCCAGCGCGCCTGATGCACGCGGGCAGCACGCTTGAAAGCAGTGGTCGCCATGTCGCCCGGCACACGGTCGACGCCGGTGGAGCACAGAACTTCAGCCATTTCTTTCGAGGTGACCTGACGAACCCTGACGCGACCAGGTTGCGCGGGCTCGACGAGAAGACGCAGCCATTCGCTCAGGAGCCAGCGCACGCTACCTTTTGCGCGTAGCCCGAGAGCTTCGAGTCGAGACGCGAGAACACGATCGTCATTGAACGCGGCCCGCACTCGCACGAGCGTGTCTCTTGCCTCCTCGCTGCCATATTGCCGACCGGCTGCGGGCGGAAACAGGGCCCGGATGTGCCTTGGCGACGATACTCCGTCGAGCGCTCGCCGAATTCGTTCGTTTTCGTCGATGGTCGCGTCGCGCAACATTTCGTTCGCGCTCGGGTGCAGCGGAGGACCTGCTGGTTCACGCCCTACTCCGACGGCCGACTGCACAGCGTTCGCGATGTCTGTTCGGAGAGCGAGATCTTGCGTCGCAGCAAACAGAAGACCGCGCAGTAGCGCGATCGCAGTCTCTGCATGCGCATACTGTCGGTAGCACATGGTATCGCAATCGCAGACGAGCGATTCCATCGCCGCCGCCGTTACCCCACTTTTCGACGAGCGCAGAAACGTGCGCGTACCTTCAATCGCGGTCTGACCGAGTGAACCTCGGTTGGCGGAGACGCGGGCGAGAATCTGAAAGAAGTTGCCCTTCACCCATGACCCGCCAATTCCCAGCGAGCTCGTTGTGTGGACTCCGAGCTCGAAGAGCTTCTCGAGATCGATCCACAATCGGTGCCAGTCAGAGGCGGTGATCGTTTCTAGTGGCGCGCGAGAAGGCGCCGAGTCCCCTGCTGCCATGGCCAGCATCACTCCCATGGGCTCTTCGATGACGCGCACGAGGCTAAGCGTCTCGACTCGAAATGACGGGCTTACCCTGTTCGTCAACCATGAACATCGCGCGTGGCGCTCCGCCGGAGTCGAAGAGCGTGATCGCTGGAGTGTCGTCGGCAGCGACCATGATGTTCAAGCGCATCTGCCCTTGGCGGTCCATCAGTTGAATTGCCGGCGTGTTCTTCGGCCCAAGCTGAACTGACAGCCGCACGTTGCCCTCGGTGTCGGTCAACAGGATCTGCGGCATTCCAGAAGACGAAACGCCTAGTGCCAGACGCGTTGTGCCTTGTTCGTCTCGCTGCTGGAGCGTGACCTGGCCCTCTTCGCACGAGAACTCGGCGCCGACGCGACCGTCCGGCCGAGTGAGCACAAAGCTCTTCGCCTTGATGACATCTGTGCCAAGGAATCCGTCTTTCAGTGCCTCGGCGAGGTGCTCCAACCGTTCGAGTCGCTCGAGCTCGTTGCTCATCACTTGCCTCCTTCGTTGATGAAGATCCGACCGTCGCCGCGCGGGTTGACGAGAAGGGCGGCCTGTCCGCGCCCCGAGGCGTCGAGCACACCGAGGCTCGGGGAGCCGCGCGGATCAACTGCTGCATCGAGGCGCGGAATACCCCTAGCGCCCATCAGCTGAATCCGCGGACAATCGTTTACGGATGACTCGATCACGAGCCTAGGCTCATCATTGGATAGCGTCATGTGCGCCGCTCCGTTGTTCGCTCCCGCGATCAGCGCCGGTTTGCCGTCCTCGTCGAACAGCAGGAGGCCCGTTCCGCTGAGCTGGGCTCGTGAAGTCCCATTGTCGTCGACGACCTCGAGCAGCATGGCGCCGATGTCGAACAGGCTGTCTTTAGATAGCGCAGCGAAAGCGGCTTCGAGCGCGTCGAGACGTTGGGATGTGTCGGTGCTCATGGTTCCTCCTGAAGTTGGCTCTCTACGCGCGGGTCTTATTGGGTTGGCCCTCACCGCCGAAGTGCAACCCGGAAATCTGCAGCGCTCGGCTGGGGCGGAGAGCCTGTGACGTTGCCACCGCCAACGGCAGCGGTTTCTTGCTCACAACGGGCGCAGTGATCGACAGCAGCACCCGGACGTCCGCTTGCAGCACCCGAGCGCAAAGTCCGAGCACGGCTTCGAGGCTCCGCTGTTGCGCTGCGAGCGATTCGAGGTGCTCGACGATGAGAATGTCCCCCCTCAGCTCGCGCGGCAGTCGCTGCGCGGCGGTGCCCTTCGTTATTCCCGGTAGCACATAGCGGCGCAACAGATCCGTTGCTGGGATGGCGGCGACTGCAAAGGCTTCGTTTCGTTTCTTCCACTCGTGGACGCACGCACGCAGCAGATGTGACTTGCCCGAGCCGGACGCACCACAGAGGATCGTCGCGCCTCGCGTGGGCCTTCGAGAGGAGAGCCAGACGAGGTAGTCGTACGCCTCTCGGCTTGCACTGCGCACGGTGAACGACTTGAAAGTCTGCTCGCCCAAGCTTGGTTTCGGCAGCGGAATCCTGCGAGTCATTCACATGCCTCGATGGTCAGCCGGGTATCGCCGAGCCAGAGCACGTCGCCGTCGCACAGGTGCTTGAGCCGAACATCGCCGAGCGCCTCGTGCCGGGTGCCGTTCGTGCTGCCGAGGTCAGCGATATAGGTGGCGTCGCCGATCGAGAACAGCAACGCATGCACGCGCGACATGCGTTGCTCCCATTCGAGCGTTCCCGGCGCGCCGCAGCGTTCATAGCGTCCGAGGGCGAAGCCCCGGGCAAGTGCGTCAGCGTTCGGACGAAAGATGACCAGCGGCACTGAGCGCGCGCGTGCGTTCGGAGAGACGAACGTCTCGTCCGCCCGGGCCGGCGACGCGACCGCCGCCGCGTCACCCGATTCGCGCAGGGACATGTCCGCCATCTTGTAGACGAACCGCGCCGCCGCTGCTGACGGAGCGTTCGCGCGCACGAGCGAGGCGCGACAGAGCTCCGCGATGCCGAGCCCGCCGAGCGTCGCCTGGTCCGCCGAGAACGCAACGAGCAAGTGTGAGCCGAGGCGAATCGCGCACGGCAGGTCGAGCGTTGCGGCGCCGATTCGTTGCCCTTGGAGATCCTCGGACCCGTCGCCGCTGCCAAGGTCGAACACAAAGAGCTCGTCGGCGCGCTCGGGGCGTCGCACGAGTAGCGCGTGGCGCAGCGCGAGCTCTTCGGCGGTGCCGCGAAGATCCGCATGCGAGTGCCGACCGATCGACACGGTCTCGACCTTGTCGTGCGCGAGCATCGAGCCATGGGCGACGAGGTTCCCGGAGGGATCGACGATCCCATAGTGCAGGCCGTCGCGGTCCTTCGTGCGGGCGATAAGGTCCCGGGCGCCGCGTTCGAGGCGCACGTGTTCGGGCACGACGTCGACGATGTAAGCGATGCAAGTCGCGCCGTCCCGCGCCGAGCCGTCGATCTCCCGTTGCGCCCGCTGAACTACGATCGTCACGTCACGCCGCATCGAACCTCCGGTCGTCAAAGTACAAGGGTCGCGCGTCAGGGCTGGTCGTTACTCACCGGCCCCCACAAGCCGAGGGCTTTCGTTCGGGCGTTGCGTTCGAGCTCGCGGAACTCGTCGAGGTGGCGAAAAGGCCATCGGCTTTCGACGTGGGCGTAGCCCTGGGCGACGAGCTCGCTGTTGAGAAAGAAGCCGGTGCTCGCGACGTAGACGTAGGCGAGCACGCGACCGTACTTGTCTGTAGTGCGGGATTCGAACTCGAGCCGCACCGTCTGCCCCGCGACTTGCTTCTGCGTGAAGTCGCGCGCGGCGGCACCGAAGGTCTCGACTTGTGCCTTTGGGTGGCGCAGCTCCGGCGCATCGACCCCGAGCAGGCGCACCTTCCGGCCGTCCTCGAGCTCGAGCGTGTCGCCGTCGACGGCCCGTTTCACGACCGCTGCCTCCGATGCCCGCGGTGGCTTTCGCTCGCGGGCCGATGCGTCGACAGCGCTGAACGCGACGCACCAGGCGAGGAGCAGCGTGGAAAATGCTGAATGGCCGCCCGCTCGCTTCGGCATCGACCGTCCTTTAGCACGACTCGTGTCGGGTGGGTGCACGCAAACAATCCTACGCGGCCAGTGCGTCAGATCGTGTCGTCACCGAACGAGCTACAAAGAGAGTTATTCGTGTAACAACATAACAAACGTTGCTTTATGCATCGCGCTGATATACGCGGCTTTCAGGAGGTCGCCATGGGCGCACAACAGTCAGAGACCGCGATTCGTATTCCACTCACCGATCTGATCGAGGACGACGGCAACGTTCGATCGAAGCTCACCGGGATCGAGGAGCTCGCCGAGTCGCTGAACACGGTGGGGCAGCTGCAGCCGATCCTCGTCACGAAGACGGCCGCGGGCGAGGCGGCCTATCGGGTGGTTGCCGGGCACCGCCGGCTCGCCGCCGCGAGGCTGGCCGGCATCGAAGCGCTGACCGCGATCGTGGTCGATGGCGACCTGGCCTCGACGCGCACGGTGCAGCTCGTGGAGAACATCCAGCGCGAGGATCTGCCCGCGCTCGACATCGCCGACGCGCTCCGCGAGATGATGGCCGACGAGAAAAACGCCGAAACGCTCGCTCGACGCGTGAGCAAGGCCGGAAGCTGGGTCCGCCGACACCTCGCGTTGCTCAAGCTCGATCCGGAGGTCGTCAAAGCCATTCGCAAAGGACGCCTCAGCTTCGCGCAGGCCGAGGAGGTCGCCAGGATCGCCAAGTCGTCAGTGAAGGAGGGCGTGACGGCCGCGAACCTCGTGCGCGACGGGAAGGCATCGAGCCGCGAGCTGCGCGCCATGGCCGACGATGCAAAGAAGGCAACGGGCGAACCTCGGTCGAAGCGCTTCGACGCGCGCGGCGCCGGGTTCGTCGTCGAGCTTCGCGTACAGTGCGATCGGCTGCTCGACGACGTGGCGGAGGGTCAGCTGCGAAGCATCGCCGAGGCCGCCGGGCACGTGCTCGACCGCTTCATGGAAAAATCTCCGGCGCCGGAGATGCGGTCATAACGTGGTCTTATCTTGGTCTTAACGTGGTCAGCGCCGGACCACGTTAAGACCACGTTCGCCGCCCCGAAACCCGAACGAAAACACACCCATGTCTCACTCTTCACCGCTTCGCGGGCAACTGGAGACCTCACCCCCGCAACGACATGGTGGTGAGGTCTCCAGTTTTGAAGAGTGAGACATGGGTGGGTGAAAAGCGGGGGTGCGGGGTGGGAGGAGGGTTAATGAGTGAAGAGGAGAAAGGATCAGAGGAAGTAGAAGGTGAAAAGTGTGTGAGTATTGAAGAGAGAGAAGAGAGGAAGAAAAAGAAGGGGAAGGCGCGGCGGCGAGGGTCGCGGCTGCCTGAGCGCGGGCGGTTCTTGGTGCAGGAGCTGTACAAGCTGCGGCGATTGACGGCGGAGCAGGTCGGCGAGCTGTTGCGATGCCCGGGTGGCTCGTGGGCGCCGATTCGTTTGGCTCGCCGGATCGAGAGGCTCGGATTCTTCGGGCGGCAAACAACGTACGTTCGAGCGCGAGCCATCGATCTCTTCCGCCTCACGGACATGGGGCGCCAGCAGGCGGCGTCCGCGCTGGGCCGCGATTACGCGCCGTCGATTCACGACGACCTCGACGCCGAGTTCATCGACCATCTGATGATGGGCACCGAGCTTTACCTGCGCATCGTGACCGAGGGCTGCGGCGATTGGATCGACGTGCGCAACCGCGCCAGCATGTTCGCGTGGTTCTCTTCGAACGAGCACACGCAGTTTTCGTGGGAAGAGTACGGCGCTGAACGCCAGCGCGTCTCGCGCAAGGTCATCCCTGACATTACGATCGAGACAGAGACCGCGCGCTACCTCGTCGAGATCGAGCGCTCGACGAAGACCCAGCGTGGCGTCGAGAGGAAAGTGGAGAAGTACACGAAGCTCTTCTCCCCGTTACGCGCGCTCGGCGGCGGCGTCTCGCCCTACGTCGAAAAGTATCCGGACGCGCGCAAACCGGTCCTCGTGCTCGTCTTCGAGAGCGAGGATCGTGCAGCCGAGGTCGCGCGTCGGATCGAGAAGCGCAGCACGCAGCGGTTCTTCAACATCCCAGCGTGGCGATGCGGGACGCTCGCGAGCATCGCACCGTGGCTGCGGCAGGAGCTGTGCGGCGCGACGCCGGCGGTGAAGACCGACGACGTCGGCCGGGTGCTCGCCCGATATGAAGACGTCGTGCTGCGCTTCATCGGCGAGACAACCGGCGTGTTGCGCGACCTGAGGACCGCGGAGCAGCGGGGCGAGCGACTCGTGGCGCCGAAGGATCCCGACAGTCTCCCGAAGATCGCCGAGCTCGTGGGGGAGCTCCGGCGCTTGCGCCGACCGGAAGCATCGCGCTGAACATCCGGCTTTACTGGAGGCATCCGCGAATCTGATGAATAGCAAATAAATGCTACCTGAAATATCACTATCGTGCTATACAAGGCATGGAGGTTCACATGGACAAGGACATAATGCGGAAGCTTGCAGTCACAATCATCGGGGCGGTCATCGCGTATCTCGCTGAAGTCGTTAAACAAAAGTAGGAGTTGTGTATGTGGGGTTCTGGAATAGTCAGCGCATTAATCTTCGCTGCCCTCGAACTTTTGCGACGTAGCAAATAGGTCAAAGCGGATGGCTCAACGACGCGGAGGTTCCCCGAAGACGAGCCTGCGACATCAGCTCGGCACCACAAGCGACGGCAACCCCGCCGCGCCTCCCATCAGTCACTTCGACGAGGCGCTACGGTTCATGCTGCGCGGGTTCGACGCGGCAACCGATGCCTTGCTGTTGAGCTCGGGCAAACGTAGCGCGACCATAGTCGAAGAGCTTGTGGGTGGTTGGTTGAGCGAGGTACGCGCGCAGTTTCAGCTCAGTAACGAGCATCTCGCCAAGCTCTTTGGGGTTGGTCCGAGCACAATCAACAAGTACGTCAATTCTTCACGGCGGCACCGAAACGCGCCCAAAGGCGGTCGTCAGGCGGCCAGCGCGCTTCTGCGAAAAGACGCGCTGGAAAAAATCTCGGGCCTCACCGTTACCGGTCGCGCGTTGTTGTGCATCCTCGCTGAGGTCGGTGGCGTCTCCGCCGAAAGCGAAGCCGGGATCCGCGCCGAGGACTTTCTTCCGCTCGCCGTAGAACGTCTTCTGCGCGCGCTCGAGCCAGTGCTCACGCAAGTTCTTGCGCTGCTCGAAGCTGAGCTCTCGCACTTCATGTTCCTAGAGCTCAGCGCGCGGGCGGTGCGCGGAATCTCGAAACGGAGCGAGAGCAAAAAAGTGCGACCGCGGACTTTACTCGTGCTCCTCATTGCCGAGTTCATCGAGCCGCTGCGCGTGCGCATCGCGGCCGCGTTGAACGATCACCTGGCAGCGGAGTTGCTGACGGCCCAACGCGCATACGGGGTCGTGCTCGCGCCATGGATCGAGCAGGTCAACGTAGCTATGAGTCAAACCCAGGTGCTGCTTGCGAAGGTCGCCCGCGAAAGCGGCGCAAGAGAGAGGAACGACGGCTGGCAGGACGAGGCGCGCCTGCTGCTCGGGCAATATCCTCCTCGATTGTGGCAAGGCGACCGCGCATCGTGGGAGGCATTTAGCGCCGACCTCGACATGCAGGCCGAGAACCTTCGCACCCGAGGCGAACTCGCTGCCAACGCCCACGAGATGTTGGCAGACCTTGACGACGCTACCCGCCGCCGCGTTGTCCGTTGGGCGCTGCTTCGCGCGCGGCTCAAGGGCGAGCTTCGGGTCACAGGCGCAACGTTGCGCACGCTGTGCATCGGTCGGCCGAAGGCGCCATTGTCGGCTCTCATCGAGCTCGCCTGCGAACTCGGCGTGCTGGACGAGTCGGTAACAGCGGAAGGGTGCGACGCCGTGCTGCGCGCTAGGTTGGCCGAGGTCCGTGACACAATCGATGAGCTCGAACGAAAAACCCGAGCCCGCTGAAGCAACCCGCCGCGACTTCGACCGTAGCCAGTCTCGACCACGAGCACCTTCGAACGGAGATGACCTCGCTGCGTCAGAGATAATCGCGGCGTTTGCGGCGTGGAAGAACTCGCAGTGCCGCTGTCACTTCGGCGAGCGATAGCGAGACGATCGCACAGCGCGCTCCTCCTTTGTCGCGTGCGCTGCGATGCCCGCGCGTCGCCTTCGTTGTTCGCTCCGGCGATTGGCTCGGGCGCGACGCACACGCTGTCGCTCGCGTCAGCGCGCTTTCTGTTCCCTCCGCGTGGCGTCGGTTCGCGGCGCTCTCACAAAGCACGCTGCCACGGATGCGCCGAGTCCCGGCCAACGCCTGTCCCTTCGGGCGCGCGAAACAACGAAGCCGCCGCGCGGCGAAAGGGAGCGCACGATGACAGCACGACGAAGCACCTACCGAGACGACCCAGCTTGGCTATTCACTTTACGCATCGACGGCGTGAACAAGCCCGCAATCGTGATCCGCGCCTTCGAGCTATTCGATCATCCGGACCGGACCCGGGATCACCTCACCGTCGAGGTCGTGCACGGCCGGCGCGTGATCTTCGCACGGGGTCAGCTCTGGGTCGGAAGCCCGGTGCGCGGGTTCCGCGACGGCCTCGATGGCCGAGAGGCGCGCGACGCGGTGATCTCGCTTGTCGGCATGGCGCCTGGAGATACCGACCGTGACTACTTCGATGGCTACACCGCGGAGCAACGCGGATGGGCAACCGAAAACGGAGAACGAATCAGCCTCGAACGCTCACTCCGCTACGGATAACGCGCTACAGCTCCTCGAAGTAGTCGCCGTCGACCGTCGGCACGCGCAGTGCCTTGTGCTGCACACCCACGCCGAACTCGATCATGAGATTCGTCAGGCGCTTTCCGTCGATGATGACCATTTGATCGCTCACCGACTCGGCGAACTCGCGCGCGTCGTGAGTGAAGTCGGACGTCGTGATGAACACGCCCTTCTTCGCGCGGCGACCCGCTAGCGCGCCGAAGAAGCCTTGCACCTCGGGTCGTCCGACGCGGTTCTGCCAGCGCTTCGCCTGAACGTAGACCTTCTCGAGTCCGAGCCGATCGAGCGAGATGATCCCGTCGATCCCGCCATCGCCCGAGCGTCCGACGCGCTGCAGATCCTGCCGGTTGATGCCGTAGCCGAGCGCGTGCAGCAGATCCAAGACGAGCTCCTCGAAGAACTGCGGTGACGACGCGCCGATCTGCTCGAGCAGCTCGCGCGCGACGCTGGCACGAATCTCGGCTAGCGCTCGCTCGATCTGCTCGTCCGGCGATCCGCGAAGCGTCTCCGTGGCCACGGTGGCCGACTCGACTTCGGTAGCGGACGCTTTGCTGCCGGCTTCAACGTAGGTGAGCTCGTCGAGCGCGGCTTCGTCGAAGGGCGATCGCTGCCCACCGAGGAATGCGCGACCCTTCGCGGTGATCTGCCAAACGCCGCGCGCGGCCGACTGAGCGAGCCCGGCGCGCTTGAGTCGATCCTGTGCCCACCCGATGCGGTTGTGGAACACGAGCTGGCGTTGGCTCGGAAGGAGCTCCTGGCGATCCTCGGTCGAGAGGCCCACCGTGTCGGCGAGCGTTTCGTAGACCTTCTTGGTCGACAGGCCGTCCGGGTGTTGCGCGAGCAGCCGGAGCAGCGGCTCGATGAATCGATCGTAGGTCGGAATCCCCATGACCGCGAGCAATGCCATGGCGAGGGCGCGGGGACAAACTGGCTGCGGCATCGGCCTTTCGCGTGGTCGTGCGGCCCTGTGCCACTCGTCGTCGTTTCATTCGCCCTGCGACTCGGCTTCCGCGCTGCGCGCTCCTCGCGCGTAGGGTCCCCGTCAGCTCTGGAATTTTCCTCGCTTCGCTCGCTCGCCCACTGCGTGGGTCCCAAAATTCCGTCGCTGCCACCCCACGAGCTCGCGCCGGTCGCTTTGCGGGCGAAACGAAACGCCGCCGAGCGGCGAAAGGGAGCGAACGATGAACACGAAAAAGAACGATGCCGCCGAGTTCCGAGTCTATTTTGCCGATCTCGCCGAGTTCAACGCCGGCCGGCACGTGGGCGGGTGGCTGACCCCGAGCGATTACGCCGACGCGAGCGAGCTGCAGGCCGCGATCACCGCGCTCATGTTGTCGCCTGAGCACGAGCACGCGGCGCACGACTCGGAGGGGATCAAGATCCGCGAGCACGAGGCGCTCGATGCGATCATCGCCATCGCGCGGGCGTGCGAGGAGTGGGGCTGCGAGAAGGTGCAAGCCGCGATCGACCACGGCATCGCGAGCGACCTCGAAAGCATCGGCGAGGCGATCGCCGAGCACGATGGAGGCGAGTGGCAGTCGGCGACGCACTGGGCGGAAGAGTACATCAGCGGCTGCTACGACCTGGACAAGATGCTCGGGACCCTCGCGGCTTACTTCGACTACGAATCCTTCGCGCGAGACGCAGAGCTTAGCGGCGACTTGAGCTTCGTTCAGTTGTTGAACGGGAATGTCTGGGTGCTAAACCATCACTGAACCGTGGCTCGCCGGTCCGAACCCGGCGGCTCGGCTCCCGCCCGATCGGGCGAGTGTTACGGCGTCGCTTGATCCCTGTTCGTGTTCGCGACCTACTGTCGCATGACCACGACGGCTACTCTGTTCAATTTCGATGTCGATCCGGCCTGGTACAAGCAGCAGCTTGCTATCGAGAAGACGTCGCGTCCACGGGGGCGCCGGCGCAACAAGAACGAACGTATGCTCGTTGGCTTCGTGGATGGTGTTCTCGTCCTTGTATTCCCATCGTTGACTGCTTCCGTGGTGGCCGATGGCGCCGGCGAAGGTTGGTTTTCCATCAGTCAGCAAAAGCTGAAGGAACTCCTCGAGACCTATTCGAAGCCGGTGCGGGTAGCTGTTGATCGCGATGCGATACACTTCGATCGTTTCCGCATGGGACACTCGATACTCGGCGTTCGACTCGGACCGGATGACCCGGAGTTCGGCCTACAGCAGGCGCAGGTCGAGCAGCTCGCGGCCGAGCAGTGCTACGAACGGCTGGTCCTCACCCGCGAGGCCGAGAAGCGGCGAAAAGAGAAGCTTTCATGGACCCGAGCGGGGCCGGCGAGCAACGCGACGCCGCTTTCTGAGATCATTCATTCCGGTTCCCTGATTGTGTTTCGCAGCCCAGAGTTCCCGGACAGTGCGTCCTCGGCGCGAGCTATCGTCGATAAGAAGGCCCAGGTGGGCGACAAGCTTCTGCTTCTCTGTCGCGATTTTCGTGGCAATGACATTACGGTCGACCCGCGCTGGGTGACGAACGTCGGGTGCTGAACGTCATTGAGTCCGTGTGGTTCCCCCGGCTCGAGCGAAGCTAAGTCCCCAGCAAAAATCCACCGCTGCCTGGACCACAGTGCCCTTCCGTGGCAGCAAAACGTGAAAATCGTGGGCGACCAACGCTGACGCTATCGCCCAATAGAATCAACCAACTAGCACGTGAACCGAAACGGTTTGGAGCTGACCTGTGTCGATCGCGCTTGTCCGCCAACGAAAATCTCGACACCCCCGTGGGGTGCTTTGGCGAAATGTCGTGGCGGCTCAAGCGCGCAAACCTCGACGCGCGGTTAGAGCGGCAGAAGGCCGTCTTGCGCGGAGACGAGAACGGCAGTGAGCGGTGCGGCAACGCAGAACACGATGGAGCTTGGCGAGTAGATGTCCTACCTCGATGGTCACCGCCAGCGGCTTCGCGATCGCTTCGCCACGAGCGGGCTCAGCGCGTTCGAGGACCATGAGGTGCTCGAGTTGCTGCTGACTTATGCGGTGCCGCGGAAGGACGTTAAGCCGCTCGCGCATGCGTTGCTCGACAGGTTTGGCTCGCTCTCCAACGTGCTCGACGCGCCCGTCGCCGACCTCACGAAGGTCGAGGGCATCGGCGAGATGGGTGCCACGCTCCTGCACATGATGCCCGCGCTGACCCGTCGCTACCTGCGCGACCGATGGGGCCACAAGCCGCAGCTCAACACTAAGGAGGACCTTGCGCGCTTCGCAGTCGACGAGCTGGCGACGGCGACCAACGAGGTGTTCCTCCTCGTCCTGTTGACCCACGAGAACCACGTGCTGCGCTCGCTGCCACTGCACGAGGGCAGTCTCGCGAGCGCGCCCGTTTATCCACGACTCGTGGTCGAAGCAGCGCTTCGTCACCACGCGGCCAAGGTCGTCCTTGCGCACAACCACCCGGGCGGCGTGGCCCAGCCGTCCGACGAGGACGTCAGCATCACGCAGACCCTCGTCAGGGTGTTCGACGCACTGTCTATTCCCATAGTCGACCACTTTGTCGTCGCCGGACCGCGCACCTTCAGCATGGCAGACGCAGGGCTTTTGCGCCCCGCTTCGTCGAAGATTGCGGCGTCTCCTGCGGTAGGCGACGCGACGTGAGCGCGCTCCTCGAGAAGAACATGGTGGTCGAGGGGCCGCTGTGGCCCGAGCCCGTGCGCGTCCTGAGCGTCGACCACTTTGGGACGATGCTGCAGGTCGACGCCGTTGGTACGCGCACGCGGCAGTTCTACCCCGGCATCATTGTCACCGCCGCACAGGTCGAAGCGCTCAAGGTGCTTTCCAGCGCGAAGGGGATGGATTTCTCCGGCGATCCGGAGGCCTTCCACCTCGCCATCGAGGCCGCACGGATTCGGCTGGCCTACGAGTACGACCCATATTTCGCGGTGAACGCCTCGACGATCACGCCGCTGCCGCATCAGCTCGATGCGGTCTACCGCTACATGTTGAAGTCGCCGCTCGTCCGCTTCCTGCTCGCGGACGACCCGGGCGCCGGCAAGACCATCATGGCTGGTCTGCTCCTCAAAGAGCTGCGCTTCCGTGGGCTCGCTGAGCGCGTGCTCATCGTCGTCCCGCCGCTGGTCTCGCGGCAGTGGCAGGAGGAACTCGCGAGCAAGTTCTCCGAGGAGTTCACGATCATCGACAACGGGATGCTGAAGGCCAACGTCGGCCGCAACCCGTGGACCGAGACCAACCGTTGCATAGCCTCGGTGTACTGGGCCGCGCGTGACAACGTGCTCGAGCCGCTCAAGGACGCCGACTGGGACCTTGTCATCGTTGATGAGGCTCACAAGATGGCCGCGTACCAGCAGGGCGTGCGCTCGCAGAAGACGCGCAAGACGCGGCTTTACCGACTCGGCGAGGAACTGTCGGTGCGCACGAAGCACCTGCTGCTGCTCACGGCCACCCCGCACAAGGGCGACCCGGAAAACTTCCGGCTGCTCCTCGAGCTGCTCGACAAGGACCTCTTCGCTGACCGGCAGATCCTCGAAGAGGCGATGCGCTCCTCGGACAACCCCATCATCTTGCGTCGTCTGAAGGAGGAGATGCGCCGGTTCGACGGCTCGCCGCTCTTTCCCCAGCGCACGGTCAAGACGGTCACGTTCGACCTGAGCCGCGCCGAGCGTGAACTTTACGACGAAGTCACCGAATACGTCGCCGAGCACTTCAACAAGGCGATGCAAAAGGAGAAGCGCACAGTCGGTTTCGCCATGACCATTCTCCAGCGCCGCCTGACCTCGAGTCTCGCGGCGATCACGGCCTCGCTCACGCGGCGCCACGAGCGGCTGCAGGTGCTCCTCGACCAGGTTCGCGCTCTCGTTGCGAGCAAGGCTCGCAACGCGCTGAAGTCGGAGGAGAACGATGCGGTGCTCGAAGACCTCCTCGATGGCGCGGAGGTCGACGACCTCGACGACCTCGCCGAAGAGGAACGCTGGAAGGTCGAGGATTCGTTGGTCGAGCGCCTCACTAATGCCGAGTCGATTGAGGAGCTTCAGGCCGAGGTGCTCGCCCTCGAACGCCTCGTGCGCCGCGCTCGCGCGGCTCTCGGTAGCGGCATCGAGGCGAAGCTGATCAGGCTTACCGACGCGATCCTCCGCGACGAGGGCCTCGCCGCGCGTGGCGAGAAGCTCCTCATCTTCACCGAAGCGAAGGACACGCTCGACTTCCTCGTCGAGCGGCTGCGCGGGCAAGGTTTCACGGTGGCCGTCATCGCTGGCTCGCTGTCGATGGAGCAGCGACGCAAGCAGCAGGAACTCTTCCGTGGACCGGCGCAGGTGATGGTCGCGACGGAGGCGGGCGGCGAGTCCATCAACCTCCAGTTCTGCAACCAGATGGTCAACTACGACATCCCGTGGAACCCCAATCGGCTCGAGCAGCGAATGGGTCGTATCCACCGCATCGGCCAGAAGAACGAGGTCTTCATCTTCAACCTCGTCGCGACCGACACCCGCGAAGGTGCTGTGCTCGCCGCGCTGCTCAACAAGATGGATGAGATGCGGCGGGGCCTCGGCTCCGACCGCGTGTTCGACCTCGTTGGCGATTTGCTCGACGACCACGAGATCTCACTGTCCGACTTGATCATCTCGTGCATCACGAACCGGCGTCGTCTGCAGGATGCCGTCTCGAGCATCGAGCAGGCAGTGAGCCCGGCACACCAGGCCTCGCTGATCGCTGCCCGCGAGGAGGGCCTCGCGCGTCGCTTCCTGAACCTGCCGGAGCTTCGCCAAGACGCTGCCCGTTCCGAGCGCCACGCGCTCATCCCGGCACATCTCGAGTCGTTCTTTACGCGCTCCCTGGAACGAAACCGTGGGCGGTGGGAGCGGCGCGCGGACGGCAAGCTCCGCGTCGAACGTGTGCCTGTGAACCTGCGGCACGAACAGGAGCTCGATTTCCGCCGTCGTTTCGGCACAGTCGAGCGCAGCTACCTCTCGCTCACCTTCGATAAGAAGACGGTTGGCGATGATGGGCGCACGGAGCTACTTGGCCCGGGCCATCCACTATTCGAGTCGGTGCTGCAGGCCGCGTCAGCCAGCTCTGCGGACGCTCTCACGCGTGGCGCGGTGTTCTTCGACGTCGACGCGGAGGGGCCCGAGCTCCTCTGGTTCTTTCGGGGCGTCGTCGGCGATGGCACGGGCCGCGTGCTCTCGCAGCGTCTCTTCGCCGTGCGGGAGTTCGGCGCGCCGGGCTCGCCCACCTTCGAGCCCGCGCACCCGATTCGTCTTCATGATCTGCGCCCGCGCATCGATGGCCCGCCGCCGCCTTCGCTCACCGATTTCGACGTGCGCAAGCACGCGGCGACGCACTTCTGCCTCGAACACCTTGTCCCGCGCTTCGTCGAGGAGGTCGCGAGCGGACGACTCAAGGAGCTGGCATTGAAGGAGCGTTACCTCGAGCGCTCGTTCCGCGTTGTGATCAGCCGTCACTCCGACCATCTCCTCGACCTCGAGAGCAAGTCGAGTGCGGGCCAGGACATGACGCTCGCCCTCGGGCGCGAGCAGCGGCTCATGGACGATGCCAAACGGCGGCAACAGGAGCGCCTCGCCGAGATTCGCCTCGAGCAGCAACTCGTCCCGCGCGCGCCCGAATTCCTCGGCGTAGTCACAGTCCTACCCGTTACGGCCAGGGCCGGCGCGGCGAAGGCTAGTGATGTTGTGCTGGACCGGGTGCGGGCGTACGAGTCGTCGCGAGGACGCGTCGTCGAGGACGTGCGTCTCGAAGGCCTCGGCTTCGACGCCGTGGCGAGCGACGCCGAGGGCCAGGGGGTGGACTTCCTGGTAGCGCGCGACGTCGATGGCGACGGCAAGGTGTGGCTCAAGTCCACCGAGTGGACGCAGCTCCAGCACCTCGCTAACCACGCCGCGCTGTACGTCACGAAGAACGACCAGCTTCTTCGGCTAGCGCCGAAAGACGCGGCGACAGCCCAGGTCGATGAAACCACCCGCAGGGTGTCCATCGACATCGACGGGCTGCAGCTCGCGATGCCATCGCAGACAAGGAATGACGCATGAGCAACCGGCGCCTCATTGAGGACAGCCTTCCGATCGGGGAGATCAGCGAGTACTCCGCGAAGGAGAAGTCCATTCGGCACGGGCACATCAGCACGCTGCACCTGTGGTGGGCACGTCGACCGCTCGCGGCTGCGCGCGCAGCGACGATGGCGGCGCTCTTGCCCGCGCCTCGCAACGATGAAGAACGGCAGCGGTTCCACAAACTGATCACGGACAACCTTGAGTGGGAGCTTGGCAAGGAGCCGCAAAAGCAGGTCGACCGGTTGCGCGCCATCATGAAGGATCACGGCGTCGTCAACGCCCCGAAGACCCTGGACCCGTTCTCAGGAGGAGGGGCTTTGCCGCTCGAGGCTGAACGACTCGGCGCCGAAGCTTACGCCACCGACCTGAATCCCGTCGCGTATCTCATCGAGCTTGCGACGCTTTACTATCCGCAGCGTTTCGCGCACCTCCGGTCTAATCGCACCAACGAGGACACGCTTCTCGGTCGCTCGCGGCTCGTTTCGGAGATCGAGCGCTGGGGCGAGATCGTCCAGAAGCGAGCGTCGGCCGACATTGAAGAGTACTATCGAGCCGACAAGAAGGACGAGGCGCTGTTCTACATCTGGGCGCGCACTGTTCGGTGTTCCAACCCAGCGTGCAACGTCGAGATTCCTCTCATTGGTTCCTGCTATCTCATCAAGAAGGACGACTTCGTGGTCGCGCTACTTCCGAAAGCGGCGCGCGACCGCAAGTCCGTCAACTTCGAGGTGGTCGAGAACCCTTCCGGAAACCTCGACCTCAACGCTGGTACGATCAAGGGCGCAAACGCGGTGTGTCCTTGTTGCCAGCAGATCTCGCCCGGCTCTTACATCAAAATGAAAGGCAAGTCCGTCGGATTAGGCCACCGATTGTTAGCGCTCGCGGTTCGCGACGGCACTAGGGGCAAGCGATACCGCGTTCCCACCAGTGCGGAGATCCAACGCGCCGAGAGGGTTCCTCAACCCGAAGCTTTCGGCGACATCCCTGCGATCCCTCACGAGCCCTTGCCGCCGAAGGGCACGCTCGGCTTCCGCGTGCAGAACTACGGATTTGTGACCTGGGGCAGCATCTACAATCCCCGGCAGGCACTCGCGATGGCGACCTTCGCACGGCACGTGCGCGCCATCGTAAAGGAGATCCGCGAGGCCAACAGCGATCTCGGCGCAGAGGCCGATGAGTTCTCTCAAGCGGTGGCGACGTACCTTGGACTGTGCGTCAGCAAGCTCTCTGATTTCTGTTCGACGATCTGCATCCTCAACTACACCGGCGGACGCGGTGTGAAGAACACGTTTCGCATGCAAGCAGTCCAGATGACCTGGGACTACGCCGAGACCAACCCATTCAACAAGGCGGCCGCAGGTTGGCCCAAAATCGTGGAGGACCTTGCAGGCACTATTGAACTGCTTGTGTTCACAGGTAGGTCGAACGTGCGGCGGGCATCTGCGGACCACCTCCCGTTCGACCCAAAATCGTTCGACGCGATCGTCACCGACCCGCCGTACTATGACGCCGTTCCGTACTCCGATCTATCGGACTACTTCTACATCTGGCTTCGCCGAGCCATCGGCGAGGTTCATCCCGAAGCGCTAGCGACCGAGGTCACACCGAAGCGTTCCGAGATGGTGCAGAACCCCGCGTACAAGAAGACGGCTGAGTTCTTCGAATCCGCGATGTCCCGCGCCTTCGGTGAGATGCACCGCACGCTCAAGGACGATGGGATCATGGTCCTGGTGTTCGCGCACAAGTCGACGTCAGCATGGGAGACCCTGCTCAAGGCGCTGCTGGACAACAACCTGGTCGTCACCGCCTCGTGGCCCATTGAGACGGAGAAACCCGGCCGCACGCGCGCCATCGGCAGTGCAGCACTCGCTTCGTCGGTCTTCATCGTCTGCCGCAAGCGCTCGGCCCACGACGAGGGATTCCTCGACGACGTCGAACCAGACCTCAAGTCCCGCCTCCACGAGCGCCTCGACTACTTTTGGTCCCAGGGCATTCGCGGCGCCGACTTCTTCATGTCGGCGATCGGCCCTGCCGTCGAGGTGTTTGGGAGACACAAGCGCGTGCTGAAGCTGAGCGGCGAGGAGGTCACCATCGCCGAGTTGCTCGACAAGGTGCGCGGCATCGTCGCCGACTACGCGCTCCAGCGCATCGTGCTTGGTGAGGCCGCCGGCAACGTCGATGAGTCGAGCCGGTTTTACGTTATTTGGAGATGGGCCTACGGCACCTCTGAGGTCGAGAGTGGTGAGGCTATCCATATGGCGCAGTCGATGGGCTGCGAGTTCTCAGAGCTCGTCGCCGACAACGGCGTCCTGACGAAGTCCGGCGACAAGGTCGCGCTCAAGGGCCCCGTCGAGCGCAAGAAGACGAAGGGGCTCGGTGAGCCCGCCTTAGCTGGCACGCTGGCCCCGCTCATCGACGTCCTCCATCGCGCAGCGAACCTCTGGGGTGCGGGTGAGCGCCAAGACCTCGCCGACTTCCTCGCGACCGCGCTGCCGCCGGGTGGCGTCGACCGCATGCAACGCCTGGCGCAGAGCATCGTCGATGTGCTGCCCCCCGGCGACAAGGAGCGCGCCCTCTACGAAAACTTTCTGGTCGGAGCGCGTTCGTTGCCCGCGCCAGCAAAGAGAGACGACTCCGCTGAAAAGCAGATGAACCTAAATTTGGGGAAAAAGGGATGACCACAACACCATGGCGGAACGTCGTCACGCCGCACGACAACATCCGGCAAGGCAAGGTGAAGCAGAACGACTTCGCCGCCAGTCTTGCCGACGTGCTAAACAGCGGCGGCAACCCGGACTACTTCGACCCGGTCCGGTTCTTCAACCGCACGTTTCTAACGGTTGGCTTGCGCCAGCTCGCAGGCGAGGTGGTCGGGCGCCTGACGGGTCAGGGTGACGGCGACGCCGTCATGCAAATCCAGACACCCTTCGGTGGCGGCAAGACGCACACGCTCATCACGCTCTACCATCTCGTGAAGAACGGCCAGATCTGCTTCGACCATCCTGCGCTCAAGGAATACTGGATCGAGCGCGGTTGGAAGGTGCCGCCGAGCGTTCCAGTTGCTGCGTTCGACGGCAACCAGGTTGGCGTCGGCGCGGTCGAGGTCGCGCCCGGAGTATCGGTCCAAACGATGTGGGGTCATCTCGCGTGGCAGCTCGCGAAAAAAGCTGGCTACGAGCTGGTGCGCAACTTCGATGCGGACCGCATCGCACCGGGTGGCGACGACATTGACAAGCTACTCAAGCTCTCAGGCGGCGGCTTGATCATCCTCGACGAAGTCGCGAACTACGTCGAGACGGCCGCGGCCGTGCCCATTCATGATTCGACCCTGGCTGCGCAGACGCGCGCCTTCCTCCAACGCCTCACCACACGCGCGGGGCAGCACGACCGCGTCATCGTGGTCGCGACGCTCCCTCGCAGCGACGGTTCTCAGACCCACGGCACGGCCTCGTTGCAGGTGCTGCAGGCGCTCCAGGAACTGTTTGGCCGGGTGCAGAAGGTCCGCGAACCGGTGCAGGGCGACGAGGTCCACGAGATCATCCGTCGCCGCCTCTTCGTGCCGTTCGGGCAGGACACGGACGACAAGGGCACCCGCACGAAGAAGACCACCAACCGAGACGCGACGATCCACGCGTACGTTGCGGACCTCAAGGCGCGGCCTCAGATCCCCGACTCCGCGAAAGAGCACGACTACGCGGAGCGGTTCAAGAAGAGCTACCCGTTCCACCCCTCGCTGCTCGACACCCTCAACCTCGTTGGCGCGAACCCCAAGCTCCAGCGGACGCGTGGTGTGCTCCGCGTGCTCGCGCTCCTGGTCGCGGACTTGCTGAAAAAGAACCACATCGGAGGTCTCATCCAGGCGAGCGACATCGACCTAACGAACGAGGAGCTGCGTTCGGAGCTGCTGGAGCTCGTCGACCGCGAGTTCCGGTCGGCGCTTGAGGCCGACATCATCGGCGCCACCGCAAACGCCACTGAGCTCGACAAGCAGAGCCCGCTGATGACGCAGTGGCGTGTGGCTGCGGGCCTCGCGACCACAACGTTCCTGTTCACGTGCGAAGCAGGCAACGGCTCGCGCGGCGCGACGCCTGCGGAGCTTCACCTCGCATCGGCGCGTCCCGAAATCGACTTCGGCACAATCCCCGGCGTCGTGCTGCAGATAAAGGAGCGCTTCCACTTCATCAATACGGAGGGCGAGCGCTTCCGTTTCTCGACCACGCCGAACCTCAATCGAATCCTCCTCGACGCGAAGAACGGCGTGGACGATGAGCAGGTGCGGGAGCGTCTCGGGGCCGAGCTACGCAAGCTGCTTTCCGCGGCGCCTCTCTCCCCGTACGTTTGGCCCGAGAGCTCCGGGGACATTGCCGATAGTGCCAGCAACAAACTCGTCGTGATGCCGCCCGAACGCACTCTCGGTGTGGCGAGCCGCACTGAGACGCAGGCTGCTGTACTGGATATCCTCAACAAGAGCGGCACGGCGACGCGCACTCGTCGCAACACCTTGGTGTTCCTCATGGCGGATGAGGGCGAGGTCGCGGCTCTCAAGGAACGTGTTCGAAGTCTCCTGGCGAGCGAGAACGTCGATACCAACCGCGAGCGCCACAACCTCTCGAAGACCCAGATCACCCAACTTCAGACCGAGAAGACGAACGCAGCCAAGGGAGTGCGTCAGCAGATCCTCCGCGCGTACCGCCACGCAGCATGGGGCGGCAGCAACGGCGATCCGCTTAAGACCCTCGACATGGGGCAGCCCCCCGCGACCACGGACCAGAACCTTACGGACCTCGTCGTCGCCTTCCTGAAAGACAAGCAGAAGTACCTCGAGCAGATCGCGCCGATCCTCTTGGTTCATGCGAAGAAGCTCCAGGTGTGGCCCGAGGGAGAACAGGCATTGAGTCTGAAGGCGCTCCCGAACTACTTTCGGCAGTTCACCCACCTGCCCATCCTCAAGGACGATGATGTGCTCAGGCAGTCGATCATCGACGGCGTTAGCATGGGAACCTTTGCGCTCTGCGAGGGCACGTCGGCAGAGGACGCGAAGGTCGTTCATTACAAGGACAAGATCGCCCTCACGGGCGTTGCCCTTGAGGACGGGCATCTGCTCATCCGAGGCCCGCTCGCTGAGGAGAAGCTGGCGGCGCAGAAGGCCAAGGAGGCTGGAGGAACGGCCATCGGTGCGGGCCCGATCAGTGGCGCCACCGTGGTGGCGCAGCCCGGAGGATCTGCCGGTGGCATGAGCCTTGGGTCTACGCCGGTCGTGTCCACGACGGGAACGAACACCAAGCCCCCGAGCGGCGGAAACGACAACAAGGCACGCCGCGTCACGCTCAACGTCGAGGTTCCCTTCACCGACTTCCACACGTTCTACACGGGCATCATCAACGCGCTCGGTCGCAACGCGGACAACATCAAGATCGCCGTGAAGCTTGAGGCCTCCTCCGAGAACGGGTTCAGCCCGACCCTCATCGAGGACACGGTCAAGGAAACGCTATTCAACCTATTCCGCTCAGATGATCTCCTGAAGATCGACGAGGAGTAGGAGCGCGCATGAACAAGGACGTCCACGACATCCTCAATCGCTACATCGCCGCGGAGCTTGGGCGGTCCTTCGTTTTGCCCGACGTCACCGAGCTGTCGCGCCAGCGTTCGGCGTTCATGGGGCACTTCGGCCCGGAGCAGCTCGCTAAGATGAGCGGCCCTGACCTGCTGCGGCAGCTCCCGTACAACGTGAGCAACGAGCAGCCGATGGACTACTGGCTGGAATTCAAGAACGACGGCGAGTTCAACTTCTCCCTGTTTGGCAGCATCGCAGGCGGCTCGGCCGCGAAGTTCGGAGCCTGGCAGGACAAGAAGACGGGATCGTGGCGCTCGAAGCTGGAGGGTGGCCGAGAGATTCCCAGCATCAGCGAGGCTGAGGCCACGAAGCTACTCGAAGAGCGACGCACCGAGCTGCTCAACGCGGTCGAGGCCGTGAGAGCCTTCCACGGCAAGGAAGCCAAGAACATCGATCCGCAGAAGTTCCAGCAATCTGTCGATGACGCGGCGCCGCGCTGGAGCTCGAGCGCGTGGATGCATAAGTACCTGCACCTGGTCTTTCCGGACCTCGTGACATGGAACGCGACGACCTCCTGGTCCGAAGCGACGCTCTACTACGTCGGCGAGAAACCGCAGTGGCAAGGGCTCTACGCTCTCGATATCCAGATCATCCGCTTTTGGAACAGCATCCCAACGCTGACCGACGTGCCGGTCCAACTGCGCTATCGCGTTGCAAAGGGGTTCAGTCCTCGCGATCACTGGTGTCTCGGCCTCGCCGGCGAGGTTGATGCATGGAAGGAGATGCTCGCGCACGAGCAACTCGCGCTTGGGCCTACGAAGGTTGGCAGCCTTGCGGAGGCCATCGCGCTGAACAAGAAGAGTGACATCAGTCTCGCCGTTAGAACAGCGTTCCAGGACGCCTCGCTCGATGGCCATTCGACCGAGGCGCGCAACCTCATCGAGCTGGTGTACCGCCTCAAGGAAGGCAGCCTCGTCGCGTTGCTCTCGGATGCGTCCACGGTCGTCGCGGTCGGCATTGTGACCGGCAGCTACCGCTTCAAGCAGGGAGCGAAGCGCCCGCACCAGGTTCCCATCCGGTGGGTCCACAACCGCAGCTTCGAAGTGTCAACGCCCATCAGCGAGCTGACGACCGGCTTGGTTTCGCTCGAACCCACACATCCGGCGGTCGCAGATCTCGAGGCCTCGCTGTTGGTGAACGGCATCGGCCCTGCGTCGTGGCCGAACTTCAACGCGCTGGCGGATACGCCCCCGGTGCTGCCTCCGAGGTCGGTTGTCAGCGGCGCCGCGCACACCTCCGGCGCGAAGGTCGATCCGCCGCCGCCGCTCGAAGGCATCGCGCGGCAAGTCGTCGACATGCTCGACCGAAAGCGGCAGGTCATCCTCTACGGCCCACCCGGCACGGGGAAAACGTATCACGCGGAGCGCATCGCGCTCGAGGTCATCGCGCGCCACAACTTCAACTGCTTGCCGTCGCAGCTCTCGGATCGGCAACGCGACATGGTCTACGGCCGCGGCGGCACAGATCCGTACATCGCGACCTGCACCTTCCACCCGATGTACTCCTACGAAGACTTCATCGAGGGGTATCGGCCCGATGGTGAAGGCTTCAAGCTCGAGCCCGGCATTTTCAAGAACATGGTCACGGCCGCACAGGCACAGCCCGCCAAGCGCTTCGTGCTCATCATTGACGAGATCAATCGAGGAAACATCCCCAAGATCTTCGGCGAGCTAATCACGCTCATCGAGACCTCGAAACGTGCAACGACGAGCGCATTGCTGCCGCTGTCAAAGGAGCCGTTCACGGTCACCGATAACCTGCTGGTCATCGGCACGATGAACACGGCGGACCGTTCCATCCTACTCCTCGACACAGCGCTTCGTCGGCGCTTCGCGTTCAAGGAGCTATTGCCCGAGCCGCATCTTCTCCGATCCGGCAGCATCGCCGATATCGCACTCAGCACCTGGCTGCGAGCCTTGAACCGCCGCATCGTCGAGCAGCTCGGCCGAGATGGTCGCAACCTGCAGGTTGGCCACGCGTACCTCATGCCGGGTGGCAAGCCGGCGGTCACAATAAGCCGCATCGGCGAGATCGTGCGCGACGAGCTTTGGCCGCTCTTGCAGGAGTACTGCTACGAGGACCCGAACAAACTCGCCAACATCCTCGCCGCCGACAAGGGCGGCGTGTTCGATCGCGACACGGCGAGCCTGCGCTTCGACCTGTTCGAGCCAGGGCGTGAAGACGCGCTCGCGCAGGCGCTCACCGCGATCGTCACGCCGGACGACAAGAAGCATGACGCCGTCCTTGGTGAGGACCTCCCGGATGATGAGGACGTCGAGGAGCCGCACGATGACAAGGTTCTAAAGGCATGACCTCACCTCCCGTCCTGCAGGTTCGTGAATGGAGCACCACCACGCCCGACACGCCGGGCGGCGGCGCGCTGCTGCGCGACGTGCGGCTCTCTTCTGCCGACCGCGAACTGATCGCGGAGCTGGAGGGTCGCGCGACCCTGCGCTTCACCGAGCTTCGCTCTGGGCTCTCGATCTCGGTCGGCCCGGACATCGGTACCGTGAACCTCAGCTCGGTGCGCCTCGTCATCATGCCGAAGCTGCGTCTCGACAACCTGATGCGCATGGTCGCGTACGCGTTCGACCTCGCGGACCTGCTCGTCACCGAGACGCGCACGACCTATGAAGTAGCAAAACACGGGCTCATCGATCTCCTCGGCGTTTCGTTGCTCCGCGCCGGCGAGCGCATCGTGCGAGGCGGCCTGCTGCCGACGTACCAGTCCCGCAATGAGGAGCTCGCCACGCCGCGCGGACGTCTCGACCTACGCCACATCGCGACGCACCCGCGCCGAGCAACTCTGCGCTGCACCTACGACGACCTGACCGTCGACCACGAGCTTAACCAGGTCCTCGCCGCAGGCCTTCGCCTCGCAGCGTCGGTGATGGAATCGCGCGATCTGCGACTCGATCTGGCGCGCGCTGCGGACCGTTTCTTCGGCGATCTCGAACGTCGCCCGCTCAGCGCAGACTGGCTCGAAGCGACGATCTCCGGGCTCGATCGTCGTTCGAGCCACTACCGGACCGCGCTAACTCTCATCGCGCTCATCCATCACGGTGCCCGGCTTGGGCAGCACGTCGAGGCGGGCGCGATGCCGCTCTCGAGCTTCACGCTCAACATGAACATGGTATTCGAGCGCTTCCTCGGGCGCTACCTGTCGGAGCACAGCCCCGATGACGTACGCATCGGGATGCAGGACGTGCGTTCCGACGTCTTCAGCTACCTCGAAAACGCCGGGGGCTGGAACCAGCCGACGATACGCCCCGATTTCGTCTTCTACCGGCGGAACCAGGTCGTTGCTATTGCGGATGCGAAGTACAAGAACCGCCACGAGAACCCGCCGTTGTCGGCCGAGCTGTATCAGCTGACGACCTACGGCTTGGCGTACTCGATACCGGAGCCTCGCGAAGTGTTGCTCCTTCATCCGCTTGCGCGCGGCGAGTTCGAGCGCGCGACGACCTTGCTCTTCGCGCCGTCTGCGGCGGCCCAGCAGGTGCGCATCCGCCTCGTGGGTGTTCCGGTCGATGACTTGCTCGACGGCACGGTCAGGCGATGGTGGCCACTCGACGCTGGGAACTCAACGACAGCGCGGCCCGGATCGTCTCGGACATCGGCCAGATTGGATCGCGCTGATGGCACGCGCTGATCTGCTCAAGAGGCTCTTCGAGGCCTACCAGCGACGTGACGACCAGGGCTTTCGCCTCGCTGCGAACGAGCTCGTCGATGAGGAGCGCAAGAAGCATCACGCGGTGGTGGCAAACGAGCTACAGCGCATCCTCTCCAACGGCGTGCGATCGATGGAGGACATAAGAGGCACGAAGCCGACGTTCGACCCGGTGCCGATGGACAGCGAGCGGAGGACGCCACTGCTCACGGTCCGCACGCCCGAGCGGTACTTTGAGGATCTCGTGTTGGCTCCTGGCGTCCGCGCGTCGCTTGACCGAGTGCTCAAGGAGGTCCGGGGCTGGGAAATCCTCGAGGCGAACGCTCTCGCACCGACGCAGCGCCTGCTTTTTTGTGGTCCGTCGGGGTGTGGCAAGACGGCCTCGGCAGAAGCGCTCGCCGCCGAGCTGGCGTTGCCGCTCCTCTACGTGCGCTTCGACAGCGTCGTATCGTCGTTGCTAGGTGAGACGGCGGCGAACCTTCGCAAGCTGTTCGACTACGCCGCGCGCGGACAGTGGGTGATTTTCTTCGACGAGTTCGACGCCATCGGGCGCTCACGCGACGACGCGACGGAGCACGGCGAGATCAAGCGAGTCGTGAACTCGTTCCTGCAACTTCTAGACGGCTTCAAGGGCCGATCGCTTATCATCGCGGCGACCAACTTCGAGCAGGCTCTCGACCCGGCCATCTGGCGGCGCTTCGACGACGTGCTCCGACTCGATCTCCCGAACAAAGAGGCGATCAAGACACTCGTAAACAAGCGTCTCCGACCGCTCCGAACGACCAAAAAGCAAGTCGATAGCCTCGTCGCCAAGCTAACGGGAGCCACGTTCGCCGACGCCGAGCGTGTGTGCTTCGACGCGCGGAAGGCCGCGGCTCTCGATGGCAGCCAGACGCTGCGTTCCCCTGACGTCGAGGCCGCGTTGCATCGGTTTGAGTATCGTCGCTCCGTTCTCAGGCGGGCGGACCCCAGGGACGCGGCGCCACTCGTGGACCGCAAATGACATCGGGGGAACAGATGTCGTTGCTGCCGAGTGGGAACGCTCCGCCTGCTCGACACCTCGCCATCGACAGGGAGCCCGAAATCACCGGAGAACGTCGCCGGGGTAATCCGCCGCCGCAGCCGCCCAAGGTCATCGGGCGCGGCGGTCACGGTGCCCACGTGGCGGGCAGCGTCCAGGATGCGCTCACGCAGACGCAGACCAGCCGGGCGGCCCATGGCATCGCGCCTGACCGCCTCCTCGTGCTTGAGCTCCGGAGCTGGGATTCGTCCATCCGCGAGGTCATCGAGAGCCGCTTTCGTGCAACGGTGGTGGACGAGCAGGTGGAGAGCCGTTCCACGCAGCGTCGCCTCGTAGAGATCCCTCCGAGGCAGACGGTCGACACACTCGCCGCTGCGATCTCGACGCACCTCCCCCAGGCTGACGAGGCGCTGGAGCAGCTTCGTATTCGGCAAGCAACCAAGAACGACATCGAAGCGGCGAGCCGATCGCTTCCGAGCCTCTCAAACGCGAACGCCTCGAAGCTAGCCGTTCTCGAGCGCGCGACGTGGCCGGCGTCCGTGGAGACTGCGTTGCGCGTCGCCTCCGTGAACCAGGTCGCGACCCTGCCGGCGAAACAGCAGGTGTCGCGCGTGACCGTGCAGTTCCCATCGCAACAGGAGGTCGAGTCGTTCCAGCGAGAGCTTGATCGGTATCGCCGAGGCGACGAGGGCACGGGCGATATTCCTCCCGGCGTGCGGCGGCGTCTGTTCGATGCGCTGGAGTGGTCGGGCGCGAGAACCCGCGCAGATCGAACGGGGCCTCGTCTGGCGCGAGAGGGGCTCCCCACGACCTCGCCGTTTGAGCTTGATGTCGATCTTTGGCACTCGGGTGGGCAATCCACCACCGAGGTCATCACCGCCCTGCGCGCGCTGTGCTCTCGACATCGAGGGGAGTACATCGACGAGCTGCGAACCCAGAGCTTGGTGCTTGCTCGTGTCAAAGCCAGCCATGCCTTGGCAGAAGCGGTCCTCGACCTCGACCTCGTCGCCCAGGTGGACCTGCCGCCGGTCTTGTCGCCGGCCTACACGGAGCTGTTCGAGTCGACCCAGACGCTTCCGACACCGCCAACACCCAAGGGCTCCGAGCCGCGCGTAGGCGTGATCGACAGCGGCACACTGAGCGGGCATCCCTTGTTGCAGAACTGGGTGCTCGCCGAGGTCGACTTCTCCGGTGATGGCTCAGCATCGGATCAACAGGGGCACGGAACGCAGGTGACCGGCCTCATCGTGTACGGTGATGTTCACCGCTGCATTTCGACGCGCGAGTGGACGCCTCGTGTTTTGGTCGCGAGCGGAAAGGTTCTCCTACGGGGTCAGGACGGTCGCCCGGTCTTCCCGGCGGGACGCCGCCCCGAGAAGCTCGTAGAGGCCGCCATCCGGCACATGCACGAACATCATCAGTGTCGGGTCTTCAACCTCTCGGTCGGCGATTCCAGTCAGGTCTATGCCGGAGGGCGACAGTTCGGCTGGGCAGAGGTACTCGACCAACTCTCGCGGGAACTCGACGTCGTCGTGGTCGTGAGCGCGGGTAACGTCGAGGTGCCTCCGCTTCCAGACGGTTCCGCATCGGGCCGCGAGGCACTGCAGGCTGCCGTTCGAGATGCACGCCTCAGCGAGCCGACGACGCGAATTTGCAGCCCGGGCACCGCCGGAATCGCGATCACGGTAGGCGCCTTGGCCCGCTCCGCTGCGCCGCACACCACGGGCGCGCTCGCCGCGGCACCGGTTGGTGCGCCAGCACCGTTCTCGCGCGTGGGCCCTGGCTACGAGACGAAGGAGAGCCAACGTGCCGTGAAACCCGATGTTGTGGCGTACGGGGGCAACTTCGGCTTGCGGACCTTTGCGGGTGGTCCGCTGACTTGGGTGCCCGACCTCCGGCCCAACATGCACGTGGCTGCCGACCCGCAGCTTGGAGAGCCGACGACAGGACTGCCCGGCAACACGGGCAGACACCTGACGTCGGTGCTCGGCACCTCGTTCGCGGCACCCCACATTACCCATGCCGCCGCGCTCGCACTCGAGACCGCTTCAACGAGTCTTGATACGCAGGTGTCGGCGAACACAGTTCGAGCGCTGCTCGGAGCCTGCACGAACTTGCCGCCTTGTCCTCGAGAGTGGCTCTTGGACCCGGAAGGCGACGAGACCTGGGAGAAGCTCCGTCTCGTCGGCTACGGCGCGGTCGATGCCGACCTCGTCGAGCACTCACGCCGCAACAGTGCTGTGCTGCTCGCGGAGGACGTTGTTGCCGAGGACAACTGGCACGTCTACTCGCTGAAGGTCCCGCCCGCGTTCCTCACCGGAAGGGGCCGTCGGGGGCTGGTCGTGTCGCTGGCGTACGATCCGCCCGTTCGAGCGTCGCGGAAGGACTATTTGGCGCGCACGATGTGGCTCGAGGTCCTCAAGGGCATCTCGGTCAATCAGATCTCCGCGTTCCGTGGCCGCCAGACTCCGGGCGAACAGGGGCCAGCGCTTCCGCAGAAGAACCAGCTCGGGCTGCGACCTTCGAAGCGAGACCTGGTCTGGTCGACTCTGCAGGTACGCAGGCTCGAATGGAAACGGGCACCACAGCTCATCGTAGTTGGCGGCGAGACCGAGCCGACGCTGCACGTCGTTGTGTGCTGTCAGAATCGTTTCCCTCACGGCGAGGCACCCGAGCAGTGGTACGGGCTCGCGGTTCGGCTCTGGCACGAGAACGCTAACGTCGACCTCCACCAGGAACTTCAGTCGCGCATTAGAGCCAGGGCCACGCAGCGCGCTCGCATCAAGCGGACCGGCTGATGGGTGTGTCGAAGGCGGTGAAGGCAGTTGTTCGCTGGTACGTCGACAGGCAGCAAACGGATGAACTACCGTTTTACTGCGACGCGGCCCGCATCGGCGCTTTCGCCGTCGAACCCGACGAACTCGCAGCCGGCACCGAGGCAGCGGTGTTCCGGCTCTTCGTCACGCTCTCGATGTACCAGGCGCTGCGTGATGTCGTGATCATGCGTCAGCAGCATTCACTGCCACGAGAGTCGACGCGCGTCGTTGCCGACATCGCGACCGTGAAGCGATCGATCTCGCGGCACGTTTGCCCGAAACTGCGCTCGGTGCAGACCTTCGAGGAGGGGTGCGACGTGGCGAAAGAGGGCGGGATTGTCGACTGTAGCAGCCATCCCGGCCTCACCTGCCACGTGAAAGATGCAACCCTCGTCTTCAAAAGAATGGGCGACATGGGCAAGCTGCCGACCTCGGCATGGCTTCGGCTTTGGATAGATGGCGGAGTACGCGCGCGTATGGTTGAGGTCTGCGAAGAAGAGCCTTCGCCAACCAAACGAGCTGCGCTCCTCGTGGAGCGATTTGCGGCAGTGCATCGTGTCGGTCGCAAGCTCGCGACCATGTTCGTTAGTGCGCTTTCGACCCCGTCGCTCGCTCCGGGGCTTACACCCTGGTCCCCCGACATCGACGGCAACGAACTCGTAGTCGTCGACACGAACGTAGCACGCGCCGTCGATGCTCTCCGCGCGGCAGACGCACCGAGAACCTATGAGGCGCGCGCGCGATGGGTGCGCGAACAAGCCGCCTTGATCGACCTGAGCGTGTTTCGGCCGGACTTGCCGGCGTACTCTCCGAGACTCGTACAGGAGGCGCTCTACGCGTTCTGCTCGAAGTCCAACCGCGTAGCGCGTGAAGATCCCTGTATGCAACGCGCGGGGCCCTGCGCGCTCTGCACATCCGCCCTGTGCCCATTCATAGGCGGTTGGACAAAATCACCGAGAGCGAATGAATGCGCTGACCTGAAGATTGGCGCCTCTTTTAGCGCTTCTTCTTTTGCCGATCCGCCGCCCACTCGCCGAGCACCGTGAGTACCACCGACTCGATGTCGAGCGCCTTGACCTCATCGCGGCGCTTCTTGAGCTCGGCGATCACCTCCGGGCTGCAGCGCGACATGTTCACGAAGAGGCCCTGGTTGTAGTCGATCACGACTTTGCGCAGCAGCGAGCCGGGCGACATGCCGACCTTCGTCGTCTTCTCGTCGAACTCGTGCCACTGATCGGTAAATCCTCGCCGCACCCCGTCAGCCTATCACACGCCGACGTCGGCGACGGCGGCTTGATACCCAGTCTCGACGCGCGCGAGCGACAGGTGCTGGTAGACCTCGAGGCTCTTTTTGCTGTCGTGCCCGGAGATCAGCTGCAGCTGCGCGTCGCTGAGGCCGCGTGACGTGAGGAACGTCAGCATCTGGTGGCGGAAGAGATGCGGATGCACCTTGTCGGCGATCTCTGCCTCCTCGCGATATCGCTGAACGATCTGCTGCACGCGCCGCGTGGTGTACGGCCCGAAGCGCCGCGACTCGAACAAGAAGCGGTTGTGCGCATGCGCGGCGAGATGCGTCTTGAGCACAAGGCGGAAGCTCCGCGGGAAAAGGATGTAGCGATCCTTGGCTCCCTTGCCGCGGCGAATGAAAATCTTCGAGCGCTCGATGTCGACGTCGGCGACGGCGATCTGCACGAGCTCGCTCACGCGCACGGCGGTGTAGAACAGGAGCTTCAACATGATCTCATGCTCGAGATCGCCGCAGGCCTCGATCACTTTGAAAAACTTTTTGAGCTCGGTCTGACTCAGCAGCTTCGGCAGCGCGCGCTGCCTCTTCGGCCGGCGAAGCCCGAGCTTTCGCCGCGCTTGTTGGCAGACGTAGAGGAACTCGTCGTAGTCGAGCCGCGCGCGGCGCGAGAGGCGAACGAGCTTCGCGACGATCGCTGATTTCGCCTTGTCATTTGCCGGCACGAACTCGGTGCGCTTCGGGGTGGGTTTCGAGTGTCCGGCGGCGGCTACCCTGGCCTTCGGCTTCGCCTTTTGCCCCTTCTGCGAAATCTTCACGCCGCCGCGTTCATCTCGTGCGGCAAGAGCACCGGCTCGCCGGCGAGCGCGCGCCGCGTCGCCTCGAGCACGTAGCTCTTCGGCTCGACACCCGCGAGCTTCGCCGTTCCAAGGAGCGTGTAGAACACGGCGGCGACTTCGAGCCCTCGCTGCGAGCGCGAGCCGTAGTGGTTCTTTCTCCCGACGCACAGCGCCCGCAGCGCGCGCTCGGCGTGGTTGTTATCGAGCGGCAGGTTCGGATCGTCGAGAAAGAGCGTGAGCCCTTTCCATTGGCCGTTCATGTAGTTGATCGCCAAGCGCAGCGCGCTTTGCGGCAGGCACCCCGCTGCTGCTTCCTTCGCCCACTCCTCGATGTCAGCGATGATCTTCTTGGATTCGCGTTGCCGAAGCGCCTGACGCTTCTTGAGCAGCGTTCTCGTCGCGCGCGTCATCGGATCGAAGATCGAAGGCAACTGGCGCTCGACCGCGTACAGCTTTCGGATGAGCTCGATGATCACGGCGCACTCGGGCCCGAACTTCGGCTCGCACTCGATGAACTTTCGGCGAACATGCGCCCAACAATGAGCGATCCGCAGCGGCGGCCCGGTTTTTCGCGCCGCCGCCCTCGCATCATAGACGTCGTAGCCGTCCGCCATCACCGTGCCGCTGTAGGTGCCGATCAATTCCTCGGCGACGGCGCCGGCACGGCTGCCAACGATCTTCATGAACACCGCATCCGGGCTCGCCACTGCCCACGCATAGTGCTTGGGCGGCTTCGGGTCGGTCTTCTTCATGCGCAGCATGTTCCAGGTGGTCTCGTCGGCGAAAATTACCGGCGCCGCGAGCACCCGCTTGAGCACCGCCTCGTAGGTGGGCATCAGCTTCTGACTCAGCGCCCAAAGCTGATCCCACAATGTCTGGCTGTCGGTCGCGAGACCCTCGCGTGCCATGATCTCCACCTGGCGCTCGAGCGGCATGTGATCCAAGTACTTCGCTCCCGCCACTTCGACGGCGAACTTCGTGCTGTAGCGGCCGCCGGGCACGAGCCGAGGATCGACCGGCGCCATCGTGATCCGCTTCGGGCACTCGCAGCGGTACTTCTTCCGCTTGTGCTTCACCAACACGAAGCGGCGCTCGACGAGCGTGATCTCCTCGCTCTCGTCGTCTTGGTTTTCCCACTCGCAGAGCGGCTTGTTGCAGCTTTCGCAACAGGTCTTGCCCTTGAGCTCGTGCGTCTCCTCGATCAGCTCGAGTTGCTTCTGTTCGCGCGGCCCGTGGCCCGTTTGCGGCTCTTTGTCTTTTGGGGATTCTTCGCCGCGAGCCGGCCGCTTCTCGGTGCTTGTGCCGAACAGCGCCTTGTTTCGCGCAAGCAGCTCGAGCTCGATCTTCTCGAGCCGCATCTGTAGCTCGCTTGGCGTCAGCCCCTTGAGCTTCAGCAACTCGCGCTCTTGCTCGCGCACCCTGAGCCGCAGCCGATTGATCTCTTGTTCTTGCAGCAGCGCCACCTGCTTCAACGTCCCTGCGTCGTTGGTGGTGGCGATGTTCAGCACGCATGCTGTTTTACGATGTAGAGAATCTTTTACAAGAGCGCGATGCAGATTTCGCGTCGCTTTTTTACGCGTACGCGCTCGGAGTGAGTGGCAAGCGACCCTCGAGCTCGCTGCCTTCGAGAAACAACGACAGCTCAGTCATGCTCATCTTGAGCGTCGCCGCGTTCGGCGTCCTCCACGGCGCGAAGAACCGACCCTTCTCGAGCCGCTTTTGGAAAATGCACAGCCCGGTGCCATCCCAGAACAAGACCTTCGCTCTCTTCCTGCTCCGCGCGACGAACACGAACATGTCACCGCTCAGCGGCTGCTTGCCGAGATCATTCACCACCGTCGAGTAGAGCCGGTCGAATGACCACCGCATGTCGACCGGCGTCGCGCACGCCCACACGCTCACTGCTCTCGTCGACCCGATCACGTGCTGACCTTCGCGAGCAGCTCGGCGATTCCGCCGATGTCGAGCCCCTCGATCAAGATCCCTCTTGGACCGCGCACCACGATCGCTGCCGCCGGCTTCAGCGCCGCCATCACCTGCACAGGACGCAGTGCCGGTTGCGTCGCGCGCGTCTGCTTCGGCTCGCGCTGCCAGCGATAGAGCGAGCCCTTCGTTACTCCGATCTCTCTCGCCACTTCCTCGATGCTCGCGCCGTGCTCCCGCCGCGCGCGCAAATACGCCACCGCTTTGCGCTGCATTCCTGCTGGGTAGTGCCGCTGCCCTTCGCCTCGCTGCTGCCGATGCCGCTCAAACTCGATCCGCACATCCATCACCGATTCCTCCTCGACGATCGTTGTGCGGGATCCGCGCGGCTATGTCGTGGAGGGAGAGGGCGAGGCTATACACTGATCGGGGTCGAAGTTTAGCGTCCGCGGGAAAGTTCCCGTGCGCAGCGTGCTCTCGGCTTTCTTCGGTCTCGGCATCGATTCTCTCCCTGAAAATACGTTCGCGGCATAGCCAACTTCGCCGCTCGCCAGAACTGACCCTGTCGTGCTCGCCAAGAATGGACCGGTGAATCAGCGCGGCGGCGAGCGTCGTTGCGCGGAGCAGTACCGAGCATCGAGGCATGGCTCGCAAGCGACCGTGC
>JADLHZ010000151.1 GCA_020848545.1 Deltaproteobacteria bacterium | reverse complement strand
GGCACGGTCGCTTGCGAGCCATGCCTCGATGCTCGGTACTGCTCCGCGCAACGACGCTCGCCGCCGCGCTGATTCACCGGTCCATTCTTGGCGAGCACGACAGGGTCAGTTCTGGCGAGCGGCGAAGAGCCATGCGTGCCTCCGTCAACGCCATCCTGCGCCGGAGATGCGGTCTTAACGTGGTCTTATCTTGGGTCTTAACGTGGGCAGCGCCGGACCACGTTAAGACCGCGCTTTTCTCGGCGATTCTCGAACAAGATCGCACTCCTACCGTACTTGCCACCGCTGCGCGGACAGCTGGAGACCTCACCCCCGCAACGACTGGTGGTGAGGTCTCCAGTTTTGGAAGTACGGCAGGAGTGCGAGGAGGGAACAGGGAGAGAAGGAGGGGGAGCGGAGAGCAGCGGACAAGACGGATTTGAGTGAGATGGGAAGGGTTTGGACGGTGAGGAGAGAGGGAACCAAGGCAAGGTGCGGCGGGATCGCGACGGCGGCGGTCAGCGTTTTTTCTTGGCGCGGGCGGCGGCCCATTCGCCGAGGATCATGAGCACGACGGATTCGATGTCGAGGGCTTTGATCTCGGCTTGGCGTTTCTTGAGCTCGGTGATCACGTCGGGCGAGCAGCGGGACATGTTCACGAACAGGCCTTGGTTGTAGTCGATCACGACTTTGCGCAGCAGCGAGCCGGGTGACATGCCGACCGCCGTGGTCTTCTCGTCGAAGCGGTTCCATTCAACCGGGTCGAAGTTGAGCGTGCGCGGGAAGGTGCCGGGACGGGTCGTCGCTGAGGTGGTCTTCTTGGGCCGTGGCATGGCCATCGCGTAGCAGTTCCCGAGCCCACGGTGCAACTGATTGTATGTTGACAACATAAATGCAGTTGTTTAGGACGCCAAGCAAAGGGTCTCTGGTAGCATCACACTGAAGGCAACCGAGGATGAGCCGATGCCGTACCTGAAGAATGGAAGCTGGTATCTGAGCGCGATCGACGGCGACGGGACCCAAAGGCGCATCCGCTGCCACGCGAGCACGAAGACTGAGGCGAAGAAGCTCAAGCAGGAGCTGCGGCAGAAATACGAGCGGCAGCGCCTCGGGCTCGAAGCGCGGCCCGGCTCCCACGTCTTCGCCACCGTCGGCGAGCTCATGCAGTGGTGGCTCAATGCCTACTCGGCTGGCTCGCCTTCCGAGACCAGGGACCGCTACTTCGTGACGAAGCATGTGTTGAACGCCAGCATTGCCCCGGTGTCTCTCGATCGCATCCGGGCCGCCGTCGTCGAGGACTTCTTGCGATCGAAAGACGGCGAGCTGAGCCCGCAGAGCGTGAACCATCTGCGCGCGTATCTGAGCCGCGCGTTCGGCAAGGCGATTGAGACAGAGCGCTACACCGGCGTGAACCCCTGCGAGCGCGTGAAGACGCGGAGGGTGCCAAAGCGCAAGCATGACTACGTGCGGGCGGAAGAGGTGCCCCGCGTTCTCGCTGCGCTCGCGCCCGAGTGGCGGCCGCTGTTCGCCACCGCGATCTATGCCGGCCTGCGCAAAGGCGAGCTGTTCGCGTTGCAAAAGAGCGATGTTGACTTGAAGGCGCGCGTGATCGTCGTGCAACGCTCGCACGGTCGCGACACCGACAAAGGCGGCCGCGCCGACGCGGTTCCGATCGCCGACGAGCTCGTGCCGTACTTGAAGCACGCGATCGGCACGTCGCCGAGCGAGCTGATGTTCCCCGATGCTGAGGGAAAGCGCCGCGAAGAAACGACGCAGCTGCAAATCGTCCTCCGCCCCCGCGCGCTCTCTCGAGCCGGCATTGTCGAAGGCTTCGAGCACATCTGTCGCCGCAAGCGCTGCGGCCACCGCGAGGCTCACGCGAACGACGCGCTGCGTCGCTGTCCTGCGTGCAAGATGAAGCTGTGGCCGGCGGCGAAGGTGCGGCCGATCCGTCTTCACGACTTGCGGCACACGACGGCGAGCTTGCTGATGATGGCCGGCGCGAACCCGGCGGCGGTGCAGCGGATCATGCGCCACAGCGATCCGCGGCTGACGACGGAGGTCTATGGCCACCTGGCGCCGGAGTACCTGCAAGCCGAGATCAACCGCCTGCGCTTCCAGCCCGCCGCTACCCGGCCGCTACCCGAAGACGAAAATGACACGGACGCGGAAAACGGCGCGATCGAAGCCGCAGCAATTGCCGGCGGTTGGAATGGTGGGCGAAGAGGGTATCGAACCCCCGACCCGCTGCGTGTAAAGCAGCTGCTCTACCACTGAGCTATTCGCCCCGGGAAAAACGCACGCGCGCGCGTTTGGAGATCGCACGATTTGGCAGGGGGGAAAAGGGGAGCGGGAACGGAAGGCAGAACGATCAGTGGATCGAGTTCGGGTTCGGGCTCGTGTTGTAACGATCCCAGAAGCTGAAGATGATCTTGAGCAGCGCCGCGTAACGGCCGCTCGGATCCGGGCCGGTCGGGTCGATGCCGAAGGTGTGGCTCTGGGTCTTGTCGATCGCCTCGAACATGATCGGGGAGATTTCGCCAAAGCCGGTGTGCCCGCGCAGGTCGAAGAGGCCACGGCCGCGAATTTCGCGCACGAACTTCTGCGCCTCCTTCTGCTCGACCAGGTACTCTTTTTTGCCGACCGGCTGCGCCACTTCGACGAGCGTCTGATCGCGGAAGACCTGGAGCGTCATCGCCCGCAGTTTCTTCGGATCGCGCATGTCCATGACCCGCAGCAGTGCGTTAATCTCCGGCACCCACAGGTCTTCCAAAGCAGTTAGTCGCAAATCGCCAGTAATTCCCACGGTTTACCCTCACTTCTTGACCTTCAGTGCACTCCACGCGCACAGTGGCCGTTTCGATTCTCCCCCGGTCCCAACCCAACGACGGCGCGCTCTCTAGCATAAAAATTTTCGTGTTGAAGAAAAAAATAAGCGCACCCGGATCTTTTTTTCACGCCTGTCCAAGATTTGAACACAGAACAGCTAAGCGCTGAATTTTATTCGCGAATCCTGTCGCGAGAACGCTCGATCCTAAGCTAATCCCGTGCGCGGCCTCGGCAAGACGGCCCAAAACGCACGGAACAGGCAACGTCGGCGCCACCACGCCGAAAACGCTTTGGGTGTCCAAGAATCAGTTGGTGGAGTGACGTATGCCGGACGATATCGCGATCGATTTGCGCAACGCGGATGCCGCGGAAATTCTCCGAGATCTCGACGAAGCCAAGCGCATGACGGGGCCGCGGGCCTCGTACAAGCTGCTCTTGCTGAAAGGCGCGCTCGAGCATTTGATGACGCTCGAGCGCAGCGGTTCATGCTTGAGCCCGCGCGTGATCGAGCATCTTCGCGCGTCGGTTCTCCGCGAGCTGACCACGCTTTAAGCTGCAACTAAGCGCCCCCCGCTCGGCGCACCCCTGCAAACCTCGTACAATTCGCGCGCTGCACTACTATTGTAGAAGCCATGATCGCTTCGACGCGCGCGCTCCTCGATGCCCTCGATCCCGTGCGCGAGAGCGAACGCAAACACCGCATCGACGCGACGATCCCCGGGCCGTTCACCACCGTCGGCGATCGCATCGTCGACGCCTTCGGCCGCGATTTGATCCTGCGCGGCGTGCAGCACCACGCGCTGCAAGACGTCGACTACAAAGGGCGCGAGGTGCGTCAGTCGGACTACGCGCTCATGAAGCAGCTCGGCTTCACCACGTTGCGCCTCGCGATTTCGTGGAGCCGGCTCGAGCCCGCGCCGGGCCGCTACGACGAGCGCTACCTTCGCGAGATCAAGGACGCGCTCGATCACGCCCAGCAGGCTTCGCTCTTCTGCGTGCTCGAGTGGCACCAAGATCTCTACGGCCGCTGCACCCAAGAAGAGGATGCGCCGACGCGGATGAACGCCAACGGGGCGCCGGACTGGGCCGGCTGGGATGACATCGAGCCGAGCGTCCTCGCGCACATCGAAGCCTTCGATCGTTTCTTCGCCAATCGTGACGGGCGCTTCGATCAGTATCTGCGCGCGTGGAGCGTAGTCGCCGATCGTTTTCGCGATCATCCGGCGGTCATCGGCTACGACGTGCTCAACGAACCGCAGGGCACGCCGGGCTTCGAGACGCGCGTGCTGTATCCGGCCTATCGCCGCACGATCGCCGCGCTGAAGGACGCCGGCGCGCGCGGCTTGTTCTTCCTCGACGCGCCGGCGTTGCGCAACGAGACGAACGCGATGGCCACTGAGAGCATGCGCGACGCTGGCCCCGGCGTGGTCTACGCGCCGCACCTCTACTCCGGCTGGCTCTCGCTCTACGTCGCGAACGTGATGCCGCGCCGGCGCACCAAGGCGATGGACTTTGCCGCCGCGAACAAAGAAGCGCAGGTGATGGGCGTGCCGTGGTGGAACGGCGAGTGGGCCGTCAACACGATGCTCGACGAGTGGCAACACTACGTGAAGGCGCACGTCGAGCTCGAGGATCATCACCGCGTGGGCTCTTGCTACTGGTCGATCACCCGCGCAGTGCCGGGCCAAGGTGACGCCTCGATCAGCGGCGGCCAAGCCCTCTTCGACGAGAGCTACACGTTGAAGCGAGAGCTCGTCGATATTCTGTCGCGGCCCTACGCGATCGCGACGCCGGGCATTCTGCGCTGGATGTACTACGACTTCGGGTGGCGGCGGTTGAGCCTCGAGATCGACGTGAAGAACACCGAGGCGCCGCTCATCCTCTACGCGCCGGCGCGCCACCTCGGCGTCATGCGCGAGCTCGAAGTGCAGGGCTCGGACTACGCGTTCGACTTTCACCCAGAGCAGGAGCTCGTGCTCGTGCGCTTCAAGGAGCGCGGCATGGCGCGGGTGCGGCTGCGCAGCGCGACGTAGCATTCTCGGCGACCGAGTCGCACGCCCTACACGCGCAGGGCCAGGCGCAGACGAAGATCGTCGATCGCGTGGTCTTGTGCACCGGCTTCGACAACAAGGTGGGCGACGTCTTGCGCGGCACGCTGCCGGCGCAGATGCAGAGCGCGAAGTTCGACGCGAAGACGCCGTTTGCCACGTCTGCCGCCGTGCAGGACGTCAAGGGCGCAGTCGCGCCGGGGCTCTCGCCGCAGACGATCGCGCGACAAGTCGTCGGCGAGAGCGTCTACGTATGCGGGCCGGCCGCGGGCGATCTCACGGTCGGCGAAGTGCTGAACGGGCCGAACACGAACCCGGTGTCGATCTTCAACACCGGTCCGCGCTCGGCGGCGCTCGGTCGATCGATCGCGCTCGCGCCAGGTGCGAGCGCGAAGAAGTTCTTTGCGCCGAAGACCCTGCAGCCGGCGCTGGCGGCGAGCGCGGCGGGCGGCAGCGCCACGATGGCGGTGGTGCCTGACGCCGAATTGCCGGCGGCGCCTGCGTACAGCGACTTGCAGGTGAAGACGCTGCTCTCGTTGGCGCTCGATCGCTTTCGGTATCCGGGCGTGAAGAAGCTCGAGCTCGAGGTCCGCCAGGAGGTGCAAGACGCCGCGCGCGTGCTCGTCGTTTCTTCTCCGCAGCTCGATGCGGCGAGCGCCAGCAAGCTGAAGGCGGCGATCGAGGGCGATCGCGAGCTGCACGGCCTGCTCACGCTGTTCACGCGCACGGGCGTCATCCGTGAGGTGTCCTTCTCGGTGCAGGTGGACGCCGGCTCTGATCGCGTCTGGCCGGCCAGCATGAGAATGACACGATGAATTGCGCGGAAACAAACGGGACGCGCTGCCGATAATCGCGGCCCCATGCCTGCTGCCATCGCCGCGCACTTTCCGCCTGCTGCTCTCGTCACGCTCGAAACCGGCGTCGAAGCTCCGCCGCTCATCCCCTTGGCCCGCCGTGAGCGCATCCTCGCCCGGCGGGCAGTCTTCGACAGCGAGTACTGGAAGATCATCGCTCAGTGCGCTCGCCGCGCCCCGGCCGTCGCCACCGAGGTCGAGTACCTGCGCGAGCACGACAAGGCGTGGAATGCGCGGCTCGCGTTGGTCAACGGCGCCAACGAGTCGATCGTCTGCAGCACCTATTGCATCGAGCCCGACGCCTTCGGCCTCGCTTACGTCGACGCGCTGATCGCGGCGAAGAAGCGGGGCGTCGCCGTCGCGCTCGTCATCGACACGCTCGCGCAGAAGTTCGTGATGAAGGGCGCGCAGGCCGATGCGCTCGCCATGAAGCTGAAGGAGCTCGAAGCCAGCGGCGCCACTGTCCGGCGCTTCGGCGGCCTCGAACAACAGTCGCGCCTGCTGGCGAGCGGCAACCACGCCAAGATGCTCGTCGTCGATGGAATGCACGCGATCGCCGGCGGACGAAACGTGGGCGGCAACTACTACGGCCATCTCTTCCGCGACTTCGAGATGCGCATGACCGGTCCCGTCGCGCTGCAGATGCAAGCCGACTTCATGACGATCCTCGGCCGCACCGACTACGAAAAGGGACCGGGGACGTTTTCGCTGCCGGCGCGCCCCGGGGAAAAGGGACCGGGGAAGATCGCGGGGCTGTATCACGTGGTCACCTGGGACCCGCTGCATGACGGCGGCGAGATCATGCGCGAGAAGAACCGGATCACGCAGGCGCTGCTCATGACCTTCCTGCGCGCGCGTCGCGAGATCACGCTGACGTCGAACTACGTCGTCGGCCATCCGGAGCTGCGCCAGGCGCTGATCGATGCGGCGCAGCTCGGCGTGAAGGTGCGCATCATCACGACCGGCGAGTCGGCGAGCCACATCTCGAAGATGGCGTATCGCGCGACCACGCCGGGCTACGACGAGCTGGTCGCCGCGGGCGTCGAAATCTACGAGACCCAAGACACGCCGGATCACGCGAAGATCTTCGTGGTCGACGACGTCGCCGCGTTCGGCAGCTACAACTTGTCGGACTACGCCGACGGCCGCTTGAGCGAGACGCTGATCTTCACCGCCGCCGCGAACGACGTGGCGAAGATGCGCGCGATCTTGGAAGAGTCGATCGCGAAGGGATCGACGCGGTACGTGCCGGGCGCCGAGCCGAAGCTCTCTTTCGGCGAACGCTTCAAGCGGTGGATCGGATCGCTCGTTTACACCGTGCGCAGCGCGTGACTACTCGACCCAGGGGCGCGCTTGCTTGACGCTGAGCGCGCCGCTCTTCGTGATCTTGAACTCGATGTCCATGGCGAAGCTCTTGTCGCCGACCTTCTTGTACACCTTCTGAAAGTGCGCCTGGATCTTCTCCATCGCCTGCGTCAGCGCGGTGAGCTGCTGCTTCGAGAGCACCGTCTTCTGCCCGTTCTTCAGCTCCGTCGAGTGGCGCACGTACTGCGTCTCGTACTCGCCATGCTCACCGAGCGCGGCGACGAGCATCTCGTCCGGCGTGGCGCCCGGCGTCGGGTTCGTCACCAAGCTCTCGCCGACCTGCGCGTTCACGTAGAAGCCGGGCCAGTTCGGATCGTAGATGTTCTTCGTGACGGCGACGCCGTTGGCGATCTCGTCGTCTTGGTTCGGATGCACGGCGACGGCCATCGCCGCCTTCAGGTGATCGATGCGGTAGAACTCGCGCTCTTCGAAGGCGCGGAAGTTCCACAAGCTGGCCCACACTTGCTTCACCGTCTTGTCGATCGTGCCTTCGGTCGTCCGGTGCGTATACGAGTCGTACAGGCCGGCGCCGTTGAAGCCTTCGAGATCCTCGTTGTTCGTGCTCGAGCGGCAGCGCACGTTGGTGCCGGCCGGAAACTTCGCGTACATCGCGTCGAGCTCTTTTTGCAGCGCCGCCGGCACCTTCGCCTTCTTGATCAGCTTCTGGAATTCCTTCAGCTTCTCTTCGCGCACCATGGGGTCGTTCTTGAACTTCGGATCGGCGAGCATCTTCTTCGCCTCTTGGTAGAAGCCGTTCTCCTTCATGAAGCGATCGTAGAACGAAAACGGGATCGCGAAGCCGTCGGGCGTGTTGCCGGGGAGGATCGTGTCGAGCTCGCCGAGGTTCGCGGCTTTGGCGCCGTACGCGGTCGCTTGGGCGTTGCGCAGCTCGGCGAGCGTGCGGATCTTCGTCTCTTTGAGGTTGCGCTTCGGGATCGTCGCCTTCTTCGGGCGGATCGAGTCCATGAACTTCGTCGCTTCGGCCTCGGTGGCTTCCACGATCTTGTAGCCGTCGCCCGTGACTTCGTAGCGCACGATCTTGCCGATGAGCTTCTTGAGGTCCGGATCGCTCGACGCGTTCTTCAGGTACGCGTTCGGCGTCTTGTTCTGAATCGCCTTCAGGTTGACGTGCGAGAGGTTCGTCTGCGGCTGCTCGGTGATGACCCCGCTGACGTGGCCGAGATCGTTCGGGAGCGTCTTGAAGATGACGACGTCACGCGCGGTCGGCGGGCGCTGGCCAGCTTGGCTCGGATCGATCACGCGCAGCATGCCGAAGCCGACGCCGGTGTTCATCGACGAGAACGACGTCGCGCCGAAGAGCTTCGTCGTGTCGACGGTCTTCACGCCGAGCGCGTCGATGGCCGCCTTCTCCTGCGCGAAGAGGGCCTCCTGCGTATCGCCCGCCGGATGGTACGCGAGCTTGCCCTTGGCGAACGGCATCGCCGCTGCGAGCGCTTTGAACGCGGCGCCGACGTGCTTCGCCTTCACCGGATCGGTCGGCCAGAACTCCATCGTGTAGAGGCCCTTCGCTCCTTGGCTGTCTTCGAACTTGTCGTGCGCGACGAGCGTGCCGGCGATGCACTTTCGCTTGTCGCTGAAGTAGGTCATCGCGTTGAACGCTTCATTCGTCGTGCTCGAGTGTCCAAGCGCGTCGCGGTAGAAGAAGTAGTGGTATTGCACGTTGTTCGTGTTCAGGAAGTAGACCTTCGGGTTGGCCGTATCGGCGTCGACGATCAGGAACTTCACTTCGCGTGCGGCTTTTTGCCCGGGGCGATCCTCACGCTTGCTCATGAGGTCGAAGGTCTTGCGATCGGCGAGCGCTTCCGTGCCCTGGGTTTGCGTGAGCGCGGCCAGGCGACCGACGCCGGCGAGGCGCACGCCCGGCGCGACGATGGCGCCGCCGCGCACTTTGGCGAAGCCGAGGCCGAGCGCGGCGTTCAACGCGGGCGCCGGCGCGTCGGCGAGCTGCGCGCGGATCTCGGGCGTGTTCGGCAGCGGCGGCAGTGGCTTGATGGTGTCGGCGTCGGGGGTCGCGCTGACACGGGTGGCTTCCAAGCGGGCGAGGGCAGGCGGGATGCGTGACATGGGCGTCTCCGGGCTGACGGCGTTATCGGCGCCGCCGTCCGGACGGTTGTTCGCGTCCTAGAACGCGTGCTCGCACTGGCCTTGGCACGTGGCGTTCAGCGGACAATGTGCGTAGCTGCACAGGCTGTCCGCCCCGCATTCGCTGTCGTTTCCGCAGAGCTTTCGCGGCTTCACGCACAGGCCGCGCAGCGCCGAGATCGTCGGATCCGGATCGTGCATGCCGATGCTGTTGAATTCGCAGGTCTCGCCGGCGGCGCAGTCGTTCTGCGATTTGCAGATGGTCACGGTCGGATTGTCGCAGCGCTGCGGCCACTCGCAAGACCAAACGCAGCCATCCCAGTCGGCGGTCTGACCCGCTTGGCACTGCGCGACGAAGGGCGGGCATGCCGAAGGCACCGTCCACAGCGCCGGGCCGCCCGTGGCGCAGGTGCGCGCGCGATCCCAGCGGCTGTTGAACGCATCGACCAGCTCGTCGGCGGTGACAAAGTGCAGCTCGATGGTGAAGCCGCCGAGCACGACCGCGCAGAGGTCGGGCTCCGGGCAGGTATAGGTGCCGTGCTGCGAGATCGGCAGCGGCGTCGGCTGCGTGCCGAACACGTTGAGCGAGTGCGTGGCGCTGCCGTCAGCGAGCAGGGAGTAGCCCTCTTCGTAGGTCGTCGTCTCGGCGTTCTCGGTGATGATGAAGGTGTTCTTCCAGAAGCCCACCGGCCCAGTGCCGGCGCCTTGGCGTTTGAACGAGCCATACGCGAGATAGGGATAGCGCTCGTGCCGCCAGAAGTAGGCGAAGATGTTGCGTTGGTCTTCGCGCTGCACCTGGCCGCCGACGAGCCACTGCAGGCGCGTCGGGCTGTGCTCGATGCGCAGCTCGTAAGCGAGCGTGACCATGCGCCAAGGATCGATCGTCGAGACGACGGCGCCGCTCTTCGCGAAGCTCAAGCGATCCGCGTGCAGCGGCCGTGCGTTCGGCGGCGGTGGCACGTCGCGCACCCAGACGCCTGCGAGATCGGCGAGGCCGGTGGCGCCGCCGGTGTTGCCGCTGACTCCGGTCGTCGCGGTGGTGCCCGTGGTTCCGGTGGCGCCTGTGCTGCTCGTCGGACCACTGACGGCGTCGACGTCAGTGACGCCTTCGTTCGTCGTCCCGGTCCCGGTCGGGTTGGTGACGCCGAGGTCGAGGGTCGGGCGGCAGGCAGCGAGCAAAAAAACGATGATGACGTAGCGCATGTTCGGTCTCCTCGGTCGCTACGTTTGGGCGCGGCGGGTCGCTTCCGTCACAGATTCGATCATCGCTCGCGTGCCCGTTTCTGCGCGCGCTTCTTCGCGGCTTCGATGCTGCGCGTGAAGATGCTCGCCGGATGCTTGGCGGCGAACAACGCAGCCTCGCGCTCGACGCCTTGATCGTCGCGCTCGAAGTCGAGCACGAGGATCCACAACGCTTCGCGCTCTTCTTCGAGCTGGCCGCCGGCGTACTCGCGCTCGTGCTTCCTCAACGCCACACGCGCGGCGATCGAGTCCTCGTGACGCAACGACATGCGCGCCGAGTCGAGCAGCGCGCGCTCATCGGCGAGCAAGGTCTTCGGCCGCTCCGGCACCGGCGGCGCTGTCTCCACCGGCAGCGGCGCCGGTACGACGCGCTGGTTCGCCGCCGAGCGCTGCCGTGGCCCCGCCGGCGCCGCCGAAAAGGGACCGGGGAGACTATTTTGCGCACCCGCGGCCGGACCCGCGGCCGGACCGGGGGCAATATTTTTCGGCGTCGGCGCGGCAGGAACGACAGGGCCTTGCCCGCTGTCCCCGCTCGGCGAAAGCGGACCGGGGGCAACATTTTGCGGGGCGGGATCGGAGGTGTGTTCGGTGTTGCGATCGGAGCCGCTGTCCGTGCCGCGCAGGATGAGCGCCGCGACGCCGAGGCCGAGGACAGCGCAGACAACCGCGAGCTTCGCCACGGGCGACGCCGCGGAGGGCGGCGGCGTGGGCGGCGGACCGTGCTCGAGTCGTTCGAGGACGCGGGCGCGCGCGGCAGCAGGCGCAGGAGGCGCGGCGCGTTCAGTCGCGAGCATGTCGGCGACGTCGTCGGCCAAAGGCGCGAGGTCGTCCGGCGACGGATCGTGGGTCATGGCGCGGCTCCTTTCATCGTCTCGCTGCGCGCACGGATTCGGCGCACGGCGGCAGTGAACGCTTCACGGCCGAGGCGCAGGCGTGAGTATGCGGTGTTCAGCGGTACATCGAGGGCGCGCGCGATCTCGGGCATCGTCAGCTCGTCGACGTCGTGCATGATGAAGACGGCGCGTTGGTCGAGCGGCAGCCCGGCCAGCGCGGCTTCGACGAGGCGGCGATGTTGCCGGGCGATCGCGGCGGCCTCGGCGTTTCCTGCGCCAGACGGCGGATCGTGCTCGAGCGCAGTCTCGCGCGCGTGGCGAACGAGGCGCTTCTGATCCGCCGCCACGCGATAGGCGATGCCGAAGAGCCAGGGTTTCTCGGGGCGCGTCGGATCGAAGTCCGAGGCCTTTCGCTGCACCACGATGAACACCTCATGCGCCACGTCTTCGAGCTCCGCCGGGCGCACGCCTAGACGCCGCAGCGTGTGCCACACGTAGTCGAAGTGCGCTTCGTACAGGCGGCGCACGAACGCGCGCGAGTCCACCACGACGGGAGCTTGGGGCGTGCGGGCGCTTTCCGTCACGAAATTCATTGGAGCGCCCATCCGTAGGCCGCGTCGATGCCGAACGACGCCGCGACCGGGGGCGCGGTCCAGACGGCGCGCCCATCGATGAGGAGCGCCGGCGCGAGCACCGGCACGACCAAGGTAGCGTAGGGTCTGAGCGCGACGCCGCCGCCCATCGCCAGGCGAACGCCGACCCGCAGGCCGGTGGCGAGCCACGGGGTGGTCAGATCGCGCGGCTCGCTCAGGCCGGCGACCGAAACGCGCAGCGCCGCGGCGTTGAAGATGGCGCAGATCGCGACGATGCTCGCGTGGCCGCAGCCTTCGACGAGCGCGCCAGCGACGACGCTGGTCACCCGCGCGGTGCCGGATGCATAGACGAGCGGCGCCAGCACCCGTCCGCGCGCGGAGAACGAGAACCAGCGCGCTTGCAGTGTGAGCCCGAGCTCGGCGCCGAACGCGGCCGCCGGCAGAGAGAACGCTTCGAACGCCGGGCCGCCTTCGAGGGCGACGCTCGACAGCCGCGAGGGCGTTGCCGGAGTCGCGTCGAGGCGAGCGGGCACGGTCGCCATCGGCGCGTCGCGCTCGCGGCCCACGTAGCGCGGTGCGTTCTCCGTGAGCGGCGCGGCGGCGGCGTCCTCCGCGAGATCGGCGAGGACGAGCGAGATCGCTAGCGAAGCCGCGGCGCCGAGATCGCCGCAGTCGTCGCCGCGCAGGATCTTCTCGCCGATGCCGTGTCCGTCGTCCGTTCGAACATGGATGCGGGCCGCGAACGCCGGGCCGCTTTCACGGGTGAAGCGGACCGAGACGACGCTGCCGCTCTTTGCCGCCCACGCATCCCGCCCGAGCCGATGCGCGATCAGCGCTTGCATGGCGGCGTCGTCCGGGCACGCGAGGTCCTCGCGCTCGACGAAGAACGCCGAGCCCGCTGTGAAGAGCAGTGCGAGGAACGCCTGGAACATCAGGATGGATCATCGGTCGCGGGCGCTGGACGTTGCCTCGACCCGATGCGAAGGCGAGTCGCATGGCGAAAATGACCACGATCGAGCTCGAAGATGCCGCCGTTCGCTTTTCCGCCCACGACGTCCGCTTCGACGCCATGCGCATTCACGACGCCGATTGTTCCAACGCGCGCTTCGAGGACGTCACCTTCAAAGGCGCCCGCTTGAACGACGTCGACCTGCGCAACGTGAAGATCACCGACGCGAACATCGATGGGCTCACCATCGACGGCGTGCGGATCGACCTGCTGTTGAAGAAGCGATCCTAGGCCGCGGCGAGCTCGGCCTCTGTGCTCGACGCCGCCCGCGTGCGCGTCTTCAGCCACGCGATGATCTCGGCTTCGCTGCGCGCCTTGCCGTCGAGCGACACCACGCGGCGCGCGAGCAGATCGTAGCGCCCGAGCATGAGAAAGAGCCAGACGACGAAGAAGTCGATGCCGTGGAACACGATCGCGTCCTCGGACGCGTAGCTCTGCACGTTGTCGCGAAAGTCCTTCGGCATCTCGGTCCAGTGCCGGGTCGCCTTCAGATGGTGGCCGATGTGATAGCCGTCGTTGAAGCAGCGCCGGTTGTAGGTCGCGTTGATGCAGGTGAGGCTGTTTCGGTAGCAGTTCTCGGGAGTGCGCACATCGACGAACGCGTGCTGCCCCCAGTTTCCCGCCATCATCATGAAGCGCATCATGACGAAGGGGATGACGAAGACGATGACCGTCGCGCTCCAATCGACGAAGAGCAGCGCGGTGAGGCCGGCATACAGCGAGAGCTCGCCGAAGAGGACCTGCCGCAGCAAGCGCGTGCGGCCTTTGCGTTTGAAGTAGAGCGGCAACTCGATGACGATGAGGAAGAAGAAGCGCGCAAAGTATTTTAGAAAGTCGATGAAGCTGTCGCGCTGATAGTCGAGCGTGCTGCTGAGATCGTCCCGAAGGTTGTTCTCCGGATGATGCATGCCCACGTGGTGCGCGAAGTAAGTGTTCGCCGAGTGGCCGAAGAAGAAGCCGAGCACGTTGGGGATGTAATGGTTCAGCGGCCGCCACTTCATGAGCCGGCGGTGCGAGGTGTTGTGCAGCATGAGGTTGTACGGGCCGCCGTACCAGCCGAGCAGGAGCCCGTAGTAGGGCACCGACAGCAAGAAGCGCGTTCCGACCGACAGCCCGCCGAAGAACATCAGCGCCGCGAAGGGCAGCGCGATGAGCGACAAGAGCAGCGCCAGCTTCACGAAGGGCAGATCGCGCTCGTCCTCGAGCAGCGGCAGAGCGAGGCGCCAAACACCGGTCGCTTTCGGCGCAGATTCGGGATCGGTCAGCGTGGGGGCCGTCACGGCGCGGGAACCTGGCCCGAGCGCGCAAATATTTCAAGGCATGGTGGCCGGCCGGAGGGTCGGATTTGGGTCGCCCGAGGCCTACCCCGTATCGCGATCTTATACTCTCTCGTAAAGTGCTGCTGCACCCTGACCGCCGCCGATGCACATCGAGGCGACGCCGTAGCGCACGTTGCGCCGCTTCATCTCGTGGAGCAAGGTCGCCGTCATGCGCGCGCCGGTCGAGCCGAGCGCGTGGCCGAGCGCGATCGCGCCGCCGTTGACGTTCAGCTTGTTCTCGGGAATCCCGAGCTCTCGCCCGCAGTAGACGGCTTGCGACGCGAACGCTTCGTTGATCTCGAAGAGGTCGATGTCCTTCACCGTCAGCTTGTGCTTCTCCAAGAGTTTGCGAATCGCCGGCACCGGCCCGATGCCCATGATGTCGGGCGCGACGCCGGTCACGGCGAAGCCGCGGAATACGCCGAGCGGCTTCAGTCCGAGCGACGTTGCCTTGTCCTTCGACATCAACACCACCGCCGACGCACCGTCCGTCAATGGCGAGCTGTTCCCTGGCGTGACGCTGCCGCCTTCGGCGAACGCCGGCTTCAGCTTCGCGAGCACTTCCATAGAGGTGTCGGCGCGCGGCATCTCGTCTTGATCGAAGGTCACCGTCGTCTGCTTGCCGTCTTCACCGTACTTGACGGCGTGCACCGGGATGATCTCGTCCTTGAACTTGCCTTCTTTTTGCGCCGCGACGGCCTTTTGGTGCGACTTCAGCGCGAACTCGTCTTGCTGTTGCCGGTTCACTTCGAAGCGCTTGGCGACGCGTTCTGCCGTGATACCCATCGGCATGTACGCTTGCGGCATGTTGTCGGCGAGCTCGGGATTCGCGCTGAACTTGTTGCCGGTCATCGGCACCATCGACATCGACTCGACGCCGCCGGCGAGCAGCACGTCGACAGAGCCGAACGCGATGCGCTCCGCACCTTGCGCGACGGCTTGCAGGCCGGACGAGCAGAAGCGGTTCACGGTCACCGCGGGCACCGTGTCCGGCCACTTCGCGAGCAGCACGGCGAGGCGCGCCATGTTCATACCTTGCTCTCCCTCGGGAAACGCACAGCCGATGACGACGTCTTCGAGCATGCCCGGCTGCAGGCCCGGCACGCGCGCGACGACCTGCGACATCACTTGCGCGAGCAGACTGTCCGGCCGCGTGTCCTTCAAGGTGCCTTTGACTCCGCGACCCATGGCCGAGCGGCCTGCTGCGATGATCCACACTTCGTTCGACATATATGATCTCCTGTCCGACCTGTGGTCGGCGTTTCTACAGCTTTCCGGTCGGCAGCTTTACCGTACCACCTTCACGCACATCGAAGCCTTCGAGCTTCAATTTGAATACGAAATTGTCCCAATCCCGCGCCTTTTGCGCCGCTGCGAAGACCAAGGCCTCGGTCTTCGTGCTCAGCGACTCGCCGTGCGCGAACCCGCAGTCCTGGTCCTGCGGATTCTTCTTAGATGCCGATCGCAAGAGGCCCGGTCCTTGTTCGAGCCGAAATAGCAGGCGATCTTCCTGGACGACGAAAAAGGTCCCAGGGACCATTTTCAAGCACTCCGTTTCGTCCCGAGGATGGATGGCATGCCCGGGCACTTGCGGGCTGAGTCCCGCGAAAATGGTCCCTGGGACCTTTTTAATTCCTCAGCGGCTTTCCGGTCGTGAGCATCGCCTGAATGCGCGCGAGCGACTTCTCTTCGCCGCACAGAGACAGGAAGGCTTCGCACTCGAGGTCGAGCAAGTGTTGCTCGGTGACCAGCGAGCCCGGTGCCACGTCGCCGCCGGTGAGAATCCGGGCCACGTGGATGGCGATCTTCGCGTCGTGCTCGGACGCGCGTCCGGCTTCGACCAAGTTGATGACCATCGTCTTCAACGCCGCAAAGCCGCCGCGGCCCATCGCCTTCACTTTGCGCAGCGCCGGCTTGCGATAGCCCGCGTTGGCGAGGCCGAGCGCCGTGTGCTTGGCGTCGTGCAACAAGTGATCGCGGTGCATGGTGATGCCGTCGCGGGCGTTCAAGAAGCCAATCGACTTCGCCTCTTCCGCGCTCGTCGACACCTTGGCCAACGCGATCGCTTCGAAGGCGCGGCCCACCCACGGCAAGAGATCGACGTCCATGCCGTCCGGGATGCGCTCGAGCGTGCGGCAGAGGAGCTCCTTCGTGCCGCTGCCCGCGGGAATCAGGCCGACGCCGACTTCGACGAGGCCCATGTAGAGCTCGCCGTGCGCGCGCATCGCGTCGGCGGCCATCGCCACTTCGCAGCCGCCGCCGAGCGCCATGCCGAACGGCGCCGTGACGACCGGGATGTTGCTTTGGCGCATGCGCATCGCCGCGCTTTGCAGGCCCTTCACCATCGTCTTCAGGCCGTCCCAGTTCTTGTTCTGCGACTCCAAGAACACGAGCATCAAGTTCGCGCCGGCCGAGAAGTGCTCGCCGTCGTTGGCGACGACGAGCGCCTTCCAGTTCTTCTCCGCTTCGTCGATGCCGTCGTTGAGCAGCGAGATGATGTCGGCGTCGAGCGCGTTCATCTTCGTGTGGAACTCGAGGCCGAGCACGCTGTCGCCGAGGTCGACGAGCGACGCGCCGTAGTTGTCCTTGACCACGCGCTTCTTGTCGGCCTTCAGCGCGGCGTAGCGCAGCTCGCGCGGCTTCTCGCTGATCGCGATGTACCCTTTCTTCTTCGGGTCGTAGTAGAAGTCCTTGCCGCCTTCGCTCTTGTAAAAGCTCTTACAGCCCGTGGCGAGCATCTCGGTGACCCACGCCGGCACCTGGATGCCGTCTTTCTTCATGCGCTCGACGGACTCCGGCACGCCAATGGCGTCCCACGATTGGAACGGGCCCTTCTCCCAGTTGAAGCCCCACTGCATGCCTTGATCGATCGCGCGCACGTCGTCGGCGATCTCGCCCAGGCGATTCGCGGAGTAGACGAGCGTTTGCGCCATCACTGGCCACGCGTATTTTCCGGCCTTGTCGCTCGCGTTGACGACGACCTTCATGCGCGCGTCGAGCTCTTCGGTGTTTTTTGCCACCCCTAGTGAATCGATGCGCACCTTCTCTTGCGGCTTCCAAGTGCCGCTCTTCCAGTCGAGGGCGACGAGGCCGTTTTTCGTTTTTTCGTAGAAGCCGCCCTTCGTCTTGTCGCCGAGCTTGCCGGCCGCGATGAGCTTGTCGATGAACTCGGGGATCTTGAAGACATCGCGTTGCGGATCGTTCGGCAGCAAGTCGAAACAGTTGCGCGCGACGTGCGCGAAGGTGTCGAGGCCGACGATGTCTGCGGTGCGAAACGCGGCGCTCTTCGGACGGCCGAGCGGCGGGCCGACGATGGCGTCGACTTCCTCGATCGAGAGGCCTTGGCGCATCATCTCGTGGATCGCGTACATCATGCCGAAGATGCCGATGCGGTTCGCCACGAAGTTCGGCGTGTCTTTACCGTAGACGACGCCCTTGCCGAGCCGCTCTTCGCCGAAGTGGTGAAACGCTTTGACGGCGTTTTGATCGGTCTCGCCGCCGGTCACGAGCTCCAAGAGCTTCATGTAGCGGACCGGGTTGAAGAAGTGCGTGATAAAGAAGTTTTTCCGGAAGTCCTGCGAGCGGCCTTCGATCAACTTCGCCAGCGGAATGCCGCTCGTGTTCGAGGTGATCAACGTGCCGGGCTTGCGCACTTTGTCGATCTTCTCGAAGAGCGCCTTCTTCACCGCGAGATCTTCTTTGACGACCTCGACCACCCAGTCGCACTCGGCGATGCGCGCGAGATCGTCGTCGAAGTTGCCGATCTCGACGAGCTCGGCGTTGCGCGCGTGAAAGAACGGCGCCGGCTTTTGCTTCAGCGCCTTTTCGAGCGAGCCCGCGGAGAAGCGATTGCGCGCGGAGCGTTGGCCCTTTTCGGCCTCGGTGAGGTTCGGCGGCACGATGTCGAGCAAGAGCACCGGAATGCCCGCGTTGGCGACGTGAGCGGCGATGCCCGAGCCCATGACTCCGGCGCCGAGGACTGCGACTTTCTTGATCGTCTGTTCTGCCATGGCTGCGTCTCCTGTGGGCTTTCGCCCGCGTCGCTGCGCTCCGTCGGCGTGCAGACTCGCACGCCGATTGGGCGAATGTTCTTGGCGGCTGCATCCGCCGCCGCGAGTGATGTGAGCTAATTGCGAGCCGAGTCGAAGACAAGGATCCCCGCCGTTTTTCCCGCTGACGCGTGGACGGTCCCGTTCCCGAGCAGGAGCACGAGCAGATCGACGAGCACGTGAAGGACAAAAGCGTGGACGTATTGTCGCCGTCCACGATCCTCCGGCTCGTGCTCGGATGCGTGCTCCTGCTCGTGCAGCTCGTGCTCCTGCACGGGAACGTCCACGCGTTCTTGCGTCAGCTTGCAGATGCTGCGGATCGGCGCGGGGTTCTGACGCTGCGCAGTCGCACGAGCGCGACCACGCCGAGCGCCGTGTGGAAGGGCGGCAGCACCAAGTACACCGCCGTGAACACCATCGCCGCGATCACGCGTCGCCGCGTCGGCACCCGCAAGCAGCGCATCGCCACGCCGCCGCAAACCATCGCGACGAGGCTCGCGATGAACACGATGCCGACGCCCATGATCGCGCTCGCTCCCGCGCGCGTCCCGGGGAGCGCGATGGCGCCGAGCATCGCGAGCAGGAAGCAGACGATCGCCGAGTCGCGGCCGGACGCGATCGCAGCATACGCCTTCGCGAGCGCCAGCCACTGCCGTTCATCGAGGTCGTCGGCGGCGAAGAAGCGATCGGCCCGTGCGCGCTCGACGTGGCGCGGCGCTTCGAGCTCGGCAGCGAGCGCGCGGGCCGCAGCGAACGCCGGCGTCACGTAGAACATCTTCGCCAGCGAGCGCGCGCGCACGAGGTGCACCGCCCGCGGCGAGCGATCGAGGGTGCGGCCGGCGTCGTGCGTGAAGAGGAACACCATGAAGGCGCCGAAGAACACCGCGGCCCACGGCAAGAGAAACGCGATGAGCGCGCCGATCTCCACGCCGAGCACGAGCGCGAGCCAGACAAAGCGGCGGCGGATGGTTCGATCGTCCACAGCCATGAGCGTAGACGATGGCGATGGCGATGGCGATGGCGATGACGATGGCGATGACGATGGCGATGACGATGGCGATGACGATGGCGATGACGATGGCGATGACGATGGCGATGACGATGGCGATGGCGATGGCGATGGCGATGGCGATGGCGATGGCGATGGCGATGGCGATGGCGATGGCGATGGCGATGGCGATGGCGATGGCGATGGCGATGGCGATCAGTCGGCCTGCGGATACATCTCGCGAAAGCCGGCTTCGATCTGCTCCGCGCTCGGCTCCCAGCCTGGCGCCGCCGCCTTCATGTTAGCGACGATGCGGCTGTACTGCGCGCGCCGAAACGCTTCGTCCGGCACGATCTCGGCCTCCGCGTTCGCGCCATGCTCGCGCAGGATGGCGGCGATCTCTGGGAGCGGCCCGTCCGGCGCCGACTCTTCGAGCAACGCGATCGCGAGCTGCAGCGGCGTGATCCCCTGCGCGTCGCGCACGTCGACGGTGGTCATCAGCGGCGCCAGCGCCCGCGCGCCGCTCGGGTTCTCATAGAGCACCGCGCCGTGCAGCGGGTACGCACCCTCGCGATCGCGCGAGAGCAAGTCCGCCCCGCGGTCGACCAACATGCGCACCATCGCCTCGCCGCACTTCGCCGCCGCGTTCCACAAGGGCGAACGCTCGTAGTGGCGATCCTTCCTCTCGATGTCGGCGCCTTGCTCGAGCAGGAGCGTGGCCATCGGCAGCGTGTTCTTGTTGATCGCCCAGTGGAGCGGCGCCATGTCTTCCTTGTCTGCGCCGCTCGGGTTCGCGCCGAGCACGAGCAGCCCGCGCACGAGCGGCCACCGCTCCGACGCGCAGGCGAGCGAGAGCAACGACGCGCCGTTCAAGATCGCGTCGGGGTCGAGCCCCTGTTGGACGGCGACGAGGATGAGGTCGTCGCGGCGTTGCGTGAAGGCGTCGAGGATCTGCGAGGTGTCCGTGCTGGGCTCGTTCATGCGCGGCGCCCTAGCGCACCCTGTCGTGCAAACCAAGTGAACAGCGCCACATGCGTCGCCAGTGCGGCCAACAGAGCGGCGCGCCCAGACGCAGCGCGATCGCCACGGCCATGGCGCTCGCGCCGGTGACGATGTCGAAGTTGTAGCCCGAGTAGCTCATCTCGACCGGCATCGTGCCTTCGCTCGCGGCCAGGTGCATCACGAGCTCGAGCGGGAGGCGGAAGCCCATATAAAGGACGATCGTCCAGAGCGGCGCCTTCGCCAGCAGCCGCTGCAGGAACGAAGAGCGCCCGAGCCACACGCCGCCGCCGAGCACCGAGAGTAGGACGAACGCAAACGGCGGCGGGCGGGCGTCGAAGCGCGCGAGGACGCCGCTCGACGACACGGCACCGAAGACCACGAACCAAGCGAGCAAGCCGCCTGCCGCCTTTGCGACCGACGGTCTGTCGTAGCGCCAGACGAGCGCCAAGAAGCCGCCGGCGGTGAGGGCGACGACGGCGGCGAAGAGCCAGGTCAAGTTGGGCGATGCGCTCGGGTGCACGGGGTCTCCTTTGATGCTTCACTTCATGATACCCCGGGCATCACGACGAACCTGCTGGCCAAGCGCCTGAAGGAGCTCGCAGCGCGCGGCATCGTCGAGCACCAGCAGACCCAAGACGCGCAGCTCTGGGCGCTGACCGAGCTCGGGCGCACGCTCGAACCCGTGGTCTTGGAGCTCGGCCGCTTCGGCGCGCGGACGATGGATCGGCCACGGCGCGGCGAGCGCACCGACCTCGTGTCGGCGGTGTTCTCCTTGAAGCGCCGCTACGTCACGGGGACCCTCGACGGCGTGCTCGTCGCTATCGAGACGCCGCGCCGCACCTTCGAGCTCGCGGGCCTTGGTGCGTCCTTGGCCGTCGCCGAGCGCCCTTCGCCGCATGCTCGCGTTCGCATCCAGGGCGCGGAAGACGCCGTGCGCGCCTGGCTCTTCGGCGCTCCCAGCGACGGCGTTCGCATCGAGGGAATGGACGCCCAGGCCTTTCTGCGCGCGTTCGGCATCAAGGGCTAGCAACCCGCGGCGCCGCTGGCCGATACCGCGCATACCCAGGCACCGAGCGGAGGACAGGCGAATGTCGTTTCGACGCTGCACGCTCGCCGCAGTGGTGCTGGCAGTGTGCCCGGTCTCGTCCGCTTGCGACAAGCCCCCGGGCAGCGCCTCCGACAGCTTCACACCGACCGCGACCGGACCGACCGGTCCTGGCGACCCCACCGGTCCGACGGGCCCTTCTGGCCCCTCCGGCCCGAGCGGACCTTCGAACCCCACCGGGCCCACCGGACCGACGAACCCGACCGGTCCCACGGGCCCGACCGCGCCGACCGGCGATCCATTCGCCGTCGTCGACCCGCCGCCTTTGTTCGGCCAGGTCGCGCTCACGAACATCAAGAACGCCGTCGACGCGGCGATCGCTCCCATCAGCGCCACGAGCGGCATCCTCATCGTCGATCTCGACAACGGCCAAGTCGTCTACGAGCGCGCCGCGGATCTTCCGTTGAAGCCCGCGTCGAACACCAAGCTGTTCACGACGGCCGTCGCCTTCGACATGCTCGGCGACGAGCACCGCCTCGAAGCGCAAGCGTGGGGCAACGCCACGCCGTCGCCCGCGGGCAACGTCGCGCAGCTGACGATCATCGGAGAGCACGACTTCACGTGGTCGACGCTGCTCTATCCGTCGACCGGCTACGCGACCGATCGCCTCGCCGAGCGGATCTACGCGGCCGGCGTGCGATCGATCGGGACGCTGACGGTCGCCGGCGATTATCTCGTCCAAGGTGAACAGTTCGGCACCTACGACGAAGACAACGAGCGCTCGCTTGGCGCCGCGCTCGTCGCATCGGCGATCGAAGGCAAAGGCGTCACGATCGCGAGCGAGCAGACGACGCCGAGCTTTCAGCGGCCGCCGGGCGCCGTCGCGATCGGCAAGCGCGGATCGCTCCCGCTCTTGTCGGCGGCGCACCCGCTGAACACGATCAGCCACAACGAGTTCGCCGACGTGCTCGCGCGCCACAACGGCTACCTGCTCGCTGGCGGCAGCAGCTACGACGAAGGGGCGAGCGCCGCGCAGCAATGGCTCACGAGCATCGGCGTCGCGACGGCCGGCTTTCAGCTGCACGACGGCAGCGGCCTCTCTCACAGTAACCGCGTGACCGCGCGGCAGATCGTCGGACTGATCGCGCACATGGCGAAGCAGCCCGCGGGCCAAGCGTGGGTTCGCACGCTGAGCATCGCCGGCGTCATCGGCACGCTCGATGCGCGCATGCTCGACACGGACACGAACGGGCGCGTCTACGGCAAGACTGGCACGATCAACGGCGTCATCACGACCTCCGGCGTGCTCTTTCACCGCCACGACGGCCACCGCTACGCGTTCTCGATCTTGATGAACGACGTGACCGACGTGGCCGCGACGCGCAGCGCGCACGACAAGATCGTCCTCGCCGTGGCGAAGGATCGGCGTACGGCCGGCGCCCGACCCGCGATGCCCACCTTGCGCGCGGCGCAGACGCTCGGCGACGGGCGCATGCGCTTTTCGTGGGACGCTGCCGCGAACGCGACGGGCTATGACCTCTGGCTCTCGCATGACGGCGTCACTTGGGATCGCGCGCAGGCCCGCCGCGTCGGCAACGTCACCGAGCACGTCGCGGACGAGCTCGTCGTCGGCACGACCTACTACGCGCGCGTCGTCGCCACGAACGGCGCCGGCGAGAGCGAGCCGTCGACGGTGCTCGCGGCAAGCACACGCCTGACGAAGCCCTCGCTCCTCGTCGTCGACGGCTTCGATCGTTGGAAGACGGCGCCGGAGAATCCGCTCGGCCGCGGTCACGACTTCATCGCGGCCTTCGCGCGCGCGCTCGGCGATCGCAGCTTCGACAGCGCGAGCCACGCGCGTGTGCAGAGCGGCGAGATCGCGCTCACGGACTACGCCGCGGTGCTCTGGGAGCTCGGCGAGGAGTCGACCGCGGACGAGACGCTCGATGTGAACGAGCAAGCGAAGATCAGCGGCGCGGTCGCGAGCGGCGTACACCTCTTCGTCTCCGGCGCCGAGCTCGCGTGGGACTTGGACAACAAGGGCACCGCCGCCGACAAAGCGTTCGCGAAGGACGTGCTGCATCTGACCTACGTGGCGGACAGCGCTGGCACGAAGAACGCGGCCGGTGTGAGCGGCGGGCTCTTCGCCGCGATCCCCGAGCTCGGCTTCAACACGCCGGGCACCCTAGACGTTACCTATCCGGATCGCATCGCGCCGGCCGCGGGCGGCAAAGCGGAGCTCGCGTACCTCGGAGGAACGGCCGGCACGGCGGCGGTTTCGTTCACCGGCGCGGCGAAGATCGTCGTCTTCGGCTTTCCCTTCGAGGCCCTCGAGACTTCTCTGCTGCGCGAGCAGGTGCTCTCGGCGATCCTCGCGTTCATGGGGCAGTGACCACACGCCGGTGCGTCAGCGGCGGCGCAGCGTCGAGCGAATGATGTGCGCGTGGTACGGATTCCACGACGAGAGCGCGTAGTAGATGCTGACGTCGCCGTTCCATTCGACGGTCGTCCAGCTCGGCACGAAGTACGGGCCGTACTCGCCGCCCCACTCTTCTTCCCGGCGCGGATCGCTCAGGTGATCGTCCTTGCCGGCGAAGCTCACCGGCACGTGCATGAACTTGCCGTAGCCGTGCAGGCCAGGATCGAAGATGTGCACGCCTTCGGACCACGGGCCGTCCGGCGCGGGAGAGGTGTGCAGCGTGACACCGCGCGGTGTGCCGCAGTTGTACGCCATGAGGTAGAGCGCGAGCTTCGGCTCGTAGCGCACGCTGAGCTCGCCGACGCAGTTGTTCGGCACGACCTGCGACGCCGCCCGCTCGTCGGCGACCCAGCTGATGGCGCCGCCGGGATCGCGACGCCAGTAGCGCCACGCCGAATGATCGGCGAGCTGCGCTTTCGGAACGCGCGCGAGGTAGACGGCGCTCAAGCGGTACGAGCCGCTGCCGAAGATCCAGTAGTCGTTGCCGTCTTCGACGATGCTCACGTTGATGAAGCGATCGCTCGGTTGGATCCACAGCGTTTGCAGGCGGCCGAAGTCCGTGCCCTGCGTCTTCGCGAGGGCCAACGACTCGTGGCGCCCCCAGTCGTCGTGCCAGCCGGTGCTGAAGAAGACGTAGGTGTCCGGGCCGGCGGCGACGCCTTCGACGGGAACCTCCATGCCCTTCAGCTTCACGCCGGGAGGAGCGAGGGGCAGAAACCCGCCGCCCGGTTTGCGCAGGAACTCGAGGGGCTGGCGCTGCGCGAACGCGCCATCCGGTGTGACGGCGACGCTGTCTACGCAACAGTCGTCGTCGGGATCCTTCGGGTTCGTGTCGCCGAAGAGAAAGACGAGCTGGCCGTCGCGCACGAAGCTGACGCCGAGATCGGTGCCGAGCCCGTCGGCGTAGTAGAGGCTCGGCACGTTCGAGAGCGGCGCGACTTGCGCGGTGTCTATGAGCGTGACGGCGGGCGGCGCCAGCGGCGTATTCTCGGGGACGTCGGCCTTCGCCTTCTCGCGTTTGCGGTTGCAGTCGCACCCGGACATACTGTCGGCCGCGTCGGCGTCGAGGTCGGTCGGATCGAGGGCGCCCAGGAGCATGAGCGAGATGAAAGCGTATTTCATAGCAACACCAGTGGTTATGTTTGTTATCGCCATAACATCGTTTTCGGTGTCGCCAATCGAAGGAGCCCCCGTGCCGCGCGCCATGAACAAGCAAGACTTCGTACCGCCGATCTTCGGCACCGGACCGTCGCTCGAGGACGGTAAAGCGCTCGCCGCCTGGTTGGCGAAGATGCAGGACGGTCAAACCACCGTGAAGCTGCCGTTCACGGTGTGGCGCGGAGATCACGGCGAGGTGAAGACCGCGGCCATCGGGCGCCACGCCAGCGTGCCGAAGGACGTTCACCGCTTGAGCGACGGCGCGCTCGGTATTCCGTTGGTAGAGCGTTTGCGGCACCTGCAACCGGATCAGGCGCCGATCGTGGTGTGGCTCTCGGGCCGCTTCGGCGATCGCTTTCCGATGCCGAGCGCCGACAACAAGACGCCGGTGTTCTCGGTCACCGCGGTGCACGAAAAGGCGACGGCGGAGAAGCTTTACGTCGAGAGCGAGCGCGGCGATGCGTGCTTGGCGGTTCGCCTCATGCGCGACATCCACTGCGCCCGCGGCAGCAAGCGTTGCGAAAAGTGCCAGGCGGCCGAGGCACTGCCGGCCAAAGCGAAGCTGCTCGACGTGTGCCCGTACGGCGACTACGCGCGGCCGACGGTGAAGGTCGTGCGCGGCGGCAAGGACGAGTACCGCGTGTTCGAGGTGCTGCAGGTGTTCGCGAGCGAGGACGAAGCGCGCGCGTTCGCGACGAAGCACGCGCTCTCGGACGTCATGCTCGGCAACGAAGCGGAGTGATCCCAGGCGCGAACGCTGGACAGCCCTGCTGGGCTAGTCAGTCGAAGGTGAACGTGCGATCGTACTTGCCCCAGCTCGCGCTGGTCACGCCGTTTTTCGTGGTGCCGTCGAACTTCGGCTCGCCGCCCTTGATGATGACGGTGGCTTCGCCGCCAGCCGGCTTCAACGCGCCAGCGTGGATCGCGGCTTTGCACACCGACGAGTCAGCCGTGTACGGATCGCTGCCCCAGAGCGAGCCGTTGGTGCAGAGCTGTGGGCAGCTGATGCGGTACTTCGTGCCGGCCTCACCGACGAGCTTCCCCGCCGAATCGCCGCAAGTGAGATAGATGGGCTTCTCGTTCGACTTGCAGGCCCCGAGCGAAAACGCGGCAACAACTGCGAAAGCGACGAACAGGCGCATGTGATTTCCTCCTCCGTGAGGCGGAATCTGACCATATCGCCGGCACGACGCTACTTTTTCGGCGCGTCCTTCGCGGGTTCCCTCGGCGCGTCGGTCGAGCGCTTCGCCGGCGTCGCGCCGCCCGGGTCGGCGAGCGTTTTTCCGGGCTGCTGCGCGGCGTTCGGATCGACCTTCTTGTAGCCCGCGGGCGCGCTGAAGTCCTTCGAGTCGGTCGGCACCTTTTCGTACTTCGTCGTCTCGGTGGTGTACGTCGCTCGCTTGCCGCCGAGATCGATCGAGATCGCCGTGCGCAGCGGGTAGCCGTGCTCGGTCTTGGTCAGGATGTCGCCCCAGTTGCTGCCGGTGGCCCCACGCATCATCTCCGCGAACTGCTTGGTGAAGGGCGCGAGGTCGCTCATGTCGATCGCTTTGGTGTACCAAACGTCGCCGAGGGTCTTCTCGCCCTGCTTCAACACGAACTTCTTCGCGTCGAAGCCGAGGATCTTTTGCGTCTCTTCCGTGGCGACGACGCTGAGCGGCGCCGTCTGCTGGCGGAGCATCTCCTCGTATTGGCTCTTCTGTTCGGGCGGCAGCGCCGAGGCTTGCGCCTTCATGTGCGCGAGCATCGCCTGAGCCTGCGCGAGCATCTGCGACACCTTCATCTCGACGTACTGCTTCTTCTGGTGATCGAGCATGATCATCGAGTCGGTCTTGAAGTCGACGATCGAGCTCGACTCGCTGCCTTGATCGGTGCGCATGCGCGGGCCGTCCCAGATCATCACGCTCTTCTGGTCGGGCTGCTGCTGCATCGCCGCGGTCGGCGGGCCGGACATGCTGATCTTCTGCTCGAAGCGGTGCGCCGAGACCAAGGCGAGGGCGGCGATGATGATGACGTTCATGGAGGCGCGCCATACACGGAACGTTGAACGGCGTCGATGCCGCGGGTAGCGTGCGCGTGCATGCTCGCCGTTCTCCTCGTGCTGGCGGCGACGCCGGCGTCCCGGCCGTATGAGCTGGTGCTCGGGGCCGATGTTCCGGTCACGCTTGCGCTGGCAGCGACGCTCGTCGTGCCGGAGATCTTCGCGTCGCGCTTCGTGAGGAAGAGCTGCCCGTGCGATCTCGGCGTGGTCGATGCGTTCGACGCGGCGGCGGCGCGGCCGTACTCGCATGCTGTTGCGCTCGTCAGCGATGTGTCGATCGTCAGCGTGCTCGTCTTGGCCGCGGGGCTCGACGCGCTGCACGTGGGGCTCACGAGCGCGCCTTGGATCGGCTTCGCGGAGGATCTCTTGGTGATGACCGAGGCCGTGCTCGCGGCGGCGGCGGCGACGGAGCTCGTGAAGATCGCCGTGCAGCGCCCGCGGCCGCTGCTCTATCGCGCCGAGCCGGGGTCGCCGTTTTTCGCGGCGACCGACAATTATATGTCCTTCTTCTCGATGCACGCGGCGATCGCCTTCGCGGCGGCCACGAGCTTCGCCATCACCACGTGGTTGCGGCGGCCAGGGAGCTGGCAGAGCGCGCTCGCGATCGTGGGCGGCGCGGCGCTCGCGGCGACGATCAGCGTCGAGCGCGTGCTCGCCGGCAAGCACTTTCCGAGCGATGTGATCGTCGGCGCCATGGTCGGGGCGGGGATCTCGGCCGGCGTAACGTTGCTGCACCGGCGGCCGCTGCCGGTGAACGTGGGCGTGTCAGGGTTGAGCGGCGGCGCGCTCTTGTCGGTCACCGGCGCGCTTTAGGTAGAAGAAGAGCGCGATGGCCGCGAGGGCGGTGAGGGCTGAGACGAACTGGCTCGTCGAGATCAGGCCCGGCACCACGAAGCCGCGCTCTTTGTCGCCGCGCAGCGCCTCGCAGAACGAGCGCAGGATCGGATAGAGCGCGAGCCACACGAGCAAGAGTTGGCCGTGGTAGCGCTTGCGATCGCGCAGCCACATGAGCAGCATGAAGAGCGCGAGCTCGCCCGCGGCCTCATAGAGCTGCACGGCGTGCACCGGCAGCGGCCGATCGAAGGCGCGGATGAAGCCTTGCGCGTGCTGCATCTGTTGGACGACGCTTTGGATCGGATACTCGATGCCGACAGGCGAGTGCGTGATCGCGCCGAAGCAGCAACCGGCGGCGACGCAACCGATGCGGCCCCAGACGTGGTTGAACGCGACCATCGGAATCAAAATGTCGGCGATGAGGAAGAACGGCTTGCCGTTTCGCCGGCACCACCAAACGGCGTAGCCGACGGCCGCGAAGAAGCCGCCGTAGAAGACCAAGCCGCCGCGCCAGAAGTAGAGGATCTCGTAGGGGTGCGCGGCGTACTCCTCGATGTTGACGATGATGTAGAGCACGCGCGAGCCGACGAGGCCGACCAAGAGCAAGTAAAACGCGAGATCGGTGAGCTTGTCTGGTCGCAGCTCTCCGAGGCGCTTGGCTTCACGCGCGATCATCTGCGTGGCGAGTACGAAGCCGATGGCGATGAGAATGCCGTAGGAGTGGATGGGCTGCGGCTCCGAGAACGGCCCGAACGCCGGCAGCTTGAAGAAGTACGGAAACATCTAGTCCTCTGTTCTTAGTCCTCTGTGCCTTCGCGGTGGATGAACCACGCGAGCACCCACAAGAGCCACAGAAACTCGAAGCCCATCGCGCGCGCGGCTTTATAGCCGACGAACGCTTCGCCGAGCGTATCGTGGACGAGGAAGGCTTGCACGAGGATCGGCAGGAAGAAGAGCGCGCGCGACGGACGCTTCGCCGCAAACGCGACGGCGCGCTGGCAGAGCGGGATCATCGCGACGAGGTTCGTGTACCAACCGAGCGGCGAGAGGAAGAAGGTCATGAAGAGCGCGAAGAGCACGGCGGCGCGGCGGGCTTGCTCGCTCTCTTTGGCGAGGAGCTTCTTGAGGACGACGAGGCCCGCGGGGATGACGGCAAGGAGCGCCACCGCGTAGCCCGCGCGCATGTGCTCGGGTGATGCTGGGTGCAGGCCGAAGAGGCACGCGATGCCGAAGGCGCCCTGGTTGTCGCGCCAGCAGATCCACGGCTCCAAGCTCGCGCCGAGCAAGTGCAGCCACTCGAAGGTCCAGGTGTGGGTTTGCGTCACGCCGTAGAAAGGTGTGGGGGCGAGGAGGCCGACGGCGAGCCCAAGCGCGACGCCGAGGATACGCTTGCGTGCGAAGAAGACGAAGGCGACGGCGATGAACGCGACGAAGGTGATCTTGATGAGGGCGGCGAAGGCGAGGAGCGCGCCGCTGGCGACGGGGTTCTTGGTGCGCTGGGTTTCGCTGAGCGCGATCGCCGCGAGGACGCAGCAGTCGATCTGGCCGAGCGCATAGTGATGCTGCACCATGCTCGCGCACGCGAAGAAGGCGAGGGCAGTGCCGAGGAGGCGATGCTCGGGCTTCAAGGAGCGCGCGCCCCAGGAGACGAAGATCGCGAGGGCGAGCGCGTTCAGGATGTTCCACGCCCAATAGGTCGGGAGCGGCGGGGCGACGCCGAGCGCCATGAACACGACGGCGAAGACGGGCGCGTACTTGAACGGCATGTTCTCGTCGGGCTGATAGATCGCTTCGCCGGCGATGAGCCGCGCGCCGGTCTTTCGGAAGACTTCGAAGTCGATACCGACGGCGCCGTGGCGGACGAAGCTCACGTGGATCGCGAAGGCGAGCATGGCGGCGGCGACGACGAGGAACGGGTGGCGTTGGTAGACGGCGTCGATCCGGCGCCACGCGGCGATGGTTTGCTCTCGGATCGCTCCCAGTCGCACGCGCGCTCAGGTGCCAGGGACCGCGATCGGGGTCAACGCTCCCCGGTGGTCAACCGTCCCCGGTCCCGCTCCCCGGTCCCTTTTCGGTCCGCTCCCCGGTCCCTTTGCGACGCGGGGCGCGGAGCATTTGGCGCGGTTGGTCATTCGCAGGTCGGCCTTTCGTGCCGGCTTAGACTTGGTTGCTTCTACGGCTTCCGATCGCGACTCCTGCATGCTGCGGCCGAAGTGGGGCCTGGCGGCTGCGCATGTGGTTTTCGCGGCGACCTTTATGCGTGATCAGCGGCGCGATCGATCGATCGTTGTGCACGCTCCCGGTCCGCTTCGGGAACGCTCCCGGTCCGTTCGGGGTCAACGCTCCCGGTCCGTTTCGCGGGGACAGCGGGACAGCGTGATTTCGGTTTTCACGCGGTGCGGATGGCCCAGGGGTGTCTTGCGAGGACGCGTTCGAGGCGGCGCCCGCGCGCGGGTGCAATCGGGGGATCGGCGCTCGTATGCAGCTCGGCGAACGACGTGAAGGCGTCGATGTCAATGTAGCGAGCACGCGTCTGCGACTCGGTGAGCTTGCAGCGCACGACGTTGATCGTGCCGAAGTGCTTCGCCGCGTTCGTGAACAGGTACTCGAGACAATGCGCGATCTCGGTCGGCGTCGTGAGCATGTGCAAGTGGTAACGTTCGGCGAAAACGGGACCGATCCAACCGGGCCTATCGTGCATCGTGCCGGCGCGCGGATCGAGCGAGCCTCCCGCGTCCCGCACTGCCGCGGCATTCAACGAGCGCGCAAGGCTGAGCGCGATCTTCTGTACGCCGCGGGCGAGCCACTTTTGGCCGTCGACCTCGCACAACATATGGAGGTGGTCGCCGAGCACCGCAAAGTGCACCAAACGAAAGCCGTTCTCGTCGCGCACCGCATCCGCCGGGGCCTCCGCGCGCGGGCTCGAAGGGGACACTAGCGGTGCGGCGGTGCGGCGGTGCGGCAACAGAACGGTCGCGCCGCTGCCGTCGCATAAAGGCCGCCACGAATATCGCATGCGCAGCCGCCAAGCCCCACTTCGGCCGCAGCACGCAGAAGTCTCGATGGAAAGCCGCAGAAGCCCTGAAGCCTGCGCTCGTACGAAAGGTCGACATGCGAATGACCAAGCGCGCGGCAGCGGCTCCCGCTTTCGTGCTCCCCCAAAGCCGCCGGAATTTCCTTCCGCCCCTTCCTCCGACCCGACGATCCCACTAGAGACGGGAACCCATGGGGAAAGCCGAAGATGCCGAGCGTCGCCTGCGCGCCCTGTACGACTTCGAACGCCAGCTCGCCGCCGGCCGCGTTGTCGCCGGTACCGACGAAGCCGGCGCTGGACCCCTCGCGGGACCGGTCGTCGCGGCGGCTGTCATCCTCCCTGCCGACCCCATCCCCGGGATCGACGACTCGAAGCAGCTCAGCGAGAAGAAGCGCGAAGAGCTCTACCTCACGATCAAAGAACGCGCGGTTGCCTACGCTGTCGTCGAGGTCAGCGCCGATGAGATCGATCGCCTGAACATCCTCCAGGCGTGCTTGAAGGGCATGAGCGAAGCGGTCAAAGCACTGAGCACCAAGCCCGACTTCGTCCTCACCGACGCGCGCAAGCTCCCGAACCTCGGCATCGCCCACGAGGCGATCGTCAAAGGGGACGCCCGCTGCGCGTCCATCGCCGCGGCCTCGATCCTCGCCAAAGTGCACCGCGATCACTTGATGATCGCCCTCGATCAGGAATACCCGGGCTACGGCTTTGCGAAGCACAAAGGGTACGGCACCGAAGAGCACATCAAAGCGCTCGCCGCTTTAGGCCCGTCGATCGTGCACCGGAAGAGCTTCGCGCCGGTGAACAACAAGCAGCTGACCTTCGGTTTCTGAGAGGATCGCGATGTCTGGACATTCAAAGTGGGCAACGATCAAACGCAAGAAGGGCGTCATCGACGCGGCGCGCGGCAACCTGTGGACCAAAGTGATCCGCGAGATCACGACGGCGGCGCGGCTCGGCGGCGGCAGCCCTGACGCCAACCCGCGCCTGCGCCTCGCGCTCGACAAAGCGAAGGCCGCCAACATGCCGCGCGACAACGTCGAGCGCGCGATCAAGAAAGGGACGGGCGAGCTCGAGGGCGTCAGCTACGAAGAGCTCGTGTTCGAAGGCTACGGCCCCGCCGGCGTCGCGCTCTACGTCGAGATCATGACCGACAACCGCAACCGGACGAGCGCCGAGCTGCGCACCTTGTTCGCCAAAGGCGGCGGCAACATCGGCGCCTCGGGCTCCGTCGCCTACATGTTCAACAAGAAGGGCCAGTTCGTCTTCGACGCGAGCAAGCACTCGGAAGATCAAGTGATGGAGGTCGCGCTCGACGCCGGCGCCGACGACGTGAAGACGGAAGGCAGCCGCGTCGTCGTCCTGAGCACGCCGGATGCCTTCGAAGGCTTGAAGAAGGCGTTCGAGGCCAAGAAGCTCGCGTTCGAAGGCGAGATCACCCGCGTCGCCGACACCAACGTGAAGCTGAAGGGCGCTGACGCCGAAAAGGTGCTCAACCTCATCCAGCTCTTGGAAGAGAACGACGACGTGCAGAACGTCTACGCCAACGTCGACATCGACGAGGCCGATCTCTGAGCGGGCTGCGCTCAGCCCTCCGTTTTCAGCGCTTGGACTGATGGCTGATAGCTGATAGCTGATCGCTCAGCCGTGCGTACCCTCGGAATCGATCCTGGATCCGTCAAGACCGGCTATGGCGTCGTCGAAGAGCGGCGCGGCGGCGGCTTCGTGCACGTCGACTGCGGCATCGTCGCGCCGGACACGCGCTGGTCGTTCGCTGATCGGCTGCACGGCATCGGAGACGGGCTGCGCCGGCTGATCCGCGAGCTCAAGCCCGAAGCGGTGTCGATTGAGACGCTCTTTCACGCGAAGAACGCCCAGAGCGCGATGAAGCTCGCCCACGCGCGGGGTGTCGCGATGATGGTCGCTGCGGAAGCCGGGCTCGCCGTCTTTGAGTACACCGCCGGGCAGATCAAGCAGGCGACCGTCGGCCACGGTCGCGCCGAGAAGCAGCAAGTGGCCGAGATGGTGCGCGTGATTCTCGGATTGAAGGAAGTCGCGCAAGAAGACGCGTCCGATGCGCTCGCCGCGGCGATCTGTCACCTGCAGTTCAAGAGCATGCCGCAGATCCTGCAGCTGAAGGCAGGCCGATGATCGCGACCCTGCGTGGAAAAATCGTCCGCAAGATCGACGGTGCCGCGATCATCGAGTGCATGGGCGTCGGTTACCTCGTGACGATGAGCGCGCACTCGCTGGCGAAGCTCGGGCTGCCGGGCGCCGACGTGTTCGTCGACGTGCACACCCACGTGCGTGAAGATCAGCTCGCCTTGTTCGGCTTCGCGGATGCGTTCGAGAAGGACGTGTTCCAGCTGCTCCTCTCTGTCAGCGGCGTCGGGCCGAAGATGGCGGTGAACGTGCTCAGCGGAATGCCGGCCGACGCGCTCGTGCAAGCGATCGCGAGCGAGAACCTCGCCGTCCTCACGAAGATCCCGGGCGTCGGCAAGAAGACCGCCGAGCGCTTGTTGCTCGAATTGAAGACGGCGGTGAAGACGCTCGGCGCCGTTCCTGCGTCGGGCTCCGCACCAAGCTTGCCGCGCACGCTCGCCGGCGTTCATGCGGAGCTCGTCTCGGCGCTCGTCAACTTGGGCTACAAGCCGGTGCTCGTCGAGCCCGTCGCCGAGAAGGTGCTGAAGGAGCACGCGCAGGCGCCGTTCGAGCAGCTCGTAAGAGAAGCGTTGCAGCGCTTGCGTTAGCGCTCGACCGGTTCGCAGCGATCCCTCACATTCGCCCCGCGCTTCACAAACACGGCTCGGATTCGCGTAGTGGAGGGCATGCTCGTCATCATCGCGTGCTTGCTGTCCTCGCCAGCGTCGTGGCTGAGGGCGCCGTGAACGCCGCCTACGAGCGCGCGGGGCGCGCTTGCAACGAAGAGCGTTACGACGACGCCGAGCGCGAGCTGCGCCGGGTGATCGCCGACGATCCGAAGCACGCGCGCGCGCATGGAATGCTCGCCTACGTGATGACGCAGCTCGATCGAAGCGAAGAAGCCGTGGCACTCGCGCGTCGAGGGTTCGCGCTGGCGCCTAAGGACAAGCGTGTCGCGGAGGATCTCGCGCTCGCGTTGGCGGCCCACGCGTGGACGGCCCTCGAGGAGAGGAGACTCGATGCGGCCGAGGCTCTGGCAGAAGAGGCATTGCACTACGACGAGATCGCCGAGGCTTGGTCGGCGATGGCGTCAAGCCTCTCCCTACGCGATCGCTGGAGCGAAGCCCGTGTGGCGATCGAGAAGGCGCTCGCGCTCGCGCCCGACGACGGAGACATCCGCAGGCGCGCAGAGACAATTGCGCGTGGCTGTGAGCTCGTCGACGAGACGGAGCGACAGCTCGACGCGGAGACCAAAGAGAAGCCGAACGATCCCGCGCCGCTCTTCGCGAAGGCGGACTTTCTCTTTCGCCTCGGCCGGCTCGACGAGTCCATGCTCCTGCACGCGGCCGGCGGCGCGATGACGCGACCGGAGCGATCGAAGAAGAGGCGGCGCGTGAAGAAGAAGCGCCGGACCGGACGAAAGTCGGTGTGACATGCGCGGTACGAGCGTCCCTCGCTTTCACATCGTCGATATTGAGGCATGAGCGATCTGCCGATGCCGAACGGCTGGTTTGCGCTGCTCTCGAGCCCCGAGCTGCCGCGCGGCCGGGCCCGTTGCGTCGAAGCCTTCTCGCGTCGCATCGAGATCGTGCGCAGCGCGAGCGGCGCGGTCGAGGCGCGCGATCTCGCTCGCGACGCGCAAGAGCCGTGGCCGATTCACGAGACCGGCGGCTTGATCTTCGTGCACTACGATCGCAGCGGCCGCGCGCCGCCACCGCCGCCGAAGCTCGACGAGTATCTCACCCGCCGATGGACGCGCGTCTTCACCGACGAGAGCGACTATCGCGGCCATCCGATCGACGTCGTCGAGAACGTGAGCGACGCCGCGCACTTTGTCGAGATCCACGGCGCCAAAGCTCCCGCCACGCTGCGCTTCGAGCCAGCGGGCGCAGAGGCGCGTCTCGAGGCGCGTTTTCCGCTGGCGACGCCGGTGCCTGGGTTCCCCGCGCGCCTAGACATCGAGATGATCGGGCCGGCGTTGATGCTGATGAAGACGTGGCTGCTCTTCGACGCGATGGTCATGACGACGACCTATCCGATTCGGGCCGGGCTGACGCGCTATCGCATCTCGGTCCGCGCCAAGAAGCCGCGCTGGCTACCGCTGCTTCCGCTGCTCGCTGCGTGGGTCGTCTTCGCCAAGTCCCGCGCCGACACGATGAAAGAACGCGCGATCTGGGATCGCCGACAGTACCTCGCCGCCCCGCGCCTGAGCAGCGTCGATCGCTTCGTCATGCCGTTACGCGCCTGGTACGCGCAGTTCTTGACGTCGCCATGACGTGCTAGGATCTACCAATGCTCCTCGCGCTCGTTCTCATCGCCGCTCCGACCATCGGCCCGTGCTCGCAGCTTCCGGCGAACCACATCTTCAACACGCCGATCGCCGATCTGCCGGTGCATCCGAACTCCGCCGCGTTCCTCCAGACGATCAGCGCGACGCCGCGCAATCTGCACTTGGACCTCGGGCAGCAAACGGATCAAACGCAGGCGGACTTCTACGGCATTCCGTACCAAGTCGTCGCCGGCGGCGGCTTTGCGTGGCCGCGCGTGCGCTACGAGTCGGAAGGCGTGACCGACGACGCGGCGCCCGACGAGAGCGACTGCGCGAACAGCGCGCGCGCCAAGCAGACGCCGTGCACGAGCGCTGCGCCGTACTTTCTGATCCCGCCGTCGCCGCTCGTGGAAGGCGGCATCGTCAGCGATCAAAGCGTGTACGGCGATCACCACATCCTCGTGGTCGACAGCGACACGTGTCTCCTGTGGGAGAGCTATCACGCGTATCCGAACGGCGTCGGCGGCTGGGACATCTTGTCTTCAGCGGTCTGGGATCTCAAGAGTACCGCGCTGCGGCCGGCGACGTGGACCTCGGCCGACGCCGCCGGCTTTCCGATCCTGCCGCTGCTCCTGCGCGCCGACGAAGCGTCGACCGGCACCATCGCGCATGCGCTGCGCTTCACGATCGAGAGCGACACGATCCGCACGAGCTACACGTGGCCAGCCACGCACAAGACGAACAGGGGCGACGCGTCGATCGACAAGCCGCAGATGGGTCAGCTCTTTCGCTTGAAGGCGAGCTTCCAAGCGCCGAACAACTGGAACACGCAGAGTAAAGCGATCGTGCAGGCGCTGAAGACCTACGGCATGTACCTCGCCGACGGCGGCTCCGACATGTACATCACGGGCGATCCGAGCAGCGACTGGCAAGACTCGACCTTCTCGCAAGTGCAGAGCATTCCGCACACGCACTTCGAAGCGGTGGATCTCACGCCGCTCACCACGCACGCGAGCTTCGACGCGAATTCGGCGGCGGCGCCGGGCGTCGCGGCCCCCACAGGTTCGAGCGGTTCGAGCGGCGGCGCGAGCGCTGGCGGCGGCGAAGCCACGCCGAACCCGAGCGGCACTCCGGGCGGCGGATCGACCAACCCGTCGAACGAGCCTGCCGTGAAGGCGAAGGGCTGTGCGTCGGCGCCGGCGTCTCACGCGTGGTGGCTCCTGGTCGCTGCGTTGTTCGTGCGACGCCGCTTACGGATCTAGCCACGCGGCGTACAAGGGCTCGCCGACCGGGGTGTCGTCGATCTGTTCGTCGCCTTCGAGCAGCTTCGTCGAGTTCGGATCCCCTCCCACGCTCTCGGCCGGCATGTACCCAAGCTTCTTCGTCGGTCGCACGATCGCCTTCACCTTGTGCTCGGTGACGTCGTACCAATCCTCGCCGTAGATATCGACGACGCGCACGAGCACGCGGCCCTTCTCGTCGACGCGCACCGTGCTCGTGACGATGGCCGCGTGTCCGGTGTCGTCGTCGCCGCCGTGCAGCAACATGACGTCGCCTGGCTGCACATCGCTGAGATCGCGCGCCGTCGGTGGGACGTAGGGCACGTTCTGCTGCGGCCGGCCGCCGCCCGAGAAGCGCTGCGCCACCCACACCGGCTTCGCGTAAGTGTTCGGTACGCTCATGTAGCGGAGCAGGCCGTTCGGCTGCAGGTAGCGCTTGAACTCGCTCATCGGCCAATCGTAGCCCGCGGCGTAGAGCACGTCGCCGACGAGCACGTTGCACTTCCACCAACCCTCGGTGAAGCTCAGCGCGTTGACGTCCGGGCCGAGGAAGCGGCCTTCGTGCCTCGGATTTGGCGTGCGCAGGCGCGCGAACACGCCGTAATTGTCGCCGGTGTGGCTGAAGCGGCGCATCCGGGCGGCGTTGACGATGACCATGTTGCCGGAGCCCTGCAGGAGCGGCGTCTTCAGCACCTGGGGCGCGTTCGTCAACGTCGGCGGGCGCAGAGCGAGGCCGAAGCTCTCGTGGGCGGTCATGAAGATCTTGCGATATTGCGGGTAGAACGCGGTGAGCTCGGCAGCGTTCGGCACGCGCAACACGAACTTCGCCGCTACGGGCGCGTTGAGATCGGCAAAGGCCTGACCGTTGTACGCGGCGAGCACCGTCGGATCGATCCCGTAGTACTTGCCGAGATAGTTCCAATTGTGGCCGCCGGAGTAGGTGAGCGTCTTCACCTGATCGTTGTCGGCAGCGGGAGCGCGTCACGTTCGTGGCCGGCAAGCGGCGTTGACGAAAGCGACAAGCGCGCCTGTCAGCGCGTGGTCAGGGTGAGGAAGGGCTCAGTCTTCGGCCGCAAAGTGAGCGCCGCGTCGTGGCCGACTTCACGGAGCATCGACCGGTCGATCGGCGCGATCTCGTAGCGCGCGATGAGCTCCTTCAACGCCGCTTCGAGCATGATCATCGCCATGTGCTCGCCGATGCAGACGCGGGCGCCGGCGCCGAAGGGCAGGTAGCTCGGGCGCTTGCTCGCTTGCGCGTGGGCGAAGCGCTCGGGCAAGAACGCGTCGGGCTGCGACCACAAGCGTGCGTTGCGATGCATGGCGTAGATGCACGGCACGACCATCTCGCCGGCGGCGATCGGAACGCCGGCGATCTCGTCGGCCTCGAGGGCGCGCCGGCCGCTGACGCACCACACGGCCGGGTAGAGGCGCATCGTCTCGAAGAGCACCTGCTTCAGATAGCTGTCGTCGCCGTGATCGATCCCGAGGCGCAGCTCGGCTTGCGCGCGCGGAGCGGCGGCGAGCAGCATCATGCCCCAAACGAGCGTAGCGGCGACCGTCTCGTGGCCAGCGATGAGCATGGTGATCACGTGGTCGCGCAGCCATTGCGCACCGTTCGGCATCGCGCGCGCCGCGTCGATGAGCGCGTCGAACATGGTGCCGTTCGGCGTGTGATCGCGCACCAAAGCGTCGACGATCGCGTAGAGCTCGGCGCGATCGCCGAGGAAGCGTTCCTGCCTCTTCGTCGTGAACCAGCGGTCCCAGTCGATCAACGCGCCGTCGCGCTCGTAGACCGCGTGCACGCCGGCGGCGAACAGGCGGCGCAGCGCGGCGACGTGCGGGCCGATCTCGACGCCGAAGATCGTCCGCGCGAAGGTGACGAGGCTCGCGCGATCGGCGGCGGCCTGAACGTTCACGCTGCCGGCACCGAACGCCCGCACCTCTTCGGCGATCGACGCGCCGATGTCTTCCTTCAGCTTGGTCATGCTCGTCTTGCCGAAGAAGGGCTGCATCAGGCGGCGATCGGCGAGCCAGCGCGGCCCGTCCGAGATGATGAGGCCGTCGCCGAACAAGGAGGCGAAGGCCCCGCGCAAGGTCGCTTTCTCGTAGTTCGCTTGCCGCGTCTTCAACACGTGCTGGATGGCGACGTCGCTGCTCGTCAGGTAGAGCGTGTGCCGCGGCATGCGCACCCGCACCACTTCGCCGTGCCGATCGCACACCTGGCGGATCGCCTCGGCGGCGTCGACGGCGATGTGGTTCCCCAAGCGGATCGCGCCGGGCAGGGACAAGCGATGCGCCTTCGTTGACGGGGCAGCGCGGGCCGCAAGCGCGTGCGTCACCATAGGAGCACCTCGCCGGTGATCTCGCCGAGGTCATTCTCGTGCGCCGGCTTCTTCCAGCGATGCTCGCGCTCGTTGCTCTCCTTGTGAGCCTGCGTGCGCGTGCGCTGAAACGCCGCGCGGCTGCGCACGACGCGGCTGTCGACGCCGATCCGCGGGCAGAAGATGAACTCGAGCAGGACGAGCGTCCACGACTTGTGCGACACGAGGCGCGAGTACTCGGTGCCCGCCATCGCGTGGAGCGCCGGCAGCTTCCACCCCGGCACGTTCATGAAGTCGTGGTGCTCCACGTGATAGCCGACGTTGAAGGTCACCCGGTTCAACACGCCGTAGTACGAGTACGTCTCCTGCGGCGCCGAGAAGATGTAGTGCTCGTGGATGAAGTGCGCCGCGACCGGGTGCAGGCTGTGCGCGAAGAACATGCTCCACGCGAGGTACGCGAACGCCGTCCAGCCGAGCGTCTTCACGATCAAAGCAGTCATCGTCAAGCTGAACACGATGTTCAGCCACTCGGCGCGGTTCGGCTTCTTGGCGAAGGTGAGCCCGCGCAGCGAGTAGACGAAGAAGTAGAGCGAGAGCCACAGAAACTTCAGCACGGTCGAGCGGCGGATCACGCGCGCTTCCCACCGCGTCGGCAGGTCGGTGTCCTCTTTGTCGACGCCGAGCAGCGCGTGGTGGCCCAAGTGATAGCGATGGAAGGTCATCGCGATCGGCACGAGCATCGGAATGTTGGCGAGCAACGCCAGCGCCTGGTTCGCGCGGTGCGATTTGAAGGCGAGATCGTGCGAGGTCTCGTGGATGGTCATGCTCAGCCAGTGCGTCAGGATCGCGCCGAACGCGTAGGCGTAGACGACCATGGCGATCGGATGCGCGAAGACGCTCCCTTGCGCGGCGAGCAGCGCGAAGCCCCACGCGAGCGCGAGCTGCAGGATCACGACGGCGATGGTCACCCACGCCGTGCGCGTGTCGTGGCCCATCAACGAACGGATCTGCGGATACTTCTTCATGATGAAGCGGCGGCGCTCGTAGTGCGGCTCGCCCTTCTTCGTCTTCGTGAACATCTCGACCGGCTCGGTGACGCGGCCTTCGCGATCGAAGGGCAGTCTCTTGCCACGCCAGACGATGTGCCGTGACGCGTAGGTGGCGATCCAGATCGGAAGCGCGAGGGCTTCGCGCGCGAGCCAATAGAGGGGGAAGCGGGCGCTCACGTCGCCGCCGACCTTCAGCGTAAGCGCGAGATCGCAGAGGAGCTCGAACGCGAGCCACGCCGCCGCGAACGAGACGGCCGAGAAGCCGAAGAGCCACGCCGCCGCGACGCCGCCGAGCACCGCCGGAGCGAGCGCGTTCATCGTCAACAGCTCGAACGCGTACGCGGCGCCGCCGTAGAGCCGGCGAATCTGGCTCCAGCGGATTTGCCGGCGCATGTAGTCGAGCACGCTCGACCGCCCCATGTGCTGCACGAGGCCCTCTTCGGTCGCGACGATGCGCAGGCCGAGGCCCAGCATGCGCTTGCCGAAGAGGTAGTCCTCGGCGAAGTAACGCAAGAGCGATCGCAGACCGCCGAAGCGCTCGGCCGCGCGCGTGGAGAAGAGCATCCCTTTGCCCGGCACGGCCGGTTCGCCGCCGAGCATCGAGAGGAACATGCCACGCGTGTAGAAGGTGTTGAGGCCGAGCCCGTCGACTGCCGCGCCGAAGCTCTCCGCGCCCTTGCCGACGATGCAGCTGCACACGACGCCGACGTCGTCCGAGTAGTGCGAGGTGAGCCGCGTCAGATAGTCCGGCGCGACGCGCACGTTGGCGTCGCTCACGAGCACGAAATCGTGACGCGCGACGGCGGCGCCGGCGAGTAAGTTCGCGATCTTCGGGTTGTCGCCAGCGTCGCGCGCTGAGAGGACGAAGCGGGCGCTCACCGCAGGATGCTCGGCGATCAGACGCTGCGCGAGCGCCGCGGCGTCACCCGTGCGCTCGGAGGCGTCGATCGAGAACACGAGCTCGAACGGCGCCGCGTGCTGCAGCGCGAAGAACGAGCGCAGGTTGTCCTCGAGGCCGTCGTCGAAGCCGGCGAGCGGCTTCAGGATCGTCACGGGCAGCGCGCGGGCCGGCGGCGCTTTCTTCGAGTGTTGCCGCCACGCGAGCGCGATGCCGAGCAAGAAGATGCCGGCGTGCGCGACGAACGCGAAGCCGGCGAGCGTGATGAGCACCGTGGTCATCATGCTTCCGTTATCGAGGGCGCCGGCGGCAGCGTCTGGACGGGAGTTTTGTCGCTCTCATCGGTGCTCTCCGACACTTGTCCGATGCCGAGCATGCGGCGAAATGGGCACTTCGACGGCGCCATGATGCGCGTGGCCTGCGGGAGCGGCACGGGCTCCTGTGCCGGCATCGCCTCGGGATCGCGCGGGACAACGGTCGCGGCGAACGAAGAGATCGGCCGCAGCGTGAAGCTCGGGCGCATCTTCGGCGGCGCCTGCTCGGCGAAGCGCAGCTTGAAGCGCTGGGCGATCGTCGCGAGCACCAGCACGAGCTCGCTCTTCGCGAACGCTTGGCCGATGCACACGCGCGGGCCCGAGCCGAAGGGGAAGTACGCGCACTTCGGCAGCTGCTCCATCTTCGGATCGAGCCAGCGCTCCGGCGAGAAGCGCTCGGGATCCGGGAAGAAGCGCGCGTCGTGTTGCACGGCCCACGGGCCCATCCAGATCGCGGCGCCTTTCTCGATCGTGTGCGGGCCGATCTTGGTCGTCTCGGTCGCTTGCCGCGCGAGCGACCAGGCCGGCGGATACAGGCGCAGCGCTTCTTTGACGACGCACTCGGTGAACGGCAGCGCGCGCACGTCGTCGAGCGTGGGCAAGCGCCCGTTGAGGACGCTGCTGAGCTCGCCTTGCAAGCGCCGCTCGACCGCAGGGCTCTGGGCGACGAGCCACAGCGTATAGGCGAGCGCGATCGCCGTCGTCTCGTGACCCGTGACGTAGAGGATGAGCGCTTCGTTGCGCAGCTCCTCCTTTGTCATCGCGCCGCGATCGACGGCGCCGATCATCAGGCCCAAGAGATCGCCTTCGTCGAGCGGGCGCGTGCGGCGGCGCGCGATGAGGCGAGCGACGAGCGCGTCGAGCGTCTTCAGCGCGCGGACGAAGCGGCGCCCGCTCGGCAGGCCGAGGTGCACCGCCCACGGCGCCATCACGTAGAGCGGATCGCTCAAGCGTTGGATCACGGCGTCGAGCGCGCCGCCGACTTCCTCGGCGTCCTCCGCCTCTTCGGCGCCAAAGAGCGTGCGGCCGACGATGTCGATCGTCAGCGCGAGCATCTCTTTGTAAACGTCCTTCTGCTCGAAGGGCTTCCAGGTGCTGGCCAAGCGATCGCTCGCGGCGACCATCTGCGCCGCGTAGCCGGCCATGCGCGAGGGGTGGAACGCCGGCAGCAAGAGCTTCCTTTGCTGCGCCCAAAACGTGCCGTCGCTCGTGAGCAAGCCCTCGCCGAGCACGCGCGCGAGCATGCGCAGCGCCTGGTCCTTGCGAAACACGCGGCCCTTGTCGACCAAGATCTCTTCGATCAGCGCCGGGTGGCTGGCGACGTATTGCTTCGGGCCAAGCACGTTCAAGCGCACGAAGTCACCTTTGTCGCGGCAAAGACCGAGCAACGCCAAGGGATCACGAAAGAACGCGCGCGTCGTGGCAAAGCGCGAAGGGCTCCCGGCCACCGCGACCGCCGGCTGCAAGATCGCTCGCGTGTGGGCGACCACGAGATCGCAGAAGCGCTCGGCGTCTTTTGGCGACAGCGTCGCGTCGCTCGCGTGCAGCCAGAAGCACAGGCCTTGCTGCGTCGTCGCCGCGTCGATCGCCACGCCGCACGGCGGCAGCACCGGCGCGTAGCCCTCGATGCCGTCCACCTTCTGGTCGAGCGCCGCCGGAAAACGCAGCTTGCCGAGGTAGGTGAAGATCACGGTGTCGAGCTGGCGCCAAAACTTCGGGTCGCCGCCGGTCAGCCGCTTCGGCGCGCCGTGTCGCGAACGGTGCGCGCGGTCCTTGGCGACGGCGCCGAGCCTGCGCGCGAGCGAGAAGAGCAAGAAGGGTCCGAACCCCGCGAGCCGGCGCCGCGCGCGATCGACCTGCGCGTGGACGTGCTGGAGCAACGCGTGCGCATGGCGGCGATGGCGCGGCGCGCTCGTCACCGAGAAGGTCGTCGAGAAGTTGTGAAAGGGCTCGGCGCGGCCCAACGCTTGGCGCAAGTCGAGCGGCATCATGACCGAGATGCGCCCGCTGCCGCCGTGCACCACGCCGCGCGCCTTCTGCTCGGCGAGAAGATCTGCCGCGCTCAGGTGCACCGCGGCCAAGAGCGCTTCGTTCAAGGTGGCGCCCGGGTGCGCGGACTTGAGCGCTGCGTTCATCGCGTCGAGCTCCCCCTTCGGAACGACGCGCGCGGTGAAGCTCTCGCCGGCGCCTGCGTAGGTCACGGGCCCGAGCATCACCGGCGGTCGAAACAAGAGATCGAAGACGCGCGTGAAGCACTCGACGATCGCGAAGAAGAGCTGCTTCCAGGTCAGCTTCGCTTCCGGTCGCTCGCGCACGCGCAGCTGCGGCAGCGCTTCGCTGGTGAGCTCGGCGAGCAGGAGCCCGAGAAAGTGCGCGCCGGATTTTCCGTCAGCGAGCACGTGGTGCATCGCCAGCGAGAGACCGTCGCCGTCTGCGCGCAGGCGAAAGAGCGGGGCGCGATCGAAGGCGATCTTGCATGCGCGAAACTCCGCGAGCGATGCGCCATTCGCTTCCCACACGCGATCGACGAGCGCGTCGAGGTCAGAGGCGTGCTCCCAGCAGGCGCGGTCGAGCGCGAAGCGCTCCGTGAGGCGCGGGTGCTTCTCGAAGAGCCGCCGCGTCGCCGCGCGCAGGGCGTCGAGCGAGAAAAGCGCATCCGCCTGCCAGCGCACGTGAAAGTGCATCACGAGCGGGGCGCGTGGATCGTCGAGGAGCGCCATGAACTCCGTCATGCGCTCCGGCAGGGCACCGAGCCTCATGCCGTGCGTTATCGCGCGACCTCAGTCGAAGGTGCGTCCAGCCTCGGCGTCGGAGGGGCGCCCCCCTCGAGACAATTGTCGGCGGTGGCTCAGGAACCCTCGGCAAGGGTGACTAAATAGTCGGCGAAGGAGCGGATCGCGTCGTCATAGCCTTTGAGCTTAGGTGTGGCGCTCTCTATTAATATGTACTCGTCCGGCGCATGCGCCCCGCCGCCGTGCCCCAGGCCGAAGTGCCCGGCCGGCAAGGACAACGGCGGGTTCGTGAAGACGAAGCCGGGATACGATCCGGCGTTGCGCACCCAGAACGGCGCTTCGATTCCGTAGCTCGCGTAGGTCTTCTGTTGCGCGCGCACGAGCCACGCGTCCTTCTTCGTCTCGGTGGGATCATAGCCGCCGCTCACGTTCACCTCGATGTCGCCGAACCCTCGCTTTTTCAGGTGGGCTCGCAGCGCAAGGACGGCGGCGTCGAAGCGCATGTTCGGCACGAGGCGCAGATCGATCTTGGCGACGGCGCGGTTCGGCAGCACGGTCTTGCCGCCGGGACCGGTGTAGCCGCCTACGAGGCCTTCGATGTTCACCGTCGGGCGCGCCGCGAGCATCACGAGCGACTCCTTCCACGACACGTCGTGCGCCCACTTCGTCACGCTGAAGGTCTTCTTCGCGTCGGCTTCGCTCGAACGCTTCGCGGCGCTCTCGATCATGGCGTTCTCGTCGGCCGTGAGCGCGCGGGCGGCGTCGGCGAAGCCGTCGATCGCGGGATCGCCGTCCTTGTTCACCAGCGTCGCGAGCGCTTGCACCAAGTGAAACGCCGGGCTGTCGATGCGCGCGCGCTGCCCAGAGTGCACGTCTTTCTGCGGCCCGCGGCCCCACTTCTCGCCGCTCGCGACGAGCTCGAGCTCGACGACGCCCTTGGCCCCTAGCGACACGACGACCTCGCCGTCGAGCGCCTGCGCCGCTGACGGCATGAACACGCCGATCGTCTTGCTCAGCGCCTGCTGCACCTCGGGCTTCTTCACGATTTGATGAAAGTGCGGCGAGCCGATCTCTTCCTCGCCCTCGGCGACGAGCACGAGGTTCACCGGCAGCTTCTGGCCTGCCGCTTTGAACGCCAGCAGCGCCGCGAGGAACGCCGCTTGCGGTCCCTTCTGGTTCACGGTGCCGCGGCCGATCATGATCTTGCCCATGCCCGGCTTGTCGACGATCGCGGCGGCGAGCGGCGGCGACGACCACTCCTTCGGGTCGTACTGCTTTACGTCGTACATGAAGTAGAGGCCGAGCGACTTCTTGGCGCCGGCGTCGAGCGTCGCGAACACCCCGGGCTTGCCGTCGGTCGCCACGCGCTCGACGCGTTGAAACCCGGCCTCCTTCAACAGCGCCATCATCTTCGTGGCGCCTTCTTCGCTCGCGAGGTTCTCGGCGGCGATGCTCGGCAGCGCGATCCATTGCTGCAGGCGCTCAATGTTTTGGGCGTGCTGCTTCTTGATCTCCGCGTAGACAGGATCCATGGCCGCGAGGACGAAGAGCGCGATGAGCATTTATTACACTCCAGCCGAGACAAGCTCGGCTCTGCGTTGGCGTCCGGCTGGCGCCGGCACGCTCATGGGCCGCTACATCAGAACGCGCCGCCGATCGACAAGTGAAACGCGAAGCGCTCGGCGTGCGTTTTTTGGAACACGACCTCGGCTCGAAATCGCACCAAATCGCTCGGTCCGGATTACTCAGCCAGACTCCTAGCCTCCGGCATCGGCATCGGCTAGCTGCGCAGGGCGGTGGCACCGAAGACGCTCGGCACATACTTCGCGTATCCGGCGATGCTGGTGCTCGCAGGGTTGGTCTTCGTCCTCGTGCAGCACCAGGGCGCGGAGCTGACGGCGCCGATGCTCGTGAGCCCTTCGCCGGGGTTCGGCGCCGCGGTCGTCGCATCAAAGGCACATCCTTTGTTGCACGTGCTCATCGCGCTCGTCGTCATCATCGTGTGCGGCCGCGTGGTCGGCGCGCTCTTTCGCCGCATCGGCCAGCCGCCGGTCATCGGCGAGGTGATTTCCGGCATCATGCTCGGCCCGTCGCTGCTCGGCCGCGTTTGGCCCGAGGCGTACGCCTTCGTGCTGCCGGCGGCGATGGCGCCGATGCTCGGTATCCTCTCGCAGATCGGGGTCATCCTCTACATGTTCATCGTCGGGCTCTCGCTCGACATGCGCACGCTGCGCGGCCGCGAGCACACGACGGTCGCGATCTCGCACGCGAGCATCGTCTTGCCGTTCACGCTCGGCGCCGTGCTCGCGCTCTTCCTCTACCCGCGCGTCGCCACCAACGACGTGCCGTTCACGGTGTTCGCGCTCTTCGTCGCCGTGTCGATGTCGGTGACGGCGTTCCCGGTCCTCGCGCGCATCTTGACCGACCGCCGCGTGCACAAGACGCGCATGGGCGTCATCGCGCTCACCTGCGCCGCCGCCGACGACGTGAGCGCGTGGTGTCTGCTCGCGTTTGTCGTCGGCATCGCACGCGCGGACGTCGGCTCGGCGTTCGTGACCATCGGCCTCGCGGTCGGCTACGCGGTGCTCGTCGTCTTCGCTCTGCGGCCGTGGCTCGATCGGAAGCTGCAGCGGGCCGAGGCGAACGGCGAAGGCCACGGGCGTTTCGTGCCGCTCGCGTTCGTTGGGCTGCTCTGCTCGGCGCTCGCCACCGAAGCGATCGGTGTGCACGCGATCTTCGGCGCCTTCCTCTTCGGCGCGATCATCCCGAGCGACAGCGCGCTGGCGAAGTCACTCGTGCAGAAGCTCGAAGACGTCGTCACGATCGTGTTCTTGCCCGCGTTCTTTGCCTTCACCGGCATGCGCACGCAGATCGGCCTCGTCGACGGTCAGGGTGCGTGGCTCATGTGCGCGCTGATCGTGCTCGTCGCGTCGGCCGGAAAGTTTCTCGGCTCGACCGTCGCCGCGCGCGTTACCGGGCTCTCGTGGCGCGACGCTTCTGCGCTCGGCATCTTGATGAACACCCGCGGCCTGATGGAGCTCATCGTCCTCAACATCGGCTACGACTTGAAGATCCTCTCCCCGGTGCTCTTCGCAATGCTCGTCATCATGGCGGTCGTCACGACGGTGGCGACGTCGCCCATCCTTCACCTGATCACGCGGCGCGCGCCGTGGAGCGAAGAAAGTGTTTCATCCGGCGGTCGCAGCTTGGTTTGACGCGCGCTTCGCTGCGCCGACGCGGGCGCAGGCGCTGGCGTGGCCCCCGATCGCGCGCGGCGACTCCACGCTGCTGCTCGCGCCGACCGGCAGCGGAAAGACGCTCGCCGCGTTTCTCGCTTGCATCGATCGGTTGATGTTCGCGCCGGCGCCGCCGCCGAAACAACGTTGTCGCGTGCTCTACGTGTCGCCGCTGAAGGCGCTCGCGACCGACGTCGAGCGCAATCTGCGGGCGCCGATCGCCGGCATTGCCCAGGTGGCCGCTGCGCGCGGCGACACCTTCGTGATCCCCGAGCTCTGGGTGCGCACCGGCGACACGCCGAGCCAAGAGCGCGTGCGCTTCCTCCGCCGCGCGCCGGACATCCTCATCACGACGCCCGAGTCTCTGTACTTGATGCTCACGTCGAACGCCGCCGCGCAGCTCCGCGCAGTCGACACGGTCATCATCGACGAGATCCACGCGCTCGTGCCGACGAAGCGTGGCGCGCACCTGATGCTCTCGCTCGAACGTCTCGAGGCCCTGTGCGAGCGCCGCGTGCAGCGTATCGGCTTGTCGGCGACGCAGCGGCCGCTCGACGAAGTCGCGCGCTTCCTCGGCGGCTTCGAGCGTGACGGTGCGACGCGGCCGGTGACGATCGCCGATGCCGGTGCGGTGAAGCGCCTCGCGCTGCGCGTCGAAACGCCGCTCGAAGACATGACGATGAGCGCGGAGTCGCCAGACGGCTCGGCGCCTTCGTCGATTTGGGCGGCGATTCACCCGCGCCTGCTCGACCTCGTGCGCGCGCACGGCTCGACGTTGATCTTCGTCAACAGCCGGCGCATCGCCGAGCGCTTGGCGGGCGCGATCAATGAGCTCGCTGGCGAGACCTTGGTCTACGCCCACCACGGCTCGGTCGCGCGGCCGCAGCGCCTCGAGATCGAAGAGCGGCTGAAGCGCGGCGCCGTCCGCGGCCTCGTCGCCACGTCGTCGCTCGAGCTCGGCATCGACATGGGCGCGATCGATCTCGTCGTGCAGATCGAAGCGCCGCCGTCCGTCGCGAGCGGGCTGCAGCGCATCGGCCGCGCGAACCACCAAGTCGGTGGCGTCAGCGAGGGCGTCATCTTCCCGAAGTTTCGCGCCGATCTGCTGGCGTGCGCTGCGCTCACCCGCGCCATGCACGAAGGCAAGGTCGAAGCCACCCGCGCGCCGAAGAACGCCCTCGACGTCCTCGCGCAGCAGATCGTCGCGATGGCCGCGATGCGCGCGTGGCCGACGGATGAGCTCTTTGCGCGCCTGCGACAGGCGGCGCCGTTCTCCGAGCTGACGCCGGCGCTCTTCGAGGGCGTGCTCGACATGCTCTCCGGCCGCTACGCGAGCGACGACTTCGCCGAGCTGCGCCCGCGGATCACCTGGGATCGCGTGGCGAAGCTCATCAAGGCGCGCGACGGCAGCAAGCGCATCGCGATCGCGAGCGGCGGGACGATTCCCGACCGCGGCCTCTACGGTGTCTTTCTCGCCGGCGCGAAGACCACCGCCGCTGGCCGCATCGGTGAGCTCGACGAGGAGATGGTGTTCGAGACGAAGCGCGGCGAGACCTTCGTGCTCGGTGCGTCGACGTGGCGCGTGGAAGAGGTGACACACGATCGCGTGCTCGTGTCTCCCGCGCCGGGTGAGCCTGGGAAGATGCCGTTCTGGCGCGGTGAGCAGCCGCTGCGGCCCTACGAGGTCGGCGCACGCATCGGTGCGTTCACGCGCGAGCTCTTGGCGTTCGACGCGAAGACGGCGACGGCGCGCCTCACCGAAGAGCACGATCTCGATGCCGCGGCGGCGGCGAACTTGCTCGCGTACCTCGGCGATCAGCAGACCCGCGGCGCCGCCGTTCCTGACGATCGCACGATCCTCGTCGAACGCCACAAGGATGAGCTCGGCGCCTGGCGCGTCTGCGTGCTCACGCCCTACGGCGGCCAGGTGCACATGCCGTGGTCGATGATCGCGGTGCTACGGGTGAAGGAGCACGCTGGCCTCGACGTCGAGTCGATGTGGACCAACGACGGCTTCGTCGTGCGCTTCCCCGAGAGTGACGTGCCGCCCGACGCAGACCTCTTGATCCCGACGCCCGCCGAGATCGAGCCGATGCTCCTCGAGCAGCTCGGCGCCACCGCCCTGTTTGCGGCGAAGTTTCGCGAGAACGCGGCGCGAGCGCTGCTCCTGCCGCGCCGGCGTCCGGGCTCGAGGACTCCGCTCTGGCAACAGCGGAAGCGCGCCGCCGACTTGCTCGCGGTGGCGGCGCGGCATCCGAGCTTTCCGATCCTGCTCGAGACCTACCGAGAGTGCATGCGCGATCTCTTCGACGTGCCGGCGCTGCATGCGTTGCTCACGCAGATCGCCCGCCAAGAGACGCGCGTCGTCGTGGCCGAGGCCGCCGCGCCTTCGCCGTTCGCCGCGGCGCTGATGTTCGGCTTCGTCGCCAACTACCTCTATGACGGCGACGCGCCCCTGCAAGAGCGCCGGGCGCAGGCGCTGACGATCGATCGCGCGCAGCTGAAGGAGCTCCTCGGCGAGGCGGAGCTGCGCGAGCTGCTCGACGCAGACGCGATCGCCGAGGTCGAAGCGCGCGTGCGGCTCACGGCTTATCCGCCAAAGAGCGCCGATCAGCTGAACGACTTGCTCCTGCGCCTCGGCGATCTCAGCCGGCCGGAGCTCGACGAGCGCGGCGTCGACGCGGCGTGGCTGCGCGAGCTGGTCGCCGAACGGCGCGTCGTGCCCCTGCAGATTGCCGGCGAAGAGCGCTTCGTCGCCGTCGAGGACGCCGCGCGTTACCGCGATGCGCTCGGCGTCTCGTTGCCACCTGGCCTGCCCCGCGTGTTGCTCGGACCTGCCGCGGATCCTTTGCTCGGCCTCGCCCAACGCTACGCGCGGACGCATGCGCCGTTCACGGTGCGCGCTCTCGCCGATCGCTACGCGCTGCCGCCCGCCGTCGCCGCCGACGTGCTGCAGAGCCTCGTGCGTGGCGGTCGCTTGCTCGAGGGCGAGTTTCTCCCGGGCGGCAGCGGCCGGGAGCTCAGCGACCCCGAGATCTTGGCTCAGATCCGGCGTCGCTCGCTCCAAAAATTGCGCCAAGCAATCGAGCCGGTGCCGCCGGCCGCGTACGCGCGTCTGCTCACGAGCTGGCAGGGCGTCGCGACGTGGCTCCACGGCAAGCCGCGCTTCGTGCGTCGCGGCCTCGACGCGCTGCTCGACACGATCGAGCAGCTGCAGGGCGCGCCGCTCGTCGCGTCGGCCATCGAGCGCGACATCTTGCCGGCGCGGATCGACGGCTATGCGGCCGCCGATCTCGATGCGCTGTGCGCCGCCGGCGAAGTCGTGTGCGTCGGTGTCGAGCCGCTCGGCGATCGCGACGGGCGCGTTGCCTTCTATCTCAGCGATCATCTGCCGCGCCTGTGGTCGCCGCCAGTCGCCGCGGAGCTTCCGCCAGACGAGGCGCGTATCGTCGCGCACTTGGAGGCGAACGGCGCCTCGTTCTCGCTGTCGATCGCACGCGCGCAGGGCGGCGGCTTCATGCCCGATCTCACGGCCGCCCTTTGGCGCTTGTTCTTCAGGGGCGTCGTCGTCAACGACACCTTTCGCGCGCTGCGCACGTTCATGCGCACGAGCAAGAAGACGAAGCGCGGCCGCGATCGTGCGGCGCCGGCGTTTCGATCGCGCCGCGCAGCGCCGCTGGCGGGCGACGGCCGCTGGTCGCTCGTCGCCGCGCGGGCGCTGCCTCGACCGAGTGACTCGGTTCGCGCGCTGGCGATCGCGGAGCAGCTCCTGCGCCGCTACGGCGTCGTCACACGCGAGGTCGCCCAGCTCGAAGGGATCGGCGGCGGCTTCTCCGCGGTCTACGACGTCCTGCGGACCCTCGAGGATCAAGGCCGCGTGCGGCGCGGTTACTTCGTGGGCGAGGTGGCGGCGATGCAGTTCGCGGTGCCCGCCGCGATCGAACGACTGCGCGCGCTGCGCGAGGTCGGCGACGCGGTCGAGCTCGCGCGGCTGGCCGCGACCGATCCGGCGAATCCGTACGGCGCGCTGCTACCGTGGCCGGTGCCCGGGCTCACGCGCAGCGCCGGCGCCGAGGTCGTGATCGCGGGCGGGCGTCTGCTCGCGTACCTGCCGCGCGGCGCCAAAGCGATCCACGTGTTCTTGCCGGAGCGTGAGCCCGAGCGGTCGCGCGATGGCACGTTGCTCGCCGCCGCGCTGCTCCAAGATCGCGCCCAAGGTCGCCGCCTCGTCGTCGAGCAGATCAATGGTGCGCGTGCGGTCGAGCACCCGTTCGCGCTCTACCTCGCGGACGCTGGCTTTGTGGCGTCGTCGCTCGGCTTCGTGGCGCGCTGAGTCGTCACCAACGCAAGCCGACAAGCAGGATCAGCGACATGATGCTGGCCATCTAAGGATCGATCGGCTCAGCCGTCAGGATAGTGCTGCTGAAAACAGCTCGGACAGATGCCGTGCGAAAACGACGCATCGCTGCGCTTGCCGACGTATTGCTCGACGGCGACCCACGCTTCGCCTTCGCGGATCTTCTTGCAGTACGAGCAGATCGACAAGAGGCCGCGCATCTGCGTGACCTCCGCCTGCAGCTCCAAGATCCGCTTGGCCACCTTCAGGCGCGCGCTCAGCTCTCCCGGCGTGATCGGCTTCGACATGAAGTCGTCGGCGCCGGCGTCGAGCGCTTCGATGCAGCTCGTCTTGTCGTCCTGCGAGGTGATGATCGCGACGTAGGTGTAGCGTTGTCGGCGCAGGGCGCGGATCTTTTGGCACAGCTGCACGCCCGAGAGCTCCGGCATTTGCCAATCGGCGAGCACGACGTCGGGCTGCGCGCGCTCGAAGAGGAGCATCGCCTCGGCGCCGTTGACGGCGAGCACCGCGCGGTGCCCGGCGTCCTCGACGACCTTCTTCACGATGAGCCGCGAGACGGCCTCATCGTCGGCGATGAGCACGTTCACTCGGCGCCTCGAACGATCTCGCCCAAGCGCTTGCGCGTCGCGGCGGCGCTGACCTCGAGCAGGGCGACCTGACGCGCGGGCTCAGGATCGCCGGCCTCTAGGCGCTCGCAGATCGTGGCGACGTCGGTGGCGCCCAGCTGGCGGCTCGAGCCTTTCAAGGTGTGCGCGTGGCGGCTCAACGCCGTCGCGTCATCGTTCTTCAACGCGGCGCGCAGCTGCGCGAGAGCGTCGTCGAGCGAGCACTCGAAGGCGGCGAAGATTTCGCGCAGGAAGCTCGCGTCTTCGGAGAGCCCGCGCAGCGCCTCGATCGCGCTCGTGTCGATGCGGATCTCGGCGGCGGCGAAGCGCGAGAGGACAGCGTCCAAGTGCTCGACGGTGAGCGGCTTGCTCAGATGCTCGTCCATCCCGACCGCGAGGCAGCGTTCGCGCGCGTTGGCCATCGCGGTCGCGGCGACGATAGGCGTGTGCTTCTTCTGACCTTCTTGGCGACGGATCTCGCGCGTCGCTTCATAGCCGTCCATCTCCGGCATCTCGCAGTCCATCAGGACGAGATCATAGGACTGAGCGTTGCACAGGGTGACGGCCTCGCGACCGTTGGCGGCGAGATCGACCTTGCAGCCGAAGCGCTCGAGCATCGCTTTGGCGACCTTTTGATTGACCGCGCTGTCGTCGACGACGAGCACGCGGCGGACATCGGCGGTGTTTCTGGCCACGGGTGCCAGGTTAGCAGAACCTCGCTGGAGGACGAAAAAGAAGCACGCGTCAAACCGTGTGGTCTAAGGTGGGCGCCACGGCGGCCACCATTCGCCGATCGGCGCGTACTTGGAGGCCGAGGATCTCGTGCTCGTCCTCGACGTCAATCAGACCTTCGCGCCGTGGCGCATCGAGCGCGAGCGCTTGTTCGCCGCCATCGATACCTTCGACTCGTCGAGCGGCCAAAAGCGCGGGCTCTTGCTCAGCGAGTAGTGTGACGGCGCGCGCCTTGTGCGTGTGCTAGCTAGAAAGACGACCATGGCCGTTTGGATCTATCGCCGCGACCCGAGCTCGAAGCTCCTCGCGAGCTATACCGACCAAGAGCTGATGCGCTTCGTGCGCATGGGGACGGCGAGTGGCATGGAGCTGGTCAAGCTCGACGAACGCAGCAGCGACTGGGTGCCGCTTTACACGCTGCCGTGGTTTCGCGAGCTGGTGAAGGCGGCACCAGACGCCGACCTCGAGCTCATCGCCATGCGCCGCCGCAGCAAGAAGTGGCGGGTGCTGCGGCGGCGTGCTCGGTGGCTACATGTCGCTGGCCTTCATGGGCGGCTTGTTGTCCGGGCTGCCTGCGGCGCAGCGGCCGGCCGGCGCCGCGATCTCGCTAGGCATCGCGGCGGCAGTTGGGGGCATCATCGCGTACCGTACGCGCGTGAAGCGGAAGGCCGTGATCAAGCAGACACCGCACATCGAAGCGCACGACGCGCTCTCGGACGCCATCGCCGCGCTCGAACAAGATCTCGCGCAGGCCTCTTCAGCGGTGCGCGCCACGGCCGACGTCACGACGATCCGAAACGTGGTCGCGAACCTGCGCGCGCAAGGATCGCAGCTCGAAGCGCTCGCCGGGCGCGAGTCGCGCGACGCGTTGGTGAAGGAGCTGCAGGCGTGTCAGGCGCGCGCGACGGCGGCCGAGGGCGCTGATCCTTCGCTGCGCGACGCGCTCGCCGACGAGGTGCGCGCGATCGAAGGGCGCATTCGCAGCCTCGAGCGGGCGGAGGCCGCGCGGATCGAAAACGCGGCGCGGCTCCGCGCGATGCTGCACGAGGTGCACGGGTTGCGCTTGGCCTTGGGGCGCACGCGCGTCGACGTCTCCCTCGAAGACCAGACGATCGAGCGGCTGCGCGAGCTGAAGCGACAGCTCGAGGCCGAGACCCGCATCGCCGACGACCTCGACGCGGCACTGCGCGCGGACACCGAGCACGACGAGATCATGAAGAAGCAGCGGGCGACGACGCGCGCGATCGGGCCGTAGCCTCCTAACGCGCGATCGGCCGGGCGCCTTCGGGCAGCCAGAACAAGTTGAACGACTTGCCGACTTGGCGGAATTCCTTCGCGTTGCTCACCCGCAAGTACCAACCGGCGATGCACTCGGTGCGCTCGTTCGCTTGGATGTTGAAGACGAGCTGGTGGATGCTACGAAACGCCAGCGTCAGCCCGAGGCCGGCACCGCTCGCCTTGTCCTCCGGCGCGAGCTTCTCGTCGCCGAAGCCTTTGGCCACGTATTGATAGAGCGTCTCGCGTCCGAGCCGGCCGAAGTTGTCGCTGACGCCAAGGATGAAGCGTTGGCCGTCGCAGCCGTAGCTGAAGCTGACGCGCTCGTGCGGATCGAGCATGAGGCTCGGGGAAGGACCGATCTTCTCGTAGCGCCCGCTGCCGTCCGGGTTGCGCGGCGCGTGGACGATGGCGTTCAACATCAGCTCGTCGGCGACGTTCAGGATGTCCGGGATGACGCCCGCCGGGCAGGCGAGCGAGGTGAGGTAGCGCTCGAGCCGCGCGATCGCCGGCTGTTTTTCTGCCATCGCGCCGAGCGTTTCTCTGTGCAGCCTCGGGCCGAAGCCGCCGATGTACTTCTCGATGCCGAAGATGTCCTGCTCGGTGACCTTCTTGCAGGTGACGAGCAGCTCGCGCTCGTCGAGCACCGGATAGACCGCGCGTACGGCGCCGTGCTTGGCGACCAAGTTGACGATGTCGCGCTGGCGAAACAGCTCGATGAGCGCGCTCTTGTGCTCACCGAGCGAGAGCAGCACCACCGGCACAGGGGGGCCGCTGGCACGGATCCTCGCGATGAGGTCCGCGATCTCTTCGGCGACCTCGAGATCGCTGTCGATGACGACGAGCTGGACTTCTTTGCTGACACGCAAGGCGCCGAGCCCCTCGGCATCATCGGCGAACTCTACAGCGAGGCCGCCGGACACGAGCGCGCGAGAAATCTGCCGGCGAGATTGGGGCTTTCGGCTGACGACGCCGACCGAGACGCTCATGCGGACATCCTAATGGCTGCGCTTCGCACGCGCACCGATTCCTCACCCGCGCGTCGCCGACTTCTCCAGCGCTTCGACGATGGCGGCGCGCAGACGCTCGAGCGGGACCACGGCGTCTAGCGATCCGACGCGGACCGCGCGATTGACGTCGTGGTAAGCGTCGAACTCGGCGGCGAGCGCGCCGAGCTTCTCTCGTTCGGTGACTTCGAGGAGCTGCTGCATCGCGCTCGAAGGCTTGGCGCTCGGATCTGCCTCGAGCTCCTTACGCAACGCGATCACGCGCGGGTCGGCGGCGGTCCGCTTCTTGACCTCTTGTCGAAAAACGACGGCGGCCGCGGCGGCGCCGCCGATGACCGACGCGTATGCGCCGGGCAGCGCGATCGAATACAGGCGATCGTTCAGCGCCTTCGAGAACACGACGTAGGCGCCGCCGTGAAAGCGCGTGAGCACGGCGAAGATGATCGCGCCCGTGAAGTTGACGATCGCGCGACCGATCTCGGCGCCGAGCTCGAGCTGTAGGCGGCGGAGCGACTCGGGTGAGCCGTCGAAGCCCGACAGGTTCGCGAGCAGGACCACCGGCCGCCGCCCGCTCGTCGCGTTCAAGGCGCGCGCGAGCTTCTTTGACGCCTGCGGGTACAAGGTGCCCGGCGCGAAGGTGTCGGGTCCGTCCCCGGCGACGAAGCCTTGGCGCGTGATGCTCTTCGCCTCGATGCCGATGAGCGAGGCCGCGATGCCGCCGATGTGCGTGTCCATCACGATCGCGCTCTCTGCCTCGCGCATGTTGGCCCAGCGCTCGAGCGACTCCGCCCCCTCGTCGCTGAGCGCGTGCATGACGCTGCGCACGTCGAAGGGGCGCTTTCGGCCCGGGTTCTTCTGCTCCGAGAAGACCTCGCCGATCGTCTTGAACTCGTCGCTCGGGTGGTGTGGCGACGCGCCGATATCGCGATCCTTCGGATCGGTGGTCGGTCGCCGGCGCACCCGGGTCTCTCCGGGGGCGACGTAGCTCAGCGCGTAGTAGCGAAAGAGGGTGGCGATCGCGTCGCTCAGATCCTTGGCGCGATACTGCGCTTCTCCGTTCGGCCCCATGATGCGCTCGACGCCGCCGATCCCTTGGTGATCTGCGGCAGAGACGGCGCCGGAGAACTCGAGGGCCTTCTTGCCGGTGAGCACCATCGCGCCCTCGGGCGTCATGATCAGCGCGCCCTTCGTGTGCATGAGCATCGTGGCTTCGGCGTTCCAGTACGACTGGGCGCCGACGTTGATCGCGTCGACGACGACGTTGATTTCGCCGCCCTTCTGGGTGAACTCGATGATCCGCCGCAGCACCCGCGCCGTCCAGTCGAGGTTCTCGGTGCCGGTCGTCATCGTGATCGCGGCCCCGGCCGACATCGCGAACCACTCGAGCGGCACGCGCTCGCTTTCGGCGAGATTGATCGCAGCGATGATGCGGCGACACTCGGGTTCGGCGAGCGATCCCATGTCGTGCGAAGCGTCGCCGAGGATCACGACGCGGTGCATGCCGTCGGGGAATTTTTGGGTCATGTTCGCGGCGATGCCGATGACGACGCCGCACGTGTTCTCGCCGGGTGGGCGCTCGACGGCGACGAGCGCGCCGCTCTTCGCTTCGAGGTCGAGCTCGGTGAAACGTCCCGGCGGGATGCGCGTCAACGGATTCGGCTCGCTCGGGGTCAAGAGGCGGATGATCTCGTACGCGTAGGCGATGCCGCGCCGGCGCAGGCGCATCACTCGCTGGGTGTAGCGTGAGAGCGTGCGGATCGGCACCGACGAAGGATCGCCGACGCGCACGCGGGCGAAGCCCTTGCCGTCGAAGGCGAAGTGAAACGCCTTGTCGCCGCAGAGCACGACGAGCTTCTCGAGGTGGACGAGGAGGAACTGGTGCGAGAGGCGCGCAAAAAGCGTGTTCAGCTCCTCGAGCTTGGGCTGGGTGTCGTCGTTGATGAGGATGGTGATGCGGTTCCAGCGCGCGAGCGAGTCCGGTCTTTGATCGAGGTAGGTGCTCATCGAGGTCGTCGCTTCGACGAGCAGCGTCTCCAGGCGCACGAGCGAAGCGCCGCGCAGGTTGATGAACGCGAAGAGGCGTTGGTCCTCGCTGTTGTCCTTGGCGGTGGCGGCGACGACGAGCACGTCCTCGCCGGCGGGAAGGCGCTTGGTGTCGAAGTGTCGCAGGCGCCAAAGATCGAAGCGCCCGGCGAGCATCGGGTGCACGTCGGCGAGCAGCGTGATCTCCGAGAAGCCGGCGTCCCTGCGTCCGAAGGTGCGATAGCTCGCGACGGCGCTCTTCTCCGGAGCGAGGCGCATGATGCAGACGCGCACGACCGGCGGCAACGCGGCGGCGACCCACGCGAGCTCGGGCACTTCCGCGGTGAGGCCGTCAGCGAGCATGAGATCGATCAAGCACTCGTTGTCGGTGTCTTTGAGCGCCTTCGAGTCGGCGATCGCGCTCCACAGCTTGGAGACATCAGCGGTGGTGCAGACGATCGCGATGATGTTTCTGCGCTTGCCGCGGAACTCGAAGCTCGTTTGCGCGAAGTGGATCGGGCCGGCGCTCGCGTGGTTGACCTCGCCGATGTTGCGGACGGCGCCGTAGAAGCGGCGGACGAAGATCTCGAGCAGGAGGCGCGGCCCGCCTTTTTGCCCGAGCTTCTGCGCCACCGTGCCGATCACCGGCTCGGCGGAGGTGGCGATGGCGTCGAGCGTGTGCGGCGGCCAGCTCTCGATCGACTCCCTCAACATGTTGCCGAGGAGCTCGGACACGGCCCAGTCGTTCGTCTGGCGGTGCGACTCGTCGCTCGGTCGTTCGAAGTCGAGGTAGCGCGCGCGGCGAGCGGCGTCGCTGAGCACCGCCAGCTCCTTCGGCGTTGCGACGACCAAGAGATCGAGCGCGGCCTTGTAGGCGCGGCGCTGCTCGACGGTGAGCTGGTCGTGGTTGTCGTGCCAAAGGCCGAGCGCGCTGGCGACGATCGGTCCGAGATCGTTGACGCGCTCGTAGGCGCGCTGGGTTCGTTCGAGGGCCTCCGTCCAGGTCGCCGGAGAGAGCGGATCGTAGCCGATGCCGGCGATCACCCGATCGAGGAGCTCGAGGAAGCGCGGCTCGAGCTTGACCGCGTCGCGGCCGCTGCGCAGCAAGGTCATCAGCGCCGTCGGCGTCGAGAGCTCCTGCGTCGCGCCGTCGATGCGCCGCGTCCGGTGCATGTACAGCTCGAGCAGCGCGCCGATCTGCTGCAGTAGCGGAACGAGCAGCACGAGCGCATCGACGCCCTGCGGCGCTGCGCCAGCGAGCTCGGCCGCCCGTTTGCGATCGACCGCGGTGCCGTCGAAGCCGCGCAGCAGGCGATCGAGCAGCTCGATCGGCAATGGATCCGTCGTCGCGAAGGGCGAGGCCGCGTGCTCGCGCTCGTCCTTCTGCGGGCCGCCGCTGCCCTCGCTGTCGAGCTCGAGCAAGGTGGCGCCGCCTCTGACTTGCGCGCCAGCGCTCACGACGCGTTTGGCGACCCGGCCGCTGGTGGTCGCACGCACGTACACCTCGGTCTTCATCGCCTCGAGCACGACGATGAGCTGACCCGGCGCGACGGCGTCGCCAGGCTCTACCAGGATGCGCTGGACGAGGCCGGGCGCCGGCGCCGTGACTCGGTTGCCCTGCGGCAGGGCGACGAAGACGCTGTGCTCCTCGATCTCGATGCTGATCCCGCGCGCGTCGGCGAACACCCGGTGAGGCAGGCGCACGCCGCCGACGATCGCGACGCGCTCCTGCGGCGTGTGCGTTTGCACCGTAATGTCGAACCACTGCTCGGCCAGCCGCGCTTGGAACTGCTCGGGCGCCGATTGTACGACGAGGATGGTGTAGCTGCGATCTTGCGCGCTCAGCGTGATCTCGAAGGGGCGATCCTCGCCGAGCTCGAAGCGACCACGGCGCACGCGCTCGAGCAGGCGGCCTATCTCGGCGGCGCGCTCGGCCCAGTAGACGTCGATCGCGGCGAAGCACACCGCGAGCTGGGTGAAGGTCTCGGGCGGCACGGTGAACAGATCCTTGGCGGATCGGTCGAGCCAGCGCGTGTCGGTGCGATCATCCACGAAGGAGGCGCTCTGCAGGATCGCCGAGAGGAACGCGCGGTTGCTGGCGCCGCCTTGAACGAAGACCTGAGTCTCACGCAGCGCGCGGCGAAGCGCGAGCAGGGCTTCGTTGCGCGTGGGGCCGAAGGCGATGATCTTGGCCATCATCGAATCGAACTCGCTCGGCACTTCTTCGCCCTCGGCGTAGCCGCTGTCGACGCGCACGTTCGGTCCTGCCGGCATCGCGAAGCGCACGAGCTTGCCAGGCGCAGGCGCGAAGTCACGGCGCGGATCCTCGGCGCAGAGGCGCACCTCGATCGCGTGGCCCACGGTCTTCGGCGCCATCGGCGCGATCTTGTCGCCGGCGGCGATCGCGAGCTGCAGGCCAACGAGGTCGAGGCCGGTCGTGAGCTCGGTGACGGGGTGCTCGACCTGCAGGCGCGTGTTCATCTCCATGAAGTAAAACTTCTGGGTCTGCGGCTCGTAGAGGAACTCGACCGTGCCGAGCGAGGTGTAGCGGGCGGCGACGGCGAGCCGGACGGCGGCGTCGGCCAGCGCGGCGCGGGCGTTCTCACCGAGGGTCGCCGGTGGTCCTTCCTCGATGATTTTCTGGTGCCGGCGCTGCACCGTGCAGTCGCGCAGGCCTGCGGCCCAGGTCGTTCCGTGCGTGTCGGCCACGATCTGCACCTCGACGTGCCGCGCGCCTTCGATCACCCGTTCGAGATAGACGTCGCCGTTGCCGAAGGCTTTTTGCGCTTCGTCACGTGCGGCGTTGAAGGCAGCGGGCAGGGCAGAGAGCTCGTCGACGCGGCGTACCCCGCGACCGCCGCCGCCTGCCGTCGCTTTGATCATCACCGGCAGGCCGTGCTCCTTCACCCAGCGCTCGGCCGCCTCGCGGCTCTCGACCGGGCCGCCCGTCCACGGCGCCACCGGCACCCGCGCGCTCTCGGCGAGGCGCTTCGACGCGATCTTGTCGCCGAGCGTGCGCATCGCCGACGCCGTCGGGCCGATGAACACGATGCCGAGCTTCGCGCACAGATCGGCGAACTCGGCGCGCTCGGCGACGAAGCCCCAGCCTACCCACGCTGCAGTGGCGCGCGTTTCGACGAGCGCTTTCTCGAGCGCCGCAAAATTCAGGTAGCGGCTCGCGAGCGATCCGTCTGCCTGCGGCTCGAGCGCCGGCCCAAGGTGATAGGCGACGTTCGCGCGGCGGACGTAGACGCTGTGCTTGTCCGGATCGGTGTACAACGCGATGGTGCCCACGTGAGTTTGGGTGCGCAGCGCGAAGTCAGCGGCAGCGCGAAGGAGGCGCAGGGCCGGCTCACCGCGGTTGATGATCGCGAGCCGCGCGAACGCATGATTCAGAAGTTGCGTTGCCACACAGATGAGGTAAACACTCAAGTGACCCGAGTTCAACAATCGCGCACGGGCAGCGCGGAGTCGTGCTTGCAAAAGATCAACATTCTGGCGGTCGACGACGAGACGCTGAACAACGAGCTCTTGCAGCGCACCTTTCGCGCGTACCCTCAGTACGACGTGCACGTGGCGACGTCTGCGGCTGACGCGCTCGTCTATCTCGCGGCCGGTCATCAGGTGCACGTGTTGCTCGTCGACCAATCGATGCCGCAGATGAGCGGGACCGAGTTCGTGCGAGAGATTCACAAACGCGGCTACAAGCCGCAGGTCATCATGGTCACCGCCTTCCCCGAGCTGAAGGAAGTCATCGACATGTGGCAAGAAGGGCTCGTCCGCGGCATCGTGCCGAAGCCCTGGCGCGCGCTCGATCTCGTGCGGACGGTCGATCGCTTCGCGTCGAAGCTCTGAGTCACTCGTGACGTCGCCGCAGCTTTGGGCGATCAGTGATCTCCACCTCGCCTATGAGCAGAACCGGCGCCTCTTCGAGACCTTGCGCGCGCGCCCCAACGATTGGCTGATCCTCGCCGGCGACATCGCCGAGAAGCTCGCCGACCTCGAGCGGTCGTTCGTCGCGGCGACCGAGCGCTTCGCGCGCGTCATCTGGGTGCCGGGCAACCACGAGCTGTGGTCGATGGACGACGCACCCGAGCTCCGCGGGCAAGCGAAGTACGACGCCGTCGTCGCCCTAGCTCGCAAGCACGGTGTTCTGACGCCCGAGGATCCTTTTCCACGCTTCGCGACGTCCAGCGGCGCGCGGGTGATCGCGCCGCTCTTTCTGCTCTACGACTATTCGTTTCGGCCGCCGGAGGTGCCCGACGACGGCGCGATCGAATGGGCGCGCGAGGCCGGGCTCATGTGCAGCGACGAGTATCGGCTGCACAGCGATCCTCACGCGACGAAGACCGCGTGGTGTCACGCGCGCGTGGAGGACGCCGAGCGAAGGTTGAGCGCGATCAGCGAACCGACCGTGATCATCAACCACTTTCCTTTGCGCTACGATCTCGTCTTTCTGCCGGCGATCCCGCGCTTCTCTATCTGGTGCGGCACGCGGCTCACCGAGTCTTGGCACACGCGTTTTCGTGCCGAGGTCGTCGTCTCCGGCCATCTGCACATGCGCGGCACGCGACACATCGACGGCGTCCGCTTCGAAGAAGTGTCGCTCGGCTATCCGCGGCAGTGGCGCGGCGAAGACATCAACGTTTACTTGCGCCGGATCCTGTAGCCGCGCGCTGGAAGTGCAGCGAGAAGCACGCCCCCTTACCTGGCGTATTCGTCGCCTTGATGCTGCCGCCCCACGACAGCATGATCGAGCGCGAGATCGATAGTCCGAGCCCGGTGCCTTGCCCAACCGGCTTCGTCGTGAAGAAGGGATCGAAGAGCCGTGACAGGTTCTCGGCGCGGATGCCGGTGCCGTTGTCGGTCAGCGTCAAGCACACGTCGTCGAACGCCTCCCGCCCCGCGATCTCGACGATGCCACCTGCGGGCGCCATCGCGTGGGCCGCGTTGGTCAGCAGGTTGATGAGCACCTGCTCGACCTGCGGCTGATTGGCGAACACCATGGGCATCTGCGGCGGCAGCTGCACATCGATGGTGACCTTGGACCGGCTCAGCTCGTGGTGCAGCAAGCTCTGGACGGAGTCGATGCACGCGCGAAGATCGACGGCCTCGCCCGTGTGCGTGCCGGTGTGCGAGAAGGTTCGCAGGTCCTTGACGATGCGGATCGCCCGCTCGGCACCTTCGCGGATCGTGCCGGCGACCTTCTTCACGTCGTTCTTCATGTAGTCGAGGTCTCGACGCGCGCTGGTGCCGTCGCGCTCGAGCTCGCCGATGTAGTCGACGAGATCCTTCACGTAGCTGTCGAGGAAGTCGAGGTTGGCATACACGAAATTCAGAGGGTTGTTCAGCTCGTGCGCGATGCCCGAGACCAAGCGCCCGAGCGACGACAGCTTCTCGGCTTGGATGAGCTGAGCCTGCGTCGATTGGAGCTCGGCGAGCGAGTGACGCAATTCCTGCGTTCGCTGCTCGACGATCCGCTCGAGCTCTTCGGCGCGCCGCTTCTCGTTCTCGAGCAGCGCCTTGTAGCGGGTTTGAATGCCGGCCTCGGCGGTGACGTCGCGGTACAGCTCGAGGACGGCGTATACCTCGTTCGCCGCATTGGTCAGCGGGATCGCTTGCACGACCAACGTCAGCTGCGCGGGGTCTTTCACCTTGGCTTGCACTGCCGCGATCTCGTCGACGCGCATCGGGCGCTTGCCACTCGCCGCGCGTCGCGCCAAGCACTCGGTCTTGCAGATCCCGAGCGTGAGCAGCTCGTGGCAGTGACTGTTCTCAGCCTCTTCGGCGAAGCGGCGCGAGCGCAGCCCGCTCATATGTGCGTACGCCGAGTTCCACGCCATCGGCATGAGGTCGAGGTCGACGATCACTGCGGCGTCGGGCAAGCCCTCGAGCAGGACGTCGATGCCGGTGTGCGCCAACGCGCCGGCGAGTCGGTCATCTGAACGTCCGTCTGTGCCTTTTTTTCCGGGCAAGCTGCTTCCTTGAACCATTTTTGACACGCCATCAGCCGGCGTCTACTCTTTTCATCGAGGCATCCAGATTTTCATGAGCCCCATCCTTCAGCTGTCGGAGGCGACGCGTCGCGTACTGCTCATCGATGCGGATCCAAAGCGACAGAAACATTTGCGCCAGATCATCACGCGCGTCATCGGCGCGCCAGAAACTCGCGAGACGCTCGGCGCGCTCGAAGGCGGGGCGCCGTACAATCTGATCGTCGCGCACTACGAGGGCCTCGACGCCGGTGATCTCCAGCGCCTGCAGGAGTTCAGCGCGGCGCACAGCGAGCCGAAGGTGCTCTTGCTCTCGGCCGGGACGATGCGCGCCGGGCTGCCGAACATGTTCGGCACGAAGTCGCTCACCAACCTGCTGGCCACGAGCGGCGACGACGAGCTCGACGTCGATGGGCTCATCGTCACCTGCCAGAAGATCTTGCGCCGCGACATCTTCGGCCTCGAGAAGTACTTCGTCTGGGGCGTGCCAACGCGGACCGCGCGGATCAACAAGTCGGCCGAAAAGGACGCGCTCCTCGCCCAGATGCAGGAGTACGCGTCGCAGCTCGGCATCCCCCAGCGCCTCGCCAATCTCTTCGAGACGGTCGTGGACGAGTTCGTCACGAACGCGCTCTACAACTCGCCGGTCGACGCCGACGGCAAGTATCGCTACGCGAGCACGTCGCGTACGCAGCGCATCGAGCTCGAGCCCGACGAGGTCATCAATCTGAAAGTCTGTTGCGACGCCCGCCGCCTCGGCGTCTCGATTTCGGATCCCTTCGGCTCGCTGACCCGCTCGACCATCATCGAATATCTGGCGAAGTGCTTTCGCCGGGGCGACGGTCAGGTCGACAACAAGGCAGGGGGCGCGGGGCTCGGCTTCTACCAGATCTTGGACGCGCTCTCGCACTTCGTGATCAACATCAAGCCGGGGAGCACGACCGAGATGATCGGGCTCATCGACATCAGCGGCACGTACAAAGACTTCGTGACCAAAGGTAAGTCCTTCAACATTTTCGTCGTCGACGGGTGAAGAACAAATGGCCAACTCTTTGAACGTGAAAGTCGAAAAGCGGCCCTCGGGGTTGTGGGCGGAGCTGTCTGGCGACATCACCGAAGACAGCGAGTTCAACGCGATCTTGAGCGAGAAGCCTCTGCTCCTCACCCTCGACCTCGCCGGGATCAAGCGCATCAACTCGACGGGGGTGCGCGAGTGGATCAACTTCATGACGGCGTTGCGCAAGGACGGCGCGCGCATCAACTTCGAGCGCTGCTCGGTCGCCATCGTCCAGCAGCTCAACATGATCGCGAACTTCGCCGATCGTGCGGAGGTGCACTCCGTCTTCGCGCCGTACATCTGCCCCTCGTGCGACACCGAAGAGGCGAAGCTCGTCGACTTCAAAGCGAACCCTACGCCAGATCTCGAGGCGCCGGTCGCGTGTCCCAACTGCAAAGAAACGATGGAGTTCGACGACTTACCGGAGAGCTACTTGGCGTTTCGTCAGCAATGACGAGGCGCAAACGCCATGACCACGGAGATCCACCCGCTCGTCAACGTCTTCATCGACACCTCGTTCGATGCGGCGGCGCTCGTTGGGCCGGACCTCGAGGTGCTGCACTACAACCGCGCGTACCTGCAGCTCGCTGAGCTCAGCCCGCGCGCCATGAAGAAAGATCCGCACGCGCGGATGTGTCACGAGCACTTCGGGCTCACGGTGTGCGAAAAGGACGGCTGTCTTTCGCAGCGGGCGATGGAGACTGGCAAGAGCATCCGCATCGACGAGGTCGGCTCGAGCAAGCGCGATCTGACGGTGAACTTGCTCGCCATTCCGTTGGTCGACGAGCGGCTCCATGCCTACGCGTGCATCGAGATCTATCGCGACGTCACGGCCGAGAGCCGGATGCAAAACAACTACAAGGGTCTGCTCGACCGCGAGCGCCGCCGCGCCGAGCTCCTGCAGCAAGAGGTGCAACGCCGCACGGCAGACTTGCATCGCGCCAACGAAGCGCTGAACCGCGCGCTGCAGCAGGTCTCGACCTTGGCGCGCACCGATCCGCTGACGATGCTGCACAACCGGCGCGTGTTCGATGAGCAGCTCACGCGCGAGGTGCAGCGCGCGATCCGCTTCAAGCGCGAGATGTCGCTCGTCGTTATCGACCTCGACCACTTCAAGCAAGTGAACGACAAGCTCGGCCATCAAGCCGGCGACGACGCCCTGCGCACGGTTTCCCGCATCCTCACGGCGCAGACGCGCACCGTCGACACGGTCGCGCGGATCGGCGGCGAGGAGTTCGCCCTCGTCTTGCCCGAGACCAACGTGGAGGACGCCATGGTGGTCGTCGATCGCCTGCGCCGCACGCAGGAGACCGACGGGCTGCACACGACCTTCAGCGCCGGGGTCGCCGCCTGCCCTCGCCACGCGGTGTCCGAAGAGGAGCTGTTCAAGGCGGCGGATCGCGCGCTCTATACGGCGAAAGGGAAAGGCCGCAATCGCGTCGAGATGTTTCGCTGAGCGCCGCTCAACGAGCGCGCTTCTCGAAGTTATCGATGAGGTCTTTGACGGCGTCGGCGTCGTCGGCGAACGGCGACAAGCGAAGGTAGAGCTTGAACTCGAACACCGCCTGTTCGGCCTCACCCGTCTTGGTGTAGGCGATGCCCAGCGCGCGGTGCGCCGCGGCTGATGACGGATCGACCTCGAGGGCGAGCTTGTACTCCTTGATCGCTGCGTCCGCCTTCTTCTTCTTCATCCAAGCGTTGCCGCGCTTGAGCAACGCTTCGAGTCGGGCCTGATCTTCTTCGCTGAGCTTTGGCTTGCTCTGCTGCTTGACCCGGTCGGCGGCGACGGCGAGCACCGAAGGCATCACCGGCTGCGAGCTCGGCGGCGGCTCCGGCGGCGGTGCCTCGACGGATGGTGATGGCGGCGGCGGCGAACGAGCGAGCGTCCACGTCAAGCCGACGCTGACGAGCGCGGTGATCGCGACCGCGGCTGCGAGCAGGCGCGGGCTCAGCCCACGACGCTCGACGGCCGCTGGCAGGATCGGCTCCCAGTCGCCGCGGCTCGTCTGTTGAACCTTGGCGATGGCGTCGTTCAGCTCGCGGTCGAGCGGACCGTCCATCGGCTTCATGTCTTGCGGCGGCTGCACGAGGCGGGTCGCGACCGCGGCGATGAGGTCGGTGCGCGCGTTCGCAGCGACCTGGGAGGCGGGCTTCGGCTCCTTGGTCAAGCTCTGCATCAGCGCGAGCAAAGTCTTCGGCGCCCCGAGCGTCATCGCGAGCTCGGCGTCGGCGGTGTGCACGGAGAGCGCGCGGTTGCCGACGGCCGCGAGGACGGCTTGCTGATCCTGCGGCGACCAGCGGCTGACGGCGCGCGTGCAACACTCGAGCAGGGGGAGGGACGAGAAGCCGATCGGATCGGCCGCGCTCGGCTCGAAGCGCGTCTTGCAGGGTCCCTGCAGGGCGTTCGTGACGATGCGCTTGCGCAGCTCCAGCAGCTGATCGACGAAGGTCGTCTTCGACAGGAGCTGCAACTCGGAAAGCGCTTGCTGCAGGTCGATCTTCTTCTTTGCAGCGTGGGAGATCGCTTTTTGCAGGTTCGGCGGGCTCAGGTGGTTGCCGTTGAGCAAGTGCGCTTCGATTTGCTCATCGGCGAGGTTCGACGCCGCCGCGATCGGCCAGCCGTTCGAGTAGACGATGCGGCGCGCGCTTTCGCCGTGCTCGAGCCAAAGCGCGCCGCTCAATTGCGCGCGACACGGTGCGATGAGGATCCGCGGCAGCTCAGCGAGAGCGAAGTTGCCCGTGAGCCCGTCTGGCGGCGACGTGCTCACGCGCGAAGCTCGGCCGTCCGCAGGAGCTCGATCAGGGTGGCCTTGTTGCTCGCGTCGAAGGGGAAGAAGTGGCCCCCTGAAAAGACCGTCGCCTGGAACCCAGCGCGCGTCTGCGCCGCCCACCCGGCGACCGTTTCCTCGCTGGTGATCGGGTCGGCGACCCCTCGCAGAGCGACGATCGGCGCGAGGAGCTTGTCGCCGTCGGACGCGCGGTACGTCTCGTACATCTCCATGTCGGCGCGCAGCGCGGGCAGCGTGAGCGCCATCATCTCTTTGTCGGCGCGCACCGCGGGATTGATACCGCCGTAGCGCTCATCGACTGCGTTGATGAACGCCTCGTCGTCGAGGTGGGCCATCGGCGCGCCGAGCGGGGCCAGCGTCGGGTCACGGCGCGCCGACACGAGCAGCAGCCGAGGCGCCGGCTTTCCCTCGCGTTGCAGCCGCCGCGCGAGCTCGAACGCGACGAGCGCGCCGAGGCTGTGGCCCCACAGCGCGAACGGGGCCTCGGCGGCAGCGCTCACGAACGGCGCGAACATCGCATCGACGAGATCGAGCACGCGACGGTGCGGCGCTTCCTTGATCCGATTCCAGCGCCCTGGGGGCTGTACCCCGACGAGCTCGATGGACGGGGGCAACGCGATGGAGAGTGGACGAAACGCCGACGCGGCGCCGCCCGCGTGCGGAAAAGCGAACCAACGCAGCGCGGGCGCCAGAACCGGACGGAAACCCACGAACCAGGGACTATCGATCACTCCATAGAGTTAGCCGCGGCGCGGCGCAGGGGCAACTTTGGGGCGCGCCGCGACACCGACGGGCATCTCACGATTGCACCCGTGCGCATGCTCGGTTGAGGTCACCGCGAGGATGCCCATCGGGATCGCGGCCGGGATCTCGGCGAGCGCCGCATCGATCGTGGCGCGGGCGCCGTTGCCGCGGGCGAGGGCGTCGTAAACCGTCTTCGCCAAGAAGCGGCGCACGATCTCCTCGCCGGCGCCGGTGCAGGCGACCGCGCCACGCGGCCCTGCGAAGACGCCGCAGCCGATGAGCGGCGAGTCGCCGACGCGTCCGCGCAAGGTAAACAAGGTGCCGCCCGTGGACGCGGTGGCGGCGAACGCCCCGCTCTCGTCGCGGGTGACGGCGCCGACGGTGTCGCCCGGGTAGTCGGTCGAGAAGTTCCAGAGCGCCTTCACCTCGTCGCGCTCGGCGAGGATCTGCCACGCTTCGAAGCCCGGCTCGGCGAAGCGTCGTTGCAGGAGCAGCGCGCGCGCGCGCTCGAGGTGTGATCGCCGCTCCTTTGTGCCTGGGTCGTAGTCGGGGAAGCCTTGCCGTCGCGCGAAGGCCGTCGCGCCGCCGCCAGCGATCAGCAAGTGCGGCGTGCGCTCGCGGACGCGGGCCGCGACGAGGATCGGATGCTGGACGCGCTCGAGGCAGGCGACCGCGCCCGAGCGGCCGTCGCTCGTCATCACCGACGCGTCGAGCTCGATCGTCTCGCCGTCGAGGCGATAGTTCGCGCCGGTGCCGGCGTTGAAGCGCGGATCGTCTTCGAGCACGCAGGTGGCGGCGAGGGCCATCGCGAGCGCGTCGCCTTCTTCCAGCCCTCGGTGTGCGGCCGCGTCGGCGCCGTCTTTGGCGGAGGCCGGGGCGCCGGCGCCGCCGTGCGTGAGCACGATGGGTTCCATGCCGCTTGGCTATGCGCTCGCTAGGGGGTTTGCAACGGCGCGCATTTTGAGTTGACAAAGTGTTAGATATACACGAACATAGTGTATATGAAACACGAAGAGATGAGCGTGCGCGACGCCTCGGTGACCGGGAGCCGGCATCGCGTCAACGGCGCGCCGAACCAGGACGCCGCGTACTTTGCGGGGCGGCAGGGGCGCTTCGTGGCGGTCGTCTGCGACGGCTGCGGCAGCGCGCCTGCGAGCGGCGTCGGCGCATATCTAGGCGCGCGCCTCGTCGCCGAGTGCGCGCTCGCGGCGGAGGGCGATCCGCTCGAAGCTGGGTTCTGGACCGCGCTCACGGAGGCGGCGAGCGCGCGCCTCATGGCCATCGCGGAGCAGACGACCCGTGCACCGGCGGCGCTGCTCGAGGAGGCCGCGCTGTTCACGATCGTCGGGGTGTTGTTCAGCGGCGCGCACGCGATCTTCTTCGCGCTCGGCGACGGCGTCATCGGTTGCAACGACTGCGCCTTCGTCATCGGACCGTTCGCTGACAACGCGCCGCCTTATCTCGCCTACCGCCTGCTCGACGGCCGCGACCTCACGATCGCGCCGGTGCTCGTTCGCGACGCCGCGGCCGTCGAGCGCTTCTTCGTGGCGACGGACGGCGCCGCCGAGCTCCTCGCTGAAGGCGCATCGCCCGCCTGGCCGGCGGTGCTCGCCGCCGACGAGGCGCGCTTCTTCGATCATCCGGACGCGTTGAGACGCAAGCTGGCGCAGCTCACCCGCCCGCCGAGCGTCCTCGCCGACGACACGACGATCATCCTCGGCAAGCGCGGCGGAGGCGCGTGATGGAAGCCTTCGTCAACGGCGCCCGCGTGCGGCTCGATCCGAAGCGCCTCATCGGCCAAGGCGGCGAGGCCGAGGTCTACGATCTCGGCGACGGGCGCGTGCTCAAGCGCTTCAAGCCGCCGTCGCATCCGGACTTCGCCGGCCTGCCCGACGCACAGCTTGCCGCGGGCGTGCGCCTGCGCGAGCACGAGGACAAGCTGCCGGCGCTCATGCGGCTCGCGCTGCCGGCGGCGGCGGTGAAGCCCGAAGCGTTGGCGACCGACAAGCGCGGCCTCGGCGGCGGCGGGCTCATCGGCTACGTCATGCGCAAGATCGAGGGCGCGCTCGTCCTCGCCGATCTCGCGCAGGCGACGGCGCGGCGCGGGGCCGGCGGCGGCGAGCGCAACGTCGCGGTGTTGCGGACCTTGCGCGCACAGGTCTTGGCGCTGCATCGCGCCGGTGTCACGCTCGGCGACTTCAACGACCTGAACGTGCTCGTCTGCGGCGACGACGTCTTCCTCATCGACGCCGACAGCTATCAGTTCGATCGCTTCGTGTGCCGGGTGTTCAGCGATCGCTTCGTCGACCCGCGCTTGCTCGCAGCGGCCGGCGGCGCCGCGACCATGGTCCGCCCGCACGATCAGGGCTCCGATTGGTACGCGTACGCCGTCATGTTGATGCAGCTCTTGCTGCTCGCCGGTCCCTACGCAGGCGTGTACCGGCCGCAGGACGCGAGCAAGCGCCTGCCGCCGTCGCTGCGGCCGCTCGAGCGGATCACCGTGTTCCATCCGCAGGTGCAGTATCCGAAGCCGGCGCTGCCGCTCGCGACCTTGCCGGACGCCGTGCTCGGGTTCCTCGAAGAGACCTGCGTGCGCGATCTCAGAACGCCGCCGCCCCCGGCGCTGCTCGACACCTTGCGCTTCACGCGCTGCACCGCCTGCGGCGGCGAGCATGGGCGCGCGGTCTGCCCGTTTTGCACGCAAGCCGCGCGCGTCGTGCATCGCTCGGCGGTTCGCGGCAAAGTCCACGCGCGCTCGATCGTGCGGACGGAAGGCACGCTCGTGGCCGTCCACGACAGCGGCGCGCACTGGCTGTGTCACGAGGACGACGCGTTCGTGCGCGAGACGAAGGAGCGCGTGCTCAGCGGCCGCTGCGATCCGACGCTGCGCTTTGGGCTGCTACCGCACGCGACGCTCGTCTCGAACGGGCGAACGCTGGCCATCCTCGACGCGGGTGGCGCGCGGCGGCGCTCGATCGCGCCACACGCCTTCGCGGCCTTCGGCGACGATGTCGTATTCGTCGGCCAGGACGCGGTCGTGCGGCTCGCCGACCAGCGCGATCCCTTCAGCGCCGATGAACCGCTCGGCGGCGTGCTCGAGGGCGACGCGCACGTCTGGCTCGGGTCCCGCTTCGGCCTCGGCGTCTATCGCGCCGGAGAGCTGGCGGTCGGCTACGTCTTCTCGCCGAACAAGCGCGGCCTCGTCGATTCGTTGCGCCCTGCGTGCATCCGCGGCCGCGTGCTCGAGATGGGCTGCGTCCTCGGCGAGCTCGGGTGGCTCAGCGTCGCGCGCGAGGTGGCCGGCGCTCGCGTCGATGCTTGCATTCTCATCGATCCCCGCGGGCAGACGCTCGCAGCCGTCGAAGGCGACGCGCGGGATCTGCCGTGGCTCGCGTCCGCGAAGCTCGGCGCCGCCGTCGATCACGCGCTGCTCGTTCCCACCGACGCAGGCGTCGTCCGCGTCGAAGCGACGGGCGGCACGCTGGCCGTGACGCGCGTGTTCTCCGACACCGAGCCCTTCGTCGACGCCGGGTGCCGTCTCATCGCGACCAAAGACGCGCTTCTCGTTCACGACGCGCACGAGCTCCGTGCGCTCACCATGGAGGTTTCATCATGACTGCTCTCGAGCTCCCCCTTCCCCCGTTCTTCGATCCCGCAAACGCCGCGCGCTTCTCGTACGAGCCGCGCGCAGCCGAGATGCCTGCGCTCGCGGCGACATGGGCGCGGCAGCACCGCCTGCAACCGGCGAGCACCGACCAGAAGAACGTGCACCTTCTGCTCATCGACGTGCAGAAGGACTTCTGCTTTCCGGAGGGCGCGCTCTTCGTCGGCGGCCGTGACGGCAAGGGCGCCGTCGGCGACAGCCGCAGGATCGCCGAGCTGATCTACAAGAACCTCGGCGTCATCACGAACATCACGACCACCCTCGACACCCACTTCGCGCACCAGATCTTCTTTCCGAGCTTTTGGATCGACGAGAACGGTCGCCCGCCCGACGCCTTTCGTGAGGTGGCGGCCGAGGACGTGGCGAAGGGCCGCTTGCGACCGAACCCGGCGATGGCGCGCTGGCTCTGCAACGGCAACTATCCGTGGCTCGTCGAGCAAGCGCGCCACTACTGCCAAGAGCTCGAGCGCGCCGGTAAGTACAAGCTCTACCTGTGGCCGCCGCACTGCTTGCTCGGCAGCGCCGGCCACGCGCTCGCCGGCGTCATCCACGAGGCGCGCCTCTTTCACGCGTACGCGCGCTCCATGCAGTCGTGGGTCGAGGTGAAGGGCGGCCATCCGCTCACCGAGAACTACTCGGTGCTGCGCCCCGAGGTGCTCACCCGCCACGACGGCCAGCCGCTCGCGCAGCGCAACACGGCGTTTCTGAAGACGCTGCTCGCGTCCGACGCGGTCGTCATCGCCGGCCAAGCGGCGAGCCACTGCGTCAAGAGCACGATCGACGATCTGCTGGAGGAGATCGTCGCCTTCGATCGCGCGCTCGTCCGCAAGGTGTATGTGCTCACCGACTGCATGTCGGCGGTCGCGGTGCCGGACGGCAAGGGCGGCTTTCACGCCGACTTCACGTCCGAGGCCGAGGCCGCGATGCAGCGCTTCGCTGCGGCCGGCATGCACCTCGTGCGCTCGACCGATCCGATCGCCAACTGGGGAATTCTCTAAACTACGGAGCAACTATGACTACGAACGTTCAACAATTGTTCTCGTCCGCTCAACAAGACGGCACGCTCGGCGCGCAGTCGATGCAAGTGCTCGCCGTGCCGGATCTGGGCGCGCAGATCGCGCTAGGGCTCGGCATCGCGATCGACGACGTCAAGGCGAGCGAGGTCGTGCTCGTCACCCTGATGCCCGACGACTCCGGATCGATCCGGATGGCCAAGAACGCGCAGAACGTGCGCGACGGACACAACGCGGTCCTCGACGCGCTCCTCGCGAGCAAGCAGAAGGACAACGTGTTCGTGCACACGCGCTACCTGAACGGCGACGTGCTCTTTCCCTACGTGCCGCTCGCGCAGGCGATCCGCATGGACAGCCAGAACTATGATCCGAACCAAGGCACGCCGCTCTACGATCAAAGCGTAGTACTGCTCGGCACCGTGCTCGCGAAGACGCAGGCGTTTCTAGATGCCGGCGTCAACGTGCGTACGGTGACGCTGCTCATCACGGACGGCGCCGACGCCGGATCGAACCGGGCGCAGCCGAAGGACGTCGCCGCGATCGTCAAGGACATGACGATGGCCGAGCGGCACATCGTGGCGGCCATGGGCATCGACGACGGCGGCACCGACTTTCGCCAAGTGTTCTCGCTGATGGGCATCGATCCGCGCTGGGTGCTGACGCCGAAGAACAACCAGAAGGAGATCCGCCGCGCGTTCAACGTGTTCTCGCAGTCGGCGGTGCAGATGACCGGCGGCGGCGGCGCCGGGGGCTTCGCGGCTGTGCCGTGATGTGATCCGGGGTCGTGCCCTTCACGCTAACCCTTCACCTCGAACCCCACGCGCGCGCCGCCGCCGCCGATGTTCTCCGCGTACGCCGTGCCGCCGTGTGCTTCGGCGATGCGCCGGACGAGCGCGAGCCCGAGGCCGAGCGAGCTCGTCTCGGAGCCGCCGGCCGAGAAGGGTTGAAACAAGCGGCGCGCGGCTTCGTCGGAAAACCCGGGGCCACCGTCCTCGACCTCGAACGCGACGCGGCCGGCGCGCGTCTTCACCCGCAGCGCGCGCACGCCGCCGCCGTGCTTCTTGGCGTTGTCGAGCAGGTTGGCGAGCGCGCGGGCGATGAGGCTCGCGTCGCCTTGGAACACGGCGCCCGCGGCCTCGTCGAACAAGCGATCTGCTGCTTCGCCTGCGCGCTCGATCGCTCGCGTTGCCACGGCGTGCGCTTCGAGCGATCGCAAACGCAGCGCCGAAAAATCGAGGCGCGCGCTCGCGAGCAATTCGCCGACGAGCGCGTCGATCTCGTCGATCTCGCGATCGAGCTCTTCGAGCGCCGCCGGCCGATCCTTGGCGAGCTCGATCAACACGCGCATTCGGGTGAGCGGCGTACGCAGCTCGTGCGACACGCCGGCGAGGAGCTCGCGCTGCTCGGCCATCTGTCGTTCGATCTTCGCCGCCATGTCGTTGATCGACTCGGCGAGCATGCCGACCTCACCTGGCTCTTTGCCCCGCAGGCGCGCGCGGCTCTGCAGCTTGCCGTTGCCGATGTCTCGCGCCACGCGGGCGAGATCGCTCAGGGGTCGCGTGAGCCGGCGCGCGAGCTTGCCGGACGCCGCCCACAAGACGAGCGCCGCGCACAGGAGCACGACAGCGATGCGCCAGAGTCCGCCGCCCCACGCGCGATGCTTCGGCGCGCAGGCTTCCAGGCGTCCGAGCACGAGATCGCCGCGGCGGACGATCACCGAGTAAGGATGCCGCTCGCAGGGGTCGCCGAAGGTCTCGAGCGCGCGGCCGCCGGCGTCGAAGAGATGCAAGTTCAGCTCGAGCTCCTTCGCCGCGGCTTCGGTCAACGCTCGGCGCTCGCCCGGCGCGTCCCACACGGCCTCCAAGCGCGACGAAACGAAGCGGCTCGCCTTGTCCATCTCGGCCTGCCACGGCGACTCGACGAAGCGCGAGGTGACGACCGACACGCCGAACACGGCTGCAATCGTCATGAAGATCGACGCGCCGAACCACACGAACAAGCGCCGGTGCAGATGCGCGTGGACGTAGCGGTGGAGGCGCCTCATTCGCTCTCTTTCGTCAGCACGTAGCCGACGCCGCGCACGGTCTTGATGATCGTCGGCGCGCGGGGATCGTCGCCGAGCTTCTGGCGCAGGTGCGAGATGTGCACGTCGATCGTGCGCTCGCCGACGACGACGTCTTCGCGCCCCGCGGCCGAGAGCAAGCCATCGCGCGGTACCACGCGACCGGCGCGACGCATGAGCGCGAGCAGGAGATCGAACTCGAGGCCGGTGAGCTCGATCGCTTTGCCCTTCACCCGGACCTCGTGCGCGCTGATGTCGACGACGATGTCGCGCACGGCGATGCGCTCGCTCTGCACCACGTGACCGCGGCGCAGGACGGCCCGGACGCGCGCGAGCAGCTCACGGGGCGAGAACGGCTTTGGCAAATAGTCGTCGGCGCCGAGCTCCAGCCCGACCACACGATCGGTCTCGTCGCCTTTGGCCGTGAGCATGATGATCGGCACGCTGCTCTTCTGCCGCACGCGCTTACAGACCTCGAGGCCGTCCATGCCCGGCATCATCACGTCGAGCAGGACGGCGTCGAAGTCTGCTTGCGCCAAGGCTGCGAGGCCGCGCGGGCCGTCGCTTGCGTGATCGAGCGACGCGCCGTTGTCCGCGAAGAAGGTCTTCAGCAGATCATAGAGGCGGGCGTCGTCATCGATGAGCAGGAGCCGCATCCGTCACCCTCTACCAGGAACATCCGCTCGAGCACGACGGCTGGCTCGCCGCAGCGCTGCCCTGCGCACAGCCGCAGTCGTTTTGCTGCCAAGCCGCATGCTGAGCGCAGTGGCCGCCGCGCCAGGAGCCGTGTCCGTGACGTAAGTGGTGAAACCCGCTCGTGAAACCGAAGATCGCACCCGCCGAAAGCAAGACGATGAGGACTCCGTGTCGCATAAATTCTCTCTCCTTATATGTGTGGGCGTATTTCCAAGACCGCGCGGGACCGTCAGCAGCCGTGACCGTAGCCGTAGCGCCCGTAGAAACCTCCGCGCTCGACCATGTCGGCGAGGTCCTTCTTCTGCGTGTCGTCGAGCGCGCCGTGCACTTTCTCGAGCGAGGCAGACGCCGCCGCACGCAGCTTGGCGATGAGCTCGTCTTGCTTCCTGAACAAGGTCTCGACCTTCGCCTTGTCGAAGCTCGGCTCGCGCACGATCGCCGCGATGTCCGCGCGCGTCGTCTTCAGCTCGGCGCGCAGCTCACGGCCGGTCTCGCGGAGGGCCTCGAGCTCCGAGAGCACGACCTTCTCCTGCCCGGGCCCCGTGTTCAGGCGTTGAAACAAGCGCCGCAAGAAGAAGCCGTAGCCGTAGCGGTGCCCGTAGTGTCCCCAGTAGCGCCGGCCGCGGATGACCTTGAAGAGCAGGACGGTGCAAACGATTCCGAACAAGATGCCAAGCATGGTGTGTCTCCTTGATCATGACGCTAACCGGCGCGTGTGAAGCGCTTGCCCAGGCGATTGTGAAGAAGTCTTAAGCGCTTAGCCGTCGCGTTTGCTTGCCGACATCAACATCGCGTTGATCGTCTTGCGCAACGTTCCGTTCGCGCTCTTCTCGCTCTCTCCAAAAGCGATGCAACAAGACGTGGCGTTCACCGCGAAGGTGCGCGCCACCATCGGCGATGACGCGGATCGCGTGTGGTTCGAGGACGTGCTCACGGCCACTTGGCCCGAGATCTACGCCGCCGAGCCGTCGCTCATCATCTCGCGATGCAAGGCGCAGGACCACGCGGTACCGCCGATCGTCGCCGAGCTGCAGAAGCTGAAGGACACGAATCCGGCCACGTTCAAGAAGCTCGGTCAGCGCCTGAAGGCCGCGCAGATCTTGCGGCCTGAGCGCTTCACCAACTTGGCGCAGCTCGAGCGCGTGCTCAGCGACAGCGAAGCGCCGGCGAACGATCCGCGGCCCGTCGTCGTCATCATCGGCCCGATCACCGATTGGAACGGCGCGCTCGATACGATCGGCGCCGCCGTCGTCGCGCCTTACTTGGAGAAGTATCGGGTGATCTACCGAGACGCCGCGATCGACCTGCAGCTCGTCTTACAATGTGAAGGCGCGACCGCGACGACGCGCGCCGACGACATCGTGCTGTGCGGCCATGGTCAAGAAGAGCTCCTGCAGCTGGATGCGCGCCTCGGCCCCGATGGGTCGCTCGACATCGGCGACGCTCAGCTCTTCGCCCGGCTCGGCAAGTGCTTGAAGCCCGGCGGGAAGATCGCGCTGCTCAGCTGCTCGACCGGCAAGGGCGCGGACACGTACGTCGCCAAACCTTGAGCGCCTCACACCGAGCGCAAGACGTCGTAGAGCCCTTGCGCGTCCAGGAAGGTGAGCTCCACCGTTCCAAAGCGCAGCACGCTGCCGTTCTTCGGCACGAAGGTCTCTTTGGCGTCCTTGCCCGGTACGCGCTTCTTGTCGGCGAAGGTCCCGTTGTGCGAGCCGGCGTCGCACAGGGTCATATGCTCACCGTCGACGCGGAAGAACGCGTGAAACTTCGTGACCGAAGCGTCGTCGAGGACGACGTCGTTGTTCTGAATGCGCCCGACAGAGATGAAGTGGGGAAACGCGCTTCTGCCGGTTGGGCGTAGGAAGAACACGCGCGCGTCGCTGAGCGGGGGCGGTCCGGCTTCGGCGCCCTTCATGATGTCGGCGACGTTGCGGCTGACCGTGCTCCGGATGCGGCCGCCGAGGAGCGGAGCGCGCAAGAGCAAGAACGCGTGGCCGAGGTGGTCGCCGATCTGCGCCACGGAATAAGTGTGCGCAAGATCCTTCACGTCGGCGATCGGCACCGGGTCGGTCGACTTCAACCACTCTTCGACTTGGTTCGTGAGGGCGACGATGGCCACGTGTGCAGCATATCAGACGATCGACGCGCGTTCGATGGGCCCGTCGAAGGAAGCGCCGTCTTTTTCGATGTAGAAGTGATCGCCGACGATCGTGATCGTCGCCTTGCTGCGCCGCTCCTCGTCTTTGGCTAGCGCAGCGACGAGCTCGGGATCTGCGGCGCCGAGCTCGACGCGTCCGAGCCGCGTGAGGCCTTTGGCTTCGTCGATGAACGTGCGCATGCGCTCCGGTGACTCGAAGAGCACGGCGATTTTCGCGTTGCCGTTTTGGTCGGCGGCGCGTTGCACCTTCTGCGGATCGGCCTTGCCTACGCGCATCCACAGCGTCGTCTCGCCGACGAGGTTCGTCGCGAGCAGATCGGGCGAGTCGGGATCGCTGAGCCCCGGACCAAACTCGATGCGCTCGCAAAATTGCCAGGCGTAGGCGAGGACGCGGAGCCACACCCGTTGCGCCGTTTCGGACGGATGCCGGGCGGTGCGCAGCGACAGCGTTTCGTTGATGCCGCGGTCGACGTGGCTCAATGCAAGCTCGAAGTGGCAGAGGGTCGGGGCTTGCGCCATGGTCAGCCTGCCTTTCGGATCAAGCGCGCGCAGCGCCACGCCAAGTAGTTCGACAGCAGCCAGAAGCGCTTGAACGCGGGATTCTTCGTCTGCTTCTTCTGATAGCGGAAGTAGATCTGCTGCAGGATGCCGGCGAGGCGAAACAAGCCGTACACTTCGTAGAAGGTCCAGTTGACGATCTTACGCCCGGTCTTCTCGGCGTAGAGCTCCACGATCTCTCGGCGCGTCAGCATGCCCGGCAGGTGCGTCGGTTGCCGCCGCGTCGATCGAATGAAGAAGTCGTCGTCCGCTTGCACCCAGTAGGCGAGCGCGCTGCCGAGCTCCATCAACGGATCGCCCACGGTCGCGAGCTCCCAGTCGAGCACGCCGATGATGCGCAGCGGATCGTCGGCCGCGAGCACCACGTTGTCGAAGCGGTAGTCGTTGTGGATGAGGCAATAGCCTGAGTCGTCCGGGATGTTCGCCTTCAGCCACGCGATGACGCGCGTAAACTTCGGCACGTTCCAGGTGAGCGCCTTCGTGTAGCGATCGGCCCAGCCTTCGATCTGCCGGCGCGGATAGCCCGGGCCTTTGCCGAGCGCGGCGAGCCCGGTGGCGTTCACGTCGACGCGGTGCAGCTTCACGAGCACGTCGACGAGCGCTTCGCAGAGCTTGCGGAGGCTCGCCGGATCCCTCGGCACGCCGTCCGGAAGCCGCGCGCGCGGGATCAAGCCGGCGATCCGGCGCATGACGTAGAACTCGGCGCCGATGATCGCAGTGTCCTCGCAGTGGGCGATCATCTCTGGCACGAACGCAAACGCCGGCCGCAGCGCCGATTGAATCTTGTACTCGCGGCCCATGTCGTGCGCCGACTTCGCCTTGGTTCCTGCGGGCGGACGACGCAGGACGAGATCGTGCGACGGGTACTCGAGCCTGTACGTCCAGTTCGACGCGCCGCCCGCGTATTGCGTGATCGCCGGCGCGCCTGTGAGGCCGGGGACGCGCGGCTTCAGCCACGCATCGACCGCGGCGGCGTCGAGCGCTTCGCCTTCGCGCACCGCGCCACCGGCGTCGACGCTCATCGCGCCTCGTACTTCGCGAGCTCCGCGCGCGCGATGAGCCCGCGGTGCACGGCGTCGGGTCCGTCGACGATGCGCAAGACACGCGCCGCTGCGAACATCGCTGCGAGCGGCACGTCGTCCGACACGCCGGCGCCGCCGTGGATTTGGATCGCTTCGTCGATCACCTGCTGCAAGACGTTCGGCGCCGCGACTTTGATCGCCGAGATCTCGGCCAACGCGGCGAGCGCGCCGACTTTGTCGAGCCGCCACGCCGCGTACAAGGTGAGCAGGCGTGCTTGATCGATCGCGATGCGCAGATCGGCGATGCGCTCGCGGTTGCCGCCGAGGTTGACGAGCGGCTTACCGAACGCTGTCCGCGCGATGGCGCGTTCGATCATCAAGGCGAGCGCCCGCTCCGCCGCGCCGATCGCGCGCATGCTGTGATGGATGCGGCCCGGCCCGAGGCGTCCTTGCGCGATCTCGAAGCCGCGGCCGAGGCCGGCGATCACGTTCTCCTTCGGCACGCGCACGTCCTCGAACCACACTTCGCCGTGGCCGTAGGGCGGATCGTAGTCGCCGAACACGCTGAGCATGCGCTTGATGCAGACGCCCTTCGTGTCGAGCGGCACGAGCACCATGCTGTGGCGGCTGTGGCGGTGGCCGTCGGGATCGGAGACGCCCATGAAGATCGCGATCTTCGCGCGCGGGTGGCCGAGGCCCGTCGTCCACCACTTCTTGCCGTTCAGGACGAGGCTGGCGCCGTCTTCTTTGATGCTCGCCGAGACGTTCGTGGCATCTGACGAAGCGACGTCGGGCTCGGTCATGCAGAACACCGAGCGGATCTCGCCGGCGAGGAGCGGCGTGAGCCACTGCACCTTTTGCGCCTCGGTGCCGTACTTCTCGAGCACCTCCATGTTGCCGGCGTCGGGCGCGTTGCAGTTGAAGATCTCCGGCGCCAAGAAGCTCCTGCCCATCTCTTCGGCGATCGGCGCGTACTCGACGTTCGCGAGCTTGCTGACCTCGGGCAAGAACAGATTCCACAGGCCCGCGGCGCGCGCCTTCGCCTTCAACGCGTCGACCTCGGGTGGCACCGCCCACCGCGTCCAGTCGCCGCCCAGGGTACGCGCGAGCGCGATCTCCGCCGGCAAGATCTCGTCGCGCACGAAAGCGCGTACACGATCGCGCAAAATGACTGATTCTCGACTTGGCTCGAAGTCCATCGCCCGCATCCTACGGCAGCTCGGCCCCGATAACGAGGGTCGATGCGCATCGTGCGCCAAGCGGTCGAGCCACCGGTCCAAATCCGACGGATCATTTTGTAGCGCGCCGGACGCCGCCGTGCTTTCACCACGGTCCCACCGAGGGAGGGACCATGATCACCATCGAGAAGTACGCCGACCTTTGCGCGCTGATGGCCAACACCGGCGGGGACGTCGGCAAAGAGAACGCGATCGCACAGGAGCACGGCGTCAGCGCCAACGACTGGGCGGAAGCGAAGAAGCACTTCACCGCCAAGATGAGCGACCCGGCCGACATGGGCAAGACGGCGATGGCCTTCATGCCGCTCTACCAAGCCGCGCAAGCGAAGGCCCGCGGCGGCAAGGAGCCGTGCACGCTCGAGTTCTACACGAAGGTCCACGCCGAGATGGCGTTCAAGAAGGATCCGATGGGCAACAAGATGAACCATCACCTGGTGCTCGCCGAGAACGGGACGCACCACCAGGCATGGCTCGAGTGCGAAGGCTACTGGACGCCGATCGTCGGCGCGCCAGAGATCCTCGGGAAGAAGAACGACAAGTTCAATCCGGAGCTGGCGCAGAAGTTCGCCGCGTTGATGCAGAAGGAATCGGACAGGATCAACGGAATCGTTCGCTAAGAACGGTAAAAAGGTCCCTGGGACCTTTTTACTGCGACGGCAGCTTCACCACGTTCTTGCCGTCGCTCCAGAACACGAAGCCGCCGCCGCTCGCGAGCTGCACCGGCGTCGTCGTCTTCATGTCGCGCACGAGGATCTCGACGAGCTTTCCGCTCGGCGTCGCGCGCGATAGGCTCTGGCGCTGCGGCATCGCGGTAGTCAGCGTGGTGAAGTAGAGGTACGACGCATCGGCGTGGAAGCGATCGACGTCGGGCGCGATCTCCGTGGGCTCGCCGCCGTCTTTGCCGAGCGAGAGCAAGCGTGCCGGCGCCGTCGCTTTGCTCACGTAGTGCAGTGACGCGGCGTCGACGTTGAGCGCTGTGGCGACGGTGTTCACTTTGACGTTCGCCGGTGTGCCTCCGGCTTTCTCCACGCGCTTGATCGTCACCGGCGCGGTGAAGTCGACCCAGTAAACGTGAGTGTCGTCGACGGCCATCTCCGGCGTCGTCGTCAGGCCGGCGTCGGCGATCTTGGCGGCCGTGCCGCCGGACTTCTTCGCGCGCATGATCGCCGGCACCGCGCCGCTCTTGTCGAACCAGTAGAGGTACTCGCTGTCTTGGCGCACCGACGCGCGTTGCACGTTGATGCCGACGTCCGCAGCACCGGCGCCGTCGAGCGCGACCCGGCGGAGGCGCGTATGCTCGTCCGTCAGCGGCGCTTGCGTGAAGTAGAGGCCGGCAGAGTCCGCGAGGAAATCCGAGATCGCGCCCGCTCCGGTGAAGAGCGTGTCGCGGCTCGGGCTCCCGTTCTGGATGCGCCACACAGCGCCGCCCGTCGCTCCGAAGAGCGTGGTTCCGTTGAACGCGAGCAAGGTCTGGCCGTCGACGTCGCCGATGTCTTCGGGATCGGCGCGGCTGACTTGCGAGCAGGCGGAGAGCAGGAGGCACGCGAGCACGATGCGCATGCGGCCGAGCTTAGCGTCGCCTGCGCGGGGCCGCGACTTTGATCCGGTTCCGCGCTAGCGGCGTTCTCATGCACGACTATTCGAACAAGACTGTCTTCGTCGCCGGCGGCACCCAGGGCTTGAACTTCGGCATCGCCGACGCGTTCGCGAAGGCCGGCGCGCGCGTCGCCGTCTGCAGCCGCTCGCAAGACAAGGTCGACGCGGCGGTCACGAAGCTGAAGGCACACGGCAAGGACGCGCTCGGCTTCGCGTGCGACGTGCGCCAGTATGATGCCGTGAGCCAGGCGTTGGCAAAGACGCACGAGCGCTTCGGCGAGATCGACGTGCTGGTCAGCGGCGCCGCCGGCAACTTTCCGGCGCCGGCGCTCGCCCTCTCGCCGAACGGCTTTCGCGCCGTCGTCGACATCGATCTCGTCGGCACCTTCCACGTCCTGCGCGCCGGCTTCGAGCACTTGAAGAAGCCCGGCGCCAGCGTCATCAACATCACGGCGCAGCAGGGCTCGCAGCCGGTCGCGATGCAGGCGCACGCATGCGCGGCCAAAGCAGGCGTCGATCAGCTCACACGTGTGCTGGCGATCGAATGGGGCGCTGCCGGCGTGCGCGTCAACGCCATCTCGCCGGGGCCGATCGAGAACACCGGCGGCATGGAGCGATTGGCGCCGAGCGGCGACGTGAGCCCGCGCATCGCCGAAGGCGTGCCGCTCGCGCGCGTGGGCACCCACGAGGACATTGCGGAGTGCGCGCTCTTCCTCAGCTCGAAGCGCGCGAGCTACATCACCGGCGCGATCGTGCCGGTCGACGGCGGCATGAGCCTCTACGGCGGCGGCCTCTTCGGCCAAGTGCTCACCGCCGCGTTCGCGGAGCAGAGCAGCAAGCGCTAGCGCCAATGCCGGCGACTTAAGCGCCGGTCGTCGCGGGGCGCCTCAGTCAAAAGGAGATCGACATCCGCCGCCCGGCGATGCGCGTGCAGATGCAGCGTTTTTTCGAGGCGATGGTGGCGCTCGCTCAAGCGACGGGAATCTCGCAACTCGAGGCGCGCGTGCTAGGCTCCGTTGCCATATGAGCCACGACCACTCGCACGGAAACACCGAAGATCCCTTCGATCGCCGCGTCGCGATGACGATGGCCATCGTGGCGGCGTTTCTCGCTTGCACGACGATGTTCAGCCATCGCGCGCACAACGAGACGCTGATCCTGCAAGGCGAAGCGAACCGCTTGCAGACCGAGAGCAACATCTTTCACACCCAGGCCTCGGATCAGTGGGCGTTTTTTCAGGCGAAGAACATCCGCGCCTATCAGACGCAGGGCTTCTTGGGCATCACCGACGCGCTGAAGGATCCGAAGCACGACGCGCCGGCGATCGCGAACGATTGGCGGGCCCAGATCAAGAAGTACGAGGGCGAGCTGCCGCAGTTGAAGGCCGAGGCCGAAGCGCTCGTCGTCAAAGCAAACGCCGCCGCGGAGGCGTCGAAGCAGAAGCTCGAAGACAGCCATCACGCGCACCATCGCGCCGCACGCTTCGACTACGCCGAGCTGGCGATCGAGCTCGCGCTGGTGCTCTGCTCGGTCGCGGTGCTCTCGAAGCGCAACCTGTTCTGGTACGGCGGCATCCTCGCGGGCGTCGTCGGCGTCGGGCTCACCGGCGTCGCGCTGCTGACGCACTAGGTCTCGCGCGTGTCAGCGGCTGACGGCGAGCGCTCCGGACCGTGGCTGAACGCGTCGGTCGTCGGCTTCGGCGTCGCCAGCCTCCTCTCCGATCTCGGGCACGAAGCGGCGACCGCGGCGTTGCCTGCGCTGCTCGCGACCTTCGGGGCGGCGCCGGCGATCTTGGGCATCATCGAGGGCGTCTCCGACGGCATCGTCGCCTTCGCCAAGCTCGGCGGAGGTCACGTGGCGAACCGCTGGCACTGGCGCAAGCCGATCTGCGTCGGCGGTTATTTGGTGACGGGGCTTTCCACCGGCCTCTTCGCGCTCGTCGCGTCGTGGCCGCAGCTGCTCGTCGCGCGTTCGATCGGTTGGCTCGCGCGCGGCTTTCGCGGGCCCTCGCGGGACGCGATGCTCGCCGACTCCGTGCCGGAGAGCGGCGTCGGGCGGGCGTTCGGCTTTCACCGCGCGATGGACACCATTGGCGCCGTGCTCGGGCCGCTCGTGGCGAGCGTGCTCGTCGCCGCGGTGTCGCTCGACAGCGTGTTCGTCTTCTCGCTGGTGCCCGGCGTGCTTTCAGCGGTCGCGCTCTTCGTGCTCGTGCGCCGGCAGCGGACGACGACCTACACGCCGAAGTCTTTCACCAAGAGCCTCGCCGCGCTGCCGCCATCCTTTCGCCGCTTCCTCGGCGCCGTGTTTGCGTTCGGCATGGGCGATTTTGCGCGCACCTTGCTCATCCTGCGCGCGACGGAGCTGATGACGCCCGAGCTCGGCGTTGGCGCGGGCGCGGCGTTCGCGATGGGGCTCTTCGCGTGGCACAACGTGGTCGCAGCCCTGGCGGCGTTTCCGATCGGCCGCCTCGCCGATCGCACCGAGCCGCGCACGCTGCTTCAATGGGGCTACGCGCTCGGGGCGGTGACGGCGCTCTTTGCAGCGTTCGTTCCTGCGTCGATCGGCGCGCTCGTCGGGCTCTTTGCGATCGCCGGCCTCACGATCGCGTTCGAGGACACCCTGGAGAGCACAGTGACGGCGCGGCTCGTGCCGAAGGAGCTTCGCGGCAGCGGCTACGGCGCGCTCGCCGCGACGAACGGCGTCGGCGATCTCGTCTCGAGCGCGCTCGTGGGGATCCTGTGGACGCTGCGCGGCCCCGAGGTGGCGTTCGCTTGCGCCGCCGTCGCGTGCGCGGTCGGTGCTTGGCTCGTACGCGAACGCTGAGCATGCGCGCGACAATTGACACGTCGATCGAGCCGCGTACGTGCTCTGATTCCTCAGCCGATCGCGGCGTCGATCTTCGCGCGCAGCTTGTCGGCGAGCTGTTTCACGTGCGCGAGCGCCTCGCCATCCGGCAGCGCACCGTGGAGCGCAACGAGCGCGTCGCGATAGCCCTTCAGCTCGGCGGTGACGTCCGCGCGGCCCGTGAGCGGCGATTGCTTGAGCTCGGTGACGCGGCGGCCGATCAAATGGCGAAGGTCCATGACGGCGCCGACGAGCGTCGCTTGGCGCGCCTCGTCAGCGGCGATCGCCGGTCCGACACCGCCGACGAGCGCCGCGAACGCGCGCACGCCCTCGCTTCGTTCATCGGGTGGGATCGACATCGCCGGCTCCTGTTTTACCATTTGGAAAAATTTTCGGGTGCATGGGCTCGTTCGCTATTACACTATGCGCCATGTCGCCGAAATCAGAAAAGGCCTCCGACAGGTCGAGCGAGAAGCCCGAGCGAGCGGTCGGCCTGAAGACGCCTGATCGCATCTTGCTCTCTGCCGGTGAGGTCTTCGCCTCGAGCGGCTTCGACGGCGCCACCATGGATGAGATCGCCGAGAAGGCGCAAGTCGAGAAGGCGAACATCTATTACTACTTCGACGGCAAGGCGGCGCTCTACCGCGCGCTGCTCGATAAGCTCTTCGGCGATCTCGAGAAGAGCACGCTGGCAATTCCGCAAGGCAAGTCGCTGTGGGCCGACGTCGAGGCGTTCGTCGACGTGCTCTTCGACATGCTCGGTCGCTATCAGCACGTCGTCGCGCTCGGCCTCGACGAGCTCCTGCACCCGCACGCGACGAAGCGCGGCGAGAAGTCGCTCGGCGATTTGCTCGGCCGCCTCGAGAACGCCGCGAAGGCGCGCTTCTCTGCCGCCATGGGCCGCGGCGAGATCACGAAGGGCGATCCTGGGCAGCTCGTGGTCACGCTCGAAGGCATCTTGCTCGCGCACTTCTTGCTGCCGAAGGAGCGCTTGGGCTCGCTCACCGGCGCGGGCGGCAAGTTTCAGAAGGCGACGCTCTTGACGCGCAAGAAGGCCGTGCTCGATCAGATCGGCTTACTCATCGGTAGAAAGACCTAGTCACTTCGATCGCAGATCGAACTTCAGCTCGAGCGCTTCGCCGGCGCCGACCTCGAACGCCTTCGTCAGCGTGGGAAACGCCGGGTTGACGAGCTTCAACACGTGCTTCCCGGACGCCAGCGGCAGCGTGCGGAAGATCGGCGTCGTCCCCACCTTGCGCTCGTCGACGTAGACATCGGCCCACGGCAGCGCGATCACTTTGAGGATCGCCGGACCGGACGGCGCGCCCTTCGGCTCGTGGCGCGGCGGATCTTTCTTCGTGGGCTTCGGATCGTCCCCCGGCGCGGGCGGCGTCGTCGGCACCACCGGAATGTCGATCGGCTGCGGTGGCGCAATGTCGACCGGGGTCGGTGTCGGCGGCGGCTCGACGATCGGCGCCGGCGCGGGCGCGGGCGCGGGCGGCGACCCGTTTTTCGAGCCGCCCCGCGTGAGGCCGTACGCGAGCGCGACGAGGCCGAGCAGTGCGCCCAACGAGACCACCGCGACAATGGGCGCCCGCCGCTTCGGGCTGCCGCCTTTCGGGGTCACGGCGAAGCGCTCACCCTTTTCGAGTGGCACGGCGGTGTTCACGCTCGTCGCCGTCGCGACCGTGGTAGCGATCGTGGTCGCGATCTGCGTGGCGTCGCTCGAGACGACCGCGTCTGGCACGGTGTCCTGCGGCAGGTCGACGCGGCCGGTGTTCGTGCGCAGCGAGGAGTCGAGCAGCGACTTCGTCAGCTTGTCGGTGCGATCGAGCGGCTTCGGCATCGGCGCTGGATTCTTCGCCATCCGCTCGACCGCCTCGCCGAGGGCGGCGCGCGGATCCGTGTAGCCATGGCCCTTCATCACGAGGGCGAGCGCCTTGCCCGCTTCCGCCGCCGACGCGTAACGATCGCCTGGATCGACCTGCAAGCAGCGCTCGACGATGGCGTTGAACGCTTCGCCTGCGTCGGGGCGCACGGAGAGCAGCGGCGGATATTCGGCGACGACGATGTTCTTCATCACGTCGACGAGCACCTTCGCTTCGAACGCGAGCTTGCCGGTGACCAGCCAGTAGAGGACGGCGCCGAGCGAAAAAAGATCGGAGAGGCCGGTGACGCCCGTGGGATCGGTGATCTGCTCGGGCGACATGAAGAGCGGCGTGCCCATCATCTCCGTGTGGCGCCCGGCCAAGGTGCCGCTCGCGTCCTTGTCGAAGCTGCGGGCGATGCCGAAGTCGCAGAGCACGATGCGGCCGCTCGGCTCCAAGAAGATGTTCTCGGGCTTCAGGTCGCGGTGGACGATGCCGAGCTCGTGGGCGTGCTTCAACGCGAGGCAGATCTCGTGCGCGCAAGCCGCCGCGGTGCCGGGATCGAAGGGGCCGTAGAGCTCGACGAAGTCGTTCAGGTTCTTGCCGCGCAGCCGCTCGACGACCAAATAGCCAACGTCACTGTTGACGCCGGAGTAGTCGTAGAGCTCCAGGATATTCGGATGGTGTAGCTTGGCGATCGCGCGTGCTTCCCTGTGAAAGCGCGACATGATCTGCGGATCGCTCGTCAGCTCCGGGAGCACGACCTTGATCGCCACCTCGCGATCGAGCTTCGGATCGTGGCCCAAGTAGACGCGCCCGTGACCGCCCACGCCGAGCTCGGCGGTGACGGTGTAGCGATCGATTTGAAAGGCTTGCTTCACGCGCTTCGCGAAAGTCTAAGCCATGACGCCGCGCTACGCCACCGGCGCCAGCGGCCGCACGCGGAGCGCGTCGACGATGTGATCGCGCAAGAGCAGCACGCGCTTCGGGGTCTGCTTGGCCGACGGGCTCACGAACCACACGCTGCCGCTCTTGACGGTCCACTTCGCCAGCACGGGCACGAGCTCGCCGCTCGCCACGAAGGTGTCGGCGATGAAGGTGGGCAGGAGGCCGAGGCCGCCGCCGGCGCGCACGGCTTCGCGCACGAAGAACATCTCGTCACCGCGCAAGCGGCCTTGGCGCACGATCGTCGCGCGCTCGCCGTCCGCGCTTTGCAGCTGCACGCGATCGCGATCGCGAAACTGCACCCAGCGGTGCGCCTCGGCTTCTTGGGGCGACTTCGGCGTGCCTTCCTGCGCGATGTAGCTCGGCGCGGCGAAGATCTGCATCGTGAACGGCCCGAGGTTCTTCGCGCTCAAGGTCGAGTCTTTCAGCGGCTTCATGCTGATGCGCAGCGCGGCGTCGAAGCCCTCGCTGACGAGATCGACCGTGGCGTTCGAGAGGCTCGTTTCGAGCGCGATGCCCGGGTAGCGGCAGGCGAAGCGCGCGGCGATCTCGGCGAAGACGGCGGCGCCGAGATCGACCGGCGCCGTGATACGAATCTTCCCCGAGGCGGGCGCTTCGATCTCGGGCACGTCATCGAGCGAGGTCTGCAGCGCGAGGAGCTTCGGCGCGATGCGCTCGTAGAGCGCGCGGCCGGCGGTGCTCAGGGCGACGTGGCGGGTGGTGCGTTGCAGGAGGCGCGCGCCGACGGCATCTTCCAAGCGCGCGATCGATCGGCTGACGGTAGGGCGGGGGACCCCGAGCTGCTGCGCCGCCTTCGAGAAGCTCTCGGTCTCGGCGACCGCGACGAAGAGGCGCAGCAGGTTGAGGTCGAGGTTCATTAGCTCTTCTGTGGCGTTGGCGCTTTGGCGACGAGCTCGGCGTCGATGGTCAGGTCGACATCGTCGCCGACGAGCACGCCGCCCGCTTCGAGCGCTTTGTTCCAGGTGAGGCCGAAGTCTTTCCTGTTGATCTTGCCGGTGGCCGACACGCCGCGCACGGTCATGCCCCACGGGTTCTTCATCGGCTCGCTGAGCGAGGTCACGGTGAGCGTCACCGGCTTCGTGACGCCGCGGATCGTGAGGTCGCCCGTGGCGAGGAGCTTGCCGTCCTTGCCCTTCACGATCTTCGTGGACTTGAACGTGAGCTTCGGGTGGTTGGCGACGTCGAAGAAGTCGGCCGAGCGCAGGTGGTCGTCGCGCTTCTGGACGCGCGTGTTGATCGTGGTCGCGTCGATGCTGACGTCGATCTTCGACTTCGTCAGGTCCTTCTCGTCGAGGTCGACGGTGCCGGTGATGTTCTGGAATTCGCCGCGTACGGTCGAGACCATCATGTGCTTGACCGCGAACTGGGCATTCGTGTGCGTGGTGTCGATGTCCCAAGTGGCGGCAAAGACGGTGGGGGTGAAGAGCAGGATCGAGAGAGCGAAGATCGATTTCATGGTGTGTTGTCCTTTCGATAGAGAATGCAGTATGTGCATCAACGTCACCATTGTACAAATGCGTACAATATTGGTGATCGATATGCACCTATGGATTTTCGGTGTGGCCGTCGGCGTGACGGGCGAAGCGGGCTTGCTCGCGAGGATGCACCGGCTCGTCGCTCGCCCACTTCCAGCCGCCAAAGTGCGTGCGCTGGTAGTCGAGGAAGGTCTGGCGAAGCTCGGCCTCCGTCGTCATCACGAAGGGGCCGTGCTGCACGACGGGCTCGCCGATGGGGCGGCCTTGCAGCATCAGGAGCTCCGCCGGCTCCTGGCCGTTTTCGATCGCCGCCGGCACGTCTGCTTCGAGCACGAGCGCGCGCGACACTGGGATCGTCTCCCCGGCGACGGCGAGCGTCTTCCCTTTGAAGAAGTAGAGAAAGCGGTTCGTGCCCTTCTTCGCGGGCGGCAGCGTCCACTTCGCGCCGGGCGCGAGCTTCAGCGTCCAGATCGCTACGTCGGCGTCGGCGCGCGAGGCCCAAGACTTCGGCGGCGGCGCGAGCGCACGATGTGCGTCGAGCGCGCCGGCGATGATCGACACCTGCACGCCGTCTCGCTCGTCGCGCGGGATGTTCTTGCCCCAGAGCATCGCGAAGTGCGGCTCGGCCATCTTGTCGGCGCGCGGCAGGTTCAGCCAGATCTGAAAGAGCTCGAGCGGGTTCTCTGCTTCGGTGTTGAGCAGCGGAAACATCTCCGAGTGGTTGATGCCGCGCCCGGCGGTGAGCCACTGCACGTCGCCGTTGCCAAAGCGCGCCGAGGCGCCGAGCGAGTCCGAGTGATCGATGAGCCCTTGGCGCACGATCGTCACCGTCTCGAAGCCGCGGTGCGGATGCTGCGGAAAGCCCGGGGTCTTGCTGCCGTGGTACATGCGCCAGCCGTCCTTGCCCTCGAAGTCCTGCCCCATGTGGCGGCCGGCGAGCGACGCGTTCGGTGTCATGTCGGGCTTGCCCGCGGGGTAGCGATCGTCGTGGTAGACGCAGAACAGGAACGGATCCGGCGTTTGCCAGGGAAAACCGAGCGGGAGCACGGCGCGAATTGGTGAAGTCATGACGGTCCTCACTTTCTCGGCGCGATCGGCGCCTTCTGGAAGCGACCCCAAGCCACGAACGCCGCCAAGCCGCCGAGCACCAGGTTGAACGGCACGGCGCCCCACTCGGCGCGGGTGAGGTGAAACGGTATCGCGAGCAGCATGATCGTGGCGAGCCCCACCCCGGCGAGCGGTGTCAGCATCGGTTTGATGCGCGTCAGCGACGGCAACAAAACGCCGATGCCGCCGGCCAGCTCGGACACGCCGATGAAGCGCACGAGCCCGACGGGGAGGGCGCTGGCCCAGGCCATGTTCTTCACGATCTCTTCGATCGGGCCGGTCGACTTGAAGAAGCCGGCCATGAGGAAGGCGGCGCCGAGCAGGGCTTGAACGACCCAGAGCGAGATGTTCAGGGCTTTCGACGAGGACGGAGCGCTTTGGTCGATGGCTGTCATGTTTTGATCCTTGGTTCTCTATTGGTGCCTAGTTATTTTCTGTGACCATGACTATAATAGAGACCAGGTAGAGCCCGCGCAAGGAGGCACATTTTTGTCACTAACCCATGAGGCCTGCCCGGCCGTGCGCGAGGTGTTGAACCGCGTCGGCGACAAGTGGAGCGTCTTCGTCGTGCGCTTGCTCGGCAACGGACCGATGCGCTTTTCGGAGCTCAAGCGGGCGATCGAAGGCATCTCGCAGCGCATGCTGACGCTGACCTTGCGCGGGCTCGAGCGCGACGGTCTCATCACGCGCACGGTGTTTCCGACCATCCCGCCGCGCGTCGACTACGAGCTGACCAAGCTCGGCCGCACGCTGCTCGAGCCGGTGATGCGCCTGGCGAAGTGGGCGGAGAAGAACCGCTTCGAGATCCACGCGGCGCGGGAACGCTTCGACAAGGCGGCTCAGCCGAAGTGAACGCCGCTCGAACGTAGACCGGCGAAGGTGCCGTTGTAGTCGATGGTGCCGCGATCGCTGCCGGCTGCACCGGCGACGACCATCAGCGGCAGGAGGTGCTCCTCGCGCGGATGCACTTGGCGCGCAGCGGGTGCTTTCGTCCAATCCGTGAGTCGTTGGTCACGGCTGCTCTGCTCCGCGGTCGCGGTCTCGCGCAGCCATGCGTCGAACGCCTCCGCTTGCGGCCGCGCACCGGCGTGGAGCGCGCGCAGGTTATGGTAGGTCATGCCGCTGCCGATGATGAACACGCCTTCGTCGCGCAGCGGCTGGAGCGCTTGGCCCATCGCGATGTGCTCCTTCGGATCGAGCCCTTGCTTCAGCGAGAGCTGCACCGTCGGCACGTCGGCGTTCGGGTACGCGAGCTTGAGCGGCACGAAGGTCCCGTGATCGAAGCCGCGCCCCTCATTCGCCGCCGTCGCGAAGCCTTTGCCAGCGAGCAGCGCTTGCACGCGCGCCGCAAGCTTGGGCTCGCCCGGCGCCGGCCACGTGATGCGGTACGACTCCGGCGGGAAGCCGTAGTAGTCGTAGAACATCGGCGGCCGCGCGTGCGTCATCACGGTCGGCACCGCTTCTTCCCAGTGCGCCGACACGACGAGCAGCGCCTTCGGCGCCGTCTTCGGCAACGTCCGCACGTCTTTGAGATACTGAGCGAGGACGTCGAGCTCCTGCTTGTCGCCAAAGCCGACGTGGACGAAGGGCCACGGGCCGCCGCCGTGTGGGACGAACACGACCGGCATCCGCGCACTCGTTTTCGTCTTTTGGGCGGCCTCTGATTCATCGGCGACAGCCAAGCTGGCCGCGCTTGCGACTCCGATCGCCATCACTTCCCTCCGCGTGAATCGTTCGGTTGTCATCCCGTTTCAGATGCCTCTGTCGCCCGGCCAGTGCAACGCACATCGCTGTAGAGCGCGGAACGCTTGACAGCCAAGGCCACTTTGGGATGAATGCGCGCTCCGCTCCGCGAACCCGAGGAGTTGACGGCTGCAAAACAGCCGACGCGCAGCAAAACGGGGCGTAGCTCAGCCTGGTAGAGCGCTTGGTTCGGGACCAAGAGGCCGGAGGTTCGAATCCTCTCGCCCCGATACTGCAAACCCCTTCGACATCGTTGGATTTTTCGCGGATGCGCCGCGAGGTGCGCACGCCGGCGCGCGTCGCCGCCCGATCCCGCCAAGTGGCGGACTCCTCGCCCTGCCACGCATTTGTCTCTCACTTACCTGGGTCGCCGTTGCTGCACCGCCGCCAAGAAGCCCGTGGCGCTTGCGCCTGAGCGATCGCCGATGATGTCAATCAGGAGGTTCGCTCATGAGCCGCGTGTTTGGTCCGTACGACGGAGATCCGCTTCCCTGGGACACTTGGTCCGTCATCGATGGCATCGAGCCGAGCGCCGTCACGCCGCTGACGAGAGCGCCGCCGGCGGCCGTGCTGAAGCGGACGCAATACTTCATGGACGGCCTCGAGGTCTGTTACTACGTCAGCAAAGACAAGAAGACGGCCTATCGCGAAAGCCCGAAGAACCCGGCGCGCCCCGACGACGGCGAGCGCTGGGAGAAGATCGACCTGACGAAACAAAGGCCAATCGCGCCGCAAATCGTCGCTTACGCGGTCGTCACCTGGCGACCAGGCAACGGCTACGAGTGGATGGGGAAGAGCCCAAGGCCCTCGATGCCGGCGGCGGCGCGTGCGCTCTTTGCAGAGTGGAAGCAGCGCGAAGGAAGAATGCACGCCGACACGAGCTCTTGGCAGGGGCAGACGAAGTTCCATGTGCTGTTCCAAGAACCGACGGCAAAGCACCCGGCGCGCATCGCGATCTTCGACGCCGCGGGAGCCCTTCTCGAACAAGGGGTCTGGGTTCGAGACCCGCGCGGGTTCACCGAGTTGCGCCTGGCCTCGGCCAAGCGCTGAGCGGGGCGGAGCAGCCCATTGCGCGGGGGTGGCGCTCAAATCGTCCATGTCCTCCCCCTCGGCAAGGGCCCGTTCACACGCACGAACCGCCCGGACGCAACTCATCGCGACCGCTTGCCGCGCCGCGAGCGGAGTGCCCGCTCCAACGGGAGTAAGTCGGCAAGGTCTTGCGGCCGTCCCCAGGCACTTCTGAAGCTCGGTACGCCGGTAATGCTGGTCAGAAGATCGATCCGCACGGGAGGTCGACCCAACACGATCAAAGAGTCAGTAGCACGGCGAAGCGCACGACGCACGCCACGGAATCCTTAGCCCACGGATTTGACACATCGGCTCGCGACGAGCGAGGGCAACCGCCATGGTAGACGAGCGCTTTGTTCGATGGGTCATCACTTATGAGCGAACGCACCCCGAACGCATCACCCGGGACTTGGTCCGCGAGAAAATCAGACGCCTCGCCGCACTCGAAGATGAAGGGAAGCTCGAACTCTGTGGGCCTTTCGCTGACGGCGGCGGTGGGATCGCGATCCTGAGTGGCGTCACCGAAGAAGACGCACGTGCGTTTGCGGCGTCGGACCCGTTCGTCGTGGTTGGTGCAGCGACCAGCGTCGTTCGAAAACTCGAGATTTCGTGTCGCGAGAACGCGCATCTTGGCGTTCTCGGGTAGTTCCGCGCCGGCGCCGGCGTTGCGCGCGGCCCTGGATCGACGATAGGTCGCGGGCAGACCACATCGACTTGGGGCTTCCTCTATGTACGAAGTCAGCTTTGACCTCACCGATTGTTCAATTCATAAGGAGAACTCGATGAAGACGTCCCTGTCCTTGATGACAACCCTCGCCATGATGTTGGCCTGCGCTCCCGCGTTCGCGGCCGCTGAGCTTCCGCTCGAGAAAGCGACGCTCACCGAGCCGCCGAACGTGCCGCCGCCGATCACGCGCACCAGCGCGGCGAAGGTGCTGGTCGAGCTCGAGGTCATCGAAAAAGTCGGCCAGCTCGCCGACGGCGTCGACTACGTGTTTTGGACTTATGGTGGCACCGTGCCCGGCCGCTTCATCCGCGTGCGCGAAGGCGACACGGTAGAGTTTTGGTTGATGAACCACCAAAACAACAAGCTCCCGCACAACATCGATCTGCATGCGGTCACCGGGCCGGGCGGCGGAGCGGCGAGCACCTTTACGGCCCCCGGCCATAAGACCCGCTTCACCTTCAAGGCGCTCAACCCCGGGCTCTATATTTATCACTGCGCCACGGCGCCGGTCGGAATGCACATCGCCAACGGCATGTATGGCCTCATCTACGTGCAGCCGACGACGCCGCTGCCGAAGGTCGATCGCGAGTACTACGTGGTGCAAGGCGACTTCTATACCGAGGGGGATTTCGGCGCCAAAGGCGGCCAAGCGTTCTCGATGAAGCGGGCGATCGACGAGAACCCCTCTTACGTCGTCTTCAACGGCAGCGCCGGATCGCTCACCGGCGATCGGGCGCTCAAGGGGAAGGTCGGCGAGACGGTGCGCTTGTTCATCGGCAACGGCGGCCCGAACTTGGTCTCGTCGTTCCACGTCATCGGCGAGATCTTCGACAAGGTCTTCACCGAGGGCGGCTCCCGGCCGCAGGAAAACGTTCAGACGACGATCGTCCCAGCGGGCGGGAGTGCGATCGTCGAGTACAAGTTGGACACCGACGGCACCTACATCCTCGTCGACCACTCGATCTTCCGCACCTTCAACAAGGGATCGCTCGGGATGATGAAGGTCGAGGGCGGCCAGAACAAGGACGTCTACTCAGGTAAGGAGCTCGACGAGAGCTACCTTGGCGACGAGTCGGTCGCTTCCGCCGTGCTGCCGAACCGACCAGCGGCGGCCGTGGCGAAGGCCCCGACCGCGAAGCCCGATGCGGCCGCGGGGAAGTCACTCTACATGGCCAACTGCTCCATGTGCCACCAGCAAAACGGCGAAGGGATCCCAGGCGCCTTTCCGCCTCTCGCCGCGAGCGACTTCCTGAACAACATCGCCAACAAGAATCGTCTCGATCTCGTCGCTACCGTCCTGAAAGGACGCACCGGGAAGATCACGGTCAACGGCAAAGAATACAACGGCGTCATGACGCCCGTCTCCGGCTTGGGCGATGCCGACCTCGCGACCCTGCTCACCTATGTCTCGAACCAGTGGGGCAACAAGGCGCCAGCGTTCTCAAAGGACGAGATCAAGAAGCTACGCGACGCGGTGATGACGGCGGCCCCAGCCGCGCCGAGCCCGCCGCACTAGCCATGTGGATCCTCGCCGCGCTCTCGCTCGTGATCGCCGCTGATCGACCGGTGCGCGTCGCGATCCCGGCTGGCCGCTTCGCGCCGCTCTTCGGCCTCGACACGGGGCAGCGAGACTTCGCGGTAAGCGCGTTCGCGATCGACGCGCGCTTGGTCTCGAACGCCGAGTTCGCTGCGTTTTTGCGCGCCCGACCGGATCTCGGGAAGGGGCGAATCTCCTCCGCGCTCGCGGACGAGTGCTACTTGTCGCACTGGGAGGGAGCAACGTTGCCGCCTGGCTCATCCGCTGCGCCAGTCGTCTCCGTGTCTTGGTTCGCGGCGCAAGCGTACTGCGAATGGCGGGGCGCGCGGCTGCCGTCGACGCTCGAATGGGAATACGTGGCGGCGGCGAGCGAGACCGATCGCGATGCCTCACGCGATCCCGCGTTCGTCGCGCGCATCCTCGGCTGGTACTCGCGGCCGACTGGCAAGGACCTCCCCGGCGAGAGCCACCGAAACGTCTACGGCGTCTACGATCTGCACCAGCGCGTGTGGGAGTGGACGCTCGACTTCAACGGCGCATTCAACACGGCTGACAACCGCCAGGACGGCGACAAGATCGCCGGCATGTTCTGCGGCGGCGGAGCGATCGGCAGCGCACGGCGCGAAGACTACGCCGCGTTCATGCGCTACGCCCTCCGTGGCAGCTTGAGCGCGCGCAGCACACTCGCGAGCCTCGGCTTTCGCTGCGCCGCGAGCACAACGGAGACGCGATGATCATACTCACCTCACTCTTCCTCTTGCTTGCGAGCTCGGGCCCGGCCAACGCCTATCAAATGGAGACCCGGTGGCGCTCGGAGGACGGCGCGCAGGTGCTCCTGTCGGCCAACGCGGGCAAGCAGGTGCTGCTCTCCTTCGTCTACACGAGCTGCGGCGCCACCTGCCCACTGACCACCAAGCGGCTGCAGAGGCTCGAACGCGCGATGAAGAAGGCCAAGAAGGCGACGCGCATCGTCGTCGTCAGCCTAGACCCCGAGGGTGACACGCCGGAAGCGGTGCGAGCCTATCGGGCTCAGTACGGGCTCACCGGTGACCGGCAGTGGGAGGTGCTCGTCGGAGACGCCGGCGCGCTGCGCACGCTGACGATGTTGCTCGACTTTCGCTTTTCGAAGAACCCCGAGTCGGGCGCGATCATGCACGACAACAAGATCTTCTTGCTGTCGAAGAACGGCGAGGTGCTCGTCACGACGTCATCGATCGAAGGCGAGGACGACGCGTTGCTCGCGGCGCTCAACTGATCACGCCTCGGTGTCGAAGGTCGCCACGGGCGCTGCCCAACCCTCCGCGCGCAGCAACGCAACGATGCGCTCTCGTACCTCGTCGCGAATGGCGCGGACGGCGCCGACGCTCTGGCCCTTCGGATCTGCGAGCGGCCAGTCATCGCGCCGCAAGCCAGGAACATGCGGACACTGCTCGCCGCACCCCATTGTGATGAGGAGCGCCGCACCTTGCGCGAGCTCGTCCGTCAGCCTCGTCGGAACGGCTTGCGAGAGGTCGATCGCCACCTCCTTCATCGCCGCGAGCACCTCGGGATGCACACGCTGAGCAGGGTTCGTCCCCGCCGAGATGGCGCGCGCCTTCGACGGATCGGCGAAAGCGTTGAAGAACGCCGCCGCCATCTGCGATCGGCCGGCGTTGTGAACGCACGCGAAGATCACCTGTTTCGCGCCCATGCCACTCCTTTCTCGCCGACGAAGCTCAGTCGGGAAGCGCAAAGGCCGCGGGATCCACACGGACAATCGCGCTTCGGCGAAATCATGCGTCCATTGTCGCGCGCGCGGCCACCGCGTACAAGGCGTGCGTGACGGACCTGAAGCATTGGCCTCTCACCCTGCTCGCTGGAGCGGCGCTCGTTGCTGCCGGCGCCCCGGCGTGGCTCGCGCTCGCCGTCGGTCTGGCGATCGCGCTCGTGCTGCCGTCCGCTGAGCGGGCCGCGACACTGAAGCCGTGGACGACACGGTCGTTGCAGGTGGGCGTCGTCGCGCTCGGTGCGGGCGTGAACCTCGGCACCGTGTGGCGCGTGGGAACCGAAGGCGCGCTTCTCACCGCGTTCGGCTTGGCGACGGCGCTGCTCGTCGCGCGCGCGCTCGGTCGTTTGCTCGATGTGAACGCCAATACGACACTCTTGCTCGGCGCGGGCACGGCGATTTGCGGTGGCAGCGCGATCGCCGCGGTGGCGGCCGTGATCGACGCCGAGGCGCAGGACGTCTCGGTCGCGCTGGCGGTGGTGTTCGTGTTGAACGCGGTGGGCCTCCTCGTCTTTCCGCCGCTGGGGCACGCGCTCGCGCTTTCTGAGCCGGTGTTCGGGCGCTGGGCGGCGCTCGCGATCCACGACACCAGCTCGGTCGCTGGCGCCGGCCTCGCTTACGGAGCGACGGCGCTCGAAGTGGCGACCACGATGAAGCTCGCGCGCGCGCTGTGGATCGTTCCCCTGACGATCGCGATCGCGCTCCTGCGGCGGCGCGGTGACGCGAAGCTCGGACGCGTGACGTGGCCCTGGTTCATCCTCGGCTTCGTCGCGTGCGCGGCGCTCTTCTCGGCGGTGCCAGCGATCGCGCCGGCGGCGCCCATGATCGTGACGATGGGCCGGCGCGCGCTCGTGCTGGCGCTGTTCCTCATCGGCCTCGGGCTCTCGCGCGATGCGATCACCCGCGCGGGCGTGCGACCCTTTGCGCTCGGCGTCTCGCTCTGGGCCATCCTCGCCGCGGCCTCACTGCCGGTCGCGCGCATCGTCGAATGACACGCGGCGCACTTCGCCCGGCGCGCTGTGAGGAGCTCGAAACGACTTGGAATGGGATCTACAGCGGCTCGGTGCCTGTCTTTCCACCGCGCTTGGGCACTTGATCGTTCACGTGAAACCACGGCGCGCGATCGTCGAAGAACGAGTGCACCTGCGGCTCGCGATCGAGCGCGCCGGGAAAGTGCGCGCGGGCAATGTGCACTTCGCCCTTCCAGCGGCCGAACGACTCGAAGAAGAGCGGGCTGCCGCATGTCTTACAAAAGCGGCGCTCGGCGTCGGCGCTCGACTTGTAGGCTCCGATGCACTCTTGGCCATTCGTGATCCGCAGCTGCGCCGACGGCACCGAGACCCAGGTCACGAACGCGGCGCCGTGCGCGCGCCGGCACATCGAGCAGTGGCAGTGCGCGACCCACTTCGTCGGAAAGTCGATGGCGAAGGCGACCGCGCCGCAGAAGCACTGGCCTTCGGCGCCGCTCATGCTTTCGCCCCAGCGGCGGCGCGTAGCTCGGCGATCGCTTTACCGTAGTCCCTCTCGCCGAACACCGCCGAGCCGGCGACGAAGACGTTGGCGCCGGCGCGGGCGATCTCGCCGATCGTGTCCTTGTTGATCCCGCCGTCGACCTCGATGTCGAGCGAGGGCTGCAGCTTGTTGGCGAGCGCGCGCAGCCGCTTCACCTTGTCGATGCATGCCGGGATGAAGCGCTGGCCGCCGAAGCCGGGGTTCACGGTCATCACGAGCACGAGGTCGCAGAGCGGCAGCACGTACTCGAGCGTTTCGGCGGGCGTGCTCGGGTTGATCGAGACGCCAACGCGGCAGCCGAGCTCGCGGATCTGCGACAGCGTGCGGTGCAGGTGCGGCGACACTTCCTGATGCACGGTGATCGTCGTCGCCCCGGCCTTGGCGAAGTCCGCGAGCGAGCGCTCCGGCTCGACGATCATCAGGTGCACGTCGAAGGGCAGCGCCGAGTGCGGGCGCAGCGCCTTGATGATCGGCGGGCCGAGCGTGAGGTTCGGAACGAAGCGGCCGTCCATGACGTCGACGTGGATCCAATCGGCCCCGGCGGTGGTGATGGCGCGGAGCTCATCGCCCAGGCGCGCGAAGTCGGCAGACAGAATCGACGGTGCGATGCGGATCGGGAGCATCGGGCGGCCATAGCAAAGTGCCGTGCCGACGCAAACGGCCGAAAAGGGACCGGGGAGGAATTCGTCGAAAAGGGACCGGGGAGGGTTCCCTAGCGGCGCTTCTTGGCCTTCTTCGCGGCGACCTTCTTCTTCGCGGGCTTCTTCACCGTCTTCGCCTTCTTCTCCGGCTTCTCCGCCGCAGTGGCCGGGCGCACGCTCTCGAGATCCTTCTCGGCCCCCTGCATCTTCGGCGCGCCGAGCTCCTGCAGCTTGTGGCCCACGGCGTAGACGAGCTCCTTCAGGCCTTGCCCAGTCACCGCGCTGATCGAACGCACCGGGAGCCGCTTCTTCTTGCCGAACGCCTGCAGCTTCTCGAAGAGCGGCCCGCTCTCGGTGAGCTCGCTCTTGTTCAGCACGATGATCTCGGGCTTCTCGAGCAGCTCGGCGTCGAACTTGCCGAGCTCGGCGCGGATGACCTCGTAGTCCTTCACCGGATCGCGCCCCTCGGTCCAATCGAACGCGAGCACGTGCACGAACAGGCGCACGCGCGAGACGTGGCGCAAGAACTGAAAGCCGAGGCCGGCGCCGTCGGACGCGCCGGGGATCAGCCCGGGAATGTCGGCGACGACGAACGAGTGACCTTCCCCGACGCGCACGACCCCGAGGTTCGGCACCAAGGTCGTGAACGGATAGTCGGCGATCTTCGGCTTTGCGGCGCTGATCCGCGAGATCAACGTCGACTTGCCGACGTTCGGAAAGCCGATGATGCCGACGTCGGCGATCAAGCGCAGCTCGAGGCGAACGGTGAGCGCTTCCCCCGGCGTGCCCGGCTGCGCGAAGCGTGGCGCCTGGCGCGTGCTCGTGGCGAAGTTCATGTTGCCGAGGCCGCCGCGGCCGCCTTGCGCCACCTTCACTTCTTTGCCGGCCGAATCGAGGTCGGCGATCGCCTCGCCGGTCTCCGCGTTCCAGAGGAGCGTCCCGACCGGCACGCGCACGCGCAAGCTCTCGCCAGCGCGGCCGTTGCACTCGGCGCCCATCCCCGGCTGGCCGTTCTTCGCTTCGAGCTTTCGCGTGAAGCGCAAGTCGAGCAGCGTGCTGACGCTCTCGTCGGCGTAGAAGATCACCGAGCCGCCGTTGCCGCCGTCGCCGCCGTCCGGTCCGCCGAGCGGCACGCCCTTGGCGCGATAGAACGACACGCATCCGGCGCCGCCGTCGCCGGCCTTCACGAGGAAGCTGACTTCATCGATGAACTTCACGTCTTGGCCTCATCGACTTGCTTCATGAATGCGCTCATCATGCCGAGTCCCTTCTCACAACGCGCTCACGCCGCAAAGCCGAGCGCCGCGCCCAGCGCCGAAAACCCCGCGGTCCACTCGCCGTCTGCGCGCGGCGGTCGCCCACGCAAGCGCGCGTATAGATCCTGCGCCGCGCGGAGATCGAAGCTCGAGCGAACATTTTCCGCTGCGCGGAGCAAGCGGCGCAGCTCGACGAGCGACTCCGGTGCGCGCTCGAAAGCGGCGAGGCGCGCCGCAAAGCTCTGCTCCGCCTCGGTCACCTCGAACACCCGTCGTGCATCGCGCCACTCGGGCAAGAACGATGGCGCTTCCGTGAGCTTCACGAGGAAGCGCTCGCGCACCGCCAAAGGAACGCCGCGGGCTTCGGCGAGCTCCAGCGCGCGCGCCGCATACGCGAGGATCTGCGCCGTCTCGAGATCTGATGGCTCGTCGAAGAACCACCCGCAGCTCGTGAACATGAGCTGAAGAAAGCGGGCGACCTCGGGGTCGTCCTTCGCGATCGGATCGAGCGCGGTCCGCAGCTCGTCGAGCGCAACGCGCAGCGGTCCGCGCCAAGCCTGCGTCGCGCCCTCGTAACGCCCGCCGCGGCAGCCGCAGTCCGATCGCCAGCGCTCGACGCCGTGGGCGCAGCTCCACGACGATGGCTCCACGATCTGCGCTTCCCACTCGGGCGGATGCGTCGCCAGATACTCGCCGTACGTCGTCAGCACGAGATCGTCGTGCGCGTCGATCGCTTCCAGCGCGAACGCGAGCGCCATCTCGCCGAAGCGGTGGTGATGACCGTAGCTCTCGCCGTCGGTCGCGATGTGCACGAGGCCGCCGTCGTCCGCCGGCCCTTCCTCGAGCGCGCGCACGAAGCTGGCGCCGTCATCGAGGAGGCGACGGAACGCGACGGCCTGCGCGATCTCGCCGTCGTAAAAGAACACCGCCATCGATCGACCGCGCGACAGCGGCACCGAGTACGCGCGCGAGGTCGCGAGCCCTTCCTTCTGCCACGCGCCCGTTCCGATGCGTCGCACCGCCGCGAGTGACAAGGGTGAGAGCACGGTGAAACGCACGCCTTCGTCGCACAACGCTTCCAGGGTCGGCAGGTCGACCGCGCACTCCGGCAGCCACATGCCCTCGGCGTCGCGCTGGTAGCGGCGCTGAAAATCGTCGAGCCCCCAGCGGATCTGCGTGCGCTTGTCGGCGTCGGACGCGAGCGGCAGGATCGTGTGGTTGTACGCTTGTGCCATCGCGCCGCCGTGGCCGTTGAAGCGCGCACAGCTCTCACGATCGGCGGCCAAGATCGCCGCGTACGTCTCTGGCGCAGACACTTCGAGCCAGTCGAGCAGCGTGGGCCCGACGTTGAAGCTGATCCTCGCGTAGTTGTTTACGATGCGCTCGATGCGACCATCGGCGGCGAGCACGCGCGCGGCGGCGTTCGGCGCGTAGCACTCGGCGAGGATGCGCGCGTTCCAATCGCGAAACGGCGCCGCCGATGGCTGCGGCTCGATGTACCCCGGACGCCACGGATTGTCGCGCGGCGGCTGATAAAAATGACCGTGTAGGCAGATGTAGCGGCGCATCTATAAAGCAGCTCAGGTTTTGGTTGACGCCCCGGATAAAAGCAACCAGAAGGGCGCCGGAGCGGATAAACTCCACGTGTCTGTTTGCCTATATATATAGTCATTTGTCCTAGGGCGAGGTGAGATGGCCGGCAACGGGAAAGTCGGGGAACCGCCGGTCGCCGTCGTCGCCAAGCCAGGTCCTGGCACCGGCGACACATCACCGCTCAAAGACAGGCTCGCCAGCAATGGCGTCTACGAGATCCCAGACATCAGAGGTCGCCGCCTCGATGACCCGCAAGTTGAGGCTGCGCTCCAACGTTACCTCGACAAGCGCCCCGCGTGCGGACCACTCGCGCTGCAGCTCAAAGAGGAAGTGCGCGCTGAGTTTCCGGGGCTCGATCCGAAGCAGCTCGAGACGAAGATGCTCGAGGCGCTCAAGAAACACCTGACGACACGGCGGCCGCCCGCAGATCAGCCGCTCCTCTCCACCGAGAAGAGAGACGGCGCTGTCGTCATCACCGCCGAGAAGCTTCAGCTCGAAACGGGCCCAGTCGCCATCGAACGCGTGCTGTTGCCCCAAGCGCCGCAGAAAGTCGCACCGCAGGGCGATGGCGTCGACGAGAAGCCAGCGCGCCCGACCGACAAGGCAGAAGCACCGACGGTCGCCGATACCAAGGCGCGGCCGTCGCTCACCGTCGCCTTGCAGCCGGCGATCGACGCGCTCGCCGCCGGGGACACCGACAAGGCGGCGAGCCTGTTCGCCGAAGCGCTGAAGGGCGCCGAGACTCCGGAGGATCGCGCCGCGCTCTACCGCCGCGCGATCGTGCTCTGCGACAAGAAGAAGATCGGGCCCGAGACGCTCGAGGCGGCGCTCTCGAAAGCGCAGCCGAAGAGCGACGGCAACCCGGCGACGAAGGAGCTCTCCTCGGAAGCGGTGTTCAAGCAGGAGTTCGCCAAGGTCAAAGAGGAGATGGCCGAGGCCGCCCGCACCGGCAAGACGCCGGCCGAGCTGCGCATGAAGTACATCCTCGGCGAGGCGCTCAAGAAGCGCCCACTCGAGATCATGCAAAAGTACGGCATCGACGCCGAGTCTTTCGAGGAGTGGCGGCGCACGGGCACGCCGCCCGCCGGCTACAAGCAGATGCTCGAAGAGTTCATGAAGACGGGCAACCAGAAGCTCTACGCGCCGCTCATCTTCATGCAGAGCTACGGCCAGGACGTCGCCGAGTTCCGCAAGCAACAGGGGCTGATGAAGCCCGACGAGGCGAAGGAGACGGCGAAGGCGTTTCGGACCGAGAACCAACAGGTCAACGCCAAGTGGCAGCAGCTCAACGACGCCTACACGAACCAGAGCGGGCGCAACGCGAAGAAGGCCACGACCGACTACGACGCCGCCGTCGCCGCGGGTAAGTCCGGCCCCGAGCTCGACAAGCTCAGGGCCGAGCGCGACCGCTGGCAGACCGAATACGCGCGCGCCGCGAAGGTCATGGACGACGTCGCCGACACGCAGATCACGCGCGCCGGCGGCATCGACAAAGCGCCGCCCGACCTCCTGAAGCGCGGGCAAGCCTCGTCGGCGCGCGTGGCCGACGCGCAGGGCACGCTGGCCGGCACGAAGACCGGCGACATGCCGGCGACGGATCTCGCCGACCCGAGCAAGGCGCCACCGCCCGAGGCCGACGCCGCCGTCGCCGCCATCGACAAGTCGAAGGGCATCAACGCGGTGCTCGTGAAGCGCGATCCCACGGCGCTGCCGTGGCAGAGGGACCGCGAGCTCGTCGATCTCTACACCGGCGGCTACGAAGGCGCCGGCACGAGCTACGACGCCGCGCTGCAGGCGCGCATGCGGGCATCGGAGGACAAAAAGCCGAAGCCTCCGCTCTCGGATGACGACAAGAAGCTCGTCGGCAAGCAAGCCGGCACGGCGGTCAAGCTCAACTCGACCTACCACGTCGATCAAGCGCTCACGCGGCAAGAGTGGGACACCGGCAAGATCAACGACGAGCAGTACTTCCAGAAGATGGGCGCGCTCGGTCCGAAGATGACCAAGAGCGACGGCGACGTGCGCGCGTTGATGCAAGCGGGCCGCGTCAGCGCTGCCGAAAAAGAGTACGCCGACGCCGTCGTCAAGAAGTTCCAAGCCGATCAGAAGGAGAACGACAAGGTCGTCCAGTCGATCAACGACGAGATTGCCGAGACCAAGAAGTCGATCGCGCTCCTGCAGGCGCGGATCGGGCCGTCCGGTGGGAACGTCGTCGAAGGGCTCAAGCGCGGCGAGCTCTACACCACGGTCTCGGAGCTGCAGGACAAGCTCAAGAAGCTGCAGGCGCGCCTGCCGTACGCGACGAAGGGCCAAGACGATCAGTATCAGCGCACCGAAGAGCTGAAGAAGAAGTGGGACGACGCCAAGAAGTCCGGCGACGACCAAAAAGCCGGCGAGTACGAGCGCCAGTACAACAAGGCGCAGGCGCGGCTGCAAACCGGGCTCGCCGACTACGATCGCAACAAGGCCGCCAACGACGCCGCCAAGCAGCCGCCCGTCGGAGCGGCCGCGTTCGACGAAGAGCAGCGTAAAGCGATCAGCGACGCCTACGCGAGCGAGTACGGGGTCAGTGGGCTCGACGCGCAGGTCGCCGACGTCGACAAGCGCCTGCGCGCGGGTCAAGCCGCGCGCAAGCACGCGATCGACCCCGGAGTGATCGGCGTCGACGGCGAGCCGGTGCTCAAGGGCGACGCCCTTCGCCAGCGTCAGATCTTGGCCAAAGGCGTCGACGTCGAGGTGCTCACGATCGACGTCGCGTTCGAGAAGCAAGAGTCGACGCGCCTCGGCCTCCAGTTCGACGCCAAGGCGCTCAACGATCCGAAGTACAAGTACGACCTCAATCGTCCCGACAAGAAGGGCGATCCGGTCCCCTATCATCCGTCGGTCCTCACCGGCGTGCGTCCGAACAGCTGGTCACGCGGCAAGACCGACGCTGACGTCGCCGAAGCCGACCGCAAGCTGCGCGCCTATCACATCGAGTACGACACGCCGGACGACGTTGCGCTCTATCAGGGCCGCCTCGACGACTCTCGCGGCCAGGATCGCGGGATCGCGCTGCGTGACAAGGTGCCGGCGATGTTCCCCGGCGGAAAGAGCCCATCGGCCGAGCTGAGGACCGCGCTCACCGACCTCGAAGGGTTGTATACGAGCGGCTGGGACGATCAGAAGAAGAAGGCGCCCGTCGCGTTCACCACCGGCATGACCCTGGCGGCCGGCGCCGGCGCGCTTTCCGATTCGCAGCCGAAGTTCGCCGCCGATCGCTTCAAGACGGTGAAGCAGATCACTGCGGACGTGCCTGTGGAGCAGCAACCGGGCTACAAGGCCGGCACCGCGGCCATCGCCAACGATGCGCTCAAGGGCTTCAACCGCTCGGACGACCTCGACGCCGGGACTGCGCGCGAAGGCAAAGATCTCACGCAGGCGGTGACTGATCTGGTGATGCAGCCGGGCGTGCCGCCGAAGATCGTCGACGACTTCAAAGCCGAGCAGAGAAAATTCGAAGGCAGCGCGGCGCTCCTCGAGTTGCACCTGCTCGAGCTGCAAGAGGGCGCACAGGACGCCAAGGACCGCTCGTCGGTGGCGGTGTACGACGAGAACCGCGAGGACATCGAGAACGGCGGCGTGCTCATGGGCCAGCTCATGGGCCGGCTCAAACGCGCGACCAGCGAAGGCGACGAGGTCGAGGCGTCGAAGCTGCGCATCGAGATCGCCACCTTGCGCTTCAGCGACGCGAGCAAGAAGTCGTTCGCCGACTTCGACAAGCTGCCGTACGAAGACAAGGTCGCCTTCGTCGCCATCATGCGCTCGAAGAGCCCGCAGTACTGGCGGGCGTCGTCGCTGGTGATGGCGAAGCTGGCGCCGAACAACGCCGACGCCACGCAGATCGATCAGGTCTGGCACTCGACGCACGCGACGCGCTTCTTCACCACGGGCTCGTTCAAGAGCTTCGATCAAGCCGTACAGCTCACGAAGGACGCTCGCGCCAAGCAGATCGCGATCCCGAAGATCGACGGCAGCGGCACCATCATGGTGACGACCTTCGAGGCCGACTGCGCGCCGGACGCGCACAAAGAGCTGAAGTCGCGCGAAGACAGCTTGGCCAAGACCAAGCGTTACTGGGCGAACCCGATGAACCGCATCGGCGCGTCGCTCGTCGACGAAGCGTTCCTCTACGTCGTCACCTGCGGCGCCTACGCCGCGGTCAGCGCCGCCCGCGCGACCGCGATGATGGCGCGGCTCGCGCGCATGGCGACGACGGCGGCGCGGTGGGCGCAAGAAGCCCGCGGCATCGGTCGCGTGGTCAGCGCGGGGCGCTGGGCGTTCGAAGCCTACGAAGGCGCGCGCGAGGCGTACCAGGGCGTCAAGATGGCGATGCAGATGACGCGCTCGGGCCGCGCGGCGCTCACCGCCGGCCGCTTCATCTATGGTGTTGGTCACATGAAGGTGATCGAGGTCGTGCAGCACGGCGCCCACAAGATCGCCGCGCGCTATTACGGCGACGATCACTGGATCACCGGCGCCACTGACGTCGCCGGTCGCTTCGCCGTCTACGCCATGGGCGGTCCCGTGCCCGGCCTCACCGCGGTCGAGAACGGCGCCTTCGGCATCGGCCAAATGGTCGTCGAAGAAGTGGTGCGCGACACCTGGTACAAGGACGATCCGATCGGCTGGGAGAAGATGCAGAAACGCATCGCTCTCGGCGGCATGTTCATTCAGGTCGGCGTCGGCCAATGGAAGGAAGCGCACGCCAACCAACAGGCGGCACGCCAGGCCGCCGATGAGCTCGCGATTCACTTGGTCAAGTCGGGCGTCGACGTTCCGCCGGACTTCAGCGCGCGCTTCGTCGAGATGCAGGCGCGCTACCAAAAGGTCTACGGCGAGGGACTGCCGCCGAAGGCCGCGTTCGAAGCGCACCGCGCCGAGGTGCTCAAGCTCTTCGGCGACAGCGCGAACGGCAAGCTCGCGGCCGAAGCGTACATGGGGCAGCAGTATCACGCGGCGTTCATGCACGACGCCGGGCTGTCGACGGTCGACTGGGGCCACAAAGACAGCGTCACCGCGAAGGAGCTTGGCGCGCGCGTCGACAAAGCGGCCAAGCTCATGGTCGAGCTCGGCCTCGCCAAAGACATCGGCGAAGCGCGCCTGCGCGTCACGCAAGAGCTCAAGCAAGACATCGCCGCTCGCGCCGAAGCGCGCATCGACAAGCTCGGCGACAAGCCGAAGGCCAACGATCCCGAGCTTCAGGCGATGGGCGCATACCAGAAGCAGCTCGCCGATATCGCCCTCGTCGGCACCGGCACGAAGCGCGTGGTCGACGGCCTGCCCGAGGCCGCCCGCGGCGGCGCCGCGCCGATCGTCGACCGGGCGATCGTGCAGCATCTCGGCGGCGACAAAGCCGCGCCGAGCCGCGAGGCGCTGATCGAACAGCTGCGCCAGAGCGGCCTCAGCGAGCCCGGCGCCGCCGAGCGCGCCGCCGATCGCACCCTCGCGTTCGTGGCGATGCGGCAAGCGAAGCTCGTCGAGCCGCCGCAGGTCGGCACGCTCACCGGCCGCGTCGCGCACGAGAAGGCCATGATCGCGCTCGGCGTGGCAGCAGATACCGCGCGTGCCCTCGCCCTCGAGCAGCACGGGACGGAGATCGGCAACGCGTACCGCGGTGGCTTCGAAGACGCCGCGCTTGGCGGCAAGGTTGCCGACATCGTCGCCAGGCAGGTCGCCGCTGTCGAGGGCACACAGGTCACGCCCGAAGGCCTCAAGGCCTATCGCGAGGCGCTCGAGAAAGCGCTGCGCGACCCGACCGGGCCAAACCTCGACGAAGGCAGCGCACGCGCGATCGCCCAAGGCGAAGTGGCGCGCCTCATCCGCCAGGAAGCGCCGCTCGGCATCGCCTTCGACGCCAATGAGTCGGCAGCCGCGACGGCGAAGAAGTACCTCGACGCCCACGAGAAATGGATCGCCGGCGCCGGGGTCGAGCCCGATCAGGCCGCCGTGCTGCGCTCGAGCATCGCCACGGAGGCGATCCTGCGCGCGAGCGCCGATCAGACAAAGCCCGGCGAGACGCTGGCCGACAAGCGCACGCACTGGCGGCAGGCGGCCGAGGCGCTCGGGCTCTCGACGGGCTACGCCGATCAGATGGTGTTCTCGGAGGCCGTGCTCAAGACCCGACAACAGGTCGAGCAAACACCGGGTTTCGAGGGACTGCCGCCGCAAAAGCGCACCGAGCTCTTCGAGCAAAAGCTCCAGGAAGTGCTCGAGAAGGACGCCAAGGTGCCGCCGCAAGAGGCGCAGGCGATGATCGCGCGAGCGAAGCAGACGAAGGGCGAGGCGGTGGAGCCGCCGAAGGCGCAGCCCCTGCCGCAAGCCCCGGCCAACAAACCCGCAAATGCCCCCACGGCGACGCGCCTCGACGATGCGCAGATCGCGGCCAAAGCAGCGCCGACGCCGGCAGAGATCGGCGCGTGGATGCCGCATGAGCCGACCGCACAAAAGATGGCGCAGGCATTCGCGGTGGCCAAACGGCAAAACAACGTCGAGATGCTGCGCGTGCTGCACGGCATCGTCGAGCTGGCGAAGACCGACCCGGCGGCGGCGCGCACGGCGACGCAGCTCATCCTGAGCCCGCACGGCGCGCTCTTTCAAAGGAAGCTCGCGGCGCTCGTCGCGCGTGGCGACGCCGCCTACACCGCGAGCGTCGTCGCGATGCTCGGCGGCATCTACGCCGAGTGGGGATCGACGACGCACCCTGGGCTCAAGCAGCGCATCACCCACGCGCTCGATCACCTGACCGCCGAGCCGCCGCCGAAGAACTTCGAGGCCGTGCGCGCGGCGCTCGCGCACGCCGATGTCGTCGGCGCCGTCGATCCGGCGCACGCCGCGCGCTTGCGTCAAGACGTCCTCGGCATGGTCGCCGCGCGCCGCGAGGAGCGCCTCGCCGCCGACGCGCAGGGTCGCACCGACGACGCCGCGACGCGCGGGAGTAATTTCCGCTTCGAGAACGATCATTTACCGGAGCACCATGACTGGCCGACGCACATGACCACCGTGCGCGTGGGCGATCGCGACGTGCTCGTGCCGGTGACGCTGAAGCGGCCGGGCGAATTCACGCCGCAGGGCGGCTTCGGCACGCACACGACGGTGGAAGTGAAGATCCACCTCCCGCCTGACGCCGAGCATCCGCAAGGACGCACCGAGACGCGCACGGTCGAGGTGGGCAAGCTGCAGACGCTCGAGCGACCGCCGGAGCTGTCCGAACGTCTACAAGCCGGAGAGAACCACACCGGCGCGCAGCCGAAGCAGGGCTACGTGCTTGCCCGCAGCGGCAGCCGCGAGCTCGTGTGGAACGTCAGCGAGCGACGTTTCGAGCTCGTCGAGAAAGGCGCCTTTCGCCCAACGGCGCATGGGCAACAGGCGGTTGGCCTCCTCGACAGCGAAGCCCACCGAAAGACCGAGCAGATCCGCAGCGACATCGACGCGTTCCGGAGCAAGCTGCCGGCCGGCGAGCAAGCGATGCTCGATCAAGAGATGTTCACATCCTTCATCTCGCGCGAGGAATACGGCCGGCTCAGCGAGCCCGCGCAGAAGAGCGTTCGCGAGCAGTTCCTGCGCGCCAAGCTCGACGAGGTGCTCTCGTCGGCGAACACGCCGGAAGAGCAAGCGATCCTGGTGAAGACCTTTGCCGAGCGCGGCAGCTTCGCCGACGTCGAGCGCGTGCAGACGATGCTCAAGGCGTACTTCGGCGACGAAGTGCCGACGCCGCAAGCGCTCCAGCGCCTGACCACGGGCGACGGTATTCGCCAACTCTACGAAGCGACCTGTGGACCGACCGACGTGCAGCTCGTGCAGATCGCCGCGAGCCCGCTCGAAGCGCTGCGCGTCGTCTCGCTCGGCCGCGAAGGCCTCATCGAAGAGCAGACGGCGATGATGAAGGAGATCAACGCCGGCACCGACCTGCGCACGGCCGGCGACGTCGCCTTCGTGCCGGGCATGGGCGATCGCGTGGCCGCGCACGGCCCGGCGTACGATCCGGACGTGGTCGTGCGCGATCCGCGGCAGTGGGGCTCGTATCCCGAGCAGATGCAGTATTGGCTCAACCTGCGGGTCGGGGCCCGCCAAGGCACGAGTTACGAGAGCGTGGCGATCGCGCGCGACGGCCGCGGTTTTCCGAAGGCCGACCGCCTGAGCGCGACCGAAGCGCGCATCTGGGATCAGTTCTCTCCCCCCGGCCGGACGCCGAGCGAGGGCGTCGTGCTCGGCGTCAGCTGGGTGACGGAAGCCAACGGTCAGCAGAGCGTCGGCTCAGGCCACTGGATCCAGATCACGCGGGCGTACGAGCGCGGCGGTGAGCGCATTTATGTCGTTCGCGATCCGTGGACCGGCGAGACCAAGGAGCTCAGCGCGCGCGAGCTGTTCAACCCCGCGGGCGGCAGCATCCTCGGCGGCAAGGGCGTCGTCACCTCGGCCATGCTGCGTGAGCCGCCGGAGATCACGCGCGGGCGCGACGCGCTCGGGCGCGGCAATTACTTCGCCGGCAACGCGTTCGCCGACGCGTACACCCAAGCGCGAGCGCTCGAAGCCGATCCGAGCCCGGGGCGTCGCATCGAGGGCAAGGCGCGGCGCGAGCTGCTCGACGCGATCGCGGCGCAGCGAGATCCGCACGTCGCGCAGGAGGCGCTGCTCGCCTTGCAGCGCTTCGCGCCCGGCGACGTGCGCATGGGCGTGCTCGTGCGCGCCCTCGCTCCGGGCGTGCCGGCGGCGACGCGCGGGCCGATCCTCGCCGCGTTCCGCATGATCCACGAGCAAGCGCTCGTCGCGCCCGGGAAGCTCCCGCCTGAGTTTCATGATCGCGTCATGAACGCGTTGCTCGCCGGACACCTGACCCCGGAGCAGGCGGTCAACGCCGCGCAGATGCTCGCCTGGGAGCACATGCCGGCGAATCAGCGCGCGTGGTTCCAGGATCAATGGACCGGTTGCCGTGCGCCGGAAGACTACGCTCGCGTGCTCACGCAAACGTCGGACCTCTTGGTGCAGGCGCGGGCCTCGGCCGCAGCGCAGACGCCGCCGCCCACGCCGCCGCCGTCGCCGCTGCCGGGCGCCGCACCCGGCCTGTCGCCGCGCATGCCGCTGGTCGACGAGCCAACGGCGCGGGCGCAGGTCGATCGCGTCGGCCGCTTCGAGACGGGAGCCAAGGCGACGCCAGGCGCCGACAACCCGCCAGGCCAGAAGAAGACCGTGCTCGAGCCGCAACCGGGCGACACGAGCCTGAGCAGGACGTACGCGACGCCGACCGACGGCGTCGGCGCCAAGGTGGCGATCGGTGAGCAGGTGGTCGTCGAGAGCATCCCGCCCGGCCAGAAGTTCTCGCTGTCGTCGCACGGGTTCAACTCGTGCGCCGCGTGCGTGATCAAAGCGACGCGCGCGGACGGCAGCACCGTGGTCGTCTTCTCGCACATCACCGGCCAGAACAGCACCAAGACCCAGATGCAGCACGTGCAGGACGCGCTCGCCGCCGCGAGAGCGGCGCCGCCGCCGGATCCGAACATGCGCTTCGAAGTGTTTCTGTCGATCGACCCGGCGGCCGGCAGCGGCGCGTCGTTGCCGCGGCAGCTCGACGGCACCGCGGCGGACGGAAGCACGGTCCGCTTCGCCGGCAATCTTCCGGTCGACGTCGAGCTCGTGCCGGGCACGACCGATCGCTATCGCGTGCGCGACGCAAGCGAGCTGAAGATGCAGCTCGGGCCGGGCGTCGACCTGCACGTCGACGTCGCGGCGGTCAAGCCCGACGGCAAGCCGGTCGAGCGCAATGTCTTCGTCACCGAGCACGGCATCGTCGTCGAGCAGCCAAAGCCGAATGGTGAGCCGAGCGAGCTGCGCGCCGTTGGCTGGGCCTCGCCTGCGGATGCGGGCTACGGGGGCTCGCCCGTCGATCCGGCGGTTGCACGTCGCGCCGACCAGCTTCGCACGAGGACCGAACGCCTCGACGCTGCCGGCGTCGGCGCCCAGGCGAAGCCGCTGCTCGATGCGCTGCCGGAAGAAGCGCGCCTCGTGGCGGTCGATCGCATCTTGGCCCGCGGCGGCGATGCGCGCGCCGCGATTTCGGAGCTGCAAGCCGCCTACACGGCGCATCCGCGCGAGACCGTCGCCTCCCTCATCAGCGGCATGCCGGTGAAGCCGCTCGCGGCGCCCCTCGGCAAAGCGCTGACGCCGGCGCGTGGCAACGCCGTGCACCTGGTGACCGTCTCCGGAACTCCGATGGCGGTCCATGTCTTGGCCGCGAACGCCGACGGGGTCGCCGTGGCCGCGGCCGCACGATCGGTGCGCGCGCAGCAGATCGTGCAGCTGCCGGACGGCCGCCTGGGCGTGCTCACAGAAGCCGTCCCTCTCGTGCCGATGAGCGCGGGGCGCCACCTCAACTCCGATGTCACGCTCGCAAACGTCGCTCGGGCGATCGAAGAGCTGCGCGCGGCCGGTAGAGACATCGCTCCCGAACATCTGATCATCAACTCGGCCGGGCAGGTGAGCTACGATCCGGCACATGTCGTCGCGTTCAACCCGAGCGCGCCCAAGATCGATCTCGGCAAGACGCTGCGAGCGCTGCGCGAAGCCAGCTTTGGCAGCGTGGCGCGTTCGGATCAGCCGCCGGCGAACGTCGCCAGCGAGCTCGCGGCTGCGAAGTTCGATAAGGGCGTGTGCACGTCGCCGGCATGGGCCAAGGGCCTCAGGGAAGCGCAGGTGAAGGCGGTCAAAGAGCAGCTCGACGCGATCGTCGCCGAGAAGCGGCTCGCGGGCGTGAGCATCGCCGTCGACGCGACGGGGCCGCGCGTCTGGGTGCTCGACACGACGACGACCGCCGATGGTTGGCAGTGGACGGCGCGGGCGGTGAGCGCGGACGGAAAGCTCACCGGCGCGGCGAACCCGATGAACGCGCCAGAGCTGCGCACGGCGACCCCCGAGCAGCTCCTGCGCGACCTGCGCCTTGGCGAGCCGTGGACGCGGCAGCTGACGGCGAAGCAGCGCGAGAGCTTGAGCGATGCGCTCGCCGGCGCCACGCCTGGCGCGCCGGTGAAGGTCACGGCGCTCGAAGGCGACCAGATCGCGATGGGTCAAAGCAAGCCCGACGGGAGCGGAGCGGCGCAGACGCCGGTGCAGATCCGCGTGATCGGCAAGGAAGGCGGCGTCAGCTCGCACCCGATCTTTGGCGCCGGTTCGAGCACGCCCATCGTCTTCACGGAGCGCTTTCGGAGCAGCGACGGCCGCCGCGAGGGCGCCGGGCCGGGTAAGAGCGCGGCGCGGCCGGCGCTGGTTTCCGTCGAAGCGTCGCTCGTCGCGCCGATCGCGCCGGGCACGGTCGCAGCGACCGGCGCGAAGCTCGACGAGGTGATCGCCAAGCACCTGCAGGTCGGCGACGTGGCGGCCGTGCAGAGCGAGCTCGCCGGCAAGCTCATCCCGGATCTCAGCGGCGGCTATTGGTACAACCACGTCGAGGAGATGGCGCAGACGCGCGCCTACCTCGTGAGACTCGCGGCCGACTTCAGCGCGCGCAAGAACGCCGCGGCGTCGGGCTCGCCGGAGCGTGCGTACTTCGAGCGGCTGCAGCAGCGGGCGACGAGCGCGATCGATTACATCGACACCGTGCTGCCGCCGCACGTGCGCGGCGCCGGTGATCGCGTGGCGTTTGCGCCGCTGTCGAGCACGAGCGAGTGGTCGCGCGAGACCTTCGGCAAAGGCGGCGGCGCCCTCGATGCCGATCTCGCGAAGATCAGGGCGAAGACACCGCAAGACTACGCCGCCGCCGTGCGCGCCACGCTCGCGCATCCGGGCTACAAAGCGTCCCTTGAAGCCGCCGCCGCGAAGTGGGCCGGCAAAACCGTGGCGAGCCCGGCCGACGTCAGGGCGTTCATCGAGCAGCGCGTCGGCGCGCTGATGGAGCGCACCGCACGCCAGCTCGTCGAGGCGCACTCGCCGAACGCCGCGTCGGACGCGAAGCAAGCGATGGCCGACGCGATCGTCTTGAAGTGGGCCGCGGCCGAGTATCCGGCGGTGAAGAAGCTCTACGACGCCGGCGCGAGCGATCCGAATCGCGTGATCAACGCGCACATCATCGACGCGCTCGTGCTCGAGGCGGTGACGGGCAAGAAGCAGCCGGTGACCGAGGCGATCCGCAAACAGCTCGCGAGCGATCCGCAAGCGCTCGCGCGCTTCGAAGGGCAGGCGAAGGCCGTGCGCGAGGCGCTGCGCGAGCCGGCGTCGTCTCCACTCCCGGGCGCCGCCGCGCCGCACGCGGGAGGCAGCGGCCCGCCGTCGTCGAGGCGCGCGCCAGACACTGTGCCGGCAGACACCGTTCCTGCAGATACCGTGCCCGCAGACACCCTGCCGCAAGGACCGACCTCGTTTGCGTTGGAACCGCCCGTTCCGCCGCCCCCGCTCGACAAGATGAAGGCGTTGTCGCTCGACCTGCGCACAGACTTTCGCGTCGCCTGGGACCATCCGCACGCCGATCGCGCGATGCTCGAGCGCGTGCTCGCCTGGCCGAACCAGAAGGCGATGGCGGCGTTCATCGCGCAGTACAACCGCACGCCGGAGATGCACCTCGTCAAGCTCAACGAGCTCATCCGCACGCGCGAGGCGCTGCTCGCCAAGGGCGACGTCAAGGCGAGCGCCGAGCTCTCGATGTTCGTGAAGGCCGCGGATCGCTTCGCCGATCATGACGGCTACGCGGCGTTCGTCGATCGCTTGCAGGCGGCGCAGCGGGATCCGGCGCGCCGGGCCGAGTACGATGCGCATCTCTCGATCCTCGAGGCTCCGCGAGAGCTCGCCGAGCGCGCGTTTGCGCTGCTTGGCGTGGCGGGGCCGAAGATCACGCTCGAGGCGCTCAAAGGCCCGTACCCGCTCGAGCGCTTGACGATGCTCTCCGGCATCTACCTGGCGAAGACCGGCCACCCGCGCGCGGATCTGATCTCACCGAAGCTGCTGCAGACGCTCGACGCCGCGATCACCACGCCACGCTCGAAAGAACCAGGCGCGCTGCCACGGATGAGCCCGCAAGAAGCCGTGCGGCTCACCGAGACGCTGCTGGCGATGGACAAGCTGCAAGTGAAGGCCTTCGTCGAAGCGTGCAAGGGCAAGTCGCCCGAGCAAGTGGTGCTGATGCTCAAGATGGTCGCCGCGCGCGGTGACAAGCTCGCGGATCGCACCGTGCCGAAGAGCGGCGGCATGGCGCCCGCCGATCGCGCGCTGGCCGAGATCATGGAGTACTCGGCGTGGTTGTCGACGCAAACGCCAGACAGCCTCGCCGGGGCAACCGACCTGAACGGCTATCGACCCACGGTTGTGTCGATCAAGGACGACTCCGGCCGCATCATCGAAGAGCGCCTCGTGCTCGAAGGTGGCGCCGGCGAGCAGGTCTACAAGAAGTCATGCGCGGCAACGACGGCGATCATGGCCGCGGCCGAGGCCGATCCCTACATCGCGTACTTGTTCAAGAAGGATCCGGCCAAGATGTTCGAGGCGCAGCGCAAGCTCATGTACGAGCAAGGCGTTGCGTTCGATCGCCGCGACAACTTCGTGCCCGGCGAGTACTCGCTGGCCAAAGCGATCATCGACGCGCAAGCGCTGCGCATCGACAGCGTGCTCAAAGACGGCAGCGTCAAGCCTGAGGAACAGAAAGCGCTCGCAGACTGGTCGTCGAAGCGGCATAACCCCGACGCCCTGAAGCCCGGCTCGCCCGAGGCCGCCGCGATGAAGACGCTCGAGCAACTCTATGCGCGCCTGACCCCCGCGCAGAAGCAGCGGCTCGCCGAGGAAGGCATCCTCAACGCCCGCGACTTCTTGGCCACGCTCTCGCTGCGCGATGGCGATACGGTCTCGGATGGCACCCACCTCGGCAGGCAGCTCGCGTACGCGGAGTCGCGCACCGGCCTGTGTTACAGCGAGCGTTACGCCGGCCCCGATGACATCGATCTGAAGACGCCGCGCGGGATCGCCGAGCTCGAAGCGGCGGTGCGCCGCTATGGCCACGTGCCGATCGTCGTCGGCTGGGACAATGCCAGCTCCCACGCGATGATGCTGAAGGGGCCGGTCACGTGGGGCGAGCCGCCGAAGAAGTGCTTCCTCATCAGCGATCCGTGGCATGCCAAAGCGGTCGCCGTGCCGGTCGAAGACATCGGCAAGGCGGACGTCGTGCGCGGCCTCGGTATCGGCAAGGGCAGCATCAGCACGCTGTACATTCCGCATCCCCGCGAAGACGGCGACGCGGCGGCGCCGAGGAAATCGCTGTTTGCCGATCCGGCGCTGGCGCTGTCGATTGGCGCGCCGCCGCGGACGGTGCGCATGGAGGATCAGCCCTTCGAGGCGCTCGACACCGGCCCTCTGAGCCAGCGTCGCGGTGCCACGGGCACGCAGAAAGGCAATGAGCCCGGCGCGGTTCCGGGCGGATACGGCGGTCCCCCGACCAGCGCAGGAGCGCAAGCGCCCCTGTTCGATCCCCTGAGGCCACCGCCCGAGCACCGGGCCCCTGTCGCCGCCAAGGCTGTTGACGACAAACCAAGCGCGCAATGGCTCGAGGGTTTGAGCAAGGCAGATCAAGACGCCATCTCGAGTGTGATGAAGGCCGCGGTGAGTAGCTACCGAGGGCTCGTCGCGAGCGAAGGCGGCACGCCCGCGAAGACCTACCCGAAGGCGGAGCAACGGGTGGCTGCCGTGCTCAGCGAGTATCTGCGCAACGCGAGTATCAAGCCCGGCAGCGTCGAGCTCATGGCGCTCGCGCGGCAGCTGTTCAAGGTCGCCGAGCGCTCGCCCACGCGGCTGGCGAGCTTGGACGCCTACCTCACCTTGCCGGCAGAGCAACGTCAGGCGGGGGGGCAGGCGTTGCTCATGATGGCCCTCAACGACCTCGGCGCGACGCCGAAGAAGATCGAAGCGTGGGGCGCGCTGATCGCGAGCAAGCCAGACGTCGAGAGGAAAGCGCTCTTGATGACGCTCGGCGCCTTCTACATGTCGGCGCGGGGCGTCGCCTCGCGCCTCGAGACGATCACCGGTGGGCGCACGGGCGATACACCGACGCCGAGGGAGCTCGGCGCCCAGCAACGCGCCGTCGCCGGCCGGCTGGAGTTCGAGCGCGTCATGCTCGACTCGATGTTTGCGCAAGCGCAGGCGGGACCGTTGTCCGCCCCGTTCGTCCCCGCTGCCAGGTTCAGCGAAACGTTGGGGGCGATCCAGACCGCGTACGCGGGAGAAGGGGCGTTCCTCGCCGCGGGACGTCTGCTCGCGGACGCTCGCACCCCGGTCGAGCAAGAGGCGCTCTTCGCCCTCATTCGCGCGCAGGCGGCGGCTGGGCTCCCGTTCCACGAAAAAGTGCTGCGCGACGCGATGCAGGCGCTGCGTTCGAAGCATCCCGAGCTGCTCGTGGCGAAAGGGACCGCCGCAGGAGAGGACGCGCGTCGGGCCCAGCTTTGGGGCTTGTTGACGGCAAAGCCTCCGGCCTTCGAGCTGCGCGGCCCACCACCGACGGCGACCCGGATCGAACGCGACTTCACCAAAGAGCTGCGCGCGCAAATGGCGACGACCGACCCCGTCGACCGCCGACTGCCCGAGCCCGACGCGACGAACGCGGCGTTGTTGTTCGGCCTGCTGCAACCGGACGCGCCGAAGGACGGAAGCGCGCCGAGCCCGGTGCTGATCTCGCGCGCCGGCATCGAGAAGATCTTTACCCCTGCCCTCGAAGGTTACTCAGCCGAGGTCGTCAGCTTCAGCTGCCTCACGTCGGACCAGCTGTCGTTCGAGGTCGTCATTCGCGGCCCCGAGCCGGATCGCGTCCAGGTGGGCAAGGTGCGCCGAACCGGCCTCCTCGTCGACGATGGACAGGGCGGCCACAAACTGCGGTGGGAAAACGAAGTCTTCACGCTTTCGCCCGATCACCAAGGGCTCGGCATCGCCGAGGACATCTACGCGCAGCAAGCGGCGTTCTTCAAAGTCTATGCGCCGAAGACCGACACCGAGATCGTGCTCACCGCGAACATCTCGATCGGCGTCTATGCGTGGGCGCGCAAGGGCTTCAAGTTTGCCACCGATGAGCACAGCGTGGCCATGCGATGGACGCCGAGGGAGCGCGGTAGCGTCGTCGAGCTCGCGCGTCGCTACCCGCAGCTCTACCCGGACGGAAGCGCGCCCGAGCAACTCGGCGATGCGAAGGTCGCGCAGCGCAACATCATGGTGCAAGAGATCTACACCTTCGCCGAGTCGTTGCGCGAGAAGTACCCCGACGTCTTCACCGACAAAGCGCTGAGCGATCTGCGGGCGCAGCTCCGGTTGTGCAAAGACCCGGCCGACTTCTCCGAGCTGCGCTTGCGTGATGGTACCGGCCGGGAGATCCGCCTGACGGTGCTGCCCACGGCCGACGCCGTGGCCGCCGAGAACGCGCGGCTCGACGCGCTCGTCGTCGCGGGCAAGCTGAAGCCGAAGGACCGGCCGTTCGTCATCGAGCATCCCGCGGCGACGAACGGGGATTTCAAGATCGACAACAAGCGCTTTGGCTCGCCGGCGATGCTGCTCGGCGCCATGTCGTGGTACGGCGTGTCGCGGCCGAATGAGCCCCCGCAGGCTCCGGACGTGCGCACGCCACCCCGCGCGTCCTTGCGGCCGCCGGCGGGAATTGGGACGAGGCAGTAGTATGGTCAAGGAGAACACACCGGTCGATGAGCACGCCATCGCCGATGATCCGCGGAAGTCCCGCGAGGGGCTCGACCTTCGCACCGGGCATGATCACGCGTTTTGGAATGCGCTGATGGAGGAAGACGACGACGCCGTCTCCGCCCGCGTGCTCGCCGACATGAAGATCCGCAACCCCGCGCTCTACGAGAAGCTCACCGGCAAGAAGGCCGGCCGCTGACCCGACGAAAGCTTCCCCGGTCCGTTTTCGGGGCCTACGGCAATATTTGTCCCACATCGCGCTCTGCGCTAGCTTGCGATCTCCACCTGACGCGAGGTCCCGATGCGCATTTTCGCCTTCGCCGCATGCACGCTGTTTGCCGCTGTTGCGTTTGAAGCTGTTGCCGTTGCGGGACCCGCCGCGCCGCCACCCGCCGCCGCCCCCGCGAAGCCCGAAGAACGCCGGCTCACCGTCGTCGTCACGCCCTTCGTCTCGTCGTCGGACCAAGAGTACCGCTGGCTCGGCCTCGGCTTGGCGCAGGCGTTGGTCACGCAGCTCCTCGAAGTGAAAGAGCTCAACACGCTCACCCTCCGCCAAGTCGCTTCGGCCGTGCGCAAGGACAACCTGCGCCCCGAAGATCTCAACGAAGAGAGCGTCGCGCAGCACTTGGGCATCCAGCTCGGCGCCGACGCGTTCGTCATGGGCAGCTACACCGCGGAGTGGCCCGAGGTGACGATCGTCGCGCGCGTCTATCGCGTCAAAGACAAGAAGGTCGAGAAGACGTTCTTCCTCAATCGGCCGATCGAAGAGTTCATGACCCTCGAGAAGGAGCTCGCCAAGCAGGTGTTCGCGCAGCTCGGCGTCAAAGGCGAGCCGCAGACGACGGTGCTCGGCACGAAGAACCTCTACGCGATGCACCAAGCGACGATCGGCTACGAGCTCTTGAATTATCAGTCGATGAGCCCGCGCTCGGACGTCACCTTACCGATCGGCAGCATCAAGAAGGCGAAGGTGCACTTCGAAAAAGCGCTGCGCCTCGATCCGAATTACTCGGACGCGCACGCCGGCCTCGGCCAAGCGCTCACCTTCCTCGGCGACTACGACAACGCGCGCAAGTCGTACGCACAAGCGCAGCAGCTCGCGCCCGGTGGCTTCAACGCGCAGGCCGTGCTCGGCAAGTACTACGCGGATCTGCGCAGCGGCCGGAGCGACGACGCGCTGAAGGGCCTCGACGCGGCGGCCAAAGCACGGACGGGCTTCGTGCACGCGCTCGGCACGCTCGGCGACATGTACAATCACCTGGGCCGCCACCGCGAAGCGCTCGCGATGTTCACCCGCTACAACAAGCTGAACCCCGAGCAGCCGTGGGTGACGATGCAGCTCGGCTACACGAAGGCGAAGCTGAAGCGCTACGACGAGGCGATCAAAGACACGCAGACGGCCGTCGACATGTTGCCGGATTCGAACTCGTTCAAGGTCGAGCTCGCCAGCCGCTACATCGACGCCGACAAGCTGCCGCAGGCGGAAGAGGTGCTGCGTAAAGCGCTCGAGAAAGCGCCGAAGCACCCGACGATGAACGTGCGCTTGGGCTACATTTACTTGCTGCAGAAGCGCCTCGACGACGCGATCCCGGTGCTCGAGCGCGCGCTGCAAGAGTCGCAGAACGCGTCGGATCATCAACGCACGCGGCAGCTCGCGCTCTACGATCTGTCCCGGGCGATGGCGCTGAAAAAGAACGGGCCGAAGGCGCTCGCGTACTTGGAAGAAGCGGTGAAGGCGGGCTTCAAGGACCTCGACGAGATTGAAAACGAGGACGACCTCGAGGACGTCCGCAAAGATCCGAAGTATCAGCAGATCGTCGATATGGTGAGAAAGCCGAACGGCTGATAGCCTCTTTGATGCGCCTTTTGGCGGTCCTCGCGTGCGTCGTGCTTTCTGGCTGCGTCCTCAGCGGCAGCACGAAGAAGCAGTGTCAGGACGGCGTCGTCGCCGGCACGAGCTGCGCGATCGACGAAGACGCCCACGACGACATGACCGGCGCGACGGGCGTGATCGACATGACCGGCGCGACCGGCGTGACCGAGACGACCGGGACGACGGGCGAGACCGGCGAAACGGGCTCGACGGCCAGCACCGGAACAGAGACGCCGCCAGCGCCGACCATCACGCGCATCGCCCCGTCGCTTCAGGGCACAGACGGATCGCTCGTCGTCATCGGAACGCACTTGCTCGCCGCGACCGTCGTGACCGTTGGCGGCGGGCCGGCGGCGACGATCGTCTCGCACACCGATACCTGCATGACGATCATCGTGCCCGTCGGATCGGCCTCCGGTTCCGTGAGCGTGACTTCGTTGGGGCGAGCGCGATGACCGGGACGGATGGCGCGCTCGAGACGATCACCCAGATGAATCCGAAGGCGATCCATTGTTTCAGCCTCGTCGCCAAGCCGAACACGACCCGGCTGCCGACCGCGAGCCCACAAGCGTTCAACGTGCAGCTCAGCGCAAATGCTGAAACGCCGAACGGCGACATCCCTCTCGGCATCATTCGCGATGTCACGTTCATCGTGCCGCCGAACACCGACTGAAGCTCAGTCGAGCAACGCTAGAAGATCATCGCGCGTCAGCTTCCGGCCCATCGCCGCGTCGCCCAACGCCGCGTCGAACAGCGCGCGCTTCTCGGCCTGCAGCGCGAGCAGGCGTTCTTCCACCGTGTCCTTCGCGATCAAGCGATAGACGAACACCGGCTTCGTCTGGCCGATGCGATGCGCGCGCGCGGCGGCTTGCTCTTCGACCGCCGGGTTCCACCACGGATCGAGGATGAACACGTAGTCCGCCGCGGTCAGCGTGAGCCCGGTGCCGCCGGCCTTCAGGGAGATCAGCATCACGGGCGGGCCGTCTGCCCCTTCGAACTTCGCGACGACACCTGCGCGATCCGCGGTCGATCCATCGAGGCGCGAGAACGCGATGCCCGACAGCGCCGGCTCGACGAGATCGAGCATCGACGTCCACTGCGAGAAGACGAGCGCCTTGTGCCCTTCGGCGACGAGCGTCTCGAGCGAAGCGACCAACGCCGTGAGCTTCGCCGACGCGCCTTCCCACGCACCGTAGCCAGGCAACAGACGCGGGTGCGACGCCGCCTGCCGCAGCCGCAGCAACGCTTCGAGCGCCGACATCGTGTTGCCTTCGTCGAGCGCCGCGAGCACGGCCGGCGCGCTCGCGGCGTGCACCGCGGCGTAGACTTCGCGTTCCTCTGCCGACAATTCGCAGGCCAACACTTCGTCCGTGCGCGGCGGCAGATCGCGCGCGACCTCGTCCTTCTTGCGGCGGAGCACGAAGGGTCGGATGCGCTTCTGTAGCTCGCCTGCCGCATAGCGATCGCCGGCAGCCACGCGCGCGCCGAGGCCCTTCGAGAACGCCGCGCGATCACCGAGATAGCCCGGGCTCAGGAAGTGAAACACGCTCCACAGCTCGTCCAAGCGGTTCTCGACCGGCGTGCCGGAGAGCGCGACGCGATGATCGCCGCGCAGCGAGAAGCTCGCGCGCGCGGCCTGGCTGTCCGCGTTCTTGATCGCCTGCGCCTCGTCGAGCACGATCGTCGCCCACGCTCGCGCGGCCAGCGTGCCTTCGTCCTGGCGCAGCGTGCCGTAGGTCGTCAGCACGATCTTTCCCGGCGCTTCCAGCGAGCGGCGCGCGCCGTGGTAGCGCGTCACCGTCAGCGCCGGCCGAAAGCGGGCGAGCTCGCGCTCCCACACTGAGAGCACGCTCGTCGGCGCGACCACGAGGTGCGGCTTCGCGGCGTCGACGGGCAAAGACGCGATCGTCTGCAGTGTCTTGCCGAGACCCATGTCGTCGGCGAGCAGCGCGCCTAGCCCCGCGCGTTGCATGAGCACGAGCCAGTCGACGCCATGGTGCTGATACTCGCGCAAGGTCGCTTTCAGATCCTCCGGCAGCTTCGCGCGCGGCAGGGCGCCGGCGTCGTCGAAGAGCGCGGCGAGCGGTTGCAGATCCGGCGGCAGCGGCGTGTCGAGCTCGCGCAAGAGGCGCACGGCATCGACGCGCTCGGTCGGGGTTAGCGCGGCGCGGCCTTCGAGCAGGCGGCGCACGAGCTCGAGATCGCGAAAAGGCAGCAACGCAAAACGGCCGTCACGCAGCCGCACGGCCGACTCGCCGCCGCGCAGGGCGTGCGCCAGAGCGTCGTGATCGATCGTCTCACCACCGGCTTCGAAGCGCATCCGCAGCTTCCCGTCGGCGATCTCCGCTCGCACTGCGCCGTCGCGCACGACGCCAAGGCGATGGGAAGGCGAGCGCGCTTCGAACGCGTTGATCGCATCCAGCGCGTCTGACACTTCGGCCGAGACCAAGAAGCGGCGCTCGCCGAGCTTCATCTGCAAACGCTTGAACACGCGCTCGCGCAGCCGGTTCTCCTCCTCCGGCCTACGCACCGGCAGCGCGCCGCCGAGCCAGTGCAAACGACCTCCATCGATGCGCGCACATGGCGGATCGCCGTAGACGAGCGTGGGCAGCACGGAAAAGCCGGCGCCCTCGGGCCTTGCGTCGAAGGTGACGAAGAGCGGCGCGTCCACGGGCTCCGGCAGGCGCTGCGTCCGCAGGATCACGGGCAGCGCGTCGCGCAGGCGCGGCAGCACGTCGGTGACGAACGCCGCCACGTCATCGCGGGCGATCGTCTGGCCCGCACGCAGCGCCGCCATCTCGCGATCGGAGAGCGCAGGCTCACGGCGCAAGAAGAGCACGCCGTCTCGGAGCGCCGGGCCGTTCGACCAATGAGGATGCGTCGGCTCGCCGAGGCTCATCCGAAAACCGTCGCCGGCGTCGGCGATGACGAGCGTCGCCAGCGGCCGCGGCGCCTCGACGCGCACCTTCACGCCGTCGACGCGCACGTCCTCGCACTCGCTGAGCGCAGGCCAGATCTTCGCCCAGTGCTCGGCGATCAACGCTCCACGCGGCCGCGTGCCGAGCGCGATCTCGACGCGCACGTCGGCGTCGGTGGCGGCGAACTTCACGCCGCTCTGCGACGCCTCGGTCAGCGAGCCGGTCAAGGGCGCTTCGCCGCCGGCGCTGACCAACACGCGATCGAACGACAACGCTTCGCCAGCGCTGGTCAGCCGGTAGCCGACGTGCGCGAGCGCGGACGAAATAAGCGAGCGCCCCTCGCTCCGCGCTCGGTTCAACGCGATCGCTGCCGCCGCCACGTGCACACACGCGTCAGCGGTGCTGTCGCAATCGCAAGTCCACTCGTCGTCGTCTGGATACAAAGTGGCGAGAGCGCTCTTCAGTCCGCCGTCTGTCGCGACCCGCAACTCGACTTCGCCAGGCCGCTCGGCCACGCCGCTGACGTTGCCGCCGCGTGCAATCTCGACCGCCCGCGACCACACCGCCGGCGAGCACCCACCGCGAATCGCCTGAAGCAACTCCCGCACGGTGCGCGCTGTAGCAGAGAAAAAGGTCCCAGGGACCTATTTTCTGTCCAACTTTTGTACACCGAAATGGGCGCCCTCAGGAGACGGCTGCAGGCGCTCGTCGCGGCGCTCGAGGATCCTACGGACAAGCGGTGAGCGAGTTGATCCACTCGTCGACCAACGCCACGCCGGCCGTGTCGAGGACAGTGCCGGCGCTCTTCGGCATCGCTTGCCCCGGATCCGTCGAGTGCATGCGCTGCGACACGTTCGACCCGGCGGCGTTCCCCGGCACGATCAGCGCGGGCGCCGAGCACAACGTCGTCGCCGCCAAAGACGTCGCGTAACGCAGGTCGGGCCGCGCCGCGCCCCGGTGGCACTGCTGGCAGTTCGTGTGCAGGTAGGAGCGCGCGCGATCCGCCAACGGCGCGCTACCAAAGGGCGGCGGCAGCACGGCGAGCCCGGCGGGATCGCCGATGGCGCTCGTGAACAAGCCGATGTGATCGAGCGTCGCCAGCTGATTCGCGCGCAGATTTCCGGGATACACGAGCGAGCGATTGAGCTGCCCCGTCTCGAGCCCGAGCGTGCCGCCGGCTTGGATCGTATGGCAGCTCGCGCAGGCCGAGCGGCTCGGATAGTTCCACGTCTGGCCGTTCACTTGTCGCTGCTCGCCGCCCTCGCTCACCAAGAACGCGTCCGTCTGCTCGTCGTTCCACGCGTAGCTGTAGCCGGCCCAGCCGCCGTCGCTGTGGCGCATGAAGAGCCGCGTTTCGTGAAGCTTTCCGGCGAAGCCAAAGTGCTTCATCAGCACCGTGCCGTTCGGAAAGTCCCAGTCGCCGTCGGCGCCGATCGTGATCTGGCCGCCGTCAGGGAGCGCGAGCCACCGGGCCTTCTCGGCGCCGTCGGACCAGAACGGCGCGTTGAGATCATAGGGGATGAGCCCCGCGGCCGGCGTCTTCGCGTCAATCGGATCGACGCAGCCGGTGAGCGACAAGCGCGCCGGAAAGGGATCCGCCGCGGCGCCGCTCGCGAGCGCCAGCTTCAAAACCGCGCCGCCCTGCGACGGGTCGAAGGTCATCACGTAGAGCTCGCCGTTCTCGTCCTCGGTGAACGAGATGACCGGCACCGCGCTCGACAGGCCGAGCTCGGAAAAGCGAGGGAGGCTCGCCGCGCCGCCGCCGGCCGGATGTCGCAGCGTGCGCGTGGTGTCGGCCGGGTTCGCGTCGATGTTCGCAGCCACCGTGTACGGCGACGCGATCGAATAGAGCTCGGCGTAGTAGACGTCGCTGAAGATGTAGGTGCCGCCGAGCGTCGAGGCGAAGGTCGCTCCACGATACACATGACCGCCGAGCACGCTCGCCGAGCCGGCGCCGCTCAAGCGATAGATCGCGATCGGCCGCTTGGTCGCCGTGGCCATGACGCCGCTGCACGCGCCGCTCGAGACGTTGCTCTGCACACCATCGAAGCAGGGCCAGCCATGGTTGCTCCCGCTCGCGGCGAGGTTGACCTCTTCGTTCGAGCTGCCGACGTCGCCGATCCAAAGCTGCCCGGTCGTGCGGTCGAAGCTGAAACGCCACGGGTTGCGCAGCCCGCGCGCGAAGGTCTCGGGGCACGGCTGCGTGCGCGGCTCGAGCTGCGCGCGCGGAAGGTCGGTGCAGAGCGCGTCGGCGGCGCAGTTCGCGGTCAGGCAATGCGGGTTCGTCGATGGGATCGCGTACGGCACCGTGTCGCGCGGATCGATCCGGATGATGCGGCCGCGCAGCCACGATAAGAGCTGCGGACCCGTCCGCGCCGGTGAGACGTTGTCGTAGCCGTTACCGCCGTCGCCGAAGCTTGCGTAGAGAAACTTGTCGGGCCCGAACTTCAAGTCGCCGCCCCAGTGGTTGCCGCCGCCGCTGCCGGTCTTCAGCACTTGCCGATCCTTCACGAGCGTCACCGTCGAGCCATTGTCGGTGATCGTGTAGCGATCGATGAAGTTGGCGCCTTCGTCGTCGTTCGGATCCGGCGTCCAATCGTCGTACATCGTGTAGTGCACGTAGAGTTGGTTGCGCGCGGGGTTCGTCTCGATGTCGGGATCGAACGCCATCGCGAGCAAGCCGCCTTCGCCGTTCGTGCCGGGGCCGTCGCCATAGACGGTGAGCGTGGCGATGGTGGTGAACGTAGAAGCGTTCGCGTCGGTGAAGGTGATGATGCGGCCGTCGCGCAGGCTCATGTACCAGCGCTTGATCCCGCTGGCGCCGACCTTCACGTGCGCGAGCGCCGTCGGCCCGCCGGCGTTTCCCGGGATCGTCAGGTTCGGAAACGCTTTGACCAGCGCCATGTCGCCGGCCTGCGGCGGTTGCGGCCGCGCCGGCGCCGTGCAGCTCGCGTTCGTCGGCCGCGCGGCGACGCCGAACGCGGCGTCCGTCGGCGGTGGTACCACCGTGCCCGGCGGACAATTCGGATCGCATGCGCCGGTGGTACCCGTCGTGCCGCTTTGGCCTTCGCAGGGCGGTGCCGTGCAGTTGTTCTTCACGGGCGGGGCGGGGCAAGCGGCGAGGACGAGCACGAGGAGAGCAGCGCGAACCGACATTCTGCGACTCTAAGCATCCGCCTGCTCACACGTCCAGCGCGGCAAAAAGCGACCAACCCGCGGGCTTCCTGCTCAGCCGAGCGCGCGCTTCAACGCCTCGTTGACCAGCGTCGGGTTGGCCTTGCCGCCCATCGCCTTCATGACTTGGCCGACGAAGAAGCCGAGGAGCTTCTCGTTACCGGCTTTGTAGCCTTCGACTTGCTTGCTGTTCGCGGCGATCACTTGGGCAACGGCGGCGTCGATCGCGCCGGTGTCGCTCACTTGCACGAGGCCTTTCTGATCGACGATCGCTTTCGGCATCTGTGAGCCGTCGAGCAAATCCGAGAAGATGTCCTTGGCGATCTTGCCGGAGATCACGCCGTCTTTGATCAACGCGATGAGCTCGGCGAGCTGCGCCGGTTTCAACGCGAGGGCCCCGGCGCCCTTGTCGTCGAGCGAGCGCAGCACCTCGCCCATGATCCAATTCGACGCGGCCTTCGGGTCGGCGCCGAGCGCGATCGTCGCTTCGAAGAACGCGGCGATGTGCCGATCGTCGGTGAGGACGCCGGCGTCGTATGGGGGCAAGCCGAGCTGCTCGACGTAGCGTTTCTTCTTCGCGTGCGGCAGCTCCGGCGCTTCGCGGCGCAAGCGGTCGAGCAGCGCCGCGTCGATGACCAGCGGCGGCAGATCCGGATCCGGGAAGTAGCGGTAGTCGTGCGCGTCTTCCTTCGAGCGCATCGAGCGCGTGGTCTTCGCCTCGGCGTCGTAGAGCCGCGTCTCCTGCACCACTTTGCCGCCGCCTTCGATGAGCTCGCGCTGGCGCTGCACCTCGTACTCGATCGCTTGGCCGATGAACTTGAACGAGTTGATGTTCTTCAGCTCGACGCGCGTGCCGAGCTTCTCGCCTGGGCGATTCACCGACACGTTGACGTCGCAGCGAAACGAGCCCTCTTCCATGTTGCCGTCGCAGACCTCGAGCGCCATCAGGATCTGACGCAGGCGCTTCAGGTATTCGCCGGCCTCCTCGGCGCCGCGCAAATCCGGCTCGCTGACGATCTCGATCAACGGCGTACAGGCGCGGTTGTAATCGACGAGCGAGTGCGACGTGCCGGCGTGCACGTTCTTGCCGGCGTCCTCTTCCATGTGGATGCGCACGAGCCGCACGTGCTTGCCGCTGTCGAGCGTGAGGCCGCCGCCGACCGCATACGGCCGCTCGTACTGGCTGATCTGATAGCCCTTCGGCAGATCCGGATAGAAGTAGTTCTTGCGCGCGAAGACGCTCTCCCTCTGCACGTCGCACCCGAGCGCGATCGCGGCCTTGACGGCGAGCTCGACGGCGTGGGCGTTCAACGCGGGCAGCGCGCCCGGCAACGCGAGGCACACGGGGCAGGTGTTCTCGTTCGCCGCTTTGCCGAAGGTCGTCGCGCAGCGGCAGAAGAGCTTCGTCTGCGTCGACAGCTGCGCGTGGACCTCGAGGCCGATGACGGTTTGCCACTCCATCACGCGACTCCCGGCGGCGTGCGTTCGTGCCACGACGTTTCGCGTTCGTACGCGCGCGCGATCCGGAGCAGCGCGTGCTCGTCGAACGCTTTGCCGAGGAGCTGCAGGCCGATCGGCAGCCCCTTCGCGTCGAAGCCGCACGGCAGCGAGACGCCCGGCAGGCCGGCCATGTTGCAACTCACGGTGAAGACGTCGGCGAGGTACATCTGCAGCGGGTCCTGCGTCTTCTCGCCGAGCGCGAACGCGGTGAACGGTACGGTCGGCGTGATCAGGGCGTCGCACTGTTCGTGCGCCTTCTGGAAGTCGCGAACGATCAGGGTGCGCACTTTCTGCGCCTTCAAGTAGTACGCGTCGTAGTAGCCGGCCGAGAGCACGTAAGTGCCGAGCAGCACGCGGCGCTTCACCTCGTCGCCGAAGCCTTCGCTGCGCGTGCGATCGTACATCGGCGCGAGGCCGGCTTCGCGACCCTTCGACAGCCCGTAGCGGACGCCGTCGTAGCGCGCGAGGTTCGACGACGCTTCGGCGGTGCACAAAAGATAGTACGCGGCGATCGCATGCTCGGTGTGTGGCAGCGAGACGTCGACGAGCGTGGCGCCGAGCTTCTGGTAGACGGCGATCGCTGCGTCGACCGCGCGGCGCACGTCGGGCGCGATGCCGTCGGTGAAGTACTCCTTCGGCACGCCGAGGCGCACGCCCTTCACGCCGTCTTCGAGGCCCCGCGCGTACGCCGGCACGGGACGATCGGCGCTCGTTGAATCCTTCGGATCGTGGCCGGCGATCGCCGCGAGCAAGTGGGCGGTGTCGGTCACGGTCGTCGCGAACGGACCGACCTGGTCGAGCGATGAAGCGAACGCGATGACGCCGTAGCGCGAGACGCGGCCGTAGGTCGGCTTCATCCCCACGATGCCGGAGAACGCCGCCGGCTCGCGGATCGATCCGCCGGTGTCGGTGCCGAGCGTGCCGGGCACGATGCGCGCGGCCACCGCTGCGGCCGACCCGCCGGAGGATCCGCCGGCGGTGCGCGCCTGGTCCCATGGGTTCTTCACCGGCCCGAAGGCGGAGTTTTCGTTCGACGAGCCCATCGCGAACTCGTCCATGTTCAGCTTGCCGATGATGACGGCGCCGGCCGCGCGCAGCTTCTGCACCGTGGTCGCGTCGTAGGCGGCCACGTGGTCGCCGAGGATCTTCGAGCCTGCCGTCGTGCGCGTGCCGTCTTGCATGAAGAGATCTTTGACGGCGACGGGCACGCCGGCGAGCGGTCCTTCGGGACGTTGCGCGTCGACGGCCGCGGCGGCCTTCAGCGCACCGACTTCGTCGAGCGTGATGAACGCGTTCAAGTCCGCGTGCTTCTTGGCGCGGGCGATCGCTTCTCGGGCGAGCTCGGTGGCCGACGCTTTCTTTGCGATGAAGCGCTCGCGCAATTGTTCGATCGTGCTCATTCGATGATCTTCGGCACTTTGAACGCCGTGCCTTCGTGCTCGGGCGCGGCGGCGAGGACCTTCTCGGCGATCGGATCGCGCACGGGATCGTCTCCACGCGTCGGGCAGGTGAGAGTCACCGCGTGCGACGTGGGCGGCACGTCCTCGAGCGCGAGCTTCTGCAGGCTCTCGGCGTAGTCGAGGATGCGCTGCAGGTCGCCGACGAGCTTCTCGGTCGCTTCCGGCGACAGCGCGATGTGCGCAAGCTTGGCGACACGCGCGACGGTCGCCGCGTCGACGGGGGATTTCATGGGCTGGCTTCTACGCGCGAGCGCCGCAGAACGGCAATCCCGCGCGATATTTTCTCTCCGGTCGGTTGACACCGCGGCGATTGCGAGTATAGTCCCGCGCCTCGCTGACCGGAGCCTTTCGCGCTCAGCCGACGTTGACAACAGAAGAGTGAAGAGAAGCGGGTAAGACGTAGTGTCTTCGGACACTGCGAACTACCGTCAACAAGAACGAATCTTGTGAGTGTATTTTGCTTTCACGGCGCTTCGGCGTCGGGGAAGATTTTGCAGCTAATGAATGCAAAACACTAATTCCAAAACAATTAGTTCATAAGGCAGAGCCATTCATGATGGCTCTCCGTAATGGTTTTTGACGGAGGGTTTTGTTTCGATGTTTCCGTTTTCGGC
>JADLHZ010000150.1 GCA_020848545.1 Deltaproteobacteria bacterium | reverse complement strand
CGCAGACGATCCCCTCGACGATTCGTCTTGGCGCGCGCGGGCTCGTAGAGACGGAGCACCAGTTCACCCATGCAGGCGCCGGCGAGGTGCCGCGAAGCTATGCGTACACGGCCGAAGGCTACTTGCAAGACTGGATTGAACGTGGTCGCTCGCCCAGACGGAAGCTATTGGACCGGCTTCCGTCTCGATGCGCGTCAGCTCGACAGCGTGCTGCAGCGCGGGTGGCTTTGGTAGTCAGTAGGAGGCTCGCCATGGGACAACAGAAGGTGCAAATCGAGCTCACCCGCGAACAGGCACTTGTATTTTTTGAGTGGCTTTCTCGTGAGAGCGAAACGCCAGGAAGGCTCATCTTTGAAGATCCCGCTGAGCAGCAAGCGCTCTGGGTTCTTGAGGCAAGGCTTGAGAAGCTCTTGAGCGAACCCTTTGCGGACAACTATCGTGAGATTTTGGCTGCGGCCAGAAACAAGATCCGTGATAATCCGGATGGATGAATCGCTGCCCGTGTTCTGCGCGTACGATGGGCGGTACTTTGTTCGAGCGCTGACAGCCATGCGCTACGAGCGGGCCACGTCCGCATCGCTCGCGAGCGCCACCATCACCGGTCTCGTCGATGCGGACACGGGCGCATAGAGAACGGGCGCCACCTTCTACACTTCGGCCGGACGACAAACGCTTTCGGCGAGCGCGGTGCCCGGCGGTTGGGCGCTCGGTCCAGTGACGATGCACGATGCAACGGAAGGGACAACGCGATCCTTTGCTGTCCAGGACGTCGTCACGGATCTTTTTCATGCGAGGATTTACGATCCTTCTCAGCGGCCGGGGAAAAGAAACCGCTTCGGCGAACGGCATCGGCTTGCCGCTCGTATCCTCGGAAAGCTTCCTCGGGCCGGGTTACTCGGTCAGACTAGCGAAGCACCTCTTCGAAGCGCGCGGCGGCGTCGGACCAAGAGGGCAGCGCGAGCGTCGGCTCGTCAGCGACGGGCGCGCTTCGCGCGAGCCGCTCGCGCAGAGCGTCCGTCAGATCACTCGCGAAGATCACGCGTCGACTCCCGCCGCTCGCTTCGACGGTGGCGCCCGCGCGCGTGGTGATGACTTCGAGGCCCGCGTGGAGCGCTTCGCTGATCACCATGCCGAAGCCTTCGAAGCTCGTCGGTAGGACAAGCACGTCGTGCGAGGCATAGAGCTCGGCGAGCGCTGCGTCGCCCACCCGACCGTGCACCACGATCTGCTGCGCGAACGGTTCGCGCAAGATCGCGAGCACCTTCGCGGTGTAGCGCGGGTCGCGCGCGGCGTCGCCGGCGATCGAGAGGCTCCAGCCGGAGGGAGCGACGCGCAGCGCCTGCAAGAGCCGGAGCAGTCCTTTGCGCTCCGTCCAGGTGCCGACGAAGAGCAGGCGCAGGCGATCACCCCGCGTGCGCGACGCCCGCGGGAGACGATCGGCACCCGGCTGGATCACGTGCGCAGCACGGACGCGATGGTCACGGCCCAGGCGTTCGGCGCTCGTGTGGCTCGTGGCGATGACGGCATCGGCGGCGCGCAGCGCACATTGCTCGAGGATCTGCGCGAAGGCTCGGTCGCCGAAGGAGCGCTCGTGCTCCCAACAGGTGAGGTGGTGGACGAGCAGCACGCGCCTCACACCCCGGATCCTCGGAAAGGCGGCGGCGATCTCGGGGAAGCAGAGCTCGTCGCCGACCACCGCATCGACATCGCCGATCCGCGCGCGCAGCGCATCACCGGCGAGAATGCCCGCGAGCCGACCGCGCTGGCACAGCGAGAGGATCGCCACGGTGTGCCCGCGCGCACGCAACGCCTCGACGATCACGCGATCGTAGATGGTCCCGCCGGTCGCTTGATTGAGGCCGCCGTAGAGGACCCACGCGAGGTGCATGGCAGCCTAGCGACGGAGGGGGCGCTCGAAGGCAACCCACGCCACCGGCGACTCGTCGACGACGACGCGCAACGCGCTCTCGGGATCGAGGCCGAGCCCGAGCAGCACAGAAGCGAGCTCATCGGCGACGAACTGCGCGATGCGCTCAGTGGTCGAGCGATGCTTTTGGAACGCCGCGTGGCTGTCGAGGTTTTGATAGTCGATGCGCTCGAGCACGCGACGCAATTCCTTCTTGAACAGGCCGATGTCGACGACGATGTCGAGCGGCGAGAGCGCCTTGACGCGCAGCTCCGCGGTCGTCGCCAAGGTGGCGCCGTGCACGTTTTGCGCAGGGCCGAACTCGCTGCCGCGCAGGCTGTGCGCGATCATGACGAAGTCTTTGACAGCGAGGGTGAACATTCAGGCTCCATATTGGAAAAGCACGTGCAACGCGTCAGCGCCGCGCTCTGCGAGCCGCCGGTAGACTTCGGGCGCCGCGGCGAAGGGCAACGCCGGCTCGATGAGCTCGTCGAGCGTGGTGTCGGTGAGCAACGAACGGACGACGTCGAAGCGCCGCGCGTGATCCCAACGCGGCTGTCGCCCCGCCGGCAGCGCCGAGACTTGGCTCGAGATCAAGCGCAAGCGCCGGCGATGAAAGACGCCGCCGAGCATCACCGGCGCCGCGCGGCTTCCATAGTTCGAGACGACCACCACGTGGCCCTGATCGCCGCAGTAGTCGAAGCAGCGCGAGAGACACTCGGGCTTGCCGCTCATCTCGAAGACGACGTCGGCGAGGCCGAGCTCACGGCCGTGATCCGGCGGCAGCGCCAAGCTCGCGCCCATCGCCAGCGCCGCTTGCCGCCGTTTCTCCGACGGTTCGATGACGATGACATGCTGGGCGCCAGCACGCACGGCGAGGCGGGTGACGAGCAGGCCGACGATGCCGGCGCCGCAGATGATCACGCGATCGCCGAGGGTGACGCCGGAGTCCCAGAGCGCCGTGACGGCAGTCTCGAGGTTCGCCGCCAGCGTGGCCCGCGCGACGGGCACGCCCTTCGAGAGCACGCGCACCTGGTCGGAGCGAAAACGCCGGCGATCACCGTGCGGCGCGAGCGCGAAGATCCGCGTGCCGACCGGGATCGAGACGCCCTCCCCCGCGCGCGTCACTTCACCGACCCACGCGTAGCCGTAGCGGCGCGGATAGGTCGGCTGACCGGGCGCGTCGAGCGACGGGTCGAAGGGCGTGGTGCCCTCACCACGGTAGAGGAGCAGCTCGGTGCCCTGACTGATCCCGGACGCGAGCCCGACGGCGTCGAGCTCGCCGGCGGGCGGCGCGTCGCTCGCCGCAGGCTCACGGCGAAGCTCGACTTCGCCCGGTCTCACAAACCACAGTGCGCGTTCCATCAGCGGCGCTCGCATAGCCAGAACGGCGCGCGCTCGGCAACGGCCACGCACCGTTAGCGACCGGCCGGTCGGCTTCACGGCCTCGGGTTGACTTTTGCGGCGCGCTCCACTCTGGCACGGCGATGACTCAGAGCGAGCAGAGCGGCGCCGACGTCGCCCGTTACTACGATGACAACACGCGCTGGTTCCTGCGCATCGATCCGAGCCGCGCGCGCGTCATCCACCGGCCGGTGTGGGCCGCGGGCGTGCGAACGCTCGCCGACGCCGCGCACTACGTGCACGCTCGGATTTCGTCGGCGCTGCCCGCGCGGCGCCCGCTGCGCCTCTTGGACCTCGGCTGCGGCGTGGGCGAGAGCAGCTTCTGGCTCGCCGAGCACGCGCGGGTCGAGACGCTCGGCATCAGCATCAGCGAGAAGCAGATCGCGATCGCCGAGACCACGGCGCGCACCCGCGGCCTCGCCGAGCGCTGCGCGTTTCGCCGCGGCGACTTCATGGATCTCGGGGCGCTGCCGGCGATCGACGCCGCGTTCGCGATCGAAGCCTTCGCGCACGCGAGCGACGCCGCGAAGTTCTTCGCCGAAGCCGCGCGCGTGCTGCCGAGCGGCGCGCCGCTCTTCCTTTGCGACGACTTTGTCGCCGGCACCCCGTCGCCCGAGCGCGCGGAGTGTCTCGCCCGCTTGGCGAAGGGCTGGCACTTCCACTCGCTCTTCACCCGCGACGAGGTCGTCCGCCTCGCCGAAGCGGCGGGCTTTCGCCTCGAGCGCGTCGAGGTGCTGACGCCGCACTTGCGCCTGCACTCCTCGCCGCTCTTGTCGCTGCTCGAGCGCGCCGGCGGAGCGATCGGGCGCATGTGGCCGTCGAGCCTCGTCGACAACATGATCGGCGGCACGGCGCTGCAGCAGTCCGAGCGCAGAGGATGGACCGAGTACGCGCTGCTCGAGCTTCGCCGCGGATGATCGATCGCGCGCGGGCGGCGATCGCGCTCCTTCTGCGCCACCGCCGCGTCACTTTGGCCGTGATGGTCATCTCTTGCGCGCTCGGCGTTCTCGCGGCGAGCCGGCTCGCGCTCCGGCTCAGCTACTTCGAGCTCTTGCCGCAGGACGCCGGCGAGGTGCGCGACCTGGCGTTCGTCAGCAAGAAGACCGGCGGGCAGGGTTACCTCATCGTCGAGATCGCCGGCGGATCGCGCGATGACCGTATCGCGCGCGGACGTGCGTTGGCGACCGCGATCGCCGGCGACCACGAGATCGCCCACGTCGACTTCGAGCGTGAGCTCGATCCGCAGCTCGCGCCGTGGCTCCTCGATGATCGGGCGCTCGCTCGCGTGATCGCAGAGCTCGACGCGCGCGTAGAGCAAGGCGTCGAAGCGGCGCTCTCCTTGGACGGCGCCGCCCCGGCGAGCGCTCCAGCCGTCCAGCCCTTCGAGCTGCCGCGCTTCATCGAGAGCGCGACCGCGACCTACCTCATCGCCAAGCCCGCCTTCGTCGCCGACAGCATCCCGCGCATGCAGAGCTTCATCGCGCGCATGCGTTCGCTGACGGCGAGCGCCGCGCCGCTGACGGTGACGCTCGGCGGCCCGATGATCTTCAACCTCGCGTTCGTCGAGAGCATCCAACGCGATCTGCAGCGGATGACGCTCGTCGCCGCCGTGCTCGTCGCGTTGGCGCTGTGGTGGGCGACGCGCAGCGTGCGGGCGAGCGTCTTGCTGCTCTTGCCGGTCGCGGTCGGGATCAGCGTGAGCCTCGGCGCGGCGTGGCTGGCGATCGGGCACTTGACGATCATCTCGGGCCTCCTCGTGGCGCTGCTCGCGGGCCTCGGCGTCGAGTCTGGGATCCACGTGTACCTCCGCTGGCGCGAGCAAGGCTCCACCGACGTCGCGCGCGCGGCCGCCGAGACGCTGCCGGGCTCGCTCACCGGCGCCCTGACGAACGCCACCGCGTTCTTCGTGCTCATCGGCTGCGAGCTGCAGGCGTTTCGCGAGTTCGGCGTGATCGCCGGGCTCGGCATCTTGCTCACCTTCGCCTCGACCTTCGCGTTCTTGCCAGCGTTGCTCTCGCTCTTGCCGCCGCGGCCTGCGACGGCCGAGCGTGCCGTGCGTGCGCTGCCGTTGCGACGCCGGACGATGGCCACGGTGCTCGGGCTCGGCGCGCTGACCGCGATGCTCGGGTTCGCCTTCAGCGGTCGCCTGCGCATCGACCGCGATCTCAACGCGCTGCACGGCGCCGAGAACCCGGATCAAGCAGGGCTGCGCGCGGCGGCGGCGCTCGGGACCACGCTGATGCCGACGATCGCGTGGGTGCCGAGCGCCAACGACGCCATCACGCTGACGGCGATCGTTCAGAAACAGATCGCCCCGGGCTCGGCGATCGCGTCCGCGCGATCGTTGCCGACGCTCGTCGCCGACGATACTCCGGCGCGCCGCGCACAGCACGCCCGCCTCGCCGTCTTGCTGAAGCGCGTCCCGAAGAGCGCGTTCGCCGGGGATCGCGACGCGTTCATCGCCGGGTTGTCGGCGGCGCCGCCGCTGCTCGCCGCGCTCCCCGTTTGGCTCACCCGCATCTACACGCCAAGCGATCATGAAGGCGCGCTCGTCGTCATCGAGTCGACCGAAGCGCTCACCGACGCCGGCGACCTCGACGCGTTCGTGGCCGCGCTGGATGCCGACGTCGACGCAGCGCGGGCGGCCGGCATCGACGTGCGCGTGCTCAGCGAAAACCGGATCGCCGCGCGCATCTTCCGGCTGATCCAGCGCGACGGTCCGTTCATCGCGTGGGCCACGGTCGTCGCGGTCGCGCTCGCGCTCTTGGTCCTCCTCCGCCGCCTGCGCGCCGTCGCGCTGCTGATGCTCCCGCTCGCGGTCGGCGCCGGCACTGGCGCGCTCGTCATCATCGCTTGCGATCTGCCGCTCAACTTCATCAACCTCGCCATCGTGCCGAGCCTGCTGACGATGGCGATCGACAACGTGGTCCACATGCATCATCGCTTCCAACACGGTGAGCCGCTGCCTGAGCTCGCGTGGAGCTCGGGCAAAGCAGTGCTCGCGGCGTCGGCGGTGAACTTCTCCGGCTACGCCGCCGCGCTCGTGGCGAAGTTCTTCGGCCTCTGGAGCCTCGGCGCGCTCGCGACGATCGGCGTGCTCGCGATGATCTTCGCGACCGTGCCGTGGTTCGTGGCGATGCTCTTCTTCTTGCCTCAGTCGAGGGCCAATGAGCGAACGTGAGATCACGAGCGCCGTCGACCTGTGCTTGCCGGACGGCCGCTTGAACCCAGACGCGGTCGGCTGGTCGCGGCGGCCGCTGCACCGCTGCAACTGTGATCCCGTGGAGCGAGCGCCGCTTTCAGTACACCTCGAAGCAGCCGGCGCTGTACGCGACCGCCACGCTTCGCGGGCCGCGGCGCACCGAGGAGAACGTGCAAGCGTGGGCCTGCCTCGACTACGGCCGTGGCCTCTGGCCCTACGGCACGACGTGGAACTGGGCGAGCGCCGCCGGCGTGCAGGGCGTCCACCCGGTGGGGCTCCAGTTCGGCGGCAAGTGGACCGACGGCACCGGCATGACCGAGAACGCGCTCTTCGTCGCCGGCAAGATCCACAAGATCGGCGACACCATCGACTTCGCCTACGATCACAGGGACTTCTTGAAGCCTTGGACGCTGCGCTCCGAGCGCGTCGATCTCGCGTTTTCTCCGTTCATGCAGAACGCCGTGCGCATCCCGCTTGGCGTCGTCTCGCTCGATGCGCACGTGTGCTTCGGACGCTTCTTTGGGCGCGTGCAGATGGACGGCGGCGACTGGTTGGCGGTGACGTCGCTCCTCGGCTGGGCCGAAGAGTTTCGCACGCGCTGGTAGCGGGCTTGCGCGGCGGCCGCCGGCGCGGCAGGACACTGTCATGGGAACTGCGAAGATCTTGATCGTCGACGACGATCCGCACATCCGCGAAGTGGTCCGCTTCGCGCTCGAGCAAGCCGGCTTCGGCACCAGCGAAGCCAAAGACGGCGCCGACGGGTTGCAGCAAGCGTCGTCGGGCGGCTTCGATCTCGTCGTGCTCGACATCATGATGCCGGAGATGGACGGGACCGAGGTATGCCGGCGCCTGCGCCAGAAGTCGAACGTGCCGATCGTCTTCATGTCGTCGCGCGACGACGAGATCGATCGCATCTTGGGCCTCGAGCTCGGCGGCGACGACTACGTGGCGAAGCCGTTCAGCCCGCGCGAGCTCGTGGCGCGCGTGAAGGCCGTGCTGCGCCGGAGCGGTGAGCGGAAGGCGCCGGACGCTGCGAAGGAGGCGACGCGCACCTTGAAGCATGGCGGCCTCGAGCTCGATCTCGATCGCTACGAAGCGCGCTTCAAAGGCAAGACGATCGTCTTGACCGCGACCGAGTTCGGCATCGTGCGCACGCTGCTCGGCTATCCCGGCAAGGTCTTCTCGCGCAGCGAGCTCATCGACGGCGCCCACGGCGAGGAGCACTTTGTCAGCGATCGCACGGTCGACAGCCACATGCGCCGCGTGCGGCAGAAGCTCGGCTCGATCGGCGCTGATGTCATCGAAACCATCCATGGCATTGGCTACAAGCTCAGAGACGAATGAAGCTCCGCACGGTCCTCCTCGCGCTGAACCTCGTCGTCTTCTTGCTGCCGCTCGTCGGCTTCTCCGGTCTGCGCGTCTATGACACGCAGCTCGTGCGGCAGACGCAAGCGGAGCTCGTGGCGCAGGGCGCGGTGATCGCGGCGGCGTTCAGGGAAGCGATCGTGTCGGACACGAAGCCCGGCAAGGCGCTCGCTGGGCCGATCGACGACACGCCGACCATGGCGCGCATCGAGCTCGACACCACCTTCGATCGCGTGCTGCCGCGCGCGCCCGAAGCCGTGATGGGCGACCGCGCGCCGGAAGCGTATGCGGCCGACGCCGGGCAGCAGATCAGCAAGCTCATTCAGCAAACGAAGACGGCGACGCTCGCGGGGATCCGCGTCACCGACTTTCGTGGCATCGTCGTCGCCTCCAGCGGCAACGAGCTCGGCCAGTCGCTCGCGCATCGTGAAGAGGTGGCGCTCGCGCTCAGCGGCCAGGTGGCGAGCGGCCTGCGAGAGCGCGTCGCCAGCGATCCGGCGCCGGCGCCGCTCAGCTCGATCAGCAGGAACACCGGGTGGCGCGTGTTCGTGGCGCTGCCGATCCTCGACGGCGATCGCTTGCTCGGCGCCGTCGTCCTCTCGCGCACGCCGATGACGCTCGGAAAAGCGCTGTGGAACGATCGCTATTACCTCGCGAGCATCATCTCGCTGATGCTCGTCGTCGTCCTCTTCGTCTCGCTGCTCGGCACCTGGCTCATCGCGCGGCCGGTCGAGCAGCTGACGGCGTTCTCCGAGCGCGTGGCCCAAGGCGGCGCGGCTGCCAAGGAGACGCCGAAGATCGCGCGGCCGCAGGAGCTCGTGACGCTCGCGCAAGCGTTCTCACACATGGCCGAAGCGCTCGAGGTGCGGGCGAGCTACATCAAGACCTTCGCGGCTGCCGTGTCGCACGAGTTCAAGACGCCGCTCACGTCGATCCGCGGCGCCATCGAGCTTCTGGGCGATCACCTGGACACGATGCCGAAGGAGCAGCGGCAAAAGTTCCTCGCGCAGATCGGCGCCGACACCGAGCGCCTCGATCGCTTGGTGCGCCGCTTGCTCGAGCTCGCGCGGGCCGACGTCGCCACGAAGGACACGAGCGACGCCGACCTCTTGCCCGTGCTCGAGGCGATCGCCGCAAACAAACGCACGGCCGACGTGGCGATCACGGTGAGCGGATCGGCAGCGCGCGCGAAGATCGGCATCGAAACGCTCGAGACCGTGGTGTCGAACCTCGTCGACAACGCGATGCAGCACGGTGCGCGACCGATGACGATCGCGCTGGAGCTCAGCCCGGGCGAGCGGGTGATCCTGCGCGTGCGCGACGACGGCCCCGGCATCTCCGAGCGCAACGCCGCGCGCATCTTCGAGCCCTTCTTCACGACCTCGCGAGAAAAAGGCGGCACCGGCCTCGGCCTGAACATCTGCAAGACGCTGATCGAGGCGCGCGGCGGCAGCATCGCCTTGGAGCCGAGCGCACGCGGCGCCTGCTTCGCGATCACGCTCTTGAAAGCGTAGCCGCTCACTTCGCGACCTCGGAGATCTTCGCGGCCAAGATGAAGTCGTTCTCGCTGAGGCCGCGGACCGCGTGCGTCTGCAAGCGGAAGTCGACGCGGTTGTAGTGTACGGAGAAGTCCGGGTGGTGCCCTTCGTTCTCGGCCACATCGGCAACGCGGTTCAAGAACTTCATCGCGCCCTTGAAGTCGTCGAGCTCGAAGCGGCGCGTGAGGAACTCGCCGTCGAGCCCCCAGCCGGGCACCTCGGGCAGGAGCAGCTTGCGTTGCGACTCGTTCAGCTTGTCGATGTCGCCTTCACAGGGCCGGCAGCGCTTCTTCGTCAGGTCACTCATGCGGAATGGAATAGCAGCGCTCATCGCGCGCGTCGACGGCGGCTGGGTGATGGCGTTCGGCGCGCCATCGCGGTTGTGGATCGGCTTCCACATCAACGCACCGCGCTCCGATCACGCTCTTCCCATTGCACCTGAACAATGCTTAAGAGCCCTTCGTGCAGCTCTCGCTGGATTTGCGTGTTCCTCGCGCCGAGCCTTCCGCGGATCGCTTGGCGTCCGTTCAGCCCGCGACCAACGAAGCGACGCAGACCACGGAGAGCGCAGAGCCTTCCGCGCCGAGCTCGCGTGAGCTCGAGCATCGCCGGCGCCAGCTCACGCTCGAGCTGCGCATGCACCTCGGGACGAACGTCGCGCTCGTCTTGCATACGAATCGGCAGTCGATGCTCAGCGCTGAGCGAACGCGGCTCGGCTTCTTGGTGCGGGCGCACCGGATCTTCGCGGCGGCGCCGGCGGATGTCATCGTCGCGATCGCACGCTTGCTCGACGCCAACGATCGCGTCGCGGCGAACATCATCGATCGCTACATCGACGCCTGCTCGGACACCATCGCGGCGCACGCGCGGCCCTCGCAGATCCAGGCGCGCGGTGCGTTCTATGATCTGCAGCGCATCTTCGACGAGCTGAACGCGCGCTACTTCTCGGGCGCCGTGAACTCGCGGATCACCTGGGGTCGTGCAGGGAAGGCGCGGCGGCGGCGAAGCATCAAGCTCGGGAGCTATCACGCGAGCGAGCGGCTCATCCGGATTCATCCGGCGCTCGATCAGGCGTACGTGCCGAGCTTCTTCATTGCCTTCGTCGTTTTCCACGAGATGTTGCACGAGCAGCTCGGCACCTCGGAGCGCAGCCACGACGGCCGCCGCTGCGTGCACCCGCCGGAGTTCCGCGCGCTGGAGGCCCGCTTCCCGCAAGCCGCCGAGGCGCTGCAGTGGGAGCACGACAACCTGAATCGGCTGCTCCGTTACAAGGGTCCTTAGATCCTCTCCACGATCGCGGCGATCCCCTGCCCCACGCCGATGCACATCGCGGCGGCGCCGTAGCGCACCTTGCGACGCGCCATCTCGTGCACGAGCGTCGTGAGAATACGCGCGCCGCTCGCGCCGAGCGGGTGGCCGATGGCGATCGCGCCGCCGTTGACGTTGATCACCTCGCCGGCGATGCCGAGATCCTTCTGGCACGCGAGCGCTTGCACCGCGAACGCCTCGTTGAGCTCCCAGAGGTCGATCGCCTGAGTGTCGAGCTTCGCGCGCGCGAGCGCCTTCTTCGACGCCGGCACCGGCCCGATGCCCATCACGCGCGGATCGACGCCGGCCGAAGCGCTGGAGACGAAGCGCGCCTTCGGGGTGAGGCCGAGTTCCTTCACCGCCTTCTCGGACGCCACGAGCACGCACGCGGCGCCGTCGTTCAAGGTCGATGCGTTCGCCGCGGTCACCGTGCCGCCTTGGCGAAACGCGGGCTTCAACGTGGCCAGCTTCTCGAGCGTGCTGTCGGCGCGCGGGCCCTCGTCCTTGTCGACGACGAGCGCTGGTCCCTTCTTCTGCGCGATCTCCACGCGCACGATTTCATCGGCGAAGCGCCCGGCGTTCTGAGCGGCCACGGCGCGCTCGTGCGACGCGAGGGCGAAGCGATCCTGCGCCTCGCGCGAGATGTCGTAGCGCTCGCGAACGTTCTCGGCGGTCTCGCCCATTTGCTCCAAGGGAAAGCGCGCTTCGAGCTTCGGGTTCGGATAACGCCAGCCGAGGCTCGTGTCGTACCCCTCGATCTTGCCGGTGGGAAAGCCGTCCGCCGGCTTCGGCATCGACCACGGCGCCCGCGTCATCGACTCGACGCCGCCGGCGAGCACGAGATCCGCTTCGCCCAATGAGACCATGCGTGCCGCCTGCACCACCGCTTCGAGGCCGCTGCCGCACAGGCGGTTCACCGTCACACCGGGCACGCTGTCGGGCAGGCCGGCGAGGAGCAACGCCATACGCGCGACGTTTCGGTTGTCTTCGCCCGCCTGGTTCGCGCAGCCGAAGAACACTTCGTCGATCTGCGCGCCGTTGAGCCTGTGCCGTTCGATGATCGCCTTGACGACGATCGCCGCGAGATCGTCGGCGCGAACGTCCTTCAACGCGCCCTTGTGCTTCCCGAACGGCGTGCGCAGGCCGTCGACAATGTAGGCGGTCACGCGGCACCTCCGGCGGCGATGCCAAGCAACCGCTCGACGGTCGGCTTGCTGCCTTGGATCGCCGTCCGCTGCATGTAGTGTTCGAGGCCACGCACGCCGCCGAGCTCCTCGCCGCCGCCCGCGCGTCCCGGCCCGCCGTGCACGAGGCCTGCGAGCACCGTGCCCGGGCCGAAGGTGTGCTCGGCGATCTTTTCGCTGCCGAAGTACAGGCGGCCGTGCGCGGCGGCGATCCCGTGCAGCATCGACTCGCAGAACGGTTCGTCGTCGCTGTACACGCTGCCGACGAGGCTGCCTTGGCCGCGGCGCACGAGCTTGGCGGCGTCGTCAGGTGTCTTGTACGCGATCAACGTGGTCACCGGGCCGAACACCTCGACGTCGTGCAGCGGCGCGGCGCCGGCGTCGTTCGCCACGAGCAAGGTCGGCGCAATGAACCAGCCCTTCTCCGCGTGGGCGACCTTGCCGCGATCACCACCGCACGCGACGCGCGCATGCTTCTGCAAGGTGGCAATGCCTGCGCGAACGTCCGCGAGCTGCTGCGCCGTCACGAGCGGGCCCATCTTCACCTCGTTGTGAGACGGATCGCCGACCACGACTTCGCTCAAACGCTCGCAGAGATCGCGCTCGACGTCCTTGGCGATCGCCTCATTCACGAACACACGTCGGGTGGCCGTGCACTTCTGGCCGCTCTTCTGCGTCACTTCCTTGGCGAGCTCGCGCAGGAACATCTCGTAGGTGGCGCTGCCTTGCTCGACGTCCGGACCGAGCACGGCGCTGTTCAACGAGTCGGCCTCGACGTTCAAGCGCACCGAGTGGCGAACGACGCTCTCGTGCGTGCGGATCTTCGTGCCCGTCTGCGCTGACCCAGTGAACGCGATCGCGTCCTGCGGCCCGAGCGCGTCGAAGAGCTTGCCGATCCCGCCGCTGACCAAGGAGAGCGCGCCGGCCGGCAGCACCTTGTCTTCGACGATCGCTTCGACGATCCGATGCGCCACGAGCAGCGTACTTTGCGCCGGCTTCGTCACGACGGGCACGCCGGCGAGCAGCGCGACCGCGGCCTTCTCCATCATGTTCCACGCGGGAAAATTGTACGCATTGACGTGCACCGCGACGCCCTGCGCGCTCGACCACGCATGCACGCCAATCCAGCGCGGGTTGCGCCCGAGCTGCATCGTGGGCCCGTCGGCGATGACGCGACGCTCGCCGAGCGTCTTGCCGAGCTCGGCGTAGTGCTGCAACGTCGCCGTGGCGCCGTCGACGTCGAACTTCGCGTCGCCGCGGGTGTTGCCGCCGTTCTCGACCGCGAGCGCAATGAGCTCGTCACGGCGTTTGTGGATCGTGTCCGAGAGCTTGGCGAGCAAGGCGCCGCGCTGAGCGAAGCCGAGCTCGCGCAATGCTGCGCCGCCGATGTCGCGCGCGTAGCTCACCGCGGCGCCGAGATCGAGGCCGTCGCTCGACGCCCTGGCGATGACGACCTCGGTCGTCGGGTTGTACAGAGAAGCACCGTCGCCGGTCCCCGTCTTCCACTCGTTGTGCAGGTAACTCGCGAGCTTTTTCATGCGCTCACGCACATCGCCCCGCCTTCGCCGGGCGTCAAGAAGGGGCGCGCCAATCGCCGGCGCGCGCTACATCCCCGAACGCAAGCGCGGAGCCTGAAGCCACCACGTCCGCGCCGCGTGCGCGTCGTACGCCTCGCCGAACGCCGCGCTGAGGACGCCCTCTTCTGCGCGTGCGCGGTAGAGCTGTACCGCGACGAAGAGCGCAAAGAACCCGAGCCACCCGCCGTGCGCCGTCGCCAGGAAGATCCACACGCCGCTCTGCGCGAGGATCTGCCCGGTGTAGACCGGATGGCGCAGCCAGCGAAACGGGCCGCGCGTCACCAGCTCGCGCGCTTCAGGGACGACCGAGAACGCGCGGCGCATCACGACATAGGACCAAATCGCGAGCCCGTTGCCGGCGGCCATGCACGCGATCGCGAGCATCGTCCGCCACCACGCCGGCGACTCCTCCATGAACAACGGCTTCCATGCGGCTCGCCACCGCGGCGCGAAGACCATGATCGCGCCGTCGAGCAGAAACGGAAGCATGGAGAAGGCGCCGCCCAAGGCCGCCACGGCGATTTGCCGCGCGTCACCGTTGCGCGCGATCGGCGGCCGGCGGGTCAGGAACGTGACTCCCATCACGATGAAGGTCAGGTCGACGAGCACGCGCGTCAGCGGCACGCGGATCGCTGATCCGTCCGGAAAAGCCAGCGAGAAGCCGAGCGTCGAGAACGCGCGGTACTGGTGAGCGCGTACCAGCGCGTAGCCGATGAGGGCCGCCGCCGCGACCGCGTTGATCAACGGCAACGGCACGCGGTTCCAGCGTTCTATGACCTTGAGCTTCAGGTCTGCGCCGGGGATCGTTTCACGTACTCGAAGTCGACCGGCTGCGCGTTGATGCCCTTGTTCGGCGGCGCGATCCAGCCCGCGAACTTGCCTGGCTCGTAGACCTTCTTCATCAGCGACTTCACGTACGCGCGATCCTTTTCGGTCGGCAGGAACTCGGCTCTTCGCTGCGCGAATTCCTCGGCGCTGAGCAGCGTGCCGTCCGGCGTGAACGGCATATTCATGTACAGGCCCATCGTGCGGTTGAAGCGCTGCGACGGCAGCCGCACCCGATCCGGATGGCCGTGCGCTTCGAGCGCCTTGTTCCAGCGGAGCACCGCACGCTCGCAGTCTTCGACGTAGTTGTCGCGGAGCACGAGGTTCATCGCGCGGCGCAGCGGGATCTGCTGCTTGTCGATCTTGCCGGAGGCGTCGATCTTCTCGATCTCGTACGCGCCTTCCAACGCCACGTGGTCGGTGATGCGCGGCGACGTCGTCTCCTTGAAGCGGCCCTTCAAGCCGGTGGCGAAGTACGCGGCGGCGTTGCTGCTGTCTTCGCTGCCGAAGAGATCGAGGGAGCTGCTGTACCACTCGTTGATGTACTTCTGAATGATGTCGAGCGGGATGCCGCCAGCGAGCGTGACGTCGCCGTTCTTGCACTCCTTCATCAGCTGCGCGGTGCGCTCGATGACGCGGCCGACGCCGGTCTCGCCGACGAACAAGTGGTGCGCCTCTTCGGTCAGCATGAACTGCGTCGTGCGCGCCAGCGGATCGAAGCCGCTCTCCGCGAGCGCCGCCAGCTGATACTTGCCGTCGCGATCGGTGAACATCGTGAAGCAGAAGAACGACAGCCAATCTTCGATCGGCTTGTTGAACGTGCTCAAGATGCGCGGCGAGTCGGGGTTGCCGCTGCGGCGCACCAAGAGATCCTCGGCTTCTTCGCGCCCATCGCGGCCGAAGAACTGATGCAGCAAGTACACCATCGCCCAGAGGTGGCGACCTTCTTCGACGTTCACTTGAAACAGATTGCGCAGATCGTAGAGCGAAGGCGCGGTGTGGCCGAGGAGCCGCTGCTGCTCGACGCTCGCCGGCTCGGTGTCGGCTTGCGTGACGATGATGCGGCGCAATTCCTTTCGCAGCTCGCCCGGCGCTTCGTTCCAGATCGCCTTGCCCAGGTTGTCGCCGAAGCCGATCGTGCGCTCTTCCGGCGGCGCCAGGAAGATGCCCCAGCGATAGTCCGGCATCTTCACGTAGTCGAAGTGCGCCCAGCCGCCGGCTTCGACGCTCACCGCGGTGCGCAGGTAGATCTGATCCTGATTGAAGTCGGTGGGACCCATCTCGTTCCACCAGCTGAGGAAGTTCGGCTGCCACTCGAGCAGCGCGCGCTGCAGCTTCTTGTCGTGCGAGAGGTTGACGTTGTTCGGAATGCCGTCGAATTCCACCGCCATGTCAGCACCTCCGCCAGTCGAAGCTCGGGCTCTCGGGCCGCCCATATAAGGTCAACGCACCATGCTCGCCGACCGCGTTCGGACGTTGGAAGATCCAGTTCTGCCACGCTGAGAGGCGCCCGAAGATCTTCGTCTCCAGCGTCTCCGGCCCGGCGAAGCGCAGGCTCGCTTCCAAGCCGGTCAGCGAGTCGGGCGACATCGACGCGCGCTCTTCGATGGCGAGGCGCACGTCGTCGTCCCAGTCGAGCGCGTCCAAGACGACGGTGGCGAGGCCCGCGGCGAAGGCGTCCTCTCCTCTATAGGTCTTCGCTTCCTTCGCGATGGCGACGGCTTTGTCCGGGGCGTTCAAGAAGCGCGTGTGGAGGCGCGAGAGGCCGTTGCCCATCGGCAAGAGGCCGTTGTTCAGCGCCGTCATGCCGACGCCGGCTTCTTCGTGCAGGTAGATGCGATCTGCGCTCAGCGCGATCTCGGCGAGCGAGCCGACGAAGCACGAGCCTTTTTCGGCGAGCGTGAAGAAGCTCTTCGCGCTCGTGTCCATCCGCTTCAGCACGCGCTTCATGAGGAGCAGCGTCTCTTTGACGAACCACTGGTCACGGCGCTCGTAGAGCTCGGCGTCGATCGCCCGGAGCTTCTCCGGATCGCCTTCGCTCTTCACGACGACGAGGCCGATGTTCGGGTGGTGGAAGCGCAGCCGCAAGAGCGCGTCGTCGAGCTCGCGGAAGACGCGCAGGGGATACCAATTCGCCGATGCTTCATACGCCGTCTGCGTCGGGCCTTTGATCGTCAGCTTCGCGACACGCTCGTGACCCGCGCCGAGCTCGAGCGTCAGGTGCCGATACGGCGCGATCGACTCGAGCGCGACGCCCTTGCGATCGGGACGCCCTTTGCCCGCGATCGCCTGTGCCCGCGCTTCGATCTCCTGGTTGAACTTCGACGACGGATACACGCCGTCGACAAGGCCCCAGTCCTGCGCGCGCTTGCCCTTCACGCCTTCCGCCAAGGTGACGAAGATGTCGGCGAGATCTTTTCGCACCTTGCGCTTGTCGACGACGCGCGTGAGGCCGCCGGTGCCCGGCAGCACGCCGAGGTACGGCACCTCCGGCAGCGCGACGGCCGACTTGCGATCGTCGATCAAGTAGATCTCTTCGCACGCCAACGGCAGCTCGTAGCCGCCGCCGGACGCGATGCCGTTCAACGCCGCGATGTAACGCTGGCCGCTGTTTGCGCTGGCGTCCTCGATCGCGAGGCGCGTCTCGTTCGTGTACTTGCAAAAGTTCACCTTGAACGCGTGCGTCGAGGTGCCGAGCATGAAGATGTTGGCGCCGGCCGAGAAGACGCCGCTCTGCGCGCTGGTGACGACGACGCAGGCGACTTCTGGATGCTCGAAGCGCAGGCGCTGGACGGCGTCGTTGAGCTCGAGGTCGACGCCGAGATCGTAGGAGTTGAGCTTCAGCTGATAGCCCGGCTTGAGGCCCTCGTTCTCCTGCACGTCGAGCTTCAGCCACGCGACCGCGCCCTTCACCTCGAGCTTGAGGTGCTTGTATCTCGAAGGATGCGTCTCGAACGAGTGCGGAAGGCTCGTGTCGGCGTTCGCTGGTTCCATTACTTCTCCCACCGAAAGAAGCCCTGGCCGCTCTTCTTGCCGAGCTTTCCTTCTTTGACGAGCCGCTCCAAGATCTGCGGCGGCCGGTACTGATCGCCTCCGAGCGTCGTGTGCAGATGCTGCGCGATCGCGAGGCGGACGTCCAGGCCCACGAGATCCGTCGTCCGGAGCGGGCCCATCTGGTGCTTGTAGCCGTGCTCCATCGCCTTATCGATGTCCTCGGCGCTGGCGACGCCCGCTTCCAAGATGCGCATCGCTTCGAGCGCGAGCACGACCCCGAGGCGGCTCGTCGCGAAGCCCGGCGAGTCTCTGACCACGATCATCTCGCGGCCCATGCGCTCGCCAACTTTCCTCGCGCGCTCGTAGGTCGCGTCCGACGTTTGCGGCGCGCGCACGATCTCGAGCAGCTTCATGATGAAGGGCGGGTTGAAGAAGTGCATGCCGATGACGCGCGAAGGGTCCGCGACCGCTTCGGCGATGGCGGCGACCGAGAGCGACGAGGTGTTCGTGGCGAGGACGCTCGTCTCGGGTGCGGCCTTGGCGATCTCGGTGAACAACCGGCGCTTCAACGCGAGATCTTCCGGCACCGCTTCGATGACGAGGTCGCGATCTTTGACCGCGTCGGCGAGCTTGTCGTTCGTCGTGAGGCGGGCCTGTGCGATGGCGACGTCGGCGCCGCTCATCTGCAGCTTGACCGCTCCCTTCTGCATGCCTTCGATGATGCGCGCTTTGCCTTTGTCGAGCGCCGCGGTGTCGGAGTCGAAGAGGACGACGTCGAAGAAAGAGAGCGCGGCGACTTGCGCGATCCCTGCGCCCATCGTGCCGGCGCCGATGACGGCGATGTTGTGGACGTCGCTCATTTTGCCGCCTTGCGATCGAGGAACGCCTGCATGCGCGCGTGCTTCTCCGGATCGTCGAAGAGCACGGCTTGTGCGGTCGATTCGAACGCCATCGCCGCGTCGAACGAGCCGAAGCCGTGGGTGTCGATCGCTTCCTTGGCCAGGCGCAACGCGGGCGCGCTGTGCACCGCGCATTGCTCGACGAGCTCCACCGCCGCCGCCAGCACCTTCGCTGCCGGGACCACGCGGTTGACCAGGCCCATCTGCAGCGCCTCCGTGGCCTCGACGATGCGCGCCGTCAGGATCATGTCCTTGGCACGACCGACGCCGATGAGCCGCGGCAAGCGATAAGTCGCGCCGGCGCCCGGAATGATGCCGAGGGAGACTTCGGGCTGACCGAGCTTCGCCGTGTCGCTGCACACGCGAAGATCGCACGCGAGCGCGAGCTCGAGACCGCCGCCGAGCGCGAAGCCGTTGATCGCCGCCACGGTCGGCGCCGGAAAGCGTTCGAGCTTGGCAAAGAGCGTGCTGTTGATGCGGCGCCACGCGTCGCGACGGCTGCGCGACTTCAGCTCGGCGATGTCGGCACCCGACGCGAACGCCTTGTCACCGGCGCCTGTGATCACGAGCCCGCGCGCGTTCTGCTTCACCAGGTTGCCGAGGGCGTCATGCAGCCCATCGATCATCGCTTCGGTGAGCGCGTTCTTCGCCGCCGGCCGGTCCAGCGTGACGATATATATGCCGCCCCCGCGCTCTTCGACTTTCACCGTCATCGCCGCCGCGGTTGCCACACTTTCCACCCCCGTCAAAGGCCCCGCGCCGCGAAAACGTCCCCGGTCCCTTTTCGCGGGTTTTCGGACGGCGCGAATGGTGCAACAAGGGTTTAGCGTCGACGAACGAAAAGGGACCGGGGAAGAATTCGTGTGGTTAAACGGATAACAATCGTCGACTACGGGGTGGGCAATCTGCGCTCGGTCGCGAACGCGTTCGCGGCGGTCGGGGCGGAGACGCAAGTGTGTGGCACCGCGGCCGAGATCGCCCGGGCCGAGGCGTTGGTGCTGCCCGGCGTCGGCGCGTTCGGCGAGGCGATGCGGCGCTTGCACGTGCGTGGGTTGCGCGAAGCGCTCGATGAACGCGCGCTCGGCGCCAAGGTGCCGGTGCTGGGGCTCTGCCTCGGCATGCAGCTCTTCGCGACCAAGAGCTTCGAGCACGGCGAGCACGCGGGCCTCGGCTGGATCCCGGGCGAAGTGCTGCCGCTCGAACGCCAGCACGTCGGCTGGAACGACGTGGGCGCCGAGACCTTCTACTTCGTGCACGGCTTTCACTTCGTGCCGGCTGATCCCAGGCACGTCGTCGCGACAGCGGACTTCGACGGGCCGGTGACGGCGATCGTTCAAAAGGACCACATCCGCGGCATGCAGTTTCACCCGGAGAAGAGCCAGCGCGCCGGGCTCGCGCTCCTGAAGGCGTTCGCGTGCTGAAAAAGCGTCTCATCCCGGTGCTGCTCTTGAAAGAGGGCATGCTCGTGCGCAGCGAGCGCTTCACCGAGCATCAAGTGATCGGCACGCCGCTCCACGAGGTGAAGCGCTTCAACGAGTGGAACGTCGACGAGCTCATCTACTTGGACATCACGCGCACTGGCACCTACGACCTGCGCCGCGACGATCACGGCGTGCAAGACATGAAAGATCCGCTCGCCATCCTCGACGCGATCAGCGCCACGTGCTTCATGCCGCTGACCTTTGGCGGCCGCCTGACGAGCGTCGAGCAGATGCGCGCCGTGCTCAGCCGCGGCGCCGACAAGGTGACGCTGAACTCGCAGGCGGTCCGCACGCCGGCCTTGATCACCGAAGCGGCAAGAGCGTTCGGCAGCCAAGCGATCGTCGCGAGCATCGACGTCAAAGACGGCCACGTCTTCATCGACGGCGGCAAGACGCGCACGGATCACGGCGCGGTCGCGTGGGCGAAGCAGGTCGAGGCGCTCGGCGCCGGCGAGATCCTCTTGCAGAGCATCGATCGTGACGGCACCGCTGAGGGCTACGATCTCGAGCTCATCAGCGCCGTCGCGGCGTCCGTGCGCATCCCGGTCATCGCGTGCAGCGGCGTCGGACGGTACGAGGACTATCCGAAGGGCATCGCCGCCGGCGCAAGCGCGGTCGCAGCCGCGAACATCTGGCACTTCAAAGAGATGGCCGATCGCGGCGGCAAGCGCGCGATGAAGAAAGCCGGCGTCGACGTCCGCGTCATTTGAGCGCAGGCAACACGAGCACCAAGACGAGCCCGAACACGGCCGAGCCGATCAACATCACGCCGGCGCGGCGAAAGAGCTTCATCGATCCCAAGGACCAGACGAGGCCGCTCTTGAAGAGCAAGTTCGACATGATCGCGACGACGATCACGCGCCAGCCGTCGACCTCGTCGAGCTTGCCGCCGTGCACGAGGCGGGCCGTGGACAGCGTGATGGCGTCGAGATCAGTCAAGCCGGAGATCGCCGCCACGACGTAGAGGCCGGCGTCGCCGAGGTGGTGGTTGGCGGCCGCGCTCGCGAGCGAGATCAGCGCGTAGAGCCCGGCGAAGACGAACGCAGTGCGAAACTGGCTCGGGTTCTCGGCGTCGTGCTTCTCGTGCACGTCACGCCGGCCGAGGAAGAACGCGACGACGCAGAGCAGGAGCGAGAGCGCGCCCATCGCGAGCAGCGGCACGCGCAGCTCCGAAAATCCGGGCGCCGCGACGCCGGCTTCGATCAGCAGGCGCACGTAGACGACGGTGCTCGCGAGCATGATGACGAGCGTCGCCGAGGCGTAGCCCGCGCCCCGCTCCTTTGCCGCCCGCGCGTAGGTGACGGTCGTGGCCGTGCTCGAGATGATGCCGCCGAGGAGCCCCGTCGCCACGATGCCGGTCTTCTCGCCGAAGAGCTTTTGCACGACGAAGCCGACGAGGCCGAGGCCGACGATGAGCACGACCATCAGCCACGTCTCGCGCGGGTTGAGTACGTCGAAGGGACCGAAGGTGCGATCCGGCAGCACCGGCAGGATCACGCAGCTCACGAGGATGAAGCGCGCGATCACGTGCCAGTCGCGATCCTGGAGCGCGCGCGTCCAGCCATGAAGCTGTGGCTTCGCATAAAGCAGCACGAACACCGTCGCACCAACGACGACCGCAGGCATCAGCGGGCCGGACGCCAGCCAGGCGCCGAGCATGAACACCGTGAGCATCGCGATCTCGGTGGTCACACCGCTGACACCGCTCTTCTTCATCTCCTCCTGCGCCAAGTAGCCGCCGACCGCGACGGTGATGGTGACGGAGAGCGCGCCGGCCACTAGGGCGAGGCCGCCGTGATCTTTTGCGAGGTAGCCCGTGAGCGTGCCGACCAACGCCGTCAGCGCGAAGGTGCGGATGCCGGCGATGATCTCGTTCTGCCGCTCACGCTGCATGCCGACGAGGATGCCGATCGAGAGGGAGACGCCGAAGCGGAGCCAGATGTCGGTGTCCATCGGGCTTCTTTACGGCGACGCAAACGGTGATGCAAACGACGACGCAAACGCGTTTGCGCCACCGTCAGCTGAACGATCCGTATGGTTGCCCAGGCGCACTGGCGCGCGAGGAGTCGATCTAATAGACGTCACGCATGGCCGTTCGTTATTGCACGCGCTGCGTCTATCCGAGCGCCGCCGCCACGCCGCTCACCTTCGACGAGCACGGCGTGTGCTCGGGCTGCCGCGTCGCCGCGCAGAAGCCGAAGGTCGACTGGAGGAAGCGACGCCGGGAGCTCGTCGAGCTCTTCGCGGAGTACAAAGGCAAGAGCGACTACGACCTCGTCATCCCGGTGAGCGGCGGCAAAGACAGCTACTACCAGACGCACGTCGCCACGAAAGAGCTCGGCCTGAAGGCGCTGCTCGTCACTTATCACGGCAATAACTATCTCCCGGAAGGCGAAGAGAACCTACGGCGCATGCGTGAGGTCTTCGAGGTCGATCACATCGTCGTGCGACCGTCGCTCACGACGCTCGTGAAGATGAACCGCCTCGGCTTCCGCTTGCAGGGCGACATGAACTGGCACGCGCACTGCGGCATCTTCACCACGCCGATCCAGGTCGCGCTGCGCTACCGAGTGCCGCTGATGCTCTGGGGCGAGCATGGCTTCATGGATCTCGCAGGCATGTTCTCGCACAACGACTATCCCGAGTTCACCGCCAAGCACCGCCTCGAGCACAGCCTGCGCGGCTTCGACTGGTACGACTTCACCGACAGCGGCCTCGACAAGCGCGGGCGTCCGGAGCTGAAAGAGGGCCTCACCGACAAAGACCTCCGCTGGGCGCAGTATCCGAGCGACGACGCCATCGACGATCTCGGCCTGCGCGGGATCTATCTCGCGAACTACGTCGACTGGGACGGCAACGAAAACGCCGCGCTGGTGCAACGCCTCTACGGCTGGAAGGCGGCTGAGCGCGAGTTCGAGCGCACGTATCGCAAGGTCTCGAACCTCGACGACATGCACGAGAACGGCGTGCACGATTACCTGAAGTTCATCAAGTTCGGATACGGCCGCGCGAGCGATCACGCGTGCAAAGACATCCGCGCCGGCAAGATGACGCGGGCGGAAGGCATCGCCAAGGTGCAGCGCTACGATCACGTCAAGCCGCGCTGGGATCTCGAGCGCTGGCTCGGCTACGTGACGATGAGCGAACAAGAATTCGACGCCACGTGCGACACCTTCCGCGATCCGCGCGTCTGGGCGATCGAGAACGGCCAGTGGGTGAAGGACAACATCACCGGCGATCGCAGCGCATACGGGCCCGTGTGCTTGCAAGGCGTCGCTTTGGAGCGCTGGCAGAAACGCAAGGAGGCGCTCGCGTGAAGGCGGCCGATCGCGTCGCTTCGTTCGGCACCACGGTGTTCGCCGAATTTTCGCGCCTCGCGCTGGAGCACGGCGCCGTCAACTTGGGCCAAGGCTTCCCGGACTTCGACGGGCCGGACGAGATCAAAGCGGCGGCGCAAAACGCGATCGCCGCCGGCGTGAACCAGTACGCCGTCTCGCAGGGCGCGGTCGCGCTCCGGCAGGCTCTGAGCGCCCACAGCAAGCGCTTCTACGATCAGACGATCGATCCCATGCGCGAAGTGGCGGTGCAGAGCGGCTGCACCGAGGCGATCTTCGACACCGTGATGGCCTTCGTCGGCCCCGGCGACGAGGTCGTCGTGTTCGAGCCGTACTACGACTCGTACGTGGCGAGCGTCGCGATGGCGGGCGGCGTCTGTCGCTACGTACGGCTGCGCGCGCCGGACGCTACGCACGATCGCTATTGGTTCGACGAGCGCGAGCTGGCAGCGGCGTTCTCCGATCGCACGAAGCTCGTCTTCGTCAACACGCCGCACAACCCGACGGGCAAGGTGTTCACCCGCGATGAGCTGACGCTGATCGGCGCGCTGTGCACGCAGCACGACGCGATCCTCGTGAGCGACGAAGTCTACGAGCACCTCGTGTTCGCGCCGGCGGTGCACGTGCGACCGGCGACGCTGCCCGGCCTCGGCGATCGCACGATCACCCTGTCGAGCGGCGGCAAGAGCTTCTCGTTCACTGGCTGGAAGATCGGCTGGGCGATCGGGCCGGAGCCGCTGATCAGCGCGGTCCAGAAGGCGCACCAGTGGGTGACGTTCGCGACCGCGTCGCCGTTCCAAGCCGCGATCGCCGAGGCGTTGCGCTTGCCTGACGCCTACTTTCAGCGCTTCGCCGCCGACTACCGCGCGCGTCGCGACAAGCTGCGCATCGCGCTCGAAGGCGCCGGCTTCGCCGTGCACCCGTGCGACGGCACCTACTTCTTGATGGCCGACATCAGCGGCGCAGGGAAAGGCGACGACGGCGCGTTCTGCCGTTGGCTGACGACGGAGATCAAAGTCGCCGCCATCCCGCCGTCGTCATTCTACAGCCAAGAGCACAAGGCCGACGCACACCGGCTCGCGCGCTTCGCGTTCTGCAAGAGCGACGCGGTGCTCGACGAAGCGGCGCGCCGCTTGGCGACGATCAGTACGCGTAAATGACGTAGAGGCGGCCGTCCTCGAGCTGCGATCGCTTCAAGTGAAAGCCCGCCTTCTGGAACGCCGCCACGCTCGCCTTGTTGCCTTCGACGATCCACGCTTCGATGCGCACGCCGGGGTTCTCGTCCTGGTAGCGATGACACGCGTCCATCAACGCTTGCGTGCCGAGCCCGCGCCGCCGCTGCTTCGGGGAAAGCGCGATCGAGACGGTGGCGGCGTTCTTTTCGCGCGCGAAGCGCACCACTCCGGCGATGACGCTACCGTGCTCGACGATCCAGATCGTCGCCTGGGGATCCGCGAGCGCGCGGGCATACCAGGCTTCGTGCTCGGCGAGCGGGATGTCGGCGGTCTGCTTCGAGTGCTTGCGGGCTTCCGGATCGTTGTTGATCCGCCAGACGGCTTCGCAGTCGTCGGCCCTCGCGCGGCGGAGGCGCATCAGTACGAGGCCAGGCGCCGCTCGCAGGCGACGCCGTCCTTCGTCTCGTGGAAGTGATAGAAGCCGGCGCGTTCGAGCTCGGCGAGGAACGTGGCGTCGCTCGTGGTCACGCGCGCGATCGGCGCCTGCGCTTTGGCCGCGGCGTCGAGCACGGCTTGCACCCGACCGCTCGGCGCCACGCGCTCGCCGACGTGGGCCTCGCTGAGCGGCGTCCCGGCGGCGACGTCTGCGCGGGCGATCGATCCGAGCACGCGTGGAAGCTGCTCTGGCGCGAGCCCGTTCGACGGGCGCACACTGCGCACGTGCTTCGCCGTGAAGATCTCGCCGGCCTTCAGGTCCGCCGTCACGAAGAGCGATCGGCGAAACGCGACGCTCTTCGCCTCGGCCGGCGTCGGACCGAAGCGCGCGCTGCCGATCGCGGTTTCGCAGGCGCGGATGGCCCGCACGAGCTCTTTGAACTCTTTCGGCTCTAGCGAGAAGAACGCGTCGGGTCCACCAAGCGCGCGATCGCGGATGAAGTGCTTCTCGACGACCTTCGCCCCGAGCGCCACCGCGGCGATGGCGACCTCGGTCTCGCGCGTGTGATCCGAAAGGCCGACGACCGTGCCGAGCGTCTTCAGCTCCGCGATCGCCGCGAGGTTCATGTCCTCGCTTTTGGCTGGATAACAGGAGACGCAGCGGAGCAGCGCGAGGCGATCGTTGCCGACGCTGCGCGCCGCCCGCACCGCGCGCTCGATTTCGGCGAAGGTCGCCATGCCGGTCGACATGATCATCGGCTTGCCAGTGCGCGCCACGTAGTCGACGAGCGGCAGATCGACGAGCTCGAACGAGGCGACCTTGTAGAGGCCCACACCCTGCGCCTCGAGGAAGTCGACCGCCGTCGGGTCGAAGGGCGTCGAGAAGAACACGAGCCCGCGTGCCTCCGCCCGCGTCTTCAGCGCCGCCGTCCACTCCCACGGCGTCATCGCGTCTGCGTAGAGCGCGTGCAGCGTCTTCCCTGCCCACTCGTTGTTCGTCCGCACGATGAAGGGATCGCGATCGAAGGGCAGCGTCAGCGTGTCGGGCGTGTAGGTCTGAATCTTGATCGCGTCGGCGCCGGCGTCCGCGGCAGCGTCGACCGTGGCGAGGGCGACGTCGAGCGAGTGGCCGTGGTTCGCCGAGAGCTCGGCGACGATGAACACCGGTGAGCCGTCTCCCACTGTGCGCGCTCCGACTTTGAAGCTCGGCATGGCGACAGCATACCCCTTCGTCGTATGCGTTGCACTGGACGCACAGGATGCAACGGATGCACTTTCGCGCGCGCGATGATCACAGCGATGTCTTCGGCGCGCCTGCCGCCGCGGGGCACGAGCGCGTGCTCTTGGCGCCGCCCCGCGTGACGCAGGCCCGCTTGGAGCGCGGGATCCGTCACGCGCTCGCCGAGCACGGGCAGACGCTGCGCGTCGTCGTCCGCGGCGCCACGTTGCAGCGCCGGGTGCTGCCCGAGGGTCTCATCGAAGCGCTCACGAAGGCCGGCGCGACCTTCACCGAGCTCGACGCGTACCTGCCGACCGAGCGCGCGCCGCACGTGGCCGCCGTGACCGAAGGCTGCCGCGCGTTTCTGGCGAAGACGTACAACGTCCCCGCCTCGCTCGACGCAGCCGATGTCTTGTGGGGATCGGCGATGCAGCGCACGCTCACCGAAGCGTTCACGGCGTGGCTCTACGTACTCGGGCTCGCGCACTTTCATCGGCAGGACGCGATCCACTGTCTCGATCCGCGCTGGCCCGGTCTCGCCACCTTGCGCGAACGCACCGAAGGCCGCGTGGAGCCGAGCCCGCGCATCCCGTCGCGCCCCGCGCACTTCGTTCGCACGCTGGCGCTCTTCGCGGTCGAGAGCGCGAGCCTGGTCGCCGCGCGCGCGAAGGAGCACCTGGAGCAACGGTCGATCCTCAGGGCCATCCCGCACACCGCGGACCCGGTGAGGCGTTGGTCCACCGTCATCACGAACGCGCCGCACTCCTCGCGCCATGCGCTGACCACCCTGGCGGCGATCGCCCGCGATCATCCGGTCGGGCTCATCTTGCTGGCGCCGCTGAAGAAGAAGCCGCCCGTCGACGAGCGGCCTTCCGGCGCAGCGCTGCCTCCGCTCGCGCATCCGGCGTTGCAAGGCCTCTCGCCCACGATCGCGCAAGCCGTGGTCGCGCGGCCGCTGCGCCACCTCTCGCACACGCTCTTCGCGGCGACCCAGAGCGCGTTTCGCCTCGCGTGGAACGGGGCGCGCTTGCATCTCGGGCCAGTGGCGCTGCCGCTCGATCGCCGGCGCACCCAGCAACTCCTGCGCATCGCCACCTTCGACGCGCAGCGCCTGCGTGAGGCCCGCGCGGCGACCGAGCGCCTCTGCCGCCGGCAGAACATGAAGGACGCGAAGGTGGTCTTTCCGCATGCGTCGCTCGCCGCCGTCGCCGCCGTCGATCGCACCTTGCAAGCTTTCGGCGCGACCACCTACGAGCTGGTCCACGGCGCGCTCGCCGATCCGCTGGACATGGTGACGCACGCGCGCAGCACGACTTCTGTGAAGCTCCTATGGACGCGCGACGAAGCCACGATGCATGCGCGCTATGTCGATCATCAACGCATCGAGGCGCCGGTCGTCCCAGCGTGGACGCCGATCAGGCATTCGCTGCAGCACGCCACCCGCTTGCTCGTCCTGTCGAACTACGCGCATCCGATCTTGGGCTTCGACGGCCCCTGCCCGCGCGAGCCGTATCAGCGCGCGTTGTGGCACGCCGTCATCGACGCCACCGCCGATCTCGGCTGTGAGCTCGTGTGGCGACCCCATCCGGGCGACGATCGCCGGGCCGTCGACGCGCTCCTTCGCACGCTGCCGAACGTTCGCCGTTCGACCGGCACGCTCGACGAAGACTTGGCCGGCGCCGACGCCGTCATCGCCACCGTGTCGACGACGATCGTCGAGGCGTTGCGCGCGGCGCACCTCGCCGTCTTCGTGCACGACATTCCCTTCCATGAGCGCGACGTGGTGATGCGCCTCTTCGATCCCGCGCGGGTCTTTTCCTCCGCCGCCGAGCTGAAGACGAAGCTCACCGAGCACCTCGCCGCGCCGAGCACAGCGCCAGAGAACGCGCTGCGCCGTCGCTTCTTCGGCGAGACCCAAACGCCGCGCACTGCCGCCGAGGTCCTGCGATGAAGCTTGATGCGATGAAGCTGGAGCACTTGGGCAAGTGCCCGCTCTGCCGCGCGACGGGCCGCACGCTGCTCTACGACGATCTCGAAGACGAGGTGCACCGCGCGGTGCCCGGCCGCTTCACGCTGTGGATTTGCGACGGCTGCCACGTCGCCTATTTGGATCCGCGGCCGGACGAGGCCTCGATCGCGCTCGCGTACGCCGGCTACCAAACGCACACGCCCGCGCTCGATCAGTTCGCCGAGCCTCCGTCGCTCCTCGGGCGCTTTCGCCGCAGCGCGCGCAACGGCTACATCAACCTGCGCTACGGCTACCGCGTGAAGCCGGCGTCGCTGCTCGGCGCGATCATCGTCGCGAACCTGCCGCCCTTGCGCCTCGCGATCGATCGCTGGGTCGCGCGCTTTCGCCGCAAGAAGGGCGCGCGCTTGCTCGACGTGGGCTGCGGCAACGGCGCGTGGCTCCGCCAGATGCAAGCGCTCGGCTGGATCACCGAGGGCGTCGACTTCGACCCTCTGGCGGTCAAAGAGGCGCAGGCGCTCGGCCTGGACGTGAGGCTCGGCGGCATCGAAGCCGCGAGCCCGGGCCCGTTCGCGGCGATCGCGCTGAATCATGTTTTGGAGCACGTGCACGATCCGCTGGCGTTGCTGAAGGCGTGCGAAGCCCGGCTCGCGCCGAAGGGCCGCTTGTTCATCGCCACGCCGAACTTGAAGTCGTTCGGTCACGCGCGCTTCGGCAAGCATTGGCGCGGGCTCGAGGCGCCCCGACATCTCTACGTCTTTACGGCCGATCGCTTGCGCAGCTTGTGCGTCGAGGCCGGGTTGAGGCCGCGTGGTCCGATGCGCACGCGCGCGTGGGCTGGCGAGCACTTCCTGGCGAGCGCCGCGCTGGCGAAGGACGCGCGATCACAAGCCGTCGCCGCCGCCCTCGCAGACTTTGGTGGCATGCTCATGCCGGCGCTCAGCGAAGAGCTCGTGTTCGTCTGTCGACCGCTGCGAAAACGTCAGCGCGCGGCGCCTTCGATCGCCGCGAGCCAGTCGGCCGTCGACGCGCGCAAAGAATAGGCGTCGACGACCCGCGCCCGGGCCGCCGTCGTCAAGCGCGCGCGGAGCTCGCCGTCGTCTAGCAGCCGGCCGATCGCCCGCGTCCATTCTTCCGGGGTCGTCGCCCACAACGCCGTCTCGTTGTCCGCGCTGATCTCGCGCACGACACCGACCGGGCTCGCCACGTGCGCGACACCGCAAGCCATGTATTGAATGGATTTCAATCCGCACTTGCCACGACTCCAGGCGTCGTCAGCGAGCGGATAGAGCCCGATGTCGAGCTCGGAGAACAACGTGGGCTCGGCCGCGTCGCTCCACTCTGGCTGCTCGACGCGCAGGTTCTGTAAGCGCAGCGGCCGCGGTGCCCCGATCACGCGCAGGCGAAAGCTCTTCGTCCGCGCGAGCGCGTCGAGCACGGGCAACATCGCGTCGAGGTACGGGAAGGTCGACGGCGATCCGATCCAGCCGATGACCGGCGGCCCGTCACTCGTATGCGCGCGCGGGACGAAGCGATCGGTGTCGACGACGGTGGGGATCACCTGCACCCGCGCCGAGGTCGTGCGTGCGTGCGCCGCGAGATATTCGTTGCCGGCGACGACGAGCCGCGCCCGGGCGCAGAGCGCGTCGCACTCGGGCCTCTTCTCCGAGAGCCACAACGCGTCGTCGAAGTCGTAGACGATCGGTGTGCGGACGAGGCGCGCGATCTCGTTGATCACCGCCGGCGCCACGTAGCGCTGCACGATGACGACGTCGAAGCGCCCGGAGCGCAGCGTGGCCACCAGCTGGCGCGCGATGCCGCCGGCCCACGATCGCAGTTTCTTGGGCAACGAGCGCGATCCTGAAGGCAACGCGGGATAAAACGCCGAGAGCTCGAAGCTGTGGCCGCGCGCCTCGAGCGCCGGCGCGTACTGGTAGAAGCGATAGCGCGTGCTCGCTTCGTCACGGCCATTCGTCGCGAGGACGAGCACGTTCATGCGGCGCGCTCCTTCGGCCACGCGAGCCAAGCGACGACGGCCGCGAGCGCCAAAGACACGAGCCCCTTCGCGAGCCAGGGCGCCCGCGCCGGCGTCGCGCCGATCGCAAGCGCTGCGGCCGCGATCATCGCGCTCCACCGCGCGTAGTGCCAAGGGATCGGCACGCGCCGCTGCGCCAAGCGATCGTGCAAGATCGCCATCACCGCGTAGGCGATCGCGGTGTTCACCGCTGCGGCGATCGCGCCGTAACGTGGAAGGAACACCACGTTGCCGGCCAGGTTCACCGTCGCTGCGATCGCCGTCACGACCGGCACCATGCCGGTGCGCAGCGCGTACCAGCTGCCTTGCGACGAGACGAAGTACACGCCTTGAAAGAGCGCGCCGAGCACCACCCAAGGCACGTAGGCGAGCGCCGCTTCGTAGCGCGCGTGCGGCGCCAACACGAAGAGCGCCTCGTTGGCCCACACCGACACCAGCGCGCAGACGACGCAGGTCGCCGCGATGCACAGATCGCCGAGGCGTGGCAGCGACGTCGCCGCCCGCTCGGCGTTCTGCTCGCGGATGAAGTGCGGGCCGAGCGCCTGCGCCACCGCGTTCGTGAACATCACGCAGATGAGGTTGAAGGTGTAAGCGAGCGCATACAGCGCCACCTGCGCCGAGTCCGTATAGCGCGCGAGCAGCAGGCGATCCGAGATCGACAGTACCCAGTTCGAAACGAGGTGCGGCACGAGCGGCAACGCATACGCGAGCGCCGGCACGAGCCAGGCGCGATCAATCGTCAAGCGCAGGTGCGAACGCACGAGCCAAAGGCTGACGCACGCGAGCACCGCTTGCGCCCAAAGGTTCGCTTGCACGACCCCGAGCAGCCCCTCGTCGCGCACGAGCACGAAGTAGCCGACGAGCGAGAGCTGCGCCACGACGCTCGCCACGTTCAACGCCGCCACGCGCGAGGGCCGCTCGTCGATGGCGAAGAGCTGCAGCGGGATCGCCTGAAACACCGCAAGCCAGGCCGCCCAGGCGATGTAGCGCAAGAAGGGATCGTAGGCGACGCCGAGCCAGGCATCGAGCACGCCAGCGCGGCCCGCGACTTCGATCGCGACGACCGCGGCCAGCGGTGCGATCGCATAGAACACCGCGATCGAGCCGAGCAGCCGCGTGCGCTCCTGCTTGCGATCAGCCTCGGGCACGAAGCGCACGATCGCCGCCCCGAGCCCGCAAGAGACGACGAGCGTCAGCAAGGTGCCGAGCGTGTTCAAGTAGGCAAGCGTGCCGAACGCTTCCTGCGGCAACACCCGCGTGTAGAGCGGCGTCAGCACGAACGACACGGCGCGCACCGCCACGTTCGACAGAAAATACAGGAGCGCCTGCGTCGCGAAGCGGCGGGAGACGTCGCTCACCGCTTCGTCGCCTGCTTCCTCGCGACGATCCACATGTTCGACGACATGCCGTTGTCCGAGAGAAAGCGTTGAAACGGCTCGCCGAGCGCGGCCCACTCGTCGAGGAGCACGCGGCGCAGAAAGGGATCTTCGAGCGCGAACGAGCCGTCGAGCACGCGGTTGCGTACGATGTCCGCGTCGAGCTTGCCCGGCGTGCTCGTCTCGACGACCGCGAAGCCGTGGCGATCGAGCAAGAGGGCGAGCGAGCGCGGGTGAAAGTAGTTCAAGTGCTCGAAGTCTATCGCCGGTGAGCCCGGCCCGAGCACGGTGATGTCGAAGCCGAGGATGTTCGGGCAGGTGAGGACGAGCAAGCCGCCAGGGACGAGCAAGCGGGCGCACGCTGCGACGAAGTCGGCTGGGTGAAAGATGTGCTCGATGACCTCGAAGCTCGCGACGACGTTCGCGCCGCCGTCGATCGCGGCCTGCTCGATCGGCGCCTCGATCACCGTGAGCCCGCGCTGGCGGCAGGTCGCGGCGAGCGGCGGCGTCGGCTCGATGCCGATGCGTCGAGTGAAGCGTTGCGCGCGCCCAAGCTCTTCGAGGAAAGTCCCGAAGCCGGCGCCGACCTCGACGAGCGTCCCCTGCTCCACTTGGTAGCGCGCGCAGAGCTCGAGCACGCGCTCCACCCGCGGCTTGAAGATGCGCTCGCGGCGCACCGCCTCGGACGCCGGGAAGATCACCTCGTTCCAGTACGCGTAGTTCAAGGAGTGCGTGTAGTAGTCGGCGAGCACCGCCGGCGGCGGTCGCGGCGTGATGTAGACGGTGCCGCAGCCTGTGCAGCGCTCGTAAGCAAGCGTGTGCTTCTCGAACGCGCGCGTCGTCTCTTGGGCGCCGCACGCTGGGCACGCGACCGCGACGAACTCACCGCGCCGCGCGAGCAGGCGATCGAGATCGGCCAAGTAGCGGCGTTGCTGCTCCGCCGCCGTGTCCTTCGGGCGGATCGCGTGCTCGGACAACGGAGGGGTCACGCGGCCCTCGCGCGGCTCTGCAGCCAGACTTCGAGCGTCAACAGCAGCCACAGCTTCTGCCCGTGATCGGCGCGGCCGGCGTCGTGCTCGTGCAAGAGCTTCTCCACGTAGTCACGCTCGATCCATTCATAGCAGCGCGCGCCGCCGGCGAGCTTGTCACGGATGTACGACCGCAGCTCGTTTCGGAACCACGCGCCGAGCGGAACGCCGAAGCCCATCTTCGCGCGGTTCATGATCTGCCGCGGCAAGAGATCGGCGAACGCCTGCTTCAAGATCCACTTCGTCTGCGTGCCGCGCCGGCGATAGGAGTCAGGCAACGCCGCCGCCATCGCTATGAGATCCTTGTCGAGGAAGGGCGAGCGCACCTCGAGCGAATGCATCATCGACGAGCGATCCATCTTCACGAGGAGGTCATAGGGCAAGTAGGCGGCGAAGTTGTGCGCGAGCGCCGTCTGCAGCGCGCTCTCGCCCTCTGGAACTTCTCCGGCGATGTCGCGCGTGAAGCGCCACGGCGCGTCGAGATCCCAGCGGTGCTCCGGCCGCAGCACACGCGAGAGATCTTCGACGAAGTACGCCGACCACGCGAGCAAGCGGTCCGCCAAAGGCAGGCTCGCGCGCCGCGCGAAGCGCACACCACGGGCGTAGAGGCGCTTCGGGCTCTTCCCCTCCGGCAAGCGCGCCGCGATGAGGCGCGAGAGCTCGCGCACCGGCGACGGCACGCTCTCGGCAAAGTCCGCGGCGTAAAAGCGCGTGTAGCCGGCGAAGAGCTCGTCGCCGCCGTCGCCCGACAGCGCGACGCTCACGTGCTTCTTCGTCAGCATCGACACGATCGACGTCGGCACCGCGGACGAATCGCCGAAGGGCCCGTCGTGCATCTCGACCAAGCGCTCGACCCACTCGAAGGACGACGGGCTGGCGATGAACTGCGTGTGCTCGGTCTTGTAGCGTTGTGCCACCAGGCGCGCGTAGTGCGTCTCGTCATAGCGCTCGTCGCCAGAGAACCCGATCGAGAACGTCTTCACACGCCGGCCGAGCAAGCGGCTCATCACCGCGACGACGATCGACGAGTCGACGCCGCCCGAGAGAAACGCGCCGAGCGGAACGTCGGCCTCCAAGCGGCGCGCGACCGCGGCTTCGACGCCGCCGCGCACGAGGTGCAGCGCGCGCTCGATCGACGGCGCTTTCGGGCGCGGCGCGAGAAAGGGCGAGCGCCAGTAGCGCGTCGTTTGCATGCGGCCGCCCTCCCAAACGGCGAGGTGCGCGGGCGGAAGCTGCGCCACGCCTTCGACGTGCGTGAGCGGCGCCGGCACGTAGCCGAGCGTGAGCAAGAGCGGCAGCGTCTCCTTCGCAAAGCCGCCGCCGGCGCCGAGCCCCGAGAGCGCCTTCACCTCGGACGCGAAGGTCAGACGCCCGGCCTTCTCGGAGTAGAACAACGGCTTCTTTCCGGCCCGATCCCGCGCGAGCAGCAAGCGCCGCGCCCGGGCGTCCCACAGCGCGAAGGCGAACATGCCGTCCAAGCGTTCGACGACGCCATCGCCCCACTCGAGGTAGCCCTTCAGGATCACCTCGGTGTCGGAGCGTGAGCGGAAGGTCTGTCCCGCGCGCAAGAGGTCGTCGCGCAGCGTATGGTGGTTGTAGATCTCGCCATTGAAGACGAGCGCCGCGCCCTCGGCCCGCATCGGTTGCGCGCCACCCTCGGACAGATCGATGATCGCCAAGCGGGTGTGGCCAAGCAGAACCCCGGGCTCGCGATACGAGCCGCGCGCGTCGGGCCCGCGGTGGTGCAAGGCGTCGGCGGCGGGCGCTGGATCGATCGCCTCCGCTCCGTCGCCAACGACGCCGAAGATGCCGCACATGTAACGTGTAACGTGTCACATGTGCCGCAACGAAGACAGTCGTGATCGTCAGCGACGCGCTTTGGCCCTGGCCCACGCCCTGGCCGCGCACGCGACCCTGACCGCGAACCCGACCGTGGCCTCGGCCTTCGGCGGTTCAGAGGCTGAGGGCCAGGGCCGGGGAAAACTACAAAGCCCGGACGGCCCGTCGCTACGCTTCTTCAACAACCTGCTAGTCCTTCGACCGCATGAAGATTGCTCGTAGGCGTTGACGTCGCCGTCGCCGTCGCCGGGTTGGGGTGGTGATGAGCTGAAAATTTGGCGGATGTTCGATGCTGTGGGCGTTTTGCTTGCATGG
>JADLHZ010000149.1 GCA_020848545.1 Deltaproteobacteria bacterium | reverse complement strand
TCAAGCGTGCTTCCAAGCGTTCGAAAATCGTTCGTGTCTTGCACCCGTCGAGTTCGTCCGTGACCGTTTGCAGGTGCGTGTTGACGATGTCCGGCAGCCGATCGTTGTTCAAGTCGACGAAGCGCGGGTCGCTGAAAATGTCCGCGGTGGATGCGGCGCCGCCGCAAAAGAAAAGCTCCGGACCAAAGACACGGTCGTCCCAGGCGATCCTCGAATCGATCGCGCCGTCCGGCGCCGTGCACGACAAACTCCGTCTTTCCAGAGACGAACGCGCGGACGAGCTCCTGCGTGATCCAGTGGTTCCCGGCGCCTTGGTCATAGTTCATTCGACCGATGGTCGTGATTGCGCATTTCGCTCATCGTGATCACCCAGATCGCTCCATCATGATCGGAGCGAAGCGACGCTGCTGGTCACGTTTCAAACATGGGCGCCTCGTAGCATGATCCTTCCGAATCGGTCATCGCTGATTTCGTCCCCGATCCCGATCCCGCCTTCGGCCGGCGCGAGCGCCCCGCGACGCTCGTCGCGCCGGCCCGTTGGCGAAGCCAACAAACAGCACCCGACGCCGAAGGCGTCATCAATGTCCCCCGATCGCCGAGTCACTTCTCGGTCGCCGCCTCCTTCCTGCGCGACGGCCCCTTGAGCACGAGCTTGTGCGCGTTGTGCAGAATGCGCTCGCAGATGACGTCGGCGTTGTTCGGGTCGGCGAGATGGTCGTGCCATTTGCCCACTGGCAGTTGGCTGGTGAGGATCGTCGATGCCTCGCTGTAGCGGTCGTCGAGGATCTCCATCATGTCGCGGCGCTGCTCGTCGTCGACCTTGCTGCTGCCCCAGTCGTCGATGATGAGCACTTCGATCTTCATCAGCTTCTTCAGCAAGCGCGCGTACGAGCCGTCGGCGCGCGCGAGGTGCAGCTCGTCAAAGAAGCGGCTGGCGCGCCGGTAGAGCGTGCGGTGGCCCTTGCTGCACGCCTGCTGCGCGAGCGCGCAAGCGACGTAGGTCTTGCCGACGCCGGTCGGGCCGGTGATCACCACGTTCTGCCGCTCCGAGACCCAGCGGCACGTGGCGAGCTGGCGAACCACCGCCTTGTCGAGCTCGCGTCGCGCCGGGTAGTCGATGCCTTCGATGCACGCCTGGCGAAGTTTCAACTTGGCTTCGTCGAGGTAGCGCCGCATCCGCTTGTTCTCGCGATGCAGCGCTTCGGCATCAACCAACAAGCCGTAGCGCTCGTCGAACGAAAGCTCGGCGAAGCCCGGATCTTTTTGCTGCTCCAAGAAAGCGCTCGCCATCCCGTCGAGCCTGAGCGCGCGGAGTTTTTCGATCGTCGGTTCATTCAGCATTGGACTCTTCCTTCGTGTTCGAGGCGGCGTCGTCCGTGTAGTAGGCGGCGCCGCGGATGTTTTCGTGTGGCTCGATGTTCGCCGGGGCTGCGGCGCTCGCGGTCTTCGGCAGCGGCATCCGATCGAGCCCGCGGCGCAGAATCGATTCGACGTGCTTGTACGAGCGCGCCCGGTTGAAGAGCGCTCGTTCGCACGCCGCTTCGAGCCGCGCTTTGTCGTAGGCCTTTTCTTGGCGCAGAATGCCGAGACACGAGCGGTAGCCCTGCTCGGGATGCTTTCGCTCGGCCATGATCGCTTCGAGCAGCGCCGCCGTGCTCGGGCCAATGCTCTGGCCCCAGCTGATGATCCGCGTCGGAGACCACTCGAGGTGCTCCCTGTGCGCCTTCGGCATGTGCTCGGGGTTCGTCGTGTGCCGGCCGACCTCGAAGCTCCGCTTGTGCGACGCGACGCGCTCGCCGTGGTGAAAAATCTCCACCGTCGTCTGCGAGAAACGCGCGAGCAGCTTCTCGTCGCGCAAGGTGTACGGCACCGAGTAGTAGTGATGGTCACCGAGATCGACGTGGTAGTCGATGTTCGGCTTCACCCACTTTCTCTCGGCCAAGACGAACGTCTCTTGCGGCAATGGTTTGAGCGCCGGCTTGTCGACCTTCAGGAAGCGTTCTCGTCGCGTCTGACCGCCGTAGCCCTTCATCTTCCTGTTGTTCAGATCTTCGAGCAGCTCCCTGATGCGCTTGTTCAGCTCGGCGAGCGTGTAGAACGTCTCGTTGCGCAGCCGCGCCAAGATCCACCGTTGTGCGACCTGAACGGCGACCTCCACTTTCGCTTTGTCTTTCGGTTTTCGCGGCCGCGCCGGCAAAATGGCGGTGCCGTAGTGCTCGGCGAGCTCCACATAGGTGTGGTGCAGCGTTGGCTCGTAGCGACACGCCTTCGTGACCGCGCTCTTCAACTGATCGGGGACGAGCGAGCCAGCGACGCCCTCGAAGTATGCGAACGCGCGCACGTGGCTCGCGATGAAGTCCGGCACCTGCTGGCTCAGCGTCGCCTCGGCAAACGTGTAGCTCGACGCGCCGAGCACGGAGATGAACAGCTCGACCGGCGTCTGCTCGCCGGTCAGATAGCTCACGATGTGCGGTCGCTTGCCCGAGTAGTCGACGAACATCTTGTCGCCGCCCTTGTGCACCTGCTTCATCGACAGCCGGCGTTTGAGCAGCCAATCGCGATAGACCGCGCAGAACTGCGTGTAGCGATACCCGCCCGGGTGCTGCTCGATGTACTCCTGGTGCAGTAGCTCGAGCGTCACGCCGACTCTTTGATACTCGTCGTGCAGGTAGAGCGGGTCCGGCAGCGGCCGCGCCTCGCCCTTTTTCGCTCGCTCCGCGTAGAGTTTCGCGTCGAGCTCGGCGTCGCTCAGCGCCGCGACCGCGGCCAGGTCCAGCCCCGCCGCGGCGGCGCGCTCGATCGCGTTGGCCACCGAGCCAGGGCTCAGCGTCAGGCTACGCGCCACCTCCCGATGGCTCCGCCCGATGCCCCACTTCTGCCGTAGGATTTCCCGAATCTGCTGCATGGTCAGTCTCTCCGTCGCCATTGCCGTCTCCTCGTCGGAGACGGCGGCGCAAAAAGACCATCCAGCGTCACTTCACGGCGTGCGTGGCTCCCTCATTGGCGCCCCGTCCACCGACTGATCATTGTCGCCGATCTGGGCGATCACGATGCCCGATCCGGCTGATCACCATGCTCCGATCCGGGTGATCACGATGGACCGATCCAGGTGATCACGATGCTCCGATCCGAGCGATCACGATGGAGCGATCCGCGTGATCACGATGGGCCGATCCGAGTGATCACGATGGAGCGTCGCGCGCAGTGAGCCCTACGGGATACATCGTTGCGGTCACATCGATGGTCCTGCGCAGCTCGAACGGAACCTGCGGCCGCAAGAAGTCCCTCGCACAGAATTCGAGCCGCGTCGGTGCGCCATACGCCGCGGCCCCCTCTAGGACGAAATTTGTGCGGCCGTCGTTGAACTCGTCGAAGTAGCGGGCGCCGTCGACCTTCGACCTCGGAAACAGCTCGGCGGCCGTGAGGCCAAGCGCCGCGGCGAGTTTGGTCAGCTCATCGAGCGGGATCGGCGCCGCGGCCCTTAGATCCGAGCTGTCGCGATCATAGGCGTAGGTGACGGGTGGCAGCTGCTCGCCCGAAGAGAACGCCTTCTGCACAGAAGTAAGATAAATGAGCTGCGAGACGAGCGGGTCGCGTTCATGGTGAAGCAGGTACGACCAACGTCTGCGCGAGAACGCGTACATATCCAGCGATCGCACGCGCGAAGCCAGCGTCGACGCAACGCCTCCGCGAAAGGAAGTCACGAGCGTCTGATCGAAGGGGGCACCACACAGTCTCATAGCACGAAGCGCTCAAACTCGAGCAGCGGCCGAAGTCTGATGTTCGTCGCCTTTGCGCGGTCGATCGCTTCCATTGCTCGTGTTGTTAAGACCGTGAGCATTGTGCCGACGGGGCGAAACAGATCGCGCCCATCCCAAGTGTCCTCATCAAAATAGAGTCCGAGCCAGGTTTGCGTCGATGTCCCGCGGGCCGGCTCGAGTCGGCTAATCTGCTTGCTTCGCGTATTGTCCAAAGGGCCGCAGCGGCCGATGATTCCCAACGCACTGTATCCCTCGATACGGCCGGACTTTCCCATCCACTCGACCTCGCAGGCTCGCCATCCGGTGACGCCAGCGCGGTCCAACTCCGCGAGTACTCGTTGCGAGAGCAAGTAAAAGCCCGCATACGTAGTGCCAACCAAGTCAGCAAGCTTCTTCCCTCCGCATTGTTGCAGCTTGAGAGGTGCCCCGCATTCACCGGCCGCCCATCGCTTCACATCGGCGCTTTTTTCTAAGAAATCGGCGCGACTCGCTCCTCGCATGAACGCTTCATCGAGCACGAACATCTGCGACAGCTCGGCCCTCATCTGACTAGAATCCCACTGTGAAACCAAAACGCCCGCCCAGCGTTCGGCCAAACTGAAAAATTTCGTCAGCACTGCGTTCAGCGGTGCCGAGAAAATCAGCCCACAACTGGTTGTAGGCTGACGCGTTCGCGCGGTGCGCACCAGCCTCCCACCAGGAACCAAACTTCGGGTCGTGGATGTTCAGGCCAGCACGTTTGAAGCTTGTCTCAAATGCTTGCGGCAAAACATGGTGTGCTTCGGCCCCCGTCGGTATGCCACCGGTCAGCCGCGCCAAGTTCGTCCGAAAATTGCCGGCAGTGAACGACCTGAGTGCCGGCGCGCCGCCCTTCGCAGTAGCGAGCTTCGCAACAATCGGCGCCGCCAACACCGCTGTCGTGCCGACGGTGGCCGTCACAATCCTCACAGCAGGTCCGGTCGCCGCGGCCGCGACCTGAAACTTCAACTCGCCTCCGGAGATGACGCCGCTCTTGTACTGGTCGTACGCAAACGTCGGAGCCGCAAGCGGCGCGGTCGAGAGGAATCCGACAAACAGCGCCTGAGTGAGTGCGTAGACCGGCCCGCGCATGCTCCCAGGATCATACGTCGTTGCCTGCGTCAGGGGATAGCTGCCGTCGCGCCAAGGGCGTCCTTGATATGCCTCAATATGCGCGGGCGGCGTTGAGTCATAGACGTCGAAGTCATATCGAGTCGTTCCTCCCGGCTGATCGACACGTCCGGTGAGATCCGGATCGTCGCCGAACGCGCCGCCCGTGGGATCGAGGCCCCACGGATCCACGAAATTCACGGGGTTGTTCGCGGCATACGCGTACAGATTGCACGCCGTCGCATTCCCGACGCAAAGCTCGGGCGCCTCCAAGTACAACGGGTCCGGCTGCATGAACCGCCCGAGCGTCGGATCGTAGTCGCGCAGCCCGAGGCGCATGAGCCCGAGATCCGCATCGAAGGGCTGCTCGATGAAGTCGCTGACGACGCCAAGATCAGGATGCGCGCTGCGATCGCCAAAGGGCGGCGGCCGCGTGCTGACGCCGGCGCCGCTGCGTGCATCGAGCACCGTGCCGCGGACATCGCTCGACACCTCGTTGAATGTGCCCTTGCGGAGCGTTCCGAGGTGCACGCCCGCGATCGACAGCGGCTCACTGAGGCCGCCGAAGTCGTCAACGCCATTGCCGGCGTCGATCGCGCCTTCGTCGACGTAGGCGGTCACGAGCTTGCCGGTCGTGCGATCGATCTTCGCGAGGCGCAGGCCGGACTCGTCGTAAACGTATTCGAGGTTCTTCGCCTCGGTCTGGGCGTAGCGCACGTTTCCGCTCGGCGAGTAGACGAAGCTGACGTTGCGCGCGCCCTGCTGCGATGGATAGCTCCGGTGAATGAGCCGGCCGAGCGCGTCAAAATCGTAGTCCGCGCGCGTGCTGCCCGAGCCCATCGTGATCGTCGCACCGGTTTGCACGATGTTTCGTGTACTACCCGCGTGCGTGACGGAGGAAAAGAAACCGGCTCGGCGCGCCTGAACATCGGCGTAGCCGTAGGTGAAGACGTCCGCGCCTTCACTCGACGACTGCAAGTAGCCTTCGGCCGTGTACGCATAGCTTCGCGGCACCTCGCCGGCGCCTGCATGGGTGAACTGGTGCTCCGTCTCTACGAGCCCGCGCGCGCCAAGACGAATCGTCGAGGGGATCGTCTGCG
>JADLHZ010000148.1 GCA_020848545.1 Deltaproteobacteria bacterium | reverse complement strand
CGCTTCGACCGAGCTGCCTTCGTCGAGCAGCGCCACGGTCTCGGCGGTGAGCGCCGCGCTGTCTTCGCCGCACACGAAGATCCACGTGCGCGCGTCCTGCGGCGAGGCGAGCGATGCGTCGAGCGACATCGCCTCGGGATCGGCGCCGTAGGGCGTCAGGATCTGCGCCGACATGCGCGTCTCGGTGACGAGCTCGATCGACGGAAAGTGTGGCGACACCGAGGCGACGATGTCGTCGTAGCCCTGCCCGGCGCCCATGACGTCGGGGTTGTCGGCGATGACGACGAGGCGTGCGCCGGGCGCGAGGCAGCGGCGCAGCTCGTCGTACCAGGGCTCGTCGCAGAGGATCTCGGCGCCATTGACGATGACGACATCGATGCCGCCGTCGGCGACATCGGTCAGATCGGTCCACACCGACACTGACGCCATCGTCCCGTCTTCGGCCCGCACGTGGCTCACCGTGACTTCGGCGGCGCCGTGCTCGGCGAGCGCGTTGCCGAGGTCTTCGGCGTGGGCCTCCGGGGCGCCAACGCAGAGGATGCGTTTTTCGGGAAACAGGTGCGCAAGAAAGGAAAGACGTGCCAGGAGCTCATCGCGTGCGGCGGCCGACATGTTTAGAACTTTAGTCGGCAGCGTGCGTTGCTGCCACGCTTTCGGCGCAACGGGGCGGCGCCTATGGAATCGTCGCCGTGCCAGAGACGGCGAAGAACGCGCCGACGAAGAGCGCGCGCCACTGGTCCGTCGCCGCCGTATCGAACACCGGGAAGTGCCCCTCGTTCGGGAACTGACGGAACACGCCGGTGACGGCACCGCGCGGCGTCGACAAGTTCGCCGACAACGGCCCGCTCACCTTGGCGATCCCGCGCATCTCGTGCGCTGGCGAGCCGGTCGACCCGTCGCTCCACTGTGGCAACCCGGCGACCCCCGCGAGCGCCGCGGCGCCGATCGCCGGCGTGTAAGGGTCGTCGAGGCCGCTCGTCATGTAGAAGTTCTGAAGGCCAGTCTCGTCCTGCAGCCAGTGCGGCGCGTAGTTCAACGGATCCGACGCCTCGGCGAGCGTTTGCAGAAGCGCGAGCGCCGGATGAAACGGGCCGATCGATTCTTTGCCCTGGAAGTTCAGAAACGGGCCTTCGGCGAGCTGGCGCAGATCGATGGGATCGGTGCGCAAGAGCACTGTGGTCAGCAAGTGGCCGCCGGTGCCTGAGATTACGGTCGCGCCGAGATCGTGCTCGACCGCCGCGTAGATCGCGCCGGTGAGGCCGCCTTGCGAGTGGCCGAAGAAGCCGACCTTCTTCGGATCGAACTTCACCGTCACGCCGTCGGGATGCACCGTCGGCGGCACGGTGCCGCTCGCGAGCAGCTTCTTCACCATCACCTGATCGAGCGCGCCCATCCGGGTCAGGTTGCGACCGGCCTTGGCGTTCACCGGGTTGAAGAAGCAGATCTCGGCGTCTTGGCCGAAGCACGTCGAGCCCGCCGGCACGCGCGGGCCGTGGATCACTTGATCGATGCCGACCGACGCGATGCCCTCGGCCGCGAGCTCGTAGCCGATGTCCGTGACGCTGTCGTAGTTGCCGCCGGTGCCGTGGCTGTACATGACCACCGGAAATCCGTCGGGCGGCATCGGCGTGCGCGGCACGATGATCGCGAGCCGCATCGTCTCGACCTTGCTGACGATCGGGGCGCCGGTCTCATCGTATTTGAATTCGCCGCCTTGCTGCTCGTAGGGCGCGGTGCCGTGCAAGAGGTACGGCGCTTGGTAGTCGGCGTGAAAGGTGTACGAGCCGGTGCGCGTCCTGTGCAGAACGGCGTGATCGATGGTCGGCGCCGGCAAAGACGAGAGGTAGTCGTAAAGCACGTGCAGCTCGTCCATGATCGGCTGCGTCTTGAACGGCACGCCGATGGCGATCGTCTTCAGGTCGACCTTCTGCGCCTCGAGGTAGCGGCGCAGCGTGCCGTAGTACGAGAAGGTCGTGGGCTCCCCGATCGGAAAGAGGCCTTCCCACATTCCTTTGTCGGCCCCGACCCGTTCACCGTTCGCGTCGCGGACGTCGGTCGTCATGATGATCGCGTACTGTGTGCTCGGCTGCAGCGGAAAACCCATCAGCGGCCGCAAAGCGAGCGTGTTCTCATGCAGATAGAGCGTCGTCTGCTCGAACACCGTCCACTCGATCGGCATGCGCACGCCGTAGACCGGCGACGCTGGATCGATCGCGACGACGTAGAGGCTGCTGTCTTTGGCCTGCGACGCCTCCGGCGTTTGCGGCAACGTCGACTTGTCGATCGGCCCCGAGAGCGGCACGTACATCGGCGCCGAGAGCCCCCAGCCTTCGATCAAGCTGTCCGCCGTCTCGAAGAGGTTCTTCGCGAGCGAGGTCTCACCGGGGTTCGGAAAGCCGCGCGTGCGCAAGCGACCGTCTTTCAAGCGACGATCGTCGGGCCAGGGGCCGCTGAAGTAGTCGGACGAGGCGTCAGCGAGCGAGGACTTCGCTTGGGTCGGCGCGTTCGGCCACTTCGGCGGCGGCGGAGCGCAGGCGGCGATGAGCAAGAGAACGAAGAGCGGACGGGTCATCCAGCGGCTTGTACATCCTGACCCCAGGTGCCGCGCAACCCCATGCGCGTGAGGGCGCCGGACATCTCTTTCTTGTCGACGGCACAGCGGTACGCTTCTTCGGCCTCGATCTGCTTCGACTTCACGAGGTCGCAGAGCGCGTCGCACAAGGTCTGCATGCCGACGCTCTTGCCGGTCTGCATCGCGCTCGGGATCTGAAACGTCTTGCCCTCGCGGATGAGGTTCGCGATCGCCGGCGTGCCGATCAGCACCTCGAGCGCGGCGACGCGGCCACCGCCTACCTTCTTGCACAAGGTCTGCGACACGACGCCGAGCAGCGAGGTCGACAGCATCAAGCGGATCTGCTCCTGCCGGTCGGCCGGGAACTGGTTGATGATGCGGTCGACAGTCGCGGCGGCGGTGTTCGTGTGCAGCGTGGCGAAGACCAAGTGACCGGTCTCGGCGGTCTCGATCGCGATCTCCGTCGTCTCCAAGTCGCGCAGCTCGCCGACGAGGACGACGTCGGGATCTTCGCGCAGCGCGGCGCGCAGGGCGGCCTTGAACGACATCGTGCTGACGCCGAGCTCGCGTTGGTTGATGAGGCTCATCTTGTCCGGGTGCACGAACTCGACCGGGTCTTCGATGGTGATGATGTGCGACGCTTCGTGGCCGTTGATGTGATCGATGAGCGCCGCGAGCGTCGTCGACTTACCGGAGCCGGTCGGCCCGGTGACGAGGACGAGGCCCTTCGGATAGTCGCAGAGCTTCACGACCGGCGGCGGCACGCCGAGATCTTTGGTGGTCAGGATCTTGCTCGGGATCTGACGGAACACCGCACCGACGCCGACGATGTCCTTGAAGACGTTGCAGCGCATGCGCGTGCCGTTCGGAAGCTCGTACGCGAAGTCGGTGTCGCGCACCTCTTCGTACTGCTTCTTGTTGCGCTCGGGCATGATCGCGGTGAGCAAGCTGTAGAGGTCCTCGGCTGGGATCGGCGGCCGGCCGGCCATCTTGTCCATGTCACCGTGCACGCGGATCATCGGCACCTTCGTCGACTTCAGGTGCAAGTCGGACGCCTTCATCTCGAGCATCTGATCGAAGAGCTCGTTCATGTGCCGCGGCATGCCGCGATCGGGACCGCCGCCGCCGTGACCGTGGCTCGCCGGGGCGTGCGCTGACGGAGCGACCGGCATCGCGGCGGGAACGACGGCTGCGGGCGCGCCGGCGGCCGCGACGAACAACTGCACCGTCACGTTGCCACCTTCGATGTGCGCGCGGATGCGGTAGTTGCCGGTGGGATTCGTGTACGCGAAGTCCGACGGCTTCTGCTCGGCCTGTTGCTTGAAGTCCGGCGGCAGCACTTCGGCGAGGAGCGCCATGATCTGCGCGGCGCTCGCCGGTCCCTTCGAGGCGGGCCGCGCCGAGCCACCGACGACGAGCTCGACGAGCTGTCCGGAGCGGAAGGTCAAAGCTTCGGCGGCGGGGACGCGGAGGAGGTCGCAGTAGCGGTCGATGTTCGCCATGCGCGCAAATTAGCACCGAATGCGCGATCCTTCGAAGAAACTAGGGCTAGCTGAGCACCTTCGGCTTCGTCGCCAGGTGAAACGCGTTCAGCTCCGGTGTCGCCGTGCCGTTCCCTACCTGCGGCCACAGGCGCTTCGCGTTCGGCGCGCCGCCGTCGATGCGCAGGCAGGATCCCGAGATGAACGCGGCCGCCGGCGACAGCAGGAACACGACGGCGGCGGAGACTTCGTCCTCGTTGCCCATGCGCTGCGCCGGCACGAGCTTCGGCAAACCGCGCAAGAGCTCGGCCATGTCCGGCGGATAGTGATCCATGCCGCTCGACGCGATCCAGCCGGGCGCCACCGCGTTGCTGCGTACCGGCGCCCACTCGAGCGCGGCGGTCTCGGTGAAGTTGAGCATGCCGGCGCGCGCGGCGCCCGAGTGGCCCATGCCAGGCATGCCGTTCCACATGTCGGCGATGATGTTGACGATGGCGTGATCGCCCTCGGCCTGGGCCATGTGCTGCGTGTAGCACTCGCGCGCCACGAGGAAGCCGCCGGTGAGGTTCGTGCGGACGACCGTCTCCCACCCTTTTTGGTTGATCAGCGCGAGCGGCGCCGGGAACTGGCCGCCGGCGTTGTTGACGAGGCCGTCGATCTTCTTGTGCTGCTTCAAGACGGCCTCGACCATCGTGCGGACGGCGCTCTCTTCGCGGATGTCGCACGGGTGGATCGACGCGCTGGCGCCGATCTCTTGTTGGACCTTGGCGAGCTTGTCCTCTTTGCGTCCGACGAGCGCGACGGTGGCGCCGAGGCTCGCGAGCTCGTGCGCGATGCAGCGGCCGATGCCGGAGCCGCCGCCGGTGACTAGCACGACCTTGCCCTTGAACAGATCCGGGCGAAACACGGAGCGATACATGGCGCGCGCCTTACGCCGATGTCACGCGGGTGTCCAAACGTTTTGACGGCCGCGAAGCACGCGCCACCGACAACGTTCGCGGAGAACAATGCCATGCCGGATCCCGTGGTTCCCTGCTCGTTCACGCACCCGATGACCTTGTACGCCATCGATCGCTACAACGCCGAGACCGCGCCGCGGCGCCCGAGCGCGGAGGCGGCCGCCCTCGCCGCGCGCATCCGCGGCCTCGCCCGAAGCGCGTGCAGCGTGCGCCTTTCGCCGTCGTCGATGGTCATCGCCGCGGGCACGCTGCTGCAGGTCGCAAGCGCGCTCGAACGCGGCGTGTCGATCGCGCGTTGCACCGAGGTGCTCGGTAACGCCCTGACCTCGGCCGGCCTTGGCGCAAACGGTCGCCGCGCCGCCACGGCGGTGTTCGCTCACATCGCCGCCATCGACATGCTGTTCACCGATGCGAGCGCCACGCCGACCCAAATGACCGTCCGCTACTGACGAATCGCCGCAACCGTGCCCGACGGACCGCGTTGTGTTAGCTTCGCATCGTGATCGACTCAGAGACTCTGGCGACGCTTCATCGCGTTGCCACTGCGACGCCGAGGCTCGAAGGGCTGGTGCTGTTCGGATCGCGTGCCCGTGGCGACGCCGGGATGAATTCCGATTGGGATTTCGGGTTCCTCGGACGCGAATGCGACAGTGCCACGCTGCTCGGGGCGCTCGTTCTTGCGTTGAAGACGGATCGGGTGGACCTGGTCGACCTGTCCACCGCCGGCGGTGTCTTGCGGTACCGCGCGGCAGCCGACGGGGTCGTGATCTTCGAGGCGCGTCCAGGGATCTTCGCTCGCTTTTGGTTCGCAGCCGTTTCGTTCTGGCTGGACATGGGTGGCTTGATCCACGCTGAACAGGCGCGGCTCATCGCGGAGACGGCGAAGTGAGGACGCTCGACACCGCTACCTTGGCCGAAAAGATCGCGGCCATAGAACGTCACTTGCAGCGCGTGGAAGCCAAGATACCCGAGGGCGCGCTCTCGCCTATGAGCGATGCAACGGACGCCGTCGTCTTGCACCTCTATCAAGCTGTGCAAGTGACGATCGACCTCGCCGTGCAGGCTTGCCTCCACTTCAAGCTCGGCGCGCCGACTGACTACGGAAACGCGTTCGTTCGGCTCTGCGACGCGCAAATCATCCAGCCGGAACTGCGCGATCGCCTGGTGAGAGCGGCCGGCTTCCGCAACGTGGTCGCGCACGCTTACGAGCGACTCGATCTCGTGCGCGTCTTGCAGGCCGCCAAGCAGGGGCCGAACGACGTGCGCGCGTTTTTACAGGCATTGAGCAGAAGATTTTGAGCTCAACGCTCAGGGCGACGGTGCTCAGCGAAACATCCGGTGGTGCGGCGTCAGGTGCGTGCGGTTCGCGAAGAGCCGGATCAACGCGACGCCCGCGACGAAGCCACCGATGTGCGCGAAGAACGCGACGCCGCTCGCCACCGACCGCTCGGCGCCGGTGACCATCGGCAGCCCCGAGACCACCTGCACGCCGATCCAATAGATGAGCACGAGCCACGCCGGCAGCTTCGTGACGAAGACGACGAAGAACATGTTCACCTTCGCGTGCGGGAAGAGCATCAGGTAGCCGCCGAGCATGCCGGAGATCGCGCCCGACGCGCCGACCATCGGCACGGGTGAGCCCGGCTGCACGATGACCTGCGCCGCCGCCGCTGCCAGGCCGCAGATCAAATAGAAGAGGACGAAGCGGACCCGGCTCATGCTGTCTTCGACGTTGTTGCCGAACACCCAGAGAAAGAGCGCGTTGCCGAGCAAGTGCATCCAGCTGCCGTGTAGGAACATCGAGGTCAGCGGCGTGAGGACGTTCACCGGCTCGTTGTCGACGGCGCAGCTCATTCCGAGGCCGAGCGGCACGCTCTGGCCGAGCGGCGCCAGATGGGTGAGCTCGCCGGGAACGAGACCGAAGTTGCAGACGGTCGCGGCGAGCAGCCCGGGATCGGCGCCGGCGCCTTGAACGAAGATCCACACGCCGGCGAGCGCCATGATGATCAGGATCGTGATGATCGGCGTGCGGGCGGTGGGGTTGTCGTCGCTCAGGGGAATCACCGCCCCTTGATACTCGCCCCGGGTTCGCAGGAAAAGCGCGCCATGAAAAAGTACTCGCTGCTCCTCGCCGTCCTCGCGTGCGCGTGCACGAACAACAACGCCAAGAAGGCCGACCCGCAAGCGCTGATGTCGCCGGAGACCGCGACCGCGCAAGCGCCCGCCGACTACAAGGTGCGCTTCACGACGACCAAGGGCGACTTCGTGCTGGCCGTGCACAGGGAGTGGGCGCCGGTCGGCGCGGATCGTTTCTATAACCTCGTGAAGATCGGCTACTTCGACGATGTCGCCTTCTTTCGCGCGATCGACGGCTTCATGGTGCAGCTCGGCATCCACGGATCGCCCGCGGTCGCCGCGAAATGGCGCGCGGCGACGATCAAAGACGATCCGATGGGCGCGCAGTCGAACAAGCGCGGCTACGCCACCTTCGCGAAGGGCGGACCGAACTCGCGCACGACGCAGTTCTTCATCAACTTCGTCGACAACGCGCGGCTGGATCCGATGGGCTTTCCGCCCTTCGGTGAGGTCGTCGAAGGGATGGACGTCGTCGACAAGCTCAACAAGGAATACGGCGAGGGCCAGCCGAACGGACGCGGGCCGTCGCAGATGCGGCTGCAGACGGAGGGGAACGCGTACTTGAAGGCGGAGTTTCCGAACTTGGATTACGTGAAGACGGCGAAGATCTTGTAGCCCTCACGTCCAGTACAAGCGCCGCCACCCGCGCCACTTGGCCAACACGCGCAGCCGCGGATCCGGGTTCACGGCGATCGGCTCCTTCACCCGCTCGAGCATCGGCAGATCGCTGATCGAGTCCGAATAGAAGACGCTCTGCGACAGATCGATCCCGTGCCGCGAGGCCCACGCCTCGGCGCGCGTGACCTTGCCGTGGCCGAAGCACAGCGGATCCACGAGCTCACCGGTGAAGGACCCGCCGCGCACCTCGAGCTCACTGCCGATGATGTGCTCGATGCCGAGCGCGAGGCCGAGCGGATCGGCGGAGTACGCCGTCGAGCCGGTGAGGATCGCGCAGACGAAGCCTTCGGATCGACGCGCCGCGATCTCGCGCTTGGCCGCCTCCGTCACCTTCGGCAGCACTTGCGCGTCGACCCACCCGCGCATCAGCTCGCGAAACGCGGCTTCGTTCTTTCCGCGCAGCGGTCGCGCCGCGCGCCGCGCGATGTCACCCGCGTCGATGACCCCGAGCGTGTACTGGCCGAGCCAAAACAGCGACTTCAGGAGATCCCGCCGCCGCGCCTCGCCGCGCTCGAGCTGCCAGCGCACGAAGAGCGACGCGGTGTTCACCGGCACCAGCGTGCGGTCGAGATCGAAGATCGCGGCTTTCACAGTGTCGGCAACTCGGTTGCGCAATCAGAGCGCTTGCATGAGCCGCTCGCACGCGGCGTCCATCTCTTCGACGCGCATCGTGGGCAGGCGGTGGCCGTCTTGCATCAGCAGCGCGAGGAGCACGGTCATCCGCTGCAGCGGCGTCAGGTGCGCCGCGAAGGTCAAGCGCTTGTCGAGCGCGACGGCGATGTCCTTGCGGAAGCTGACGAAGTTGCGGCCGCTGAGCAAGTGGCGCTCGTCGGCGAGCAGGCGCGTTTGTTCTTCCGGCGTCTTGCCCACCCGCACCTCGCGCATCGTCTTGAGGAGCGAGGAGAGGTGCTTGACGAGGGACGCGTTCGGCGCTTCCTTTTCGTCGACCTGCAACGCCGCCGTGAGCGCCGCGGCGTGAGCGACCGCGGCGCGATGCGTGTCAGAGACGCGGGTGACGACCTCGAAGAGCTTCTGCGCCAGCGGACCATCGTCACCGCCCGGCGCGAACGCGTCGAGAAACTGCACGAGCGGCGGCAGGCTCGCGGGAATGCGCGGCATGAACACCTTCTGCTCGTGCGCCGATCCGGTGACACCGTATTGCTGCTTGATCTGCGCGACGACCCGCGGCGCAACGTTGTCGATCGTCGTGGTCGTCGTCACTGCTTGCTGCGCCGCCGCGAACGCCGCGGCGCCATCGGCACCGAACGCGCGCGACGCGGGAACGTCGGCAGGCAGCGCGAGATCCGCGATCTTCACGCGCAAGAAGCCGCGCTCGAGCAGCTTGCGCCGGCGTTCGAGCTCGAGCTTCGCCTCGCCGCCGAGCCGTTCGGCCAGCGCCGGAAAGAAGCCGCCGAGCAGCACGGCGATGGTCGGGCCGGTGTCGACGTTTGGCATGAACGCGCGCGGGTTCAGCTTGTTCAGCATCATCTCGATGTTCTGCTCGAACGCCTTTTCGCTCAGGTGCAAGAGCTCGGAGAGCACCGTGCGCGCCGCCTCTTTGGCGAGCTTGCGCCCGAAGCCAACGATGCGCGTGGCCCCCGCCGACTGCGTGCGCGTGGGATCAGCGTCCTCGCTGCCGAGCGGGCGAAACTCTTCGACCGCCGCTTGCGCGTGCAGGCCGAGCGTCCGCGCCATCTCCCGCGGCAGCGACCGCTCACCGACCGGCTGAGACGCCTGCTTGCCGATCGCGACCTGGCGCATGGGCGCCATCGGGTTCAGCGTCTTTTGCGGCGCCGTCGTCGAGCTCTGCACCGCCGCCTTGCGCTGATCCTGCGACTTCATCATCGCCGTGACTTCGGCCCAGGCAGGGAACTCGATCTGCAACCCAGCCGCGAGCGGCACGCCGATCTTGTTCTGCACCGCCGCGCGGTTCTTGGCGATCGCCGACACCGCGGTCGCGACCATGAGCGCCCGATCCGGCTCGCGGATGCCGTAGACGCGCTTGCACAGGTCGAGCAAGCGGTCGCCCTTTTGGGTCACGATGGTCTGCGTCGCCTCGGTGGTCACGCCGGTGCATCATCGTCGCTCGCGGGCCGGCGTGCAAGTCACACGAAGAGGCGCCGCGTCGAAAAGGGCAGCACCGAGTCGATGGCGCCGGCGCCGAGCAGGAGCATCACCAGACGATCGACGCCGAGCGCGTTGCCCGCCGAGCGCGGCACCGTCGCGAGCGCTTGCAGGAACTTTTCGTCGAGCGGATATACGGGCAACCCGCGCCGCTCGCGCTCCTTCTGTTCGAAGACGAAGCGCGCGCGCTGCTCGACGGCATCGGTGAGCTCGGAGAAGCCGTTGCAGAGCTCGAGCCCGTCGACGAAGAGCTCGAAGCGCTCGGCGAAGCGCGGCCGCGCCGGGTTGCGCCGCGCGAGCACCGCGAGCTCCACCGGATAGTCGTGAACGAACACGGCGCCGGCGAGCCGCGGCTCGATCTTCTCCAAACACACGCGGTGAAAGATGTCGTCGAAGCCGTCGTCGCGCGCGACGCGGATTCCTGCCTTCTCTGCCGCGCGGCCGAACGCCGCCGCGTCGCCCTCTTCGATTTGATCGAAGTCGATGCCGAGCGCGGCGAAGGCTTGGCGAAAGGAGACGCGATGGTACGGGCGCAGGAGCGCCGGCGGCGGCGACGGCACGAGCCCCGCCAACGTCCGCACGAGCTCCTCGGTCTCCTGCATCAGCGCGTCGGCGTCTGTGTGCGCGCGGTACCACTCGAGCATCGTGAACTCGACGTTGTGGCGTTCGCTGATCTCGCCGTCGCGAAAGACTTTGCACACCGAGAACACCCGATCGTAGCCGCAGGCGAGCAGCTTCTTCAGCGCGAATTCCGGCGAGGTGTGCAAGTAGGCCGGCTGCGGCGCCGGACGCTCGGCGACCGAAGTCGGCACCCGCAGCGAGGATTCGAGCGAGGAGATGTGGATTTCGAGCCCGGTTGTCGGTAGCAAGGTCGGCGGCTCAACCTCGAGGTAGTCACGCTCGACGAAGAAATGCCTCAGCTCACGCACAATCGCGGCGCGGGCAGCGAGGATCTGCACTGGGGGGACGCCGAGGAGCTTGCGCATGCGTTCACGTGGTTCGTCGCTCACATTCTGCCTTTCGCTGCTGCTCGGAGCCGTCGGTGCTGTCTACAGCGCTGCTTCCGCGCATGCCGCCGGCCCGTACATCACGGACATCGAGGCTGTGGGCATGGGCCAAGCCGGCGCCTTCATCGCATCGCCGTCGACGCTCAGCGCGTTCTGGTACAACCCGGCGGCGCTTGCAGGTCAAGGCGGTTTGCGTTTGCAGGTCGAGGCCGGCCTGCACATCACGCCGATGAGCTATCAACGCGCGCAGGATCCTGTGACCGGCCGCAATTATCCCGGGGTGAACAACCTGAGCCCGCTGAAGCCGGCGGCGTTCGCGGCCGTGACCTACGACTTCGGCATCGAAGGCTTGGCGATCGGCGCGGCGGTGTACTCGCCGACCGCCGGCAATTATCAATATTCGGAGACGGGCCCGCAGCGCTATCAATCCATCGGCGCCGACAACAGCGCGTTCCACATTCACTTGGGCGTCGCCTACCGGGTGTTTCGTTGGCTCTCGCTCGGCGTCACCTTCGGCAACACTTACTTTCGCACCGAGCAGAAGGTCGCGGTCAGCGGTTCACCCGGCGATCCGGAGGCGATCGACTTCAGCGTGCCCTTCACGATCAGCGTGAGCGATCCGTTCACGATCACCTCGAACTTCGGCGTGCGCTTCGAGCCGGTGAAAGAGCTGTCGCTCGGCCTGTCGGTCATGCCGCCCTACGACGTCAACGCCACGGGCACCGCGGCGGTGAAGCTGCCGAGCGCGCTCTCGCAGGTCGAGATCACCGGCGACAAGGTGTCGCTCAACGTGAGCTTCCCGATGATCCTGCGTGCCGGCATCCGCTATCGTCCTATCGAGCGCTTGGGCATCGAGGCGGCGTTCGTGTGGGAGCAGTGGTCGCGCAACAAGACGATCGAGCTCGTGCCGGACAATATCGTCGTCAACTTCCCGGGGGTCATCGACAACCAGCAGCTGCCGAGCTTCCCGCTCGACAAGCGCAACCGCGACGCGTTCAGCGCCCGCCTCGGCGTCGAAGGGCGCCCCTTCGACTGGCTCACCGTGCGCGGCGGCGCTTGGTACGAGAGCCCGGCAACGCGGCCCGAGCGCTTCGACATGACGGTGCCGGACGCGCCGAAGTTCGGCCTCGCCATCGGCGCCAGCTTCAACGTTTGGAAGCTCGCGTTCGACGCCGCCTACGTGCACGTCTTCGCGCTGCCGGTCGAGGTGACCGCTTCCGAGGCGGTGGCGCTGTCAGTGTTTCCGAACTCAACGCCGGCGACGGTCGGCAACGGCCGCTACGAATACCGCATTGACATGTTTCATCTCGGGATCCGCGCCGCCTTCTTCGACGAGCCCAAGCCGCCGCCGGTGCGCGAGCCCGCGTCGGAAGTCGTGATGCCGGCGTCCGAGAGCGCCAGCGAACCGGCTGCGCCTGCGCCGTCATCCGACGCGACGGCACCGAGCACGATGCCGTCGCCGTAGTTGGCGTGGCCAGGGATCGTCACCGGCAAGCGGCCGACCGTGCCACGCTCGCCGTGCAGCACGCGCGCGAGCGCCCGCTGTGAGCTCGGCAGATCGCCGTAGGCGCAGAGATACGCGTCGACCGTCGGCAGCTGCGCCAGATAATAAGGAGAGCCGAGCGAGACGAAGGCCATCGGCACGCTCGGCAAGGCTTCGCGCACCTGCCGGATCACCTCGACGTGGTAGCGGTTCTGCGCCGCCGCCACGATCACCGTCGCCTGCGCCGAGCGCGCGATCGCGTCGATCGCGTGCTTCTGGCGCTGCTCTTTGGTCGGCAACGACGGCATCAGCTCGATCATGTCGTTCATGAACGACTGCGCGAGCTGCCCTTCGGGCCCAAGGTAGAGGACGCGCGTGCGCTTGCCTGGGCCGTAGAGCGGCATGAGCCCCGTGCGATCCCGCACGAGCGTCACCGAGCGCTCGGCGATCTCCTCGGCGACTTGATCGTGCAGCACGCGCTGCGCCGCCAGCGACTCCGGGCTCATCGTCTTGTCGAAGAGGCCGGCCTTGTGCTTGACGCGAAAGATCCGCGTGAGCGACGCGTCGACGCGCTCGTGGCTCAGCTCGCCGGCGAGGTAGGCGCCCTTCATCGCGGAGAAGACATCCTCGCGATCTTTCTGGCTCCACAACACCATCACCATGTCGGCGCCTGCGTTCAGCGCTTTGACGGCAGCCCGACCGATGCCTTCGCCTTCGACGATGCCGCGCATCTCGAGGCCGTCGGTGATGACCAGGCCGTCGAAGCCGAGATCCTTGCGCAAGATGCCGGTGAGCACGCGGGGCGACAGGGTTGCCGGCAGCGACGGCTCTTCGCTCACCTTCGGCAGCGCGATGTGCGCGGTCATGATCGCCGAGAGCCCGAAGGCGATCGCTTGCTCGAAAGGCACGAGCTCGAGCTTGCGCAAGCGATCGAGATCGATCGACAAGGACGGAGTGGCGTAGTGCGAGTCGAGCTGCGTGTCGCCGTGCCCGGGAAAGTGCTTCGCGACGCTGATGATGCCGGCCTCGTCTTCGCCGCGGATGAACCAGCGGCCAAGCTCGGCGACGAGCTCCGGACGTTCGCCGAGCGAGCGCGTGCCGATCACCGGGTTCGCCGGGTTGCTGTTCACGTCGAGCACCGGCGCGAAGTTCATACTGATACCGAGGCCGCGCAGATCAGCGCCGACGGCGCGACCGGCGAGGTACGCGAGCGTGCGCGAGCGCGTCGCACCGAGGGCCATCGCGCCCGGCAGCACGCTGACGCCTTGCTTCAAGCGCACGACGAGGCCGCCTTCTTGATCGATCGCGATGAACGGCGCCACGACCGCTTTGCTGACGTCGCGCATGCCGCGGGTGAGCCGGCGGACCTGCTCGGGCGATTTCACATTGCGCGAGAAGAGCGCGATCGCCCCGACCTTCCAGCGCGCGAGCAGATCGTCGACCTCGGCGTTGACGCTCGTGCCAGAGAAGCCGACGACCATGAGCTGCGCGAGCTTCTCGTCCTCGCTCATCTGCTGGATCTTCTGCGCGATGCTGTGCTCGAGCTCGGGGTCGGTGGCGGCTCCTGCGGTTCTAGTCGAGAGCGGCGCGACGGCGAGGCACAGCGTGCATGTGATCATCAGCGCCGCGCGCATCTGACGCACGATAACATCCACCTTCGCGAGCCGCCACATTGGTCGTCGACAAAAACCCGAGTTTTTGGCTTTCTACACGCATGATTCGGCTCGCGACGACGATGCGCATCTCCAATGTTTGGATGCTCGAGCACGGCGGCGAGCGCTTCCTCGTCGACACCGGCTATCCGATCGAGCGGCCGTTGCTGCGGCGCTGGCTGCACGCGTGCGGGGTGCGCAAGAAAGGCGACTTGAGCGGCGTCATCCTCACCCACCGCCACAGCGATCACGCCGGCAACGCCGCGTGGCTCCGCCACACTTACGACGCGCCGATCATATGTCACGAGGCCGACGCGAAGATCTTGGACGGCCGCGTGCCGGCGCCGAAGCTCTGCGGCCACCACAAGCAGATGCCGCACGAGTGGTTCCTGTCGGCCTTCGAAGATCGCTATCCAGCGCGCGTCAAAGTCGACGAAGAGCTGAGCGAGGGGCGCTGGCGCGAGGTCTTCCAAGTGATCCACACGCCTGGGCACACCGAGGGATCGATCATGCTACGCCACTTGCCGACGGAGTCCTTGTTCTCCGGCGACGTCATCATCGCGGGCTACGCGCCGCTGCGGGCGATCGAGCGCCTGTCGCTGGCGATGCCCGGGTTCTCGCTCGCGGTCGACGAGGCGCATGCGACGACGCGGGCGTTCTTGCGGCGCTTGGATGAAATCGAGCAGGTCGGGACGTTGTGTGCAGGGCACGGACCGATCGTCACCGAGCAAACGGTGGCGAAGTTGCGGAAACTCGCAGGCTGATCGCGCGGGTGTTAGGTCTCATCTGAATGGAGCGCATGCTCACCGAAATGCCGCCCTGGTTCTGGACCTTCGTCGCGCTGTCCTTCGGCGGCGTCTGGGGCAGCTTCCTGAACGTCGTCATCTTCCGCGTGCCGCGGGAGAAATCCGTGGTCTCGCCGCCGTCGTCGTGCCCGAGCTGCGGCGCGCGCATCGCCTGGTACGACAACGTGCCGGTGCTCGCGTGGCTGTGGCTGCGCGGCAAGTGCCGAAAGTGCAAGGCCGCGATCTCGCCGCGCTATCCGATGATCGAGCTCATCACCGCGTTCGTGTCGTGGGCGCTGATGCACCGCTTCGGTCCGACGGGCGCCTACGTCCTCTACTTCGTCTTCGCGTGCGCGCTGATCGCCATCACCTTCATCGATCTCGACACGTGGCTCATCCCGGACGTCATCACCTACCCCGGCATCGCGCTCGGCATCATCGGCGCCGTGGCGTTGCCGGAGCAGCCGGTCGTCGATCACCTCCTCGGCGCGGCGATCGGCGGCGGCGTGCTCGCCATCGTCGCCGTCGGCGCGAAGTGGGCGTTGAAGAAAGACGGGATGGGCTTTGGCGACGTGAAGCTACTCGCCATGATCGGCGCGTTCCTCGGCACGCGCTCGCTCGTCTTCGTCGTGATGCTCTCGTCGATCCAGGGCGTGGTGCTCGGCATCATTTGGCTCACCGTGAACAGGAACAAGCCACCGCCGCCGCCGCAGGCAGACGGCTTCGTTCCGCCGGCCGGCGCCATCCCCTTCGGTCCTTTCCTCTCGCTCGCGGCGCTCGAATACCTCTTCTTCTCCGACACGCTGCACGCGCTGCTCGGGCACGCGCGCTTCGGAGGCGATTGAATGTCACTGAGGACGCGCCTCGTGCTGCAGTTCGCGGCCGCGCTGCTCATGGCGCTCGGCCTGCAGACGCTCGTCATGGTCGCCATGACCCGCCGTACGGTGACGACCATCGTCGAGTCGCTCGGCGGCAGACCCGACGCCCTCTTCGTCACGGCGCTCCTCGAACGTTGGCAGAGCGTGCAATGGATGTACGCCGCGCTGAACGCCACGCTCATCCTCTTCGTCTGGGTGTGGCTCATCGAACGCACGATCGTGCGGCCGCTGCGCCGGCTCGAAGACGACGTCGAGCGCTTCAGCATCGACGAGTTCGTCATGCGCCTCTCCGGCGACAGCGATCTGCAGCGGATCGCGCAGGGCATCCAACGCATGACGCAGCGAACGAAGGAGCACGGCGAGGCGCTCCTTGCGCAGGGCGACAAGCTGAAGGCGACCGAGGCGCAGCTCACCCGCGCTGAGCAGCTCGCGATCGTCGGCCGCTTGTCGGCGGGGCTCGCGCACGAGATCGGCAACCCGCTCGGCGCCGTCATCGGCTACGTGGCGCTCGTCGGTGACGAGAACGATCCGCAGAAGCGCAAAGACATCGCAGCGCGCGCCGATCGCGAGCTGCAGCGGATCAACGGCCTCATCCGCGAGCTGCTCGACTACGCTCGGCCGGCGCCGCTGCGCGCTGAACGGGTGGAGCTCCTGCCGATCGTCAAAGCGACCGCGGCGCTGCTCTCGCATCAGCCCCGCGGCCAGAACGTCACCGTGTCGATCGACGTCGCGCCGGCGCTGTTCGTGCTCGCCGACGCCGCGCGCCTGCAGCAGATCCTGTTGAACATCTTCTTGAACGGCGCCGATGCGATGGCCGGCAGCGGCACGTTGACCGTGACGGCAACGGCGGACGATCGGGTCGTCACGATCGCGGTGCGCGACAAGGGCCCGGGCTTCTCCGCCGACGCGCTCCAGCACGCGAGCGAGCCGTTCTTTACGACCAAAGGTCCGTCGAAGGGCACCGGCCTCGGCCTCGCCGTGTGCCAAACATTGGTCCGCGAGCAGGGCGGGCGGCTCGAGTGGGAGAACGATCCCAGCGGCGGCGCGATCGTGCGGGTCCGCGTGCCGGTCGGTTGACTATTTCTTTTCCAAGAGCACGACCTCGATCCTTCGATTCTTCTTGCGTCCTTCCTTCGTCGTGTTCTTCGCGCTCGGCCGGAACTGACCGAAGCCGGTGACGACCAAGCGCTCGCCCGGCACTTTCACTTCGTCTTCCAAGAAGTGCACGACGTTCATCGCGCGCGAGGTCGCGAGCTCCCAGTTCGACGGGAACTGCGCCTTCAGCTTGTCCGAGATCGGCTGGTTGTCCGTGTGGCCGCCGACTTGGATCACCTTGCCGCTCGCCTTGAACATCGTCTCGCCGACGCGGCGCAGGACCTCTTTGCCTTTGTCATTGAGATCGGCGGCGCCCGACGGGAACAAGATCTGATCGGCGAGATCGACGACGAGCTGGCCCTTCACCTGCTTCACGAGCACGTCGCCGCGCGCGATCTCGTCCTTCAGCTTCGACTCGAGCTCGTCTTTGGTGCCGGTGAGCTCTTTGAGCTGCGCGGCTTGCTCGTCGAGCGTCTTCTCCATCGAGCTCGAGCGTTCGCGCAGCTCGTTGAGCTCACCTTCGACGACGGCGAGCTTCGTCTTCGCGGCCTCCAAGCTCTTCTCCGCCGCCTCCGCGCGCTGCGTCGCGAGGGTGAGCGCGTCTTGCAGCGGCACGACGAAGAACCAAAAGCCCGCGGCGGCGCCGGCAGCGAGCAGCACGGCGAGCAACCACGGCAGCTTGCTCGGCGGCTGCGCCACCGGCCGGCGCGTCGAGCTGTCGATGATCGCCGAGTCGCCGACCTCGAAGACTTCGTCGCTGCCGGTGTCGGAACCGTTATTTGAACCACGGCTCTTCACTTCACGGGTACGATCGGGCTCGCTCATGGCGATCTCCTTTACGACAAGATGAAATAGCCGCCCGCGAGCAACACGAGCAGCATCAAGAGCGCGACGGCGACGACGCGGGTGTCACCGCCTCGAGGAGGCGGCGGCGCGACGCCCGTCTCGTGCATCACGTCGGGATCGAGCTTCGTGCTGGGGTTGCTCTCGGCTTCCGTGAGCCCGCGCGCCACCATCATCTCGGCGAGCAAGTCCTCGGGATCCTTGTCGCCGAGCAGCGCCGCCGCACACGCTTCGAGCTCCCGCGCGAGCAGCAGCGCCGCCGGCCACCGCTTCTCGCGCCGGCGGGCCAGGCAGCGCTCGATCGCGCGGCCGAGGCGGCGTGGCATGTCGCGCGCGAAGGTGCGGACGTGCTCGTGCTTGCCGCGCATGATCGCGCGCATCAACGACGAGTCGTCTTTGCCGCGAAACGGACGCACGCCCGTCGCAAGCTCGTAGAGCATCACGCCGAGCGCCCAGATGTCGGCGCGCGGATCGTAGTCGGCCGAGGCGAGCACCTCGGGCGCCATGTACGGCAAGCTGCCGACGACCATGCCTTCGCGCGTGAGGTCGCTCGCCTGCAGATCCTTGGCGACGCCGAAGTCCATCAGCTTCACTTCGCCGGCGCGCGAGATGATCGCGTTGGCGGGTTTGACGTCACGGTGCAGCACCTTGTGATGATGCGCGTGCGCGAGCGCGTCGGCGACGCGAGCGCCGATCGCCGCGACGAGCCCGGCCGGGAGCGCCCCCTTCTTGCCGACGTGCGCGAGGTCCTTGCCGTCGACGTACTCCATGACGAGGTACAAGGAGTCGTTCTTCTCGACGAAGTCGTGGACGGCGAGGATGTTCTGATGCCGCAGCTTCGCGTACGCGACGCCTTCCCGGCGGAAGCGCTCGGCGAGCTCTTTGTTGCGCGTCGCCGCCGGCGGCAGCTCTTTGACGGCGACGGTGCGCTCGAGATCGTCCTGCACGCCTTCGTACACGACGCCCATCGCGCCGCGTCCGAGCTCGCGCACGATCGTCGTGTTACCGACTCTGCGGGTGGGCATCGTCCACCAATGTGCCAAAGATGTCGCCAACTGTCCGCCAAACCGACAACTTTTCTTTACACCGAGCGATAACGCACACCGGAGTTGCCGTGGTGTCGACCAAGACCGCGATTCGTGTATCCGCCGGCACTGCGCCATACCTCGAGCCTCTGCTCGGAACGGCGGCGCTGGCGGACGGAAAAATCAGCGACGAGGAGCTCAGCGACTCGATCGCCGACCTGACGCCGGACAGCCACTGGGGCATCGTCCGGACGAAGCAGACGATCGACGAGCCGTTTGCGCAACGCTTGCTCGGCCGGGCGATCCTCGCGTTTGGGCCGAAGGTGATCGCGCCCGAGCCCGTCCTTCGCGCAGCGCTCAACCAGCTTTGCACGGAAGCGCTCGCGGAAGCCGACTCCGGCGTCATGTACTCCGTGACCGCGCGCGCGTTGAGCGAGGCGTATCGCGCGGCGGATCGTCTGGCGAAGAACGGCTCGAGCGCTGACGTGGCGCGCCGCGACGCGATCGGCAAGCGGCTCATCGTGCTCGTCGACGGCGCCGACGACGGCGCGCCGGATCTCTTGAAGGTGCTACGCGCGGAGAAGCTCCCGGAGCTCGAGATCGCGCGCTTCCTCGCCGGCAAGGACGCGGTCGACGCGGCGCCAGAGGAGACGACGAAGCTCTTCGCCAGCCTGCGCGGCCTCGGGCTCGATCCGCGCGCCGGCATCGCGCAGTGGTTCAGCACTTCGGACGACGGGAGCTTGCGCTACACGATCGACGGCCAAGCCGCCGGACGCATCGCCGAGAAGGTCGCGAAGCGTCCGAGCTTGCGCGCCGAGGTCACCGCGCTGCTCCAGGCCACGGCGAGGGACGGCCTCAGCGCGTTCGGCGCCACCGAGAACGCTCTCGCGTGGCTCGATCGTTCGGCGCCGACCGACCCTGCGCGGCGGCGCGTGCTGCTCGACGGCTTGCTCGCGTTCATCGCGAAGGCGACGCCGCTACAAGTCGAGCACGTCGTGCGCCGTCTCGACGAGGATTGGCTCGGCGACGCTGCGCTCTCCTACTTCGACTTCGTTCTTACACAGACCCATCGCGAGGCGCTGCACTCGTACGCGCGCGTCGTCGAGGCGTTCACCACGCAAAAGCACGGCGACGTTGCCGCGGCGGTCGCGTGGCACGACGCGTTCTACAAGCTCACCGCCAAGCACGAGCCGCTGCAGGAGCTCGGCCTGCGCGGGCTCTATCGCTCGTCGCCGGCAGAGGTCCTGGCCACCGTGCAAGGCGTGATCAAGACGCCGCTCTCGCCGCTCGGGTTCGAGCTCTTCGACGGCTTCAAGTATCGCGAGGTGCCGTTCGCCGACGGCGCCGCCTACGCACGCGCCCTCGCGGGCAGCGTCACCAGAGAGACCGCGTACACGGCGACCGGCGTCATCGAGCAGATCGTCGCGAGCAAGACGCCGCCGGCGACCGTCGTCCCGCAGATGCGGGCGATCCTCGGTCTGGCGCCGAAGCAAACCGTCGATGTCTATGCCCTGCTCGAGATGCTCGGCGTCGATCCGACGCCGCTGACGCACAAGAACGTCGCCCAAGCGGTGCTCGACGCGTGGGCGAAGGTTCCCGCCGACAAGCGCGACTATCAAAAGCTCGCGATCGGCATCGACGCTTTGCACGAAGGCGAGGGCGACCGCTCGCACACGGACGCCGCGCGGGCGCAGATCGTCGCCGGCCTCGGGATCGGCGACATCTATCGCTTGAGCGCGGGCGCGCGCCGCGACTCGTTCACTTCCACCTTCAAGCTGCTCGAAGCGCGGCTGACGGACGCGGTGACGGCTGATCCGGCGCTCCTGACGAAGCTCGATCCGAAAGGCGAGCATCTGCAAGCGTTGGCGATGACGCTGTGCTCGTTTCAAAGCGACGCGCTCATCCTCGCGCTCGAAGCCCAGATGGCGCCAGCGCTCACCGCGCTCTACGTGGCCGCCGGGGCCGAGACGCAAGCGCCGATCACGGGCTCGCTCATTCACCTGATGAAGAACGGCTCGGCGATGGGGCGCGCGATCATCGAAGCGGCGCTGCTCGACAAGATCGAGAAAGGCAAGGGTGACGAGGTCGCGGCGATGGTGTTCGTGCTGAAGCGCGCCCTAGCGATCGGCGCGCCGCTCAGCACGAAGGCCGCCGCCGCGATCGCGAAGTTTCCGGCGCCAGCCTCGGTCGAAGCGCCGCTGAAGACGTGGCTCGCGGACCGCATGATCTCGGCGCAGCTCTTCTTCTATCCGGATGAGACGGCGTTGGAGGCCACCGGCGCAGCGTTGCTGAAGACGGGCTACCGTCCGCGCTACGAAGCGGGGCTCAGCTCGAAGCTCACGCAGATCTATCAGCGCACCTTGGCGAACGGGATCACGCAGCGGGTCGTGATCTCGAAGGACACGAAGCTCGATCGGCAAGCGCCGATGGACAGCAAGGTGATCGACATCGTCGGGCACCGCGGCCACAGCTTTCACTTCAAGGAGACCTTCCCGGGACGCGCCGGCATGGCCGCTGCGATGGTGAAGCTACTGCTCGGCGGCTCTTGCGGATCGTTTCGCAGCATGACCGAGGCCGAGTTCCTCGACGCCTACGGCGCGAACATCTTCGTCGCCGACATCGACACCGGCGAAGGCTGGGTGAACGACGCCGTCCTCGTGCGCGTGATGGACGCCCTCGCCCGCGGCGAAGGGGCGTTCGAAAAGATGGGCCTCGACGACTACGTGAAGAAGCGCGGCATCCGCCTGCCGAGCGAGCCAGCGATGCAGCTCCTCCAGTACTTGTCGGTGGTGCGCGTGGGGCAAGCGGCGAAGTAGGCGTTTCATCTTTTGAGCGGCCGCGAAAAGCGGCTACGCTCCGGCGCAGTGGTCGCGACCGACATCACCGCCGCGCGCGCAACGTCGTCTGCCGATCTGCTGAAGCGGCTCGGCGACAGCTTGAATGCCGTCATCCGCGGCAAGCGTGACGCGATCGATCTCTTGCTCTGCGCGGTCGCCGCGTCGGGCCACGTGCTGCTCGAGGACGTGCCTGGCACCGGCAAGACCACGCTCGCGAAGGCCCTCGCGCTGAGCATCGGCGGGCTGTTCAAGCGCGTACAGTTCACGCCGGACCTCTTGCCGACGGACATCGTCGGGGCGTCGATCTACCAACAGAGCGACGGCACCTTCCGCTTCAAGCGCGGGCCGATCTTCGCCAACGTGCTCATCGCCGACGAGATCAACCGCGCGTCGCCACGCACGCAATCGGCGCTGCTCGAAGCGCTGTCGGAAGGGCAAGTGACGGTCGACGGCGAGACGCACGTGCTCGAGCAGCCGTTCCTGTGCATCGCGACGCAGAACCCGGTCGACTTTCACGGCACGTATCCGCTCCCAGAGGCACAGCTCGATCGCTTCGCCGCGCAGCTCTCGCTCGGCTATCCGTCGCCGGCGGACGAGCTCGAGATCTTGGCGGCGCAGCGCGGGCGGCCCCCGGTCGCCGACGTGAAGGCCGTGTGCAGCGCGGCCGACGTCATCGCGTTGCAGCGCGCCGCGGAGACCGTGACGATCGAGGACTCGGTGTCGCAGTACTTGCTCGCCGTCGTGCATGCCACGCGCGGCCACGCGAGCGTGCGGCTCGGGGCGTCGACCCGCGGCGCCTTGATCCTGTCGCGCATGGCTCGGGCGCGCGCCCTGATGCACGCGCGCGACTTCGTGCTGCCGGAAGACGTGAAGACGCTCGCGCCGGTCGTGCTCGCGCATCGCTTGGTGCTCGACGCGCGCGCGCGGTATGCCGGCCAAGACAAGCGCGCGCTGACCCACGAGCTGCTCGCGAGCGTGCCGGTTCCGCGGTGAGCCAGCGTCGTGCAGTCCGCTGGCGGTTTTTCATGTCGCCAATGGAGCACGCCTTCGTGCGCCGCCTCGATGACTACTATCGCGGCTGGCTGACGCCGAGCGGCCGCATGTTGCTCTGGGCGCTCGTCGCCGCGGTGACGCTGCTGCTCGGAGGCATCTTCTTTCCGCTCGTCGTCATCGTCGCGTTTCTCACGGCGCTCTTCGCCGCCGCCGCGCTGCTCGGCGCGCCGTTTCGTCCACGCGTGACGTTGACGCGCCTGCTGCCGCCGCCGCTCTCCGCCGGCGACACGCTCGAGTACCGCGTGATTGTCGAGAACCGCGGCAAGCGCGCGGTGCGCCAGCTCGACGTCTGCGAGCGCGAGCTGCCCTTCGAGCTGCGGCCGTTGGGTGCGCCCCCGCCGATCGACGTGCTTCACCCGGGCGAGCGCCGAGAGGTGACGCTGCGCCTCCTGTGCGCGCGGCGCGGCTGCTACGATCTGCAAGCGCTGCAGGCGGCGAGCGCGTTTCCGAGCGCGCTCGTCAAGTGGGGCCGGCGCTCACCGAAGGTCGATCGCGTGCTCGTGTATCCGAAGATCGCGCGCCTCGAAGGCTTCGAGGTGCCGCACGCGCGCAACTATCAGCCCGGCGGCTTCTCCGTCGCTTCTCAAGTCGGCGACTCGACCGAGTTCGTCGGCACGCGTGAGTACAGAGACGGCGATCGCGTGCGCGACATTCATTGGCCGTCGTCTGCGCGCGCGCAGCGGCTGATCGTCAAGGAGTACCAAGAAGAGTACTTCGTGCGCCTCGCGCTCGTGCTCGACGTGGAGGTGGCGAGCTTCAAGCACGAAGCGGCGTTCGAGCGCGGGCTCGGCATCGCCGCCGGCATCGCCGACGCGCTGGCGAAGAAGGACTACATCATCGACATCTTCGCCGCGAGCCGCACGATCTATCGTTTTCAGGCCGGCCGCGCGATCGCCCACGTCGAGAACATCTTGGAGCTCTTGGCCGGCATCGAAGGCGGCGATCGTTTGGACACCGCGCTGCTCGAAGCGGAGCTCTTGCCGGAAGCACCGCGGCTCTCGGCGATCGTGCTCGTCTTCATGGCGTGGGAGCCGCGCCGCGCCGCGCTCGTGCAGAAGCTGAAGGACCAAGGCGTCGCGGTGCGCGTCCTCTTGCTCGGGCGCAGCGCCGGCGGCGAACGGCCGGCGGAGCTCGCGCCGGAAGAAGCGGTGCTCGCATGAAGCGCGTCGCTGCGGCGTTGCCGGTGCTCGCAGCGTTCGCCGTGCATGCGGCCGCGCACGATCGCTGGCTCGTGACCGGGCCCGCGGCAGCGATCGTGCTGCTCGCGACGATCGTCGGGTGGCGCGTGCCGCACCGCGCGGGGTGGTTGCTGTTCGCGCTCATTGCCGGCGCGGCGCTGGGCCTCGCTCTGCATGGCTTCGCGCCGACCCCGCCCGGGCCGGTGCCGCCGCCGTTGCTCTCGCCGCTGTGCACGGCTTTGCTCGGCTGCTCCGTCTTTTGCGCGCTCTCGGATCGCCGCGGCTTCGCGCTCGTCTACGCGTGGTTGCTCGCGGTGCTGTCGACGAACGTCGATCTCTCGCCAGCGCTGGCGATCGCGCTCGGCCTGCTGGCCTTGTCCACGCTCGGCGCGCTGCTCGCAGAGGCCGGCGCGTTGACGAGCGGTGTGACGGCGGTCGGCTTCGCCGGCTTCGCGGCGCTCGCTCTCGGTGCCGCGTGGCCGCTCGCGCTCGGCCTGCGCGCCAGCGAAGGCATCTTGATGGAGACGCTCATCCGATTGAGCGAAGGCGGCGGCACGCAGCACCGAACGAGCGTCGATTTGCCCGCCGCGACACACGTTCCTATCTCGGACGAGGCCGTGCTCGACCTCGACGGCGACCCTCCCCGCTACCTGCGCACGGGCGTGCTCGAAGTCTTCGACGGGCGCCGCTGGACCGCGGCCGAGCGTCGAAAGAACGAGCGCCTCACGCTGCCCGGCGGCGACGGCGCGCGCCTCGAGCTCACGTTCTTGACCGCGGGCGACGACCTCGTCCCCGCGCCGGCCGGAGTGCTCGCCGTGAGCGGCGCGGCGACGCAAACGCGCGGCGGGTGGATCGTCGGCGGCGCCGATCTCGGCGGGCTCACGCTGACCCTCGCGCGCGGTGAAGAGCGCTTGCCTGCGGAGCCTTCGCCGGCGCCGATCGCGTTGCCCGACGAGCTCGCGGCCGAGCTGCGCCCCCTCGCCGATGAGCTGCTCGGCGCCGAACGCTCCACGCGCGCGCAGGCCGAGACGCTGGAACAGTACTTCGCCGCGAGCTTCACCTATTCGTTGGACGTCGACCTCTACGGCAAAGGCCATCCGCTCGCCGTGCTCATCCGCGAGAAGCGCCCAGCGTTCTGCACCTACTTCGCGAGCGCGATGGTGGCGCTCTTGTCCGTGCGCGGCGTGCCGGCGCGTCTCGTCACCGGCTTCGCACCGGCGGAACGCAACGCGCTGACGGGCCGCACCGTCGTCCGCGCGCGCGACGCCCACGCCTGGGTGGAAGTCTACCTCGACGATCGCTACGTCGCGTTCGATCCGACGCCCTTTCGCAGCCGCGACGACGCGCTCGGTGTGCAACGATCGCGCGGGGCTTGGCGCGACGCGTTCGGTGCGCTTGCGGCGTTCTTCGGGCGCGCGTTCGCGGCGATGCGGCATCGGCCTGCGGCGGTGTTGCTCGCCGTGATGCGATCGCCCTTCGTCTACGCTTTCGTCGCGCTGCTCGCCATCGTCGCGATCATACAACGCCGGCGGCAACGCGGTGTTCGCCTCGTGGTCACCCGCGCGATGGATACGAAGGATCCCGCCTTCCTGCGCGCCTACGCTGAATACGCGGGCCACCTGCGTCGCCTCGGTTTTCAGCGCGCCGCCGCCGAGACCGACGCCGAGCTCATCGCGCGCTTGCACACCGCAGGGCACGATCGCGTCGCTTCAGCGGCGACCGACTTCGTCACCGCATTTCAACGCGCGCGCTTTCGCGGCGATGCGCTTCAGTGCGACGCCGCCTTGGCCGCAGTGAAAGAAGCGGCGCGGGGCTCAATTGGGGGCGCCGGCCGCCTCTAGAGGCGTTCCCCATTGCCAGGGCCTCCCCCGCGCGGCTAGACCCGCCGCCTGGAGATCGCGAACATGAGCACACTCAAAGGCAAGACCCTGTTCATCACTGGCGCGAGCCGCGGCATCGGCCACGCGATCGCAGTACGTGCGGCCAAAGACGGCGCCAACGTCGCGGTCGTCGCGAAGACGAAGGATCCGGATCCGCGCCTGCCGGGCACCGTGTACACGGCGTGCGAGGACATCGAAAAGGCCGGCGGCAAAGCGCTGCCGTGCATCGTCGACATCCGCTACGAGGAGCAGGTGCAGGCCGCCGTCGCCGAGACGGTGAAGAAGTTCGGCGGCATCGACATCTTGGTGAACAACGCCTCGGCGATCAGCCTCACGCCGACGCTCGAGACGCCGATGAAGCGCTACGATCTCATGCACGGCATCAACTCGCGCGGCACCTTCATGTGCTCACAGATCGCGCTGCCGCACCTGTTGAAGGCCCAGAACCCGCACATCCTCACGCTGTCGCCGCCGCTGAACATGGAGCCGCGCTGGTTCGGCCCGCACGTCGCGTATTCCATGGCGAAGTACGGCATGAGCATGTGCGTGCTCGGGATGGCCGAGGAGTTTCGCGACAAGGGCGTCGCCGTGAACGCGTTGTGGCCGCGGACGGCGATCGCGACCGCGGCGATCAAGAACCTGCTCGGCGGCGACGATGCGATCAAAGGTTGTCGCACGGCGGACATCATGGCCGACGCGGCGCATGCGATCTTGACGACGAACAGCCGCGAGCTCACCGGGCAGTTCATCATCGACGACGACATCCTGAAGGCGCGCGGCGTGAAGGACTTCGAGAAGTACGCGGTCACGCCCGGCGCGCCGCTGTTCCCCGACTTCTTCGTTTAGAAAGTACATCCAGCCCGCTTCGCGAGATGCGCCGTCGTCCGTTGCGACTCAGGCTTGCGCACTTTCCTACGGAGTTACTTGGCGAGGAGCGCAAGCAACGCGCCCACCGACTTGTGCGCCTCCATGGGGTGGCGCAGCGGCTTGCTCGTATGGACCCGGTAGCGGTTACGCCGCCCGTCCTTGTTCTTGATCACGTAACCCGTGCTCTCGAGGTCCGCGACGATCCGGTGTGCCGCACGCTCCGTGATGCCAACGACCTTCGCGACCTCACGAAGCGTGATCACCTCGTCGGAGTAGAGGCACACGAGCACGTGAGTATGATTGGTCAGGAACGTCCAGTTGCTTTGAGCCATCTCAATACAATAGCCCACAATTTCTCCATAGACAATACATGAATCATGAGTCATTCTTATTTGTACATGACTACCAATTCCAGATACTCGAGGCCTGTCAACATCGTGGACATTCTGCGCAGCGAACGGCGCGCGCTCTATCCGCTCGCGATCTACGCAACCGCGCTCGGCATCGTCGACGCGAGCGTACCGCTCACCATGCAGGCGATCGTCAGCAATGTCGCGTCGACCGCGCTCGTACAGCCCGTACTCGTGCTCACGGCCGGACTGCTCGTTGCGCTCACCACGGCGGGCTTCCTGCAAGCAGCGAAATTGGTGATCGTCGAGGGTGTCCTCGTCCGATACTTTGTCGACACGACGCGTCGATTCATGGCCGATCCGCAGCTTCGCCCACGCTCCGCCCTCAAATTCTACGACGTCGTCGTCGCCCAGAAGTCGTTGTCGCTGTGGCTCGTAGAGGCACCGATGGTCTTGCTGCAGATCCTCACCGCGGTGCTCTTGCTGTCAATCTATCATCCGGCGCTCATGGTCTTCGCGCTCGCTTTCGTTGGTGTCATCGCCTCGTACTTCGCGGCGTTCTACAAACGAGGGACCGCACGTGCCATGGCGGTCTCCACCGAGAAGCACGCCGTGGCCGCAGCGCTGGTCGAACCAACGCCACACGCTGAAAGCCACTTGCGCGCTTACCGAAAGGCCCGCGGCGAGTACTTCCGCGTGCTCTGGTGGCAGACCGTCTCGAGTCACCTCATCGTCGCCATCACGAGCGCTGCATTCCTCGCCCTCGGCCTCACACTGCTCATGCGCGGCGAGCTTTCGCTTGGACAGCTTGTGGCGTCCGAGATCGTGATCGCGCTTGCCGCGCAGAGCCTGACCAAGACACCAAAGTTGATGGAGAAAGTGTATGATCTCGTCGCTGCGCATTCCAAACTGGAAAGTGCGGCGGCGCCGCTCGAGCGCGCGACACCACCAGCGCGACGCAGCCTCCCGCTCCTGGCGCGGCTGACAACGGCCGGCGTCATACTCGCTGCGCTCTTGCTCGCGCTCGTGCCGTGGCGCCAGACGGCCTTCTCGCGCGGTCGCGTGATTGCATATGCGCCGACCGATCGCCAGCAGACGGTTGAAGCGCCAATCGAAGGGCGCGTCGTCCGGTGGCACGTCCAGGAGGGACAACGAGTGAGGCAAGGAGATCCGCTCGTCGACATTTCGGACAACGACCCCGCAATCCTCGTTCGCCTCACCGCCGAGCGCGAAGCGTTACATGCGCGCCTCGGCGCAACCCAGCGTCGTGCTTCCGCGATGGAGGTCCGCGTCGCCTCGCTCGGTGAGTCGAGGATGAATGCTCAGTCCGCCGCACGCGCACGCGTAGGCATGGCAAAGGAGCGACTCACTGCCGCGCTCAGGGCTCGCGACGCTGCGGTTGCAGGGGTGACCGCCGCGAGGAAGAACGTCGAGCGTCAGCGCAAGCTCGCCAGCGAAGGGCTGGCCGCGGAGCGAACTGTGGAGCTTTCTGTGCTCGACGACGCCAGGGCGCACGCAGAGCTGGATCGCGCCGAAGCGACGGTCAGAGCCGCACAGGAGGAGCTCAGCGCGCTCGAGGCAGAGCAGCGGCGCGCGCTGACGGATGCCGACGCGCAGATCGGTGACGCACGCGCAGTGCTGGCCGCCGCCGAGGCCGAAATGGCTGCCGCGGGAGCGGAAATCGCAAGGATGGACGTACGCCTCGCTCGTCAGGCGAGCCAAGCGGTCGTATCGCCGCGCGACGGCGTGATTCTGCGCGTCGTCGCCAACGCGCAGGGTGGCGCGATGGTCAAGTCGGGCGACACCTTGCTGGTCATGATACCGGACACCGCAGATCGAGCGGCCGAGCTTTTCGTGACCGGCCTCGACGCTCCACTCGTGCAGGTGGGACAACTCGTGCGCGTTCAGTTCGAAGGATGGCCGGCCGTCCAGTTCTCGGGCTGGCCGCAGGTGGCGATTGGAACCTTCGAAGCGAAGGTCGCCCTCGTCGATGCTGCGAGCGATGATCGCGGTCGGCTGCGCGTCGTCGTCGTCGAGTCGCAGTCCGGGACGTGGCCCGATTCGCGTTTCTTGCGGCAGAATGTCCGTGTTCAGGGATGGGTGCTCCTCGGCAACGTCAGTCTCGGGTTCGAGCTGTGGCGCCGCTTGAATGGGTTTCCGCCCTCGTTGCCGGAAGCTCCAGAGGAGACCGCGAGCGCCAAAGGCATGGCCGAATCATGATCGCGGTCTTTACGCTGTGCGTCGCCGCCGCAGCCGACACCTTGACGCTCGACGTGCTGCACCGGTCCGTTCGCGAGCACTTTCCCATGATCGTCGCTGCACAACGCGAGCTGGCCATGGCCGAGGCGGAGAGGCTCGCCGCAGATGGGGGCTTTGATCCTCGCTTCGTTTCGCGTTTGACGGGTGACGTCACGGGCAACTATCGAGGGTTGGTTTTCGACACCGCCATCGAGCAGCCCACGCCACTTTGGGGCGCGTCGGTCTTCACCGGTTATCGGCTGGGCGTCGGCGCCTTCCCAGACTACGAAGGCAAGGACGTCACCGGCAGCGCTGGCGAGATCCGGGCCGGCGTAAATGTTCCACTGCTCCGAAACGGTCCAATCGACCGCACGCGAGCGGCGGTCAAGCGGTCCGAGATCGCCAGGGAGCGCGCTCTCGCTGGAGTTGCCGCAACCGAGCTCGAGGCCCTCAGGGTTGCCTCGAACCGATACTACGCGTGGATCGGCGCCGCATCGAAGCTGCGGCTCGCAGAGCAAATGCTCGCGCTCGCAACAGAGCGGCAAAGCGGGCTCGCGTCACGCGTGGCGGCGGGAGATCTCCCCCTCGTCGAGCGGATCGACAACGAACGCGCGATCGCTCAGCGCAGAGCGCAGCTCGCGAGCGCGGAGCGCGCGCTCGAGCAAGCCGCGATCGACTTGTCGCTCTACCTCCGCGATGCGCAGGGCGCGCCGATGACGCCAAACCGGACAAACGCTCTGAACGAGCTGGTCGAGCCAACGTTGGATCTCAGCGCGCTCGAGGCCCTCAAGCAACGCGCACGGAACGCACGCCCAGATCTTCTTCGCCTACGCGCCGTCGTGAGAGACTCTCGCGTCGACCTCGGTCTGCAGAAGAACCAGTTGTGGCCTGCGCTCGACGTACGAGCCACCGCTGCGCAGGATCTCGGCCTCGTCGACCCCGGCCGACGACAGTTCGAGCTGCAAGTGGGCGTTGTGCTCGACCTTCCACTCGCCTTTCGCTTTCAACGCGGCCGTGTGCTCGCAGCGGAGGCAAGCGTGGCACGCAACGAAATGCTCTTGCAGATGCAAGAGGAACGTGCGGTCAACGAGGTGCAGGACGCCGCCAGCGCCGCACGCATGGCCCACCAACGCATTGCGGCGACGCGCGAGGAGGTCTCACTCGCCGACGAGCTCGCGCGACTCGAGCGCAGCCGCTTTCAACTGGGCGAGAGCACCGTTCTCTTCGTGAACATCAGGGAGCAAGCGAGCATCGAAGCGCGGGTCCGCCAGGTCGACGCGCTGGTCGACGCTCACCGCGCGCTGGTCGATCTGGAAGCGGCGAGCGGAGCCTTCCCGACCTCCTCGCCGAACGCAGCGAGCATCCCCTGAGGCTCGTCTCTGCCAAGCTCTGCCCGGCTCACCACTTCGCCAACTAACATGGACCCGCCCCCGCCTTCGCACTATGCTCCCGCCGAATGTCCCCGGATCGCGACACGCTGCCGCGGATGGCGCGGTACCTCGACTACTTCCAGGCGCTGACCGAGGTTGGTAAGGCCCTCACGTCGAACCTGCGCCACGACGAAGTGCTGCAGGCGATCATGCGCTCGCTCTCGCAGATGATGAAGCCGCGCAATTGGTCGCTGATGCTGCTCGATCCGGCAACCGACGAGCTCTACTTCGAGATCGCGGTCGGCGACGCCGCCGAAAAGATCAGACACCTGCGCGTCAAGGTGGGCGAAGGCATCGCCGGGTGGGTCGCGCAGCACAAGCGATCGGTCGTCGTGGCGAAGGTGGCCGACGATCCGCGCTTCTCGAGCCGTTTCGACGCGCAATCGAACTTTCAAACGCACAGCCTCGTGTGCGTGCCGATGATCTGCCGCGACAAGGTGCTCGGCGTCATCGAGCTGATCAAAGAGGAGAGCGATCCGGATCCGTACAGCGACGACGATCTCCACGTCCTCAATCCATTCGCGGACTTCGCCGCCATCGCCATCGACAACGCACGCACCTTTCGCCGCGTCGAAGTGCTCACGGTCGTCGACGAGTGGACCCAGCTCTACAACGCGCGCTACTTGGAGACGGCGCTCAAGGACGAGGTGCTGCGGGCGAAACGCTACAACCATCCGCTGAGCCTCATCTTCTTCGATCTCGATCGTTTCAAGACGGTGAACGACACTTGGGGCCACTCGGTCGGCTCTGCGTTGCTCGCGACCGTCGGCAAGATTCTACGCGAGACGATCCGCGAGACCGACCGTGCCGTCCGCTACGGCGGCGACGAATTCGTCATCGTCATGCCCGAGACCGATCAAGCCGGCGCGGTCGTCATCGCCAACCGCCTGCGTGAAGCGCTCGCCGCTGCGCCGCCGCCGCACCCAGGCACCGCCTTCAAGCTGACCGCGAGCTTCGGCGTCGCGACCTATCCGCAGGACGGCGAGGACTCGCGCGATCTCATCGACGCCGCCGATCGCGCGATGTACGTCGGTAAGGCGCGCGGGAGGAACGTCGTCGTCATCGCCGAGGAGCGGCCGCGGTGATCCCAAAAGATCGGCACATCGCCCTCACCGAGACCACGAGCCGCGCGCTCGAGTGGTGCCGCGAGCAATCGAAGACACCGGGCAAGCTGTCGATCGAAGAGATCATCAACGAGACGCTCTACCACGAGCGCTTTCGCCTGCGCGGCCACGTGCATGCGCCGCACAAGGATCAGGACAAGGCGTACTGGCGCAAGATCGCACGCACCTTTCCGAACGCGGGCGCCGCGCAGCAGATCGAGATCCTGCAGCAGATCATCCACCGCTACGGCGACGAGATCATCGGCCACTTCAGCCCGCTCTTCTTCAAGGCGCTCACCCGTTACGGATCGAAGACGCTCTCGGTGCTGTTGAACTCGATGTCGCCGATCCGCCTCGCCTCCGCCGTCGCCAGCTTGGAGTCGCTCGACGACAACATCACCGTGCTCGGCGCGGTCGACGCGCTGAAGTCGCTTTCGCAGAAGGGCACGGTCATCCTCGCACCGACCCACGTCTCGAACCTCGACTCGGTCGTGCTCGGCTACGCGCTCGCCCGGATCGGGCTGCCGCCGTTTCTGTACGGCGCCGGTTACAACCTATTCAAGAACCCGATCTTCGCGCCCTTTCTGAAGCGGCTCGGCGCCTACACCGTCGACCGCCAGAAGAAGGCGCCGCTCTACAAACACGTGCTCAAGACCTACGCGACCGTCTCGATGGAGATGGGCTACCACCAGATCTTCTTCCCGGGTGGCACGCGCTCGCGCAGCGGCCGCGTCGAATCGCGCTTGAAGAAGGGGCTGCTCGGCTGCGGGCTCGAGGCGTACGAGATGAACCTGCGCCGGCACAAGCAGCGGCCGAACGTGTACATCGTGCCGTGCACGCTCACGTACCAAATGGTGCTCGAAGCGGAGACCCTCGTCGCCGATTACCTCGCCGAGGCAGGCAAGGCGCGCTACATCATCGAGGACGACGAGTCGTCGCGCGTCGATCGCATGGTGCACTTCCTGCGCACCGTGCTGCGCCACCAATCGAGCATCCACATGCACATCGGCGCCGCGATGGATCCCTTCGGCAACCGCGTGCTCGACGACGGCACCAGCGTCGATCAGCATGGCCGTCCGATCACCATCGACGGCTACTTGAAGCAGCGCGGCGTCTTCGTCCACGATCAGCAGCGCAACGAAGAGTTCACCAGCCAAGTGAGCGACAAGCTGACCGAGCGTTATCCGCAGGGCACGGTCGTCGGCCCGACGCACGTCGTGGCGCACGTGTTGTTCAACATGCTCCTCGCCGAGAGCGCCGGCACCGATCTCTACCGGGTGCTGCGCGAAGGCCAGATCCACACCGGCTTTCTCATCGACTCGGTGCGAACGGAGATCGGCGCGGCGCTCGACGCCCTGCGCACGCTCGCGGCCGACAAGCGCCTGCACCTCGACGCGGTCGCGCTCAGCGCTGACGTCGACGACGTGCTCTCGCGCGCGCTCGTGTGCTTCACGGTCTATCACGCGGAGCCCGCTGTCGAACGGCGCGGCAACCGCGTGTTCGTCCTGAACCGAGCCCTCCTCTATTACTATCGCAACCGGCTGCAAGGCTTCCCGCTGCCGCACGCAGCGACCATCGTCGGCACCGACAAGGCGCCCGCGGAGACGAACGCGCATGCCTGAGCCGCAAAAGGTCAGCGTCGTCGGCGGCGGCAGCTTCGGTACGACCATCGCACACGTGCTCGCTGAGGGCGGCAATGACGTCCTGCTGTATGTGCGCAACGAGGACACGGTCAAAGAGATCAACGAGCGCCACAAGAACGCGCGCTACTTCGAGGATCTGACCCTGCACAAAGGCGTGCGCGCGACGAGCTCGTTCGAGAAGGCGATGAAGCACAGCATGCTCGTCTTCGCGATGGTGCCGTCGAAGGCGTTTCGCAGCGTCATGCGCGAGCTGGCGCCGTTCGCGACGGCCGAGCACATGATCGTGCACGGCACCAAGGGCCTCGAGCGCGAGACCTTCAAGACGATGACGCAGCTCATTCGCGAAGAGACCTGCGTGCGGCGCGTCGGTGCGATCGCCGGCCCGAACCTCGCGCGCGAGATCCTGGCGGGCCTGCCGGCGGCGACCGTGGTCGGCTCGAAGTTCGACGAAGTGGTCGCGCGCGTGCGCGCCGTGCTGATGACGCCGCGCTTCTTGGTCTACGGCAACCGCGACCTGCTCGGCGTCGAGCTCGGCGGCACGTTGAAGAACGTGCTCGCGATCGGCGCCGGCATCATCGACGGCGGATCCTTCGGCGCAAACGCCAAGAGCTTACTCATCACGCGCGGGCTCGCCGAGATGATGCGCTTCGGCACGCACATGGGCGCGTCGGCGCAGACCTTCTCCGGCCTCTCGGGTATCGGCGACATCATCGCCACCTGCACATCGCCGCTGTCGCGCAACTACCAAGTGGGTTTCAGGCTCGGCAAAGGCGAGGCGCTGGCCGACATCAGAAAGTCGCTCACGCAAACGGTCGAAGGCATCGACACGACCGCCGCGCTCTATCGCTACGCAGAGAAGGAGCGCATCAAGATCAACTTGACGCGCGGCCTCTACCACTTGCTCTTCGAAGATCTGCCGATCGCCGACGTGCAGAAGATGGTGATGCAGCCGAGCGCGGTCTACGAAGTCGATTCGCCGGCGGGGTAACCATGCTCGCCGCCCTCACCTCGCCGCTCAGCCGGCGCATCGATCGCGTGCTGCCGGCCGACGACAACGGGCCGGTCTACACCTTCGACATCGACAAGACCTACTTGGACACCCGCTTCTCGCGCCGCCGCGATCTCTTGCGCATCCCGCTCGAGCTCGCGATCGACAAGCGGCCCTTCCCCGGCATCGCCGATCTCATCCGCGCCGTGCAGCGCGGCGCCGGCCCGGACCTTCGCGATCGCCCGGCGTTCTTTGTCTCGGCGTCGCCAGCGCAAATGCGCCTCGTGCTCGAACGGCGCATGGTGCTCGACGAGATCACGATCGATGGCATGACGCTGAAGAACTGGGGCTACTTTCTGAGGAAGGTGCGGGTCTCGGCCTTGAAGGAGCAGGTGTTCTACAAGCTGCTCGCCCTCCTCGTCACGCGCAACGAGCTGCCGCTGCGGAGCTACGAGGTCCTGTTCGGCGACGACAGCGAGAGCGACGCGTACATCTACTCCATGTACTCGGCGATCGTGACCCGGGCGCTGGCCGGGCATGCGCTCGAGCGGGTGCTCGAAGCCGAGGGCATCGACAAGCGCGAGCGCGCGCTCGTGCTCGAAGCGAGCGATCGCTTGGACGACATCTTCGATCCCGAGCGCGACGCCACCACGGTGCGCCACGTGTTCATCCACCAAGTGATGCACAAGAAGGAGCCGCGGGTGTATCCGCACGGCGTGCGGCCCATGTTCTACGCACACGCGCTGCAGCCCGCCGCGGTCCTCTACCGCTCCGGCCTCATCCGTGGCGCCGCGCTCAGTAAGATCTATGCGGCCCTGCGCAAAGAGAACGCCTTCGTCGCGAGCGACGTGGCCGACAGCGTGGCCGAGACGCTCGCGCCGGTCTCCGCGGAGTGGCGCGAGTGGCTCGCCGATCCGAGCGGCGGTGGGTGGCGCTAACCCCAGGCGCGGGCGCCGGACAGGCCTGCTGGCCTAGCCTAGAAGTTGCGATTCAACCGCGCGCCGATAAGCTGGCCGGCGGGGGCGAATGGGGAGTCGATGTCGGAAGGATTTTCCGAGCGCACGCTTGCTCCAGCGGCGGCGCTCGATGATCGCGTGCGGCGCTCGATCCGCGCATTCACCGCTTTCGTCCCGCTCGTTCTGATCGCGCTCACGGTGGCCGAAGCGCGATCACCGGAGCCACCCACGCTGCATGTCTACGTTCAACGCGGCATCTACGGCGCGCTCTCTCTCGCCCTCGCCTGGCGCCTGCGCGAAGGCGTGCCGGCTCGGACCGTTCTGCTCTCGGCGACCGCGCTCGGCGTGGTCTCGCTGACGAACAACTTGATATTCGTGGCCACGGAGTCCGGCGCGCTGAGCCCGCGGGTGCCGTTCTTCGCCATCGGCCTCGTCGCGATCGCGTTCGTCCTGCTCTATCCACCATGGATCTGCGCGCTCTTCTACACGACCGCCCTCGCTGTCTTCTCGGCGATTTGCTTGCATTTCACGCCGGACACGGCCGCGCCGGACACGATCGGCCACGCGATCCGGCTCGCCCTCCTCGGCTCCGTGGCGGGCTTCTTCGGCGGCGCGATTCTGCGCAACATGACTCAGCAAATCTTGGACAACCAGCGGGTGCTCCGCCAAGAAGCCGAGGAGGCGATGCTCGCGCGGGAGCGCTCGCGCATCGCCCGCGATCTGCACGATCACGTGGGTGCGCGTCTCACCGGCATCGCGCTCCTCGCCGAACGCGAGCAGAAAACGCTGCCGAAGGAAGCGCAGGAGCCGCTGCAGCTCATCCATCAGACCATTCGCCTTTGCCTCGAAGAGATCCGCGACGTCGTGTGGGCGCTTTCCTACGCGCGCCGCGAGATGCCCGAGGTGCTCGCCACGCTGCGGAGGCGCGCCGAAGATCTCGCAGAAGCGGCCGGCCTCGAGCTGACGCTCTCGCTCGACGCGACCGCGTTGCCGAAGGCGCTCGACGCGAGCACGAGCTTGGCCCTGTTGGCGATCGTCCGCGAGGCGCTGACCAACGTCGTCAAGCACAGCGGCGCCACCCGGGTGTCGATCGGCTTGGCGAAGACGGATGGACACCTGCGCCTGGAGGTCACCGACAATGGCCACGGAATCATCGACGGCGCGAGCGCGGGCAGAGGGCTCAACAACATGAAGGCGCGCGCGACCGAGCAGCAGGGCACCTTCGCCGTGGAGAAGACCGCGAGCGGCGGCGTGTCGGTGTTCGTGACGTTGCCGGCGTAGCCTTCACTCGTCCGGAATGTCCTCGGCCTTCGGATCGTCGAGCCGCTCTTTTTCGTCGAGGTTTTGCACCGGTGGCTTCGGTGGCCCCGGTGGCTTCGGTGGCTTCGGCTCTGACGGATGCTTCGGTGACGCTGCTGGCTTCGCCGTCGGACGCTCGGGCTCGGCGTCAGACGATGGCGATGGCGATGGCGCCGCGGAGGGCACCGGCGCGATCGGCGGCGGCGCGCGTTCGCTCCAAAAGTAAAACGCCACGACGATCGCGAGCACGATGAGCAACCACCCGACGACCGGGAGCAACGGCTGCTTCGCCTTCACGTACCAGCTCGTGTGCACGAATGCCGCCGTGCGCGAGCGCAGACGATCGAGCACCGCTGAGATCTCCGTCATCGACTGCGGTCGTGCTTCCGGCGACAGCGCCGTACAGCTCGCGACGAGCTCCAAGAACTCCACCGGCAAATCGGGACGCGTGTGCGAGAGCGGCGGCGTTTCCGGACGCGCAAGCAGCTCCGCAGGCGACGCCGGATCGAAAGGCAGCTTCCCCGCAGCGAGCTCGTAGAGAATGACGCCGAGCGCGTAGGCGTCCGATCGCGCGTCGGCGGGCGCACCGCGCAAGAGCTCGGGCGCCAAGTACGCGAGCGTGCCGACGACCTGCTCTTTTCCTGTCGCCTCGTTGAGCTTCGCCACGCCGAAGTCGAGCACCTTGACGAACAAGCGCTGCTCGTCGTGCCCGGCCCGGTGCAAGACGCTGATGTTGTCCGGCTTCAGATCGCGGTGGATGACGCCGGCGGCGTGGGCCGTCTGCAGCGCTTGCGCGACTTGCGCGGCGAGGTGAAGAAGATCCGGGAACAAGATCGGATCGTTCTTCACCAGCATGTCGCGCAAGGTCGGCGCTTCGAGCAGCTCCATGACCATGCACGGCTCGCCGTGCTCGGACGTGAACACATTCTGCACTTCGACCACGTGAGGGTGGCGGATGCGCACGAGCGCCTGCAGCTCCGATCCGAAGAACGCGACGACCGCCGGCTCCTGACTGAAGCGCGGGCGGATCATCTTGATCGCGACTTCTTGCCCGAGCAACGTGTGCGTGGCGCGGTAGACAATCGCCATGCCGCCGGCGCCGAGCACGCCGTGCAAGGTGTACGGCCCGCACGCGCGCGGCAGCACGCCGATCTCGGGATCCGCTTCGCTCACCGCACGCTCGCGCCGTGGCCGAGCGTGATGGGCCCGACGTCGATCGCGGGACCACGCTGCACGAAGCCAGCGACGGCCGGGCTCTTCGCGAAGAACATGTGCGTGTCGAGGTCGACGAAGTCGAAGCCGCCGAGGCCCGCGGCCAGGCACGCCGACACGCTGAGGCCGAGCTCGCTCTCGACCATCGCGCCGATCATCAAGCCGAGCCCGCACGCCTTCGCCGTGATCGCCATGTCGTACGCTTCGACGAGGCCGGACTTCATGCACTTCAGGTTGACGACGTGCGCGCGGCGGTCGCGGGCGATCGCCACGACGTCGGCGAGCGAGCCCGCCGACTCGTCGGCGGCGATCGGGACCGGCGACTGCTCGACGAGCGCGCGCTGGCCGGCGTGATCGTCTTTGGCGAGCGGCTGCTCGAAGAGCACGACGCGGGCGCCGGCGTCGTTCGCGGTGCGGACGAGCAGCAGCGCGTCGGCCGGCGAGCGCACGCCGCAGTTGCCGTCGAGCAAGAGGTCGAGCCCGGGCGCCGCAGCGACGATCGCGCCAATGCGATCGCGATCCTCGGCCAGCGGGACGCCGCCAACCTTCAGCTTGATCGTGCGAAACCCGCGCGCGGCGATCTGCTTCGCCGCGGCTTTGGCCTCTGCGAGCGTTCCCGTCGTGATCGTGTAGTCGGTGACGAGCACCTCGCGACCGCCGCCGAAGTACGCCCACAACGGCAGACGCGCGCGGCGGCAAACTGCGTCGAGCACCGCGGCCTGGACGGCGCAACGCGCGCTCGCGGCGGCGGCGATCTCGCGGCCGAGATCCACCGCCAACGCCCGCACGCCGCGCGGATCGCGACCGACGATGAGCGCCCGCGCGGAGTCGATCGCCGCGAGCGTCGCCGCCTGTGTCTCGCCGTTTACCGCTGCGAACGGCGCCGCCTCGCCGAGGCCAACGGTGCCGTCGTCGAGCACGATGCGCACGAGCACGTTCTCCGCCGCGGCCTGCGCGCCCGTGGCGATACCGAACGGCGCGTGAAGCGGCGCGGTCATCGGCGTCGCGTGCAGCTCTGCGATGCGCATTGGCCCTGAAGGTAGGCCCGCGGCGCCAAGAGCGCAAATCTTGGCGCCGCGTCGAGAGCTCGGCGATAGTGCCGCGCATGCGCACACCGGCTCTCCTGTTCGTCTTCGCGCTCGTATTCTCAACGTCCGCCAGCGCCGCGCCCGGCGAATGGCGCGTCCTCGGAAAGAAGGGCGACTGGGGCATGACCATCGCGGCGACGATGCACGCCGGCCAGCTCTACTCCGTCGAGTCGACCGGCAAGCTCTATGTCACGAACCCCGCGACCGGCGCGTGGAAGCAAGTCGGCGGCGCTGAGTTCCACGGCACGCGGCGCATGTTCTCTGGCGGTGACAAGCTCTACTCGATCGAGAACGATGGCTCGCTCTATCGAATCGATCCGGCGAGCGGCGCGTGGGAAGCGGTCGGCAACAAGGGCGACTGGGCCGACACGATCGCGGCGGCCTCTATCGGCACCGAGCTCTTCAGCATCGAGGCCAACGGCCAACTCTACGTCACCGACATGAAGAGCGGCACCTGGAAGAAGCTCGGCAAGCCCGAGTTCGCCGCGACGCGCGGCATGATCGCGATCGACGGCGTGCTCTACACGATCGAGAACGACGGCAGCCTCTACAGCGTCGATCCGAAGAGCGGCGCCTGGAAGACCGTCGGCAAGCACGGCGAGTGGGCGACGACGATCGCATGGGCGGTCGTCGGCAAGGATCTCTACACCGTCGAGAAAAGCGGCAAGCTCTACGTCACGAACCCCGTGAGCGGCGGCTGGAAGCAGATCGGAAAGGCCGACTTCGGCGACACGGCGGCGATGCTCGGGACGGCGACGAACCTCGTCAGCCTCGAGCGCGACGGAAGCCTCTACGAAATCGCCGTGAAGTGACCGGCGTTGGCGCGCGGACCGGCATCGGCTATTCTTCTGGGAGAAGGGAGCGTCCGTATGGCGGCACCGACCGCAAGCCCGCCGCTGGGCTCGACCAAGGGATCGACGGCGCCGCGCGCGTCAGGCCCTCGAGGGGAGTCTGCGACGGCGACTCCGGCGCACGCGCTCGGCGACGCCCCGCTGCCGAAGATCGGCGCGGGACCGGCGAAGGCGCTCGATCCGAGCATCGCCAAAGCACGCACCAGCGACGCCTTCGTCGCGCGCGCCGGCACCCCGAAAAATCCAGTACAAAACCGCCTCGGCGCGCCGACGCTCGCGGTGCCGCAGACCGCCCTCAAGGACGGCGAGGTGAAGGCGCTCACCAGGCAAGCGCTCGAGACGATCGCAGACTTCGTCGATCTGCTCGGTGAAGACGGCGGCGTCGCTGCGATCAAGGATCGCGCCGACGAGCTCCGCGCGAACCCGGACCAATCCTGGCTCGCCAGCGAGCTCGGCCCCGACGCCGCCGAGCAGCTCGACACGCTCTTCGACGACTTGATCGGCGATCTGTCGTCGGGCCAAAGCGCGTCGCTGCGACAGACGCTGAGCCCAGAGCGGCAGGCGCTCTCGTCCGAGGTCGCCGCGGTCGTCGACCGGCTCGACCGCGCTTTCGTGGCGCCGGCGCAGCGCTTGCTCTCGGACCCTCCGGGCGCCGCGGCGTCGACGACGGGACCGCCGCGGGCAGGCGAAGCGACGATCACGCACAACGCGCTCATGCTCCTAGAAGCGAGCTGCGAGTTCATCATCGCCAAGAGCGCCGCGCTGCTGCAGGGCGACACCGGCCAAGACATCGAAGCGTTGCACCGCGAGCTCAGCGCGCTCAAGGACGAGAAGAAGGCGCTCCTCGTGCGTCTCGATGGCCTCCTCGGCCAGATCACGGGCACGCACGCGAAGATGAAGTCGGCGTATGAGGCGGCCGAGCGCGCCAAGAACAAGCGCAACAACAGCTTCCTCGGCAAGGTCACGGGCGCGTTCAAGTCGGTGACCGACATCATTTCGAAGGTGAAGTCGATCGCGTTGACGCCTATCGTGATCGCGGCGGCGACGGTGATCGTGGCGGCACTCGTCTTCGCCCGCATCACCAAGCTCGTCGGTATCAACACCGACTTTTTGGTCAAGGGGGCTTACGCGGCGACGGTGACGATCGCCACCATTCTCGGCGTCCACCCCGATCACACCCAGGCGGTCCTCGACGGCACCAAGGCGGCCACCGGCGCCGTCGATAAAGACAGCGCGCAGCGGCTCGAGGGCTCGGAGCGCTGGTTCAACGAAGAGGTCGCGACCAGCACCTACTATCAGATCGGCGTCGCCGTCGCCGCGATCGCCGTCGCGATCGCCGTCGCGGTCTTCACCGGCGACGCCAGCGGCGTGCTCGGCGCGGTCATGCAAGGCATCGCGATCTTCAACGCCGCCTGCGCGCTGGTCAACGCCGTCGACAAGGTGCTCGACGCGCAATATGCCAAGGACATGGCGCGCGTGAATCTGGAGCTCGACCTGGTGCGCGCGCGCTTGGCCGAGGTCGAGGTGATGATCAAGGCGCTCCTCAACAAGATCGAAGAGGCGCGCGTCAAGGAGAAGGACACCAAGGACGAGATCGAAGACGCGCAAGATCGCGCCGGCCGGATCAGCGAGAACGTCGCAAAAGCCGCCGAGTCGTTCGGCCAGTATCTCCGCGCGCAAGCGATGATGTAGGGGCAGCGATGGAACAGGACCGCCAGAACGCGCTCAATCAGATGAAGGCTCTGCTCTTCGGACCGGACGCCGATCTGCTGCACGCGCACGATCTGCTCGGGATCGATCACGCGCAGCTCGAAGCGATGTACGTGAGCGCCTGCCGCCAGCTCGCCGCCAACCAGCCGGTCGCCGCGGGCAAGCTGTACTGTCTGCTCGCTGTGCTCGACCACGACGATCCGAAGCACTGGCGCGGGCTCGCTGTTTGCGCGCACCGCCTCAAGGTGTTTCCGCTGGCGGAGCTGCTCTACAACCTGACGCTGCGTATCGAGCCCGGGGACGCCGTCAGCCGCGTTTACCGCGCCGAGATCATGCTCAACCAAGGGCGCACGACCGCAGCGTGGCTCGAGCTCGAGATGGCGCTCGAGCAACTGCGCGGCCAAACGGACCCGATGAGCCTCGTGACCTTGCAGCGCGCCGAGGCGCTGATGCAGCTCGCGCGGACCGCACAAGCGACAGCCGGCACCTTCGAGAGCGCGGGGGTGAAATGATGAAGATCGGATCGCCACCGCCAGGCCAGGTCGCCCCGCCACCGGACGCCGCCGGCGCCGTGCGCGCACCCGCCACGCAAGCGACGAGGGCCGCCCGCGCCTCCGTGAGCGACGGTGTCGACGCGACGAAGGTCGCAGACAAACAAGCGATCGACGTCACGCTCCTGCTCAGCCGTCCCGCCGACGCACCGCCGCCGACGGGCTTCGACCTCACCCTCGATCCGACGGCGACTCAGGGCCGGATGGGCGTCGCGCTGCAGATGCGTAAGTTCTCGCAAGAGACCCGGGCGGCGCGCGAGCTCGACGATCCGCAGGCGCTCAGCGAGGCCGCGGATCGCATGCTCGCGCTCGCCGCGGCCTACGTGCCGAGGATCCGCGCAGCGCTCGCGCAAGCTGGCGTCGACCCTGAGACGGCGGAGAACATGCGCGACCTGGAAAAGGATCTGCGCGTCGCCGCGTCCGTCGCCAAGGACGGCAAGGAGCAAGCGGGCATCATGCGCTTCGCGACGGCGATGAATGAGCTGCACTCCCGCGAGAGCTGAACGAAGCTGGCGCCGACCTCCTCCCCCGCCTAAAATTTGGGTCCGCCGAGCACCCGATGATACCCTTGTGGCCAATCATCCTACATTGCCGATAGGTCCGCGCGGATACTGAAGGAAGGTCGATGGCGAGGGAGAAAGATCCGGGGAGCGAAGGCGCCGATGGCGCAGCGCTCGTTCCTCGTGACAAGAGCGCCGATCCCAAGATCGATGCGCTTGCCGAGCTGATCGATCGCCCGATCACCGACGGCACCGCCGCCAAGCAAATCGTCCCGCTCGCGAAGCCGGCGCCGATCGAGCCGGCCGAGCCCGAATCGCTCGGCTTCGCGTTGCGCTTGGAGTCTGGCAAGGCGCTCCTCGAGCTCAAGAACAAAGCGATCGGCAGCGGCGTCACCGTCGGCCGTCTCGAGATGGAGATCCCGAAGGTCAAGTTCCCCTTCGACGTCTCGGGCGGCGCCGAGCGCTTTCACTCGACGCGCTGCGTGCTGCGCTCGCTCGTCTTGCATCTCTCGCACGACGCGCTGAAGCAGGAGCTGCAGAAGCCCGGGCTGAAGGAAGCCGGCTTCTTCGATCTCGAGGCGCTGCCCGAGAACGGCGCGATGACCGTGACCGGCAGCTACGCCGACGGCGCAACGACGGTGCCGTTCTCGTTCGCGATGGCGCCGGTGATCATGGCGCCGCGTGAGCTCGGCCTCTTGCCCTTCGACGAGCGCGTGTTCGGCGCGTGCAAGCTGCCGGCGCCGCGGGTTCCATGGCTGCTCCTGCAAGCGATGGGTGGGCTGCCGTTGAAGGCGAACCAGCCCGTGTTCGACGTCGTCGCGATGAGCGTGCGCGAGCTGTTGCCGCGCTACGGCTGGAAGATCCCGGACACCAGCGAGGTCGGCCTCATTCAAGCTGAGGTGTCGAAGAACGGGTGGATCATCGCCTGCGGCCGCACGCTGCTCGATCAAGCGAAGAGCGAGACCCGCGTGTCGTTCGCGGTCGAAGCGCGCGCGCCCTTCGAGGACATCGAGGCCGTGCTCTACACCGGCGACGACAAGAAGGCGTTCGCCGCGTACCGAAAGCACGTCGACGAAGAGGTGCCGCACCGCTTCGCCATCCGCCGCTATTTGCAGCTCGCCGCCGCCGACGAGCGCCGCCACGAAGAGGGCCGCAGCGTCGCCGAAGAAGCGCTGTTGAAAGACGAAGACAACATCGACGCGCTCTTGTTCTTGGGCCACTACGCCGAGCTCGAAGGCGATCACGAGAGCGCCGCCAAGCGCTACACGCAAGCGGCGACGGCGCTGTGGAACGACAAGAGCGATCGCGCCGCCGCCCTCGCCGACGTCACGGCGGCGACGATCGCCAAAGGCTTCGATCAGGAAGCAGCGCGCAAGTCGCTCGCCCGCACCCTGAAGAAGAGAAAGAGCGACGTGCGCGCGTTGCAGCAGTCCTTCGCGCTCGAGAGCGTCGCCAAGAACGTCAAGGGCGCGACGAGCTCGGGCGAGCGGCTGCTCCGCGCCATGCCAGAGGAAGAGCGCTTCCAAGTGCACTTGCAGCTCGGGCAGATGCTGCTCGAGCACGACCTGAAGAAGGCGAAGCTGCACGCCGAGCGAGCGTTGCGCGCGCGGATGGACGATCCAGACGCCATCCGGCTCGTCGCGCGCCTGTTTGCGAAGTCGGGCGACGTGCCGCGCGCGGTCCGTTACCTCTCGCGCTTGTCCGAGCGCTTCATCGCCCTCGGCGACATGACCGTCGCGACCGCGATCGAGATGGAGATCGCCGAGCAGCTCGAGCGCACCGAGCACGAGCCGAGCTTCGATCCGCGCGCGCTTCTCGGCCGCTATCAGCGCGTGCTCACGCTCGATCCCACTTCGAAGCAGGCGATGCTCCGTGCCGCGCAGCTCGCCTACGCGATCGGCGAGCTCGAGACGGCCAAGCGCTGGTACGAGGAGCTCGAGAGCGAGGCCGACGCGGCGTTGAAGGCCGAAGCGTCGTTCCGCCTCGGCGAGATCGCGATGAGCGAGAAGCGCGACGAGGACGCCGAGGCCTCGTTCGAAGCGGCGCTCGGCGGTCCCTTCGCGAAGCAAGCGTACGGGGCGCTACGCAAGATCTACGAGACGCGCGGCGACGTGCGGGCCCTCTTCGATCTCGAAAAGCAGCTCGGCGCCAACACCGACGATCTCGCGAGCCAGCTCGAGCACCACATGCGCGCCGCTGATCTGGCCGCGCGCCAGCAGATGACCGAGGCCGAGCTCAGCCACCTGGAGGCCGCCCTCGCCTTGGCGCCCAGCGACGCCATCGTGAAGCGGCGCATGCTCGAAGCCGTCCTGCAGCACCAGGGCCAAGCGCAGGTCGAGGCGCTGCTCACGAAGTGGGCGCCGCGCGAGCACGAGCCGACGACGCGCTCCGAGTGGTACTTGGAGCTCGCCAACCTGCGCGAGAACAAGAACGACCTCACCGGCGCCAAAGAAGCCTTGGATCAGGCGATCAAGGCCGACCCGATGTCGGCGGAGGCGAACGAAGCGCTGTACGTCCTTTGCCAGAAGCTGAACGAGCCCTACGGCGCGTTCGCGGCGCTCGGCAACTTGGCGCGCTATCGCCACGCGAGCGACGAAGCCAAGGCCGAGATCCGGATCACGCAGGCGGAGCTTCTCGCAGGACCGCTCGGGCGCCGCGACGAAGCGCGCGCGTATCTCTTGCGCGCATTGATCGACGTGCCGCATCACGTGCGCGGCCTAAAATTGCTCGGCGAGCTCGCCGAAGAGCAGAACGATTCGGCGATGGCCGAGGACGCGTGGCGGCGCTTCCTCGAGACGGGCGCTGAAGAGGGCCGCGTGCATGCGCTCTCGAGCCTCGCGCGCCTGGCCCGCCAACGCGGCGACCTGCAAGACCAGTTCAACCACCTCTTCGAGCTCTGGCAGATCGATCAGAAGGCCGAGACCTTCGATCAGCTGCGCGCGGTGCTCAAAGAGCGCGGCGACTTTCAACGCCTCGTCCTGCTCCTGCGCGACGCGTCGGCGACGGCGACCGGAGAGAAGGCCAACGAGTATCGTTGGCAGACCGCGCTCGTCCTGCGCGACTCGGTCGGCGATTGGGCGTCGGCGCGCGAAGAGCTCTTGCCGCTCGCCGACAGCCCCGGTCAGTTCGGAGACTTGGCACGGCAAGCGCTCGTCGGCCTCGCCGAAGACGAAGGCCGCCCGGAGCTCTTGGCGCAGGCGCTCGAAAAGCAGCTCATGTACTCGCCGGGCGAGGACAAAGCCGCCCTCAAGCTGCAGATCGCGCGCGCGTACAGAGAGTCGGGCGACCACGAAGCCGCGCAGGCCGCCTACACCTGGGTGCTCGAACAAGATCCGAAGCAAGACGAAGCGCTCGGCTACTTGGCTGAGCGCGCCGAATCGACCGGCAACGCCGAGCTCGCCTTCACGCTGCAGCTCTCGCGCTTCGCCGCCGGCTTCGACGACGCGATGCCGGCGCTCTCGCGCGTCGCCGACACCGTGCCGAGCACGATCCTGATCAAGAACATCACGAAGCTCGACAAGCTGCCGGGGCAGTTCGCGCTCGACGTGGCTGGCCGCCTGGACGCCGAGGGCTACAGCGAAGAAGCCGTGCAGGCGATCGAGCGCGCACTCTCGCATGCGCATGGCGAGGAAGCGCGCTTTCCGCTCGCGCTGGCGATCGCGCGGATCCAAGAGGCGAGCCTGCGCAAGCCCGCGCTCGCGATCGAGACGCTGAAGAAGGAGCAGGATCACGCGCCGGACTTTCTGCCGCTGCAGCAGGCCGTCGAGACGATGGTCGAGCGCGCCGGATCGCCGCGCCAGCGCGCCGAGCTCGTCCTCTCGCGGGCGATCGCGTCGGGCGCCGTCACGCAGATGTGGACGGCGTTCGAAGCGCTGGTCGAAGCGGCGCCCGATCACGATCGCTTGGGCAGCATCTTCGCCGAGATCGCGCTGCACCCTGCCCTCCGCGCACGCGTCATCGACTTCCTCTTGCGCGACGATGCGGCGCGAGTCGTCGGCGAGAAGGTGCGCGCCAATGTGCTCTTGTCGATCCACGACAGCGAAGCGCTCCCGGAGCCGGCGCTGCGTGTGCTCGCCAAGCTGGTGCGCGCCGAGGGTGATCGCGACGCTGCCGAGCGCCTCTACGCGGAGCTGATCCGCCGCGCGCCCGAGGACGAAGCGCTCTTCGCCGAGTGGCAAGCGGGCGCCGATGAGAAAGCCAGGAGCGCGGCGGAGACGACGCGCTTCGAGGCCCAACGCACGAAGCTCAAGGAGCGCGGCGAGCACCGCGCGCTCGCCGAGCTGCTGCTCGCCGGAATCGCCGCGCGGCGCGTCGGTCAAGAGACCCTGCTCGAAGTGCGCGACCTGCTCGAGCGCGCCGGCGATCCGAAGGCGGCGTTGAAGGTCGCCGAGACGGTGACGCGCGCGTTCCCAGCTGAGCTCGCGAACTGGATTCGCCGGGGTGAGCTCGCGCTCGCGGCCGATGAGCCGGCGGCGGTCACCGCCGCGCTGGAAGATCTGTCGCAGGCGCTGGCGACGACCGAGGGCCTCGATCCCAGCGAGCTCAGCGTGCTGGAGAAACGCTTCGCGCATGCCCTCCTCGCCGCTGGCCACGAGCAACAGGCGCGCGTGCTGCTCGAAACGATCCTCGCGCGCGATCCGCAAGACGACGAGATCTACGGCGCGCTGAAGCAAGCGTTGAAAGAGACGCCGGCGCTGCTTTTGCCGTGGGCGCGCGCCCGTCGCGACGCCGTCGAGGGCAAGGCGCAGATCGCAGCGACGCGCGAGTACCTGCAGCTCGCCGTCGCGGCACCGGACGACGGCGCCGCGCTCGGCGCCCTCGCGCTCCTGGCCGAGCAAGACGCGATCCAAGCGCAAGACGTGGTCACCGGCTTCTTGCTCGTCACGCGCCGGCCCGAGCGGCTGAGCGAGGTCTGGGACTGGGCCGAGCAGCTCACCCTCGGCCTCGACGTCGAAGGCAAGCGCGAGATCGCCGCGATCTGCCAGAAGATCGGCGACGAGGCGGCCGATGAGATCCGCGCGTCCCTCGTCGGCGCGATCCCCCCGGCGCAGCAGCTCGACGCTGAAACGCTCTATCTCGCGCGCCGCCTCGACCGGACGGGCCACGCTGATCTGGCGCTCACCCTGCTCCGCCAACTTCCGTTTGCCCGCGTGCTTGCTTCGCCCGAGCTGTCTTCCTTGTGGCTCGACGTCGCCACGACGACGAAGGATCTGAAGGCGAAGATCGCGCTGCTCGCGGCGCGCGCAAAGGCCGAAGGCGCACCGATCACGGCGCGCATCGACTACGCGGAGGCGCTGGTCGACGCGAACGACGAGCGCTCGGCGTTCGGCGAGCTGCAAGCGTTGATCACCCTGCCCGAGCTCGATCAGGATCCGCGCGCCGACGCGCTGCGAAAGACGCATCGGCACTTGCTCTACGCGCACGCACGGGAACGCCTCGCGCAAGATCCGAACGCGGCGCTCGCGCTGGCCAACCGCTTGCTCGCGGAAGCGCCGGACTCTGAAGAGGCGTGGCTGCTCACGGTCGACGCTGCGCGGCTCTCGAAAGACGACGACAAGCTGGTCAGCCTGCTCCAAGGTCGCGCGCTCTCGGCGGAGCTCTTCGCCGAGCTCGCCGGCGCCTACGAGCGCACGCAGCGGCCGAAGGAAGCGGCCTACGCGCTGCTCGAAGCGTTCGCGCTGAAGCAGAAGGCGGAGTGGAGCGGACGCGCGCTCACGCTCTTGGAGAAGGCCGGCGACAAAGAGCGCTTGGCCGCGGAGCTCGTGCGCCACGCCGCCGGCCACGCCAACGCGCGCGCGATGCTCGACCGTGCGCTCGCGCTCTTCACCGAGATCGGCGACGTCACCCGCGCCGCTGAGCTGAGCGCCCGCCTCTTCGAGAGCAACCCGGAAGACGACACGGCGTTCGAGCGCCAGCGGACGATCTTGCTAGAGAGCGCCGACGCCGGCGCCCTCGCCCGCGCGCTCGAGAAGCGTCTGCAGGTCGCGCAGGCGCAGCAAAAGCACGCGCTCGCGATCGAGCTCGCGCGCCTGTACATCGAGAAGCTCTTCACCCACGACGACGCCGAGAAGGTGCTCACGCGTGAGCTCGGTGGGGAGGCAGCGGCACAAGCGGCGCTCTACGACATCTATGACGGGCTCGGCGACACCCAGCGCGCCGCGACCCTCGCCAAGCGGATGTTCCAGGCAGCGCCAACCGACGACGCTGCTTACGCGCGCCACAAGAAGCACATCGAGGCTGGCGCGAGCACGATCGACCTCTTCGAGCTCTTGGAGGCCCGCACCGACGCGCTGCCGATCGAAGCGCGGGAGGCCGTCGCGACAGAAGCGGCGATCGTCGCGCTCGAACGCTTGCACGACGCCGACGCGGCCGAGCACGTCCTGAAGAAAGCGTTCGCCGACGAGCGCACCTTCGTCATGCGCGCGCTCGCGCTCTACGATCGCGCGGGCGATGACGAGCGCGCGGCGGCATGCGTCAAGCGCGCCTTCGAGCTCGATCCGACGGACGAAGAGCTCTACCAGCGCCACCGGCTCTGGCTCGAACAGAAGAGCGACGTGAAGGCGCTGGTGACGGCGCTCGAGCTGCGCGCGGGGGTGTTCGAAGAGCCGCGCCGATCGCAAGTCGCGCTGGAAGCGGCGCGGGCGGCGCTCGATCGCGCCAAGGATCCCGAGCGCGCGGGGCTGCTCCTCGTACGCTTCTTCGGCGAGACGCCGAGCGATCCGCAGGTGCTGCAGCTGCGGATCGCGATTTGCCTGCGCACTGGCAATGACGTCGAAGCGATGGCGCTATTGAAGGGCTTGGCGGCGGCGACCGAGCAAGTGAACGAAAAAGCGTCCCTCCTCTTGCAAGCCGCCGGGATCGCCGAGCGCCTCGGCGTTGCCCAAGAAGCAGCGACCCTCTGGGGCCTCGCCTTCAGCGCGGCGCCGTCGCGCGACGAAGCGGCGAAGCGCCCGCGCTACTTGGCCGCGCTCGACGCCGACTTGCGCGCCAAAGTGCTGCACGCGGCCCTCGCATTCATCGACGGCGCCGAGAAGACCGAGGCCGAGCTCGCGCTCTGCGACTACCACGAGGGCAAGGGCGAGCTCGCCGAGGCGCTCGCGCTCGCCAAAGGCATCCTCGCGCGCGATCCGGAGTCGGCGTCGCTCCGCGCTCGCGTCGGCGCCCTCTACGAGAAGCTCGGCAACACCGAGTCGCACGTGCAGCTCCTCGCCGAGCAGCACGCGACGAGCCTCGACCGCGCCGAGCGATACAAGCTCGCCGTTCAGATCGCCGAAAAAGCCGAGCGGGACCTCAACGATCTCGAGCAAGCGGTGCACTTCTACCGCCAGGCGACCAAGGACGATCCGAGCGCGCCGGCGCCGTTCACCGAGCTCGTGCGTCTCTATGGCTTGCGCAACGCCGGAGCCGAGCGTTGCGACGCGATGGAGAGCCTGATCCAACTGACGGTGCCGTCGAAGGAGCGCGGTGAGCTCTGCATGCGCCTCGGCGAGTGGCGCAGCGAGCGCGGCGAGCTCGACAAAGCGGCCCTCGCCTACCTGCATGCGTTCGCCGAGGCGGTCTCGACTCCAGCCGCGCGGCGCAGCGTGAAGCTGGTCACGAAGCGCGGGCTCTACATCGACGAAGCCGTGCGGGCGCTCCGTCACGTGGCAGAAGCGAGCGAGCAGGCGCAGGAGCGCATCGACGCCCTGCGTGACGCCGCCGAGATCGTCGCCGACAGCAAGGCCGACTACGCGCAAGCCGCGGCGCTCTTTCGCGAGGCGCTCGCGCAAGGCCCGAAGACCCGCGACGATCGCGTGCGCTTGATCGAGTGGCTCGAGCGGGCTGGCCAACTGCAAGCGGCGCTCGACGAGCTCTTCGCGTTGATCGACGCCGAGGAGCGCGAGGACAGCAAGAACCTCTTGATGAAGCGGGCGCAGGCGCTCGTCGACCGCAGCGGCGATCCGAGCATGCGCGTGGCGCTGACGCGACGCCTGATCGAGACGGGCAAGCTCGGCGCTGACGATCAGCTCAGCGCGCTCGGGGCCCTGATTGACGCCGGACACACGAACGACGCGCGCGATCTCGCCCTGCGCATGTTCGACGCGGCCAAGACGCCGGAGGAACGTGGCCGCATCGAGCGCGCGCTCTCGGAGCGCAAGCAGGTGGACCTCCTCGTCGAAGGTCTGCTCTCGCGCGCGGCGCCGGAGAAGCGCGGCCAGGCGATGTGCGAAGCCGCGACGATCCTCGAGAACGCCGACGAGGCCGATCGCGCCTACGCCCTCTACCGCGAAGCGCTCACCGACAAGCTCGACCTGGACGAGAAGGTGCTGGTGCACATCGCCGACCTCGCCGAGCGCCGCGGCGACGACCCGCTGCTCTCGGCCGTGTACTTGCGCATCGCCGAGAGCGACGCGGGGACCGAGACCCGTGCGCGCGCCTACTTCGCGATGGCCAAGCTGTGGCTCGAGAAGACGAAAGACCTCGTGCGGGCGGACGATTGCTTGGAGGCCTGCCTCAAGCTGCAGCCCGATCACAAAGACGCGCGACGGCTGCGCGCGCGCTTACTCATCGAGACGGGGCGCTCCGAAGAAGCGAAGGCGTACCTCGACGATCTCGCGACGCTCGGCGCCGGCGAGGATCCCACGTGGATCGTCAACGCAGCCAAGGCGCTCATTGGCGCCGGCGATCTGACGAAGGCGCGCTCGCTCCTCACGCCGCTCATCGCTGGGAGCGACGACGCGTTCTGGGCGCTCTTCGATCTCGAAGCGAAGGCCGAGAACCACCCCGCCGTCGTGCGCATGCTGCTCGACCGGATCGACAGCGGCGGCCCCGTCGACTCGCTCGATCGCTATCGCGCCGGCGCGTTCCACGCCGCGGCCGCGAACATCCGCGCCGCTGAAGAACGCTTCCTCGCCGCCTTGCACTCGGACGGCGTCACCGATCCGGCGGTCTACGCGCGGCTCGCAGCGTTGACGCTCGCGCGCAGCGATCTCGAGAGCGCGCACCTGTGGACGACGGCTCAGGCAACGCACGCCGCGAACGATCAAGAGCGCGCGCTGGCGTTGCAAGCCGCCGGCGAGCTCGCGCGCACGCTCGGCAAGCAGGAGGAAGCGCAGCGCCAGCTCGAAGCGGCGTTCAACCTGAACCCGCAATCGATCGCCGTGCTCGATCAGCTCTTCGAGCTCTACCGGACCGGCGGCGACGCCGAGCGCTTGCTCATGGTCGGCGAGCGGCTGGTCATCGTCGAGCCGCAGAAGAAGCGCGCGCAGTCGTTCTATTTGACGCTCGCCGAGGCCGCAGAGCGCACGCGCACGGACGCCGCGCGGGTGATGGAGTTTTATCAGCTCGCCGCCAGCACCGAGGCGCTGCCCGTCGACGCGATCGAACGCGCCATCGCCGCGGCCGAGGCCGCCGGAAAGCACGTCGAGCGCCTGGAGTGGGAGGAAGAGCGTCTCGCCCACGTGCAAGCGCACGCGGACGACTACGTGCGCCTCGGCGTCATCGCCCGCGACCGCCTGAACGATCCGGGGCGCGCCGAGCGCTACTTCCGTCTCGCCAAGAGCACCGATCCGGCCGCCGTCGCGCCGATCAATGCCCTCGCGGCCATCCTGGCGCCGCAAAAGGGCAAGACGCAAGAAGCGATCGCGCTCTACAAAGAGCTGCAGCAACGCACTCCGACCGATCCCGAGCCCTACCGCTTGCTCGCGCGCCTCTACGGGCAAGAGCAGGACGTCGATCGCACCTTCCTCTTTTACGACGTGCTGCGCGCGCTCGATCCGGCCGACGAGGAAGCCGAGCGCTTCGTCACCGCCGCGCACCGTGTGCTCACCGAGCTGCCGCCGCGCGGGCTGGGCAAGAACGAGCTCGGCCAGATCGCCGACGCCGGCTTGCTCACGCCGTTGCAACAATTCTTCGGGCCGGTCGCCGCGCAGGCCGAGATGCTCTACGCCACCGACATCGCGCGCATGGGCCTCGGCGAGCAGGACCTCGTGCAGCTCGACCAAGGCTTCGGCCGTCGCCTCGCGCTCTTGATGCAACGGATGGGCGGCCGCGCGCTCGAGGTCTTGAGCTACCGCGCCAAGGTCGGAGGCCGTGACGCGATCATCGAGCCCGGTGCGCCGGCGCGGCTCATCGTCAGCCAAGACACGCCGGACATGCCGCCGCGCGCGACCCACTTCGTCGTCTGCCGCGCGCTCGCGTTCTTGGCGCTCGGCCACTTGCTGCCGAGCCGCTTGCCGACGGCGGACTTGGCGACGCTGCTCGGCCTCTTGTGCAAGCGCTTCGTGCCGAGCCTGCCGGTGCCGGGCGTGCCGGAAGATCGCGCGAGCTTCGTCATCGAGCGCTTCCGGGCGGTGACGCCGGAAGACACGTGGGCGGGGCACGCGCAGGTGGCCGCGAGCTTTGCGGCGCACAACTACGCGTCGCCGGCGCTGCACGCGGACATCGACGCGTGGGTGAAGAGCGGCGAGCGCACCGCCGATCGCTGGGCGCTCCTCATGTGCGGCGACTTGGCGCAGGCGTTCAGCGCGACGAAGCAAGTCGGCCACGTGCGCACGACGGCGCTGCCGGCGCGCGGTCCGCAACGGATCGCGGCGATCCAGGCACGGCCGGACCTCATGGATCTCATCTCGTTCGCGGTGAGCGACACTTACGCGAGCGTGCGCCAGGCGCTCGGCTTGACGTTGAAGCGATGACGCGCGCCTGGTGGTTGCTTCTCGTGACGGCGTGCGCAGCGACGAACGAGCGCGTCATCAAGTCGCCGGATGTCCTCTTGAAGGAAGCGAAGACACTGCCGATCGAGGACGCGTGCAAGCTGCTCTCGGAAGCGATGGCGAGCGGTGACTACTCGATGCAGCGGCGCGGCGCAGACACGCTGTCGGCGATGAACGACGAATATCAGATTGGCCACGCGCGCGAGACGTACTGCCGGCAAGTCGAGAAGCGCGAAGGTAAGCTGAAGGAGCTCGGGCGCGAGGAAGATCTGGTCTCGCTGCGCGCCGTCGCCTGGTCGCTGGCGGAAGACGAAGGCGTGCGGCGGAAGGCGGCGCTGCGCTTGCTGGAGCTGCTGGCGACGACGAAGGACAAGGACGTCGTCGAGCGGCTGGCGCAGATGGAAGTGCGCGACGAGATCCCCGCGTGGTACCTGGCGATGGGGATCGAAGAGGCGATCGAGCGACGCTACTGGCAGCTGAACGCCGACACGGTGATCGCGCCCTGGGTCGATCGGGCGACAGCGGAGATCGCGACGATGCAAAAGACCCGCGCGAAGATCGCCGCCCTGGCGATCGCCGCCGCCGAGCCCGAGGCGCTCGCCGGCGTGCGCGAGGAGAATCTGCGCACCGAACGGGCGCTCTGCGGCATCTTCTCGAAAGCGAAGGCCGATCTCGAAGTGAAGCTGTTCTCCGCGTTGGTAGCGTCGGTGACGTCCGGCGTCGGCGACGCGGAGCTCAAGCGGCGGATCGAGGCGCTCGCGAAGGGAGAATGCCCGTGAAAGCGGCGCCCGTACCGAAGGAACGCAAGCAGACCGTGCGGCAGCTGCTCGAAGATCTCCTCCGCGGCGGCGGCGCGCCGAAGACGCTGCTCGAGTTGGCGACGGGTGCGAAGATCCGCGAGCGCGATGCCGCCGAGCACTTGGAGCACTTGATCAAGAGCGGGAAGGCGAAGGGCGTGAAGGTCGCCGTCGAGCCGGCGCGGTGTCTCGACTGTGATTTCAGCTTCAAGAAGCGGGATAAGCTGACGACGCCCGGGAAGTGTCCGGTGTGTGGATCGGAGCGGATCAGTAACGTGCGCTTTTCGATTGAAGACTGAGCGGCGGCGCGTCTCGCAGGCGAAAAGCGGAGCGAGGAGTTGGGGGTGGGGGCACACGGCCGGTGCGTCGATCGTACGGCGGTCGCCGTCGTCGCGGCCGGGCGCGGCGTCTGCGGCTTCGAACGGGCCTGCGCGCATCCGTCGTGCCGGGCAAACTGCGCCCGTCACGCCAGATGCACATGCTGAGCCGCGGCGCTTCGGGCTCGCTCTCCCGCCCAGCCGCAGCGCTCGGGGCGTCTGGGCGGGGCTCGCCCGGCGCCGCTGTCGCTCAGCTTCGCTTGCGGCGGGCGAGCGGACGTTTCCGAGGAAGCATGGCTGCGGTTTCGTGCGATGTTTCTGGGTGTTTTTGATTTTTTCGACTTCGCCTCTTGAGATCTAACCGGCCAATCAAGTGAGTCCGTACATGGCACCGGGCCAGCGCGAGAGCTTCGCACGGCTCTCGTCGCGCTGGCCCCGGACGGCGACAGCCGGCCCAATGACCGCGACGCCGAAGGCGTCAACATCGTTTTCATGAAGCCGAGAGTTCGCTTCGAGTGAACGTCCGCTTCTATCGTTGCAGCAGGCGAAAAAGGTGAGGGCCGCGAAGCTAGCAACTTCCGGCCCTCTGGCTCGAGGCGAATTGTGAACCTGTGAGCGAAGGCAAGCTCGCATGCGCCGAGGCACGCCGTCGAGTTTTCGATGGACGGACGCGAAGGCCGGCGCTTCGTGTGCCCCGAGTGCGGCAACGAGGGACTCGTCTGTTCGCGCTGCGATCGTGGTCAACGCTACTGCGGAGCGCCGTGCCGAGAGCGCGCTCGGCGAGAAAGCATCAAGCGCGCACGCCTGAAGCATCGCTGCTCGTAGGAAGGCCGGCTCGATCATCGTGATGCCGAGCGGCGCCGCCGTGCCGCGACACGCGTGGCGGATCAGGGTTCCGAGAACTTGTCGACGCGAGCAGAAGACCCGTCGCCAACATCGGAGAAGGACCGCGATGAGAGAGTTGCTACTGAAGCCACTGGTCGGCCGGACAGAGAAAGAGACAGCGCTTCGCCTCTACGGACGCGTGTTGTTCTTGCGTCATCGTCCGAACGACGTGCGCGCGCTGATGCGTTTGCTGCAACGGCGCCATCGCTTGTGCGTTGTCTTGCCTGCCGGCGCCCCATGGTCGTGGCTCGAATTCTGGGCAAGAGAGGCCGCCGCTCCAGCCGCGGCCCACCTGTCAATTCGCTTCGAGATCGCCGCTAGCAATGCGCGTTGAGCGAGCGCCGAGCGGCGGTTACGAGCTGCGCGCCGACGCCGAGGACAGCGTGCGCGACGCGAACCGCTTCTTGGAAAGCGTGCGCGTGCGCGGTCTCTCGCCGGCAACCAATCGCGCCTACGCTTACGACCTGCTCGTGCTGCTGCGCTGGCTCGAGCACGGACAGCTCACGATCGCGACGCTGACGGCTGCCTCACTGATCGATTGCATCGCGTGGCAGCAGCGACAGAACGCAGCACCACGCTCGATCAATCGCAGACTCAGCACGTGCGCGCTTTTCTACCGCTTCGTCACCGGCAACGATCTGTCGACCGCCGGGATTGCCGAGTCGGCGCACTATCGCGGACCCGGCCGCGATCGCTCGCTCGGCTTGTTCCGTCTCTACCGGCGCCCGCGCAAGCGCGTCCGCGTCAAGGCGCCGAGAAAGCTCGTCGAGCCACTGACCGCGGAGCAAGTGCGCGCGTTCTTGCGAAGCCTCAAGCGCTACCGCGATCTCGCCATCGTCTACCTCATGCTGTTCTGCGGGCTGCGCTCGCTCGAGGTCGTGTCGATGAAGCTGTCGGACATCGATTGGCAACGAGGCGAGGTGCGGGTCTTCGGCAAGGGCAGTCGTGAGCGACTCCTTCCTGTGCCGACTCCCTTGCGCGCTGCCTTGTCTGATTATTTGCGGCTCGAGCGCCCGCACAACACGACGGCGCCGTTCTTGTTCGTGATCCTGCAAGGCCGCCGGCGGGGCTCGCCGCTGACGCTCGTCGGTCTTCGCAGCCTGTTTCGACATCGGCGTCGAACACGCGAGCAAGTGCGCAACGCCAACGCGCATCGCTTTCGCCACACCTTCGGCGCTGACATGGCTCGCGCCGGCGTCGGGCTCGTCGTGCTCCAGCGGATGCTCGGTCACGCCGAGCCTCAGACCACGCTCCAGTACATCAACCTTTCGCTCGCTGACGTCGCCGCTGAATACACGAAGGCGCTCGCGGTCATCGAGCGACGCTACGAGCAGTCGTCGTGAGCCGGCAGTCGCCACCAGACGTGGCTCGTCCCTATCTCGAACGTCCTGCCGCCCAAGGATCGGAGCGCGCGATCATTCGTTTGCACACCTGGCTCACCGAAAACGAGCTGAGCCTCGTGACGCTCACGGCCGAAGACTTGCGCCGCTTTGCCATCGAACGGTTTCGCAACCAATCGGGCGGTGGCTACTACTATCGTCGTGTTCTGAGCGACTATCTTCTCTGGCTTCGGCGAATTGGCCTGCTCAACTTCGATCCCTCCGACGCCGGCTACGGCGCCATTCGCCTGCGCAAGCCCGTTCGCCAACTACCGCCGTGCGCACGCGGCTATCTGAGCAGGGTCGGCTGCGAGAGCGCCGCGCCGTACTTGCTGCGCTTTCATGCCTGGCTCGATGCCAAACACATCGCGATCACCGCGGTCACGGCCGCCGAGGTGCAGCGCTTCTTCGAGCAGCCATTTCGTAAGGTCCTCGTGCCGCGCCACGCTCGACCCTATCGTCGTGCGCTCAGCGGCTACCTCGTTTGGCTCTACGACGGCGGCCGGCTCCAATTCGATCCGGCCGAGATCGGTCTCGGCAGAAAGCTGCGCGGCGCGCCGCTTCCGGACTCCGCCGCCGCGTTCATCCGCACCCGCGCGACAACGCTGAGAGCTTCGAGTTGTGCGCGACACGGCTCCTCGCTCCGCCAGTTTCACGACTGGCTCTTAGACTCCAGGCTGCGTCTTCGACGGCTGACCCGAAGCGACATCGAGCAATGGCTCATGTTCCTCAGCGATCGGAAGCTTCTACCCGGCACTCGCGTTCATCTCATCCTCGCTGTGCGTGCCTACCTGCGTTGGCTCGCCGAGCGCGGTGAGCTGAATGCCGATCCCGACCTGCTCATTCGCGCATCGGATCTCCCTCGGCTCCCGCAATTCTTGCCGCGCCCGCTGCCGCCCCTCCTCGACCGCGAGCTTCAGCGGCGTCTTCTCGAGTCCGCCGATCCGCTCTGGCGCGGTCTCTGCTTGATGCGCCAGACCGGCCTTCGCATCGGTGAGCTCCTCGCACTCGAAGAGGACTGCGTGCGCGTCGATCCTTTCGGCAATCGCTTCCTCAAAGTCCCGCTGGGAAAGCTCGACAAAGAGCGGCTCGTTCCGCTCAACGAGAGCACCTTCGCGCTCTACTCCTCGATCAAGGCCGCGCTTCCTTCTCCTCGCGCACGCCTTCTCCAAACAGCCGACGGTCAGCCCATCCAATACCATCGCGTCAAACAGGCGCTGTCTGTCGCGACCGACGGCCTCGCCGACAGCAAGCCGATCACCAGCCACCGCCTGCGACACACCTATGCCACCGAGCTGCTCGGCGCCGGTATGAGCCTCGTTGGCATCATGAAGCTGCTCGGTCACCACAGCATGCACATGACCCTGCGCTACGCCGCCGTCACACAGGAGCAAACCGGCCGCGAGTACTTCGCCGCAATGGAGAAGATCGGCCAACGCTACGTCGCGCCATCGAGCAACAGACAGACCGATCGGTGCTTCGATCCGATCAAGGCGATCACGGACGTCATCGCTTGGATCCACAACGACCTCGCACACGAAAGCGACTCGCACCAGCGCTCTGTGCGCCGACTCTCGAAGCGTCTCGTCCGTCTTCAAAGCGAAATTCGTACGCTTCTAGACGGAAAAACCTCGGGAAAAGTAGCCGGTTAGTTGACGCGTTTTTGCACCGTCGCAGCGTTGTGTCGCGGAATCGCGTGAGCGAAGGCGCTTGCCGAGCCAAGGGCTGCGCACACGACACGCGCCGCGAGCGTGAGAGATTTTTCGTGGATCGATCGCTTTGCGCCGCGCAGCGCGCCTCGGGCTGCGTCGAAAAAGTGCATGGTAGAAGCGTGGTCATGAGCGAAGAAACAGACGCGTTGGATTTGGAGATTGCTGCCCTCGGTGCCGAGCTCACGGCGATCACGCATCGGCTGCTCGTGAAGATACGCGAGTTCGACGAGCGCGAAGTGTTCGCGTCGATGGCGTACCTGTCGACTGCGCACTACTTGAACTATCGCCTCAGCCTCTCGTTGCCCGCCGCGCGCGAGAAGGTTCGGGTCGCGCATGCGATCGCGAAGCTGCCGTTGATCGACGCGGCGTTTGCCTCTGGCGCTCTCTCCTATTCGAAAGTCCGCGCGCTGACGCGAATCGCGACGCCGGAGAAAGAGGAGGAGCTGCTCGCGGTCGCAAAGGACATCTCGGCGGCAGCGCTCGAGAAAGTCGTGCGCGGCGTGCGGCGCGTCGAAACGCTCGCATCAGCGGAGAAGCGCGAGGAATCACGCGGCCTCACCTGCTTCTTCGACGACGACGGCATGTTCGTGATGCAGGGGCGCTTCCTTCCCGACGAAGGCGCGATGATCATGAAGATGCTCGAAGCCGCGCCGTCGCCGAAGGAGCGGATGCCCGCAGGCAAGCGCCTCGCCGACGCGCTCGTGCACGTTTCCGAGGAAGCGTTGTCTGGCGCGCGCGGCGACGCTTCGAGCGCCGATCGCGTGCAGGTCGTCGTGCACGTCGACGCCGAAGTGCTCGCGCACGACGTGTTGGACGGCCGCGCCGAGATCGAAGGCGTCGGCGTTTCCGCGGAAGTCTCGCGCCGCCTCGCTTGCGACGCGAGCGTCGTCACGATGACGCACGACAAGGACGGCAACGTGGTCGACACCGGTCGCAAGACACGTGTGATCTCGACGCCGCTGCGCCGGAAGCTCAAAGAACGAGACGGCACGTGCCGTTTCCCTGGTTGCACGAACACGTTCACCGACGGTCACCACGTAGAGCACTGGAGTAAAGGCGGCGCGACGACGTTGGAGAACCTCGTGAGTCTGTGTCGCCGGCATCATGGCTTCGTTCATGAGCACGGCTACGCGGTAAAGCGCGACGCGAACGGGCTCATCGTGTTCAGGGATCCTCGCGGCGCGCCGATCGCGAATTCACCACCGGCGTTACCCGATGCGCAGGGCACCGCGCTCGCGACCGCCGAGATGGTGATGCCGAAGTACGCGACGATGGACTATCACTACGTCGTCAACTCGCTCGTGCGAGCCTGACTGCGCTCCCGCAGAAGCGCGCATGCTGCGGCGTCGCGTTTATGCAACGTGATTCGCGAACCAGCATCGCGAGCGTAGCTGAGCGATAGCGGCGCCGGGCGAGCCGCGCGCGAAGGCCCCGAGGGGTTGCCTTCGCGCGCGAGAGCGAGCCCGAAGCGCCGCGGCGAACCATGTGCAGCGGACGTGACACGCGCAGCGTGGCGCGGGCGGTGCGCGCATTCCCATTCGCAGCGCCAGACGCCGCGAGCCCGGCCGCGACGACTGCGACCGCCGCACGATCGACGCCACTGCCGTACGCCTCCGCCGCCGACTCCGCTCCGCTCTTCCTGATGCGCGGGTGCTCGTCGATCTCGTAGATTTCGCGAGCGACGATGAAGACGTCGTGTTGCCATTCGTCGAGGTCGGCCACGTTCACGTTCACGTTCACGTTCACGACCACCTGCCACGAGCTACGCCCACCTGCCACGCGCCAATCGACGCCGTCCACGGATCGGAGCGGCGACGGGGATCGGTGTCGTTCCGGAGCGTCCACGCGCACGAAGAGCGCGTGACGACCTCGGTTATTTCGCGCGAGAAGGGTTCAGCTACGAGGCGCGAGGAACGAGAAGCGCAGGCGTACGTCGTTGGTACGCCGAGCATCGCAGCGACCGAGCAACGAAGCAGATGGGCCATTATCGCGCGAAAGGACAGGCTCGGAGCGGATTCGAACCGCTGAATGACGCTTTTGCAGAGCGCTCCCTTACCACTTGGGTACCGAGCCGGAGGACGTCGGAGGTATCAGAGCTCGAGTCCCATCGCAAGGCCGAGCTGCATCGCTGGGCTCGGGCGTTGCGGTGGAACGAGCGTCACGCCGCCCGCGAGATGCACGCCGATCCACATCGCCTGCGCGCGGCCGCCGACCCACACTTCGGCCAGGATCGGAATGCGCGCTTCGGTCGGGTCGGTGAGACGAAACGCGGCGGGCGTGGTCGCCGCGATCTGCAGGAACCAGCTCGGCGCGAAGAAGCGGCCGGCGAGCGAGCCGGTGGCGGTCGCGACGAAGCCCGGCGAGACGAGCGGCAGATCGAGGCCGAACGCGATGAGCCCTTCGAGGCCGAAGCCGCTCTTCGGATCGCCGGCGAAGGTGCGGCGCAGCGCGATCTCGGTGCCGATGGCGCTGAACGGCAAGCGCGCGTGCACGGCGAGGCCGATCCAACCGGTGAACCAGAAGCCGATCTCGGTCGCGGGGAAGCCGAGCTCGACGACGAGGCCGCGGCCTGGCAGCGGCGAGCGCATGGCCACCGAGTCCGCGCGCGCCGTCGGGCAAAAGAGGAGCGCCGCACAAAACACCAGCGCGCGCGTCATCGGCCGAATCCGAGATCCGGGAAACGGCGCGCGACGAGCTGACGCTTCTCCTCGTTGCTCGGCGCGGCGATCCACTCGTCGATGAGCACGAGCGCCGCCTTCGCCGCGTCGTCGTCGCGCACCTTGGCGTCGAGCCAGACGTCGAGGAAGTCGAGGGCGTGGCGGCGCAAGACCGCGGCGTCGCCGAAGAGGGCACCGTCGGCGCGTTGCTCGACCGCGGTCGGAAAGTCGGCGAAGAGCGCGTGGTTGCCGCCTTCGATCAACGTGATGAGGCTCGGCGTGCAGGCGGCCTGCATGCGCGGGCGGCGATCGTCGTTCGAGCCGACGATGCACAGCGCCTCGCCCCCGTCCTTGGGTACGATCGGCGCAACGTTCTCCGCGAGCACGCTGCCGAGCGCGATGAAGTGCGCGACGTCGGCGTAGCGCAGCCAGAGATCTTGCGCCGCGCGGCCGCCTTCGCCGTGGCCGATGACGATCGCGCGCGCGCCTTCCTCGGGCAGCACGTTCTTCAGCGCGCCATTGAAGCGGACTGCGCGGCGGACGGCGTCGAAGCCGAGCCAGCCGTTGTCGATCTCGACGAGCGGCGCGTCGGCGAAGTGGTCGACGACGATCGCCGGGTAGCCGCGGCTCGCGAGGTGCGTGGCCAGCCAGTAATAGCGCTCGACGGCGACGCCGCGCTCTTGCAGGATGACGATGAGCACGCGCTCGCCGACCGCGGCGCCGTCGGCGTCACGCGGAACGAACGCGTCGACAGCGAAGGCGTCGACGGCGCGGGCTTGCACGTCGACGCGCGCCCGGACGACGGCGAGCGGACCGTCGTTGCCGCCTTGACCGGTGCGGACAGGATCGACGGCGAGGACCGTCTCGCCACCCTGCGGCCGGCCGGTGAGGCAGGCACTGAGGCAGGCGCTCGCGATGACGATCGCGAAGGCCGCAAGCAAACGCGAGACAACCACCATCCGCCTTGGGTGTAGTCGCAAGCCGGCGCCTGCACAAAAAAAGAGCACTTTGCAAAATTCCCGCGCCAACGGCATGAAAACCCCAGTTGATCACGAGAATGACACAGGGTCATCCACAGCCTCTGTGGATAGTTCGGGAGCGCGTGCAGGCGTGGCTGAGCCTCGTGCTTCAGTGCGTGAGCGCGTTGCGGGTCTGGGCGTTCGCGGTCGGACTGCGCCCGCAGCACAAAGCGCCGCGGCCGGTCGTCTCGATCGGCAACGTGAGCTTTGGCGGCACCGGCAAGACGCCCACGGTCATCGCGCTGGCGACGGCGTTGAAAGCGAGGGGCTTACGCGTTTGCATCCTGTCGCGCGGCTATCGGCGCAAGAAGTCGCAGCCAACCGAGCGCGTCGATCCGAACGGTGAGGCCACGCGCTTTGGCGACGAACCGCTGTTCATCGCCCGAGCGACGGGGGTGCCGGTGGTGGTCGATGCGCGGCGTGCGCGGGCGGCCCAGTGGGCGCAAGACGCGTTGCAGCCGGATATTTTTCTCCTCGACGACGGCTTCTCGCATCTGCAGCTCGCCCGCGACTTCGATCTCGTGCTGCTCGCCGCCAACGACATGCGCTTCGTCGCGCGCCGGCGGGAGCTGCGTTCGGCGCTGAAGCGGGCGCACGTACTCGCGACCCTCGAACCGGCGATTGCCGCGCCGCCGCCGGGCCTCGTCTACATCGAGCGGACCATCGCCGACGACGCGCGGGGGCTCATCGCCGGCAAGCGGGTCATCGCGATGGCCGCGATCGCGCACCCGGAGCGCTTCGAATGGCTGCTCAGCGATGCCGGCGCCACGGTCGTCGAGCGCGTGTACTTCCATGATCACCACGCGTTTGCGCCGGGCGCGCTCGAAGCCGCCCTCGCCAAGTGCAAAGGCGGCGCGGCCGACCTCGTGGCGATCACCGAGAAGGACGCCGTGAAGCTGGCCTCGGTGCCGGCAGGGGTCGTCGTGGTGAAAATGACGGTCGCCCTCCCCGGCCCGCTCGTGGACCGCATCGCGGCGCTGGTGCCTACGGCCAAAGGGTGAAAAGCGACCCATATATATAGACAAGGCGTATTTTCGCTCGCCGCGGATTTTGTTCGTATCGGTTACACTCACGGATGGGAGAGCGCCCATGTTCGTTCGATCGCTGCTCGTCGTCGCCTCATTGTCTTACGCCCTACCCGCCCTTGCCGATCCGCCCACCTACACGGAGCCGAGCACCGCGCCCGCGTCGTCCGCGCCGTTCACGGTCTACGGCCGGCCGATCGTGACGCCCGGCGGCCGCCTCATCCCGATCGCCGTCGCGCCAAAGCCCCGCATCCCCCGCTACTTCGGCATCTACGCCGCGCTGCACGTGGGCCTCATCGGCGTCGACCTGCAGGCCGGGCACTTCTATGGCTACCTGGCCGGGGGCGTGGGTTGGGCGTTGCTCAGCGATCTGCGCTTCGGCGCCTTCACCGGCGGAGCGGGCTACTCAGTCACCATCATGAGAGGGCGCACGTCGGACTGGAAGCTCGACATCTTGGGCATGCTCGGCGGCGGCTGGAACGATCTCTGGCGCGGCGAGAGCTTGGTCCGCTACGGCTACATGGGCGGCGGCATCGGCGTTGGTTTTCGCTTCGAGCACCAGAGCGGCTTCTCGCTCGGCTTCAAGATCCCAGCGTTCGGCTACATGGGCAGCCCATACATCCGGCGCACGCGCGACGGCATCGTGCTCTTCTACATGAACGCGATCGCGTCGCTGCCGATCGTCTCGTTCGGGTATCGCTTCTAGTTCTCAGTACGACAGGTATTGTTCGAGGTTGCCGAACTGGCTCGGCAGCGTGAGCGTCGTTCCGCGCGCGACGTAGCGGCGGCGTGTGGTCTCGCCGTGCAGATGATCGAGCGGCGGGGGCGCTTGGTATTCGGCGAGATCGAGATCTGCGAAGAGGAAGATCTCCAGGTCGAGGAGACGAGCGCCGTCGGTATTTTCGGGCAGCCAGTCCATGCGCATTTATCGGATGCAGTTGCCAAAGGTTTCGCTCAAAAGCAATCACTATGTTAGGGCGCGCGCCATCATGCTCATCCTTCTTTGCGCCTTCCTGCTCGCTGCCGACACCCTGCCCGATCAAAAAGCGCTGACCACGATGGCCGCCCGCTTTGCGCCGGTGAAGATCGACGCCGACGTCTCGAAGCTTCCGGCGGAAGAACGCGCCGCGCTCGTCGAGATCGTCGCCGCCGCGAAGATCATGGACAGCCTCTTCTTGCGCCAAGTGTGGGGCCAAAACACGGCGACCCTGCTCGACCTCGCGGCCGACGCGACGCCGCTCGGCAAAGCGCGCCTCGATTACTTCTTGATCAACAAAGGCCCGTGGTCGCGCCTCGATCACAACGCTGCGTTCCTGCCGAACGTGCCGAAGAAGCCCGACGGCGGCGCGTTCTATCCGTCCGACGCGCCGAAGCCGCTGCTCGAGGCGTTCTTCAAGGGGCTCAATGACAAAGATCGCGCGCAAGCGACGGGCTTCTTCACGACGATCCGCCGCCAAGCGAACGGCGCGCTGTCCGTCGTGCCGTACAACCTCGAGTACCAAGACGAGCTCGAGGTCGCCGGCGCGCACTTGGACGCCGCGGCGAAGCTGACGAAGCAGCCGACGCTCGCCGCGTTTCTCAGTAAGCGCGCCGACGCGTTTCGCACGAACGACTACTACGCCTCCGACGTCGCGTGGATGGAGCTCGACGCGAGCATCGAGCCGACGATCGGGCCCTACGAAGTCTACGAGGACGAGCTCTTCAACTTCAAGGCGGCGTTCGAGGCGTTCATCACGCTGCGCGACGACCAAGAGACGGCGAAGCTGCAAAAGTTCGGCGCCGAGCTGCAAGGCATCGAGGACGCGCTACCGATCGACGAGAAGCTGAAGAACAAGAAGCTCGCTGCGCTGTCGCCGATTCGCGTCGTCAACGTGGTCTACACCTCGGGCGACGCGAACAAGGCGGTGCAGACGGCGGCGTTCAACCTGCCGAACGACGAGCGCGTGATTAAGGAGAAGGGCAGCAAGCGCGTGATGTTGAAGAACGTGCAGGAGGCGAAGTTCAAGATGGTGCTCTTGCCGATCAGCAAGCGCGCGCTGGCGGCCGCGGATCAGAAGAACGTCGCCTTCGACGCCTTCTTCACGCACATCTTGATGCACGAGCTGATGCACGGCTTGGGCCCGCACAACATCAAGGCCGCCGGCAAGGACTCGACGGTGCGCCAAGAGCTGAAGGAGACCTACAGCGCGATCGAGGAAGCGAAGGCGGACGTCTCGGGCCTCTTCGCGCTCGGGCTGCTCGTCGACAAAGGCGTCATCGACAAGAGCATGGCCGCGACGATGTACACGACCTTCCTCGCCTCGAGCTTTCGCACGCTCGGCTTCGGCATCGCCGAGGCGCACGGCAAGGGCATGGCGCTGCAGCTGAACTACCTGCTCGACTTCGGCGCGTTCTTGATTCGCAAGGACGGCACCTTCGCGGTCGAGCCGACGAAGATCGCCGACGGCGTGAAGGCGCTGACGCGCGATCTCATGACGCTGCAGGCGGAGGGGAACTACCAGAAGGCGCGGAGCCTCATCGACACGCTCGCGGTCATCCGGCCCGAGGTGCAGAAGATGCTCGACAAGATGAGGGGCATCCCGACCGACATTCGGCCCATCTTCACCGCGCCCTAGATCGTCGCCGTGGCCGTGGCCGAAGTCACTTCGCCTTCTCCTTCTTCTTGTACTCCTCCAACGCCGCCTTCGCCGCCTTGCCTTCCCTCTCGAGCGCTTTCACCCAGCTCTCTCGATAGGGCCGCAGCGTCTTCACGAGCGCCTCGGTGACGACGAGGTTTCGGTACCACTTGGCGTCGGCCGGAACGACCCACCACGGCGCGTGCTCCGAAGAACAGCGCGAGATCGCGACCTCGTTCGCCTCCGTATATTCGCCCCAATACTGGCGCTCTTTCCAGTCGTTCGGGTTCAGCTTCCACGCCTTCGACGGATCGGCCTCGCGCTCGAGCAAGCGATCCTTCTGCTCGTCCTTCGAGATGTGCAGGAAGAACTTCAAGATGAGGCAGCCGTGCTCGGCGAGCGTCTCCTCGAACGTGTTGATGTGATCGTAGCGCTCCTTCCAAATCTTCTCGGGCAAGAGCTGGTGCACGCGCACGACGAGCACGTCTTCATAGTGCGAGCGATTGAAGATCGAGAACTCGCCGAGGCGCGGCGTGTGGCGATGGATGCGCCAGAGAAAGTCATGCTCGCGCTCCTCTTCCGTCGGCACGCCGAACGACGCCACGTGCACGCCGCGCGGGTTCAACGCGCCGACGACGCGCTTGATCGTGCCGTCTTTACCAGCCGTGTCACGCCCTTGCAGCACCACGAGCACGCTGTTCTTCTTGGCGCCGAACATCAGATCCTGCAGCATGAACAGCTCTTCTTCGAGCTTCTCCTGCTGCTTCAGCGCCTCTTCCTTGTTCACCTTCTTCGGCGCCGCCGTGTCGATGTCTTTGAGTGAAAGCTTCTTGTCGCGCTTCGTGATGGGGTCGACGTACATGGCCGATTGACTACACTACCTAGGCGGGCGCCGCGAGGATCGCCGCCCTCGCCTTCTCGGAGACCTTGGCGATCGCCTGCGCGCGGGCAGGCTCGTCGAGCGCGTAGTAGAGGCGCAAGAGGTTCGCCTTCGACACGTCGAGCTGCGTCGTCGAGTGCTGCATAATCTGCTGGAACTCGTCCTTCAAGCGCTTCTGCGTGCTCTTCAAGACGCGCGTCTCGACGGCGATGAGCTCGCTCGGCGACAAGGTGCCGAGCGCGGCGCGCAGCGGCCCGTCCTGCGCCACGAGCTGGCCGAGCAGCACGCGAAAGCGCGTCATCAAGGGATCGCCCGGATCGCCCGCCTTCGGCCGCGCGTGCGAGGCCTGCAGGCGTGCCGCCTCGTCGTACAGCGTGTCGAGCAAGTCGATGAGCGGCGCGGCGTCGGCGGTGAAGCTCTGCAGCGAGAGCGCGCGGTGCTGCAGGCGGCGCGCTTCTTTGTCCAAGGCGTGGACGCGCTTCAGCTCTTCCCCCCGGCGCTTCTTGAAGTCGTGCCGGGCGATGATCTCGAGGAAGGTGGCGTTCGCGGGCGCGCGCAGCACCTCGAAGAAGACACCGATCCCGAATTGGCGAATGACCACCCATGGGTGGCGCAAGATGTGCCGCTTGGTGACGACGCCCTGCATGCAGGGGTGACCGAGAACCACAAATCCGAGCCCCGCGCTAGGCTCGTAGCCGTGAACGCCTCCCTCATAGTCGTGGCCGTGGCCGGGGTGCTAGGTGCACATCGTGCAAGTCCGTTCGCGATCGCACTCGAGCGACATGGCGGTCGCCCGCTTCGACGGCGAGGTCCACGACCGCGGCGACTACGTGGTCGTCCGCACCGACGCGAACCCGAGCTTCTTCTGGGGCAACTTCCTCGTCTTTCCACGGGCACCCATGGCCGGCGACGCCGAGCGCTGGCTCGCGGTGCACGAGAGGGAATTTCCGCCGGCGCCTGGGCGGGCCACCATCCTCTCGTGGGACGAGCTCGACGGCCGTCTCGGCGACGACGCGGACTTTTTGGCGCAGGGCTTTCATCGCGATCTCGGCGTTTGCCTGCGCGCCACTCGGCTACACAAAGGACCGAAGCACAACGCCGACGTCTCGGTTCGCGCGCTCGCGTCCGACGCCGACTGGACGGCCGCCACCGCCGCGCTCATCGCGGCCTTCGCCGACGGCACGCGCGCGCCGGTCGAGACGCAGCGCGCGTTCGTCGTGAAACAAATGCGCCGCTACCGCGCGATGCAGGACGCCGGCTGGGGCAGGTGGTTCGGCGCGTTCATCGGCCCGCGCGCGGCCGGATGCGCGGGGCTCGTCCAGCAAGGGCAGGTCGGCCGCTTCCAGCTCGTCGGCACCGATCCAGCGTTCGCGCGAAACGGCGTGTGCTCGACCTTGCTCCACGAGATGGGCGCGCAGAGCGTCGCCGATGAGCTGATCATCGTCGCCGGCGCCGAGTATCACGCGCGCGCCGTCTACGAGTCGGTCGGCTTCGAGGTGTGCGAGACGCTCGCGACCTTGATGAAGATTCCAACCTAGGCGCCGAATACCGTCAGCAACGCCGCTGCGATCTGTGCCGCAGCCACGAGCGCGACCGCCCCCGGCTCGACGAAGCGCTCGTAGGCAGCGCCGAGCTGACGCATCAGCGGATCGCGCGCATGCGTGCGAGAGAAGGCGTCGAGGCTCAACGCGTGGATGCGTTCGGCGGCGGCGGTGTCGATCGCCTTCAGCTGCAAATGATCGCTCATGGCTTCACTCCTTCATCGAGCAGGGCTTGTAGACGTTGGCGCGCGCGCGACAGCCGCTGCCGGCACGCCGCCTCGCCGATGCCCAAGATCTCAGCGGCTTGCTGCGGGGAAAAGTCCTCGGCGGCGACGAGCAGCAGCACCTCGCGATCGCTCTGCGAAAGCTTCGCGATCGCCGCCTCGACGCGCCGTTCTGTCGCATTGGCCGCAGCGAGATCTTCCGGCGTCAGCACCACCGTCTCCGGCTTGCTGCCCCAGATGAGGATGCGCGTCGCGTCGAGGCGCGCCCATCGGCGATGGCTCGTCGCGGCGTTTCTGGCGACCGTGAACAGCCACGCGGCGATCTCGGTGTCCGGCCGGAGCGCGTGGGCGTGGCGGGCGAGCTTCATGAACGTGTCCTGCAGCAGCTCCTCGGCGACGGCGCGGTTGCCGGCGAGGCGCGCGAGGAAGCCAAACAGCCGGGGGCGGAGCGCGTTGTAGCATTCGGTGTAGGCCGCGCGATCACCTGCGGCCAGGCGGGCGACCAAGGGGTCCTTGTAGGCGACGGCCTCCACGCTCCGAACAACGCACGAGATCACCAAACGTGACAGTTTTCTTCATCGTGGCGGTGAACGTGGCCGTGAACGTGGCCGTGAACGTCTCTCGATACGTCACATCTCTCGCGGCGCCTCGATCCCCAACGTGCACGACGGCGCGAAGGTGCCCACCCGCCCCGCTCGGCGCCGCTTGAACGCGCCGGCTCGACTTCAGCTGTTGCGACGGCG
>JADLHZ010000147.1 GCA_020848545.1 Deltaproteobacteria bacterium | reverse complement strand
TCGCAGCGTGAGAAAGTTTCTGGCCGCCGCGTCTCTCGTTCCGCCAGCAGCGCCGCTTCGGCGACGACGAAGTAGATCGAGAAAAACTATCCGGTGACTATCGATTCAGCCCGAGCGCCGACACGAGCTCCGACGGCGACGTGTTGATCGCCTTCTCGAGAAACGGGGCGAGCGCGTCGGCGATCGGAATGACGTCGATGCGCCCGCCCTTCGTAGTGTCGCGGTCGTGTGAGCCGGCGACGGTCAGCAGCTTGTGCTCGAGGTCGACGTCGACTTTCCTAAGCGCGAAAAGCTCACCCTTGCGCAGGCCGGTGTAGATCGCTGTCGCGAAGAGCGGCCGCCAGCCCGGGTCGAGCGCCGCGATCACGCGCGGGACTTCGTCGTGCCGCAAGTAGTCCGGCTTGCGTCTTGGGACCTTGCGCTGGCGAACGTCTGTCACTGGGTTCGGCCCGTGAAAGCGTCCGGCGCGCTTGGCTGCGTTGATCGCACCGAGCAGGTAGCGTCGGAGGTGGTTGACGGTCTCGGGGCTGTAGGTCTTCGACTTCTTCTGAAGGAAGGTCTCGACGTGGCCCGCACGGAGGCTGCCGAGCGTGATCCTCGCGAGCTCGCCGCCGATGAAGTGCTTCTGCACCGAGTAGACGTTGCGCTCGTGCGATGCCGAGTCCTTCGAGTACGTTTCGAGCCACCACTCGAAGAGCTCGGCGACCGTTCCGCCTTCCTCTCGGCCGACGTCGAGCCCATGACGGATGCGCTCAGACTTGATCTCGAGCTCGGCGAGCATGCGCTTGGCGTCGGCTTTGCCGTCAGCGTTCGTAGCGAGGGCGCGCCAGCGGCCGTTTTCGTCCTTGAAGCGGAGGTACCAGCGATCGTTCTTCTTGTAGACGGATCCCATCGCTCAATCCTTCTTGAGGCGCGAGAGCACGACGCTCGCGCTCAGTCGTTGCTTGCGGATGAACGCTTTCAGCGTATCCGGCTCGAAGCGCAGCCGCCCGGCGATCTTGATGTGCGGCAGGAGGCCGGCTTCGGCGCGGTGGTAGACCCATGACTCGCTGAAGCCGAGGAACTTCGCGGCGTCGACGACGGTCCAGAGATTGGTTGGCGTTTCCAAGAGAGCTTCAATGCTTTTGTCGATGCTCATGCGGAACCGCTCTGCTAACTCGTGCAAATGAATGCAACAGAAATATTGTTGCGTGTTTTATCGGATGGTTGCCTGGTTTCTGGGAGGCGGCCTTCACCCGACGCGTTTACCCCGGTATGCATGCCTCCGTGACACGGAAGGCCAGCCAGATGCGCGTGGGACGGCGTGAAATCGAGGAGATGATCGAGGCGGCGACGGTCGACTGTTACAACGAGTCGGAGCAAACGACTGGATGGCTCACAATGTTCGAAGAGCATCTCGTGGTGCCGTTCGAAACGACGGTCCTCGGTGTGCGTGTCGTCGTGAAGAAGGTCGACCTCGGTCCGGAGGACAACATCGTCGCCATTTGCGTGCGAGGTCGCGCGCGCCAGGTGATTCCGATTCTCGAGCTGCCGATTCCGAACCCGCCGCCACGAGGGGCGCAATGGGTCGAAGCGCATCGCCGATTCTGTGGTGATCGATGAGCAAGACGGTTCCGTCACATCTGCAAGAGTGGATCGACGCGCGCAAGCGCTTCCGCCCACGCGCAGGTGCAGATGGCGCGCGAGCTCGGCGTGAATCCGAAGAAGCTCGGCAAGCTCGACAACGACGATCAGGAGTCGTGGAAGGTGCCGTTGCCTCGCTTCATTGAGCGGGTCTATTTGAAACGCTTCGGCAAAGACTGGCCGGAGCTCGTGATGTCGATCGAGGAGCGCGCCCGCGCGCAAGCTGCGAAAAAGACCGCGAGAAAGGAAGCTCGGCGACGCGCTCGCGAAGCCGCTCCCGCTCGGTAAGTGGGCGGGAAGGTGCTTGGATGTCAGTGCAAGGCGCTCGGGTGGTCCTCGTCTTTGACGTCCTCCCACGAACGTCCGGCGCGCACATCATCCCAGCAGAAGCGCGCGCCCTGGTTGTCGTCCGGGTTCAGCCAAAGCATGCGCTCGAAGAGGCGCTGCGCGTCGGCGAGGCGGCCAAGGCGCCACAAACAGAGTGCGTAGCCATGCAGACAGCGGAGGTATGGCCGGTTGTAGACGCAGCCCCAGAGAATGACGCCGCGGAAGTCGGCCGGTATGGACAGCGCGGCGACGCGCATCCCGATCTCGTAGTGCATCATCGCCTGCTTCGGGAGTTGCTTGAACGCGAGATTGCCGAGCAGGGCATGAGCGTCGATGCAACGCAGATCGCGGTGAAGCGTATCCATGATCAGCTGATAGGCCTCCGCTGTGTTCCCCTTGTCCATGAGCTCGGTGGCATGACAAGTCGGGTTGTCTTCCGGATCGGCATCGGGGAAGGCGCCCCACGCGATCCGATCGAACTCGAACATCTCGCGCGGCGTTTCCGTGCTCAGGCGCCAGAGCATGGCGTATGGGCTTCGACCGCGGACACGCTCGGCGCGCTCGCGCAAATCGACGACGTCACCGCCGGTGAACGGGAGCGGAGCGAGACCGAGCTTCGCGATGTCGATTCGCGAGCTCGCGACCTTTCCGCTTGCATAGGCGTGGCCGCGAAAAGACCAGGTGTGCTCGACGTCGATCGAGACGACTTGGCCGGGTGCCAAGCCGTAGACGTCGCTCGAGCGAAACGTCACTTCTTCCTTGTTGTCGCCGAGCAGCCGCAAGCGCGCTGATTGGCGATTGAGTTTCAGGACGATCGCTTCGAGCTTGCGTGTCGTCGCTGGCTCGTCGGCCGGGAGCCCGAGCAGCTCGGCCTGCGCGCGAAGTACGTGCATTCGCGCAATGGTGTAGGCTTCGCCAGTTTTGGTTTGTCGTTCGCGGATTAGTTTCTTTAGGTCACGGTGGGCAGTCATCGACGATCTCCTCGTGGCGCGTCGCTTCAGCCCCCGCCCTCGGCAACACGCACGATGAAGATGTGCGATGGCCATCCGGAGGAGTCGACTCCCCTTTGCCCCGTCGAGGGTCCCTGCGGGGGAAGGACCATCGGGGTTCGGCGTCGGTGCCGCCGTGGATGCGCAAGCTGCCGCAAGCGACATCGATTCGTCAATGGGGGAGTGAGGATCAGAACGCGAGCGCCGCGGCGTGCTTACTTCTCGATGGCTTTCTTGTTCGTGAGCGTGCTTCAGCGCGGAGCGGGTAACGCTGCGGGTTCGATCTCGGCGACGTCTGAGTTGTCTGCGTGGATGCACTCGGCGACGACCTTGTTCGTGACGTCGTCGAGGAAAGTCCTCAGCGTGTCGCTGATCTGCACGTACTCGGGCCAAAGCGTCTCGTCGACGAAACGCTTCGACACTTTGGCGATCACCGTGGTGTAGCGCTGCCCGCGGTAGCGGTACGGCTTGATATCGTAGCGCCGAAGGAGCGCGATGAATACGCGCTTCGACCACTGATCGCCGAGCGTGAACTTGTACTCGATCGGAGGGTCTGCCTCTTCCGCGAGCTTGAGTCGGAGCTGAATCCGCTTGCGTGCTTCGGCGGCGGCGACGCGTTCGCCTTCGGTGGTGGCGCCGGCGTGAAGGGCTTCGATGCGACGGAGCTTCTCGACGAGGCGGTCGACGTCCATGGGCGGCCGAGCTACGAACTTCGATCAGAAAAGACAAGCAAGCTTCGACGCGAAAACGGCCTTGCCGGGTCGCCCGAGCAAGAGGCAAAAGAAAGCGTGATCATCTGTGCTGCCGGCGACATTCACGGTGCGCTCGACCGAATGTACGCCGACATATCCGCCTTCGAGGCCGCGCTCGCGCTGCGCTTCGACTGGGTTCTCCACGTCGGCGACTTTGGTGTCTGGCCCGATCCGTCGATGGTCGATGGCCCGACTCGCCGTCATGACGGCGCGGGTGACTTCCCAGCTTGGGTCGCAGAGAAGAGAGCAGCGCCGCGACGTACGCTGTTCATCAAGGGCAATCACGAAGATTTCCGCTGGCTCGGCGCGCAGCAAGGCGTCGAGTTGCTTCCGGGCCTCTTTCATCTCCGCAATGGCCAGAGCTTCGACCTCTCGGATGGTGCGCAAACGCTCCGCGTCGGCGGTGTCGGTGGTTGTTACGGGCCGTCGAACTACGGTCGCGCTTCGAGCTCGCTGCAAGGGTATGCGCGCCGCCACTACACTCGCGACGAGATCGACGCGTTGGTCGCGCTCGGACCTCTGGATATCGTGCTGACACACGACGCTCCTGCCGGAGTTCGCTTTGAGCGGCACCGTCAAGGCCTTGGGTACATCAGCCAGGCGGCAGGCCTCGACGATCTCCTGGCCGGCACGCGCCCGCGTGTCTGCTTTTTCGGGCACCACCACACGCGCCTGGACGCAGAGAGCGCCGGCGTACCGTGCATCGGGCTGAACAAGGTCAAGATGCCGGGAAACCTCGTCGCGATCGACATGCGGCCAAACGAGCCGGGCTACCGAGTGATCGGTGAGTGGCCGAAGCGCGAACCGCCCGTCACGCACACGTGATCTTCGGGATCCACATGACGCCCTCTTCGTCGTCCTCGAACTGATCGGCGCCCGACGCTCGCCGGCATTCACCCTCGCGGTAGAGAATGACGGTGCAGAGAGCGACGAACGCGTCGGCGCCGTCGTAGTCGGGCGTGGCGCCGCCCGAGCAGCGTTGCGCGCGGATAGACCTCGATGATGTCGTTGCCTCCGCGGCGTGGTCCCGGAAAGGGGATGATTGCGTAACGCCCAGATTCCGACAGGCGAGAGAGCACGGCGTTTCCGAGCAGCGTCATCTGGAAGGTGCACTGGAACTTGTCTTTGAGCGGCGGCTGCCCACCGCAGGCGATGTCGGTCTGACGCCTCCGCCACAACCGAGCGCGATCGCTTTTTAGCCGCCACGGCGCAAACACCGAGAAGTCGAGTGGGTCGCGGAGCAAGAGCTTCGACGCCACGAACCAATTGAACGTGCGCCAGCCGTGAAAGGCGCCGTCGCTGTAGCCCGCGGCGCGGGCAAAGGATTCGTCCCGCAAGAGCGCCTGCGGCAGCGAGAACGGAAAGTCGAATCCGACCACTTTCGCTGGGCGCCGCACCAGCTCCGCGACGAGCTCTGCGGCGGTCCAACCCGGGGGTCCACCTTGAAGAAGACGTGCGTTGAAGCCGCTCGCGTCGATCTTGTATCGCCGCCACGCCGTTTGCGTCGCTTGAATGGCGACGATCTTGTTCCGCTGGTTTCGTTCGCGGCTTGGCGCGCCGAAGTCGACGCCGATCACGGTGCTCGAGGACGCCGTCACTCAAGCCCACCGCGTCTTCGTCGTGCTCGCATGGTCCAATTCGTATACAGACGACGAACATCTGTCGACAAACGGGGACTCGCACTGGGGCGGTGACGGATCGAAGGTTATGGTCTCAGATCGCTGATACCTGCTTCGAAGACGGTCGCAGCAACCTGTTCGCGGTGCTGAAAGACAGCAAAGACGACTCGGCCTCCGCCGGGCTCGGGCAAAAACCGCCATCGGCGCACGACCTGTTCCATGCAAGGCAGCACGCTGAGATCGCGAACCATCGTGACGCGATTGAGCTCGGCATCGATCACTTCGCCGGTCGGTGAAACCGAGAGCCACATGCGAATGTGCGATCGCGCTTCCGCAAACAGGGGATCGAGGTGCGACACATCGGAGTAGCACGCCTGAAGTTTATCCATGTCCGCAGCGATGAGGCGATCGACGCGCGAGAGACGCGGCGGTCCATGCGGCCAAAACACGAAGGCAAGTGCCGCGGCGAGAACTCCCGGAAGCACGATCAAGAACGGCGGTCGCACGACGTAGCGCCGCAACACTGAACGAAGATCGATCATGCGATGCCTCCTCGTGAACGACCACATCCCGGGCTCTACAACGAGAACGCATAGGTGAGCCGCGCGGTTCGTGGTTCGCCAGTAGCCGCGAAGCGTGTGGTGGCGAGCTCGCTCTCGATGCACTTGCCGACGGCGTCGTTGTCGAGCGTCGACTCTTCGATGCGAATGCCAAGAACCTCGCCGGTTGCCGAGAGATCGGCGAGAACCTTCATCCAACCGCGGACCTGGCGGCCGCCGGCATGGTCGCGAGCGCAACGCTTGTCGATCGGCGGGTTCAGGAGATCACGGAACGCATCGGTCAGGGTGTTGCGATGGCTCGCGTGGATCGTGACGGATCGTTCGGGGCCGACGACTCGCTCGCGGACGCGGCGGAGCTCGCGCTCCTTCTTGCGCAGCAACGCCGCCGCTGCTTGCGCGGGCGTGCAGGTGTCTCCGCTCACGCCGTCGCAATCCACCTCCGCATCGAGTCGAGCGGCGTGTTCGGCCGCTCGCCGCTCGAGCAAGGCGGCCTCGCTCGGCGCCGGCGTGTACCTGAGGAGCGCGAAGAGCAGCGGCACTGCGATCAGCGAAGTAATCAGTGCGATCGGCCTGAACAGGTCCCAGCCGCTGGCGATCTCGAACGGAACGAGATCGACTCGGGCCTTCTGTGGTGCACACATCGCGACCTCCCGACGATGAAGAACGCACGCTTGCTCGTGCGGGTTGCGAAATTCGCTTACGGCCGGAGCGTCAGGGAGTAGCTCGCGTCGGTGTTGTTCGCGAAGTTGCCGTCGATGTCGATCGTTGCCTTGAAGCTCGGCACAGCGAGCGCGGTGTTTACCTTGTACCGGACCCGCACGCCGTCGCCCGCGAGCACCTTCAGAACGGCCGTCTGTTCGCCGGTGCTCGCTGCCAGGAAGAACGAGTGGCTGATCGGTATGGTGACGTCGACGGTGCCGCCGCCTCCTCCGGTCACCGAGGAGGTCGTCGAGACGTGACCACTGCAGGAGCCGAACGTGCTCGCGTCCTCGAAGGTGACGACTTGGATGTCGCCCAAGTCGTTGCAACCGCGGGTTGCGCCCTGCCGATCCTGTGGGTGTGGTATTGCGCGATGTAAGTGAGGGGCCAAGCCGGCGAGCCTCATCCGCGCGGTCGTCGCGACCAGTCGTCGGTTTTCGCCGTGCACCACGGCGACCTCCGTCACGGTGAGCCACGGCCCCTCGGTCAACGCGTCGATCCGGAACCGATCGGCTCTGGGCAGATCGCCTTGTGGGGAGCGTTGGGGCGACAAGCGATCGGATCGTCTCGCCATGTCATCAGGGGGACGGGACGCAATAGTACTTCGTCGCGTGGCACGAGTAGTTCGGGCCGCAATCCGCCGCCGTCGTGCAGAGTTGGATCGCAGGCGCGGCGCACTTGGCGTACGCACCGTTCGCACTCACAGGCGTCTTGCAGGTGCTGACGGCGCCGTTAGCGGTGTAGGGATCGGCCGCGGACGCGTCGCAGCCGGGCGAAAGGCAGCACACGAGGCTCGATCCGCAGGCGGTCGTGCCGGCGCTCGAAGTGCCGCAGTTGTATACGACCGGCGTCGTGCACGTGGCGGTCCCCGTCGAACCGGTCGAACCAGTTGAACCGGTGCTGCCGTTCGCGGGCCCACATTCATCGCATTTCCTGAAGGCATCGCAGGTCGGCGCGTTCGCCTCGCAGGTCACCCGCGTTCCTACCGTACAGGCGCCAACGGGTTCGTACGATTGGCAGATCGAAACGCATCGTTTGAAGTCGAACTTGACGCCCGCAATGGCGTATTCGCCGCCACACACCGCCGAAATGTTGTTGCACGCCTTCTCGCACGTCGCAGAGCATGCGGTGAGCCAAGAGAGCGACCCGACCACCACCAACGAAATGAGCTCATTCATCACCTCGGTCCCCCACCGCGCGCCAGGTCTGGTGCTTCTACCATGATCGACACGCTGTCGAGGGGATCGGGCTCTTCGCTCGAGCACTCTGGCGCGAAGTGCCGTATGCCGCTGGTGGGCTGACGGAAAGCGAAGAAGAGCGGCGGCTAGCGACGTCGGCTAGGCCGTGAGCGACGCGCGCGAAAGCGAGCGACCGGTGCGAGATCTGCAAGTGACCATGGGGGACGATGGTAGGGGCGCCCGAGTCTCCAGCGTTACGGATTCGTAGCGGCGTGTCACGAGGAAGATACACGAATCGTGCGGCGGGGTGCTCCTCGCGGCCGCGCAACATATGCGGTCGATGACAAGACGAGCGATCGTTCGGGCCTCGAAGTCGTGCGCAACGACGAGAACGCGCTGAAGAAGATCGGCGCGAAGATCCACGGCTCGGACCCGCAGCGCTGGGTGAATGGCTCCGTCGTCGTCGACGGCAAGGAGGTCTGGGCGCAGGCGGAGAAAGGCAACGGCAAGATCTGGCGCCGCATCGTGCGCAAGCAGGCGATGGCGCAGACGATCGCCGCTCCGCTTCGCGTTTCTTCCGCGGGCATACGCATTGCAGCCATAGGGCGCTGGAGGTTCCCCGTCATGCGACGAACGTCATTCGCGCTCTTGGTCTTTGCTTCCGTGTCTTGCGGCACCGCGACGAAGAACGCGCCGCCAGGCGACGCCAACGGCGCGCTCATTTCGGGCTCCGTCCTGCTGCGCAGCGAAGGCGTGACGCGGGCGCCCCTCGCCGGAGCGACCGTGAGCATCGCCGGTGATTTCGACGGCGACGGCGCGAGCGAGTCGGTGAGCACTACGACCGACGCCGAAGGTCGGTACACCTTGCGCATCGATGCGCTCGCGAAGCAGACCGACATCGTCGCGACGGTGAGCGCCAAGGACGCGCTGTCGAACTTCGAGCGGCGTTCGATCGCGCCCGGCGCGTCGCTTCGCTTGGACTCGACGGTCAGCCGCGGCGAGGCGCTCGCGAACGTCGGCTCCATGCTGAGCCTGCCCGGCGGCGACCTGCAGATCCGCGGAATGCCGCCAGACACGCGAGGCACGGCGCGCGTATTCAGCCCGGTGACCGACGCCGACTCCTTCGCCGGACGCTTCGAAGATGAGCACGGAAATCTCATCGTGTCGGCCGGTTTTGCGTCGGTGCAAGTTCAGGACGGCGCAGGCCACGAGATCCACCAACCCGACGCGCCGGTCGACGTGCGCATGGAGCTGCCCAAAGACGCGTGGCGCGCGATCCGCGACATGAGTCCGGGCAACGGCAAGATCGACGTGCCCCTGTACTCCTTCGACGAAGCGCGCGGCGTGTGGGTTCAGAGCAGCGAGCTTGGACACCTGATCGACGGCACCGGCGCAGTCATCGCCGAGAGCGAGGTCGCGGCGATCGCCTCGGGCGCCTTCAGCGGCAAGGTCGTCTTCCGCTTCACCGCCGTGCACTTCAGCCAGCTGAACGCCGACTTCCCCGACCCGTGCACGAGCGCGACGCGCCAGTCGCCTTGCCGCGGCGCCAACTGCAAGGGAAAGCAGAAGGCCAAAGACAAGGGGTGGTGGGAGCGCAACAAGTGTCACTTCACGATCACCGGCTGCCCGAGCGAACCGTCGGAGCCGGAGAAGAAGCCGGGGAAGCGCACCTCGCCGCAGAACTTCTGCGATCTGAATCCCGACAAGTGCAACCAGCGCCGCAGCGCCGCCCGCGACGATCTGCCGGTGACCACGCCTGCCGAGGAAGTTCCCTTCGCCGGCGCCACCATCGACGCGCACATCTTCGATCTCAACGGCAAGGCGGTGGGCAGCTCGAGCTACGTCATCGAGGCAGATGGATCATTCGACTTCGCGCTCCCGAGAAGCGAGGCGACGGGCGAGGATCTCGACGGCAACGGGATCGCCGGCGAACGTTTTCTGTTCTTCGCCACCGTCGAGTGGATGGGGTACCTCTTCAATCTGGTCGAGGGCGAGGTGCCGTCCGGCGCAAACGCCACGATCGATCTCGGCGAGATCGATCTCTTCGAGACCTGGGCGGTTCCCGAGCGCTGCGCGGTCAGCGGAATCGTGCAGAACGATCAGGGCGGACCGATCGCGGGGGCGACGGTGTTCTGGCGCGCGCTCGATATGCTCGATCAGCATGAAGTCGATGCCTTGTGCGGCGAGGACGGGGCGCTCTGCACGTCGTTCGCGACGACGAAGGAGGATGGTTCGTTTCAGCTCGACTACCCGGCGAACGGACCGTTCGAGCTATCGGCTTCGATCTCGAACGTGAGCCAAACGAGCTGGACGCAGCTCGAAGGCGCGCGCATGTTCTTTCGTTGCCCGACCGCGCCGATCACGCTGCAGGTGCATGGCGACGCGGAGGCGCTCGTTTCCCTCAGCGTCGCTGGGCAGAACATCGATTGGACGCCCGCGACGCCCATGCAGATCATCCTGGTCACCGGCGTGGACGGAAACGTCAAATGGCAGCTCTACGGCGAGGCGATCCTGCCGCCTTTGACCTTCGGCGTCGCTCCCGCGGGCGTCATGCAAATCTTGCCCGCCGGTGCGCCTTTGACGAGTGGCGACACAATCATCGTGTGGACCGACAGCGACGGGAACGAAGCGTTTGCGATGTACGAGGTGCCGTGACGTCGCCAACGCGGACGATCTTCCGCCGTCTTCGAACGCCCCTGCTGATCCATTTCCTCGCTCCTCGATGCCGGTTAGTGTGGGCTGGCATGCACAAGACCATCCTCCTCCTGCTCGTCGTCGCCGCTTGCTCGCCCTCGCGGGAGCGTGTCGCGGTGAAATTCTCGCTGGCGTCGATGTCGCGCTTCGCGCAGTCGATCGATCTCGATCTCACGTTGATGGTGGCGTGCGCGGGCGATGCGGCGGTCGCGCTGCCCGTCACGCGCGGGACGGATGGTTTGACGTTCACCGCCAAGGCGCCGTCGTGCGGCGAGGCGATGCTGTATCTCGGACTTTGGCGCGTCGTCGATGACGACCGCATCGCCGCCGCAGCAGCGAGCGCCGCCGTGACGCTCGCCAACGAGCCCGTCGACGTCGAGTTCTTGGCAGGTGCCCTCGGTGAAGTCGACATCATCTCCGAGACGACTTGCGAGGCAAGCATCGACGACGCCTCCGCTGTTTCCCTCACGGCCGGCAAAACGAAACGCTTGGCCTTGGCGGTGGGTGAGCATGTCATCGCCTGTGCGAATGGAGTGAAGGCGCGCTTCAGCATCCGCTTCGCCGAGCGCTTGCCGTTGTCGTTCAGCGGTCGCGGCGTGACGTCATTGACCGCCACGGTGCTCGATCGCGTCAACGTTCGCCTCGATTGGGCCGGCAACGGCGACTCGTATCAGGTGCGCCTGGGCACGACGCCCGCGGTCTCGAGCGAAGGCGTGCTCGGCGCCACCGGCGTCACCGGCACGAGCCACGTGTTGACCAACCTCGCCGATCTCACCACGTACTATGTCGCGGTGCAGTCGTTGGACGCTGACGGCAACGTCACCGATACGAGCGACACGATTTTGTTTGCCACGCTCGACGCCCGCCCCGCCGTGCTCAGCACGGACCTCCCCATGGAGCTCCCGAACGGCACGGCCAGCGTCACGGCGCTGGTCCAGTTCAGCGAGGCTGTGACGATCGCGCCGGCCGCGCCGGCCTTCACCGTCGACAACGGCGCCAGCGTCGCCGATTACACCACGGTCGATAGCGTGAGCTGGGCCGTGTTGCTCACCGGGCTTCAGACCGAGGGGAGGTACAATCTCGGCATCGCTCCGGCGCAGATCGTCAGCGTCGCGCACGGCCGCGCCGCTCGGCCCTTCAGCCGAACGTTCAGCGTGGCACCGTTCCGATTGTACGTGTCTCAGGCCAACGGCAGCGACGCCAACGCGGGCACCAGTCCGCAGAGCGCGTTCGCCAACGTGGCGCACGCGCTCGCACAGCTGCCGGCGCTGCGCGGCGCGCCGAGCAATCAGTCCGAAGTGTGGGTCGCCGCCGGTAGCTATGCTCTCGCCGCGCCGCTGAGCGTGCCCGCGTTCACGCGTGTGCTCGGCGGTTTTGCCGCTGACTTCGCCGGTGCGCGCGACCCGAAGCTGCACGTCAGCGCGCTCAGCAACGGCTTTTCCGGATCGCCGCTCATCGCGCTGAACGATCCCGCTGCGACGCCGACCAGCACGGTGATCGACGGGCTCACGGTCGATGGCGGCATGCTGCTGATGGATGCGGTGGCGATCGATGTCACCGCCGGCTCACCCACCGTGCGCGGCATGAAGATCATCGCCGGCGCGTCGACGATGAGTGGCGACTGTGTCGGGCTGCAAGTCGCCAATGCTTCGCCCGAGATACGCGGCAACAACATCACGGCGCCTCCCGGCGCGCAGTGCATCGGCAACAATCGTGTGATCTGGTTCAAGACCGGCTCGGGGGGGCTCATCGCCGACAATCTCGTCGACGGGCACGACATGGCCGACAATGTGTCTGCAATGGTCGTCGAAGGCACGCTGCCGACCGCCGTGCGCAACAACTTCATCGACACCGGCGACTCTATTTCGCTCGTGGGTCAGCGTACCGGCGTGTCGGTCGCCGGCGGCGACACGCTGATCTATGGCAACGTCATCCGCGCCGGCGCCGGGTCTTTCTCTGTCGGCGTCGACATTGGCTACGACCGGTCCGCGAAGGTGATCAACAACGTCATCGACTTTGGTGACGCGGGCAGCGAGATGACCGGTGTGCGTTTGAACGGCGCCAGCGGCCCGGTGAACAGCTTGATCGCGAACAACGTTCTTTACCACCGCGGCGGTGTTTCGGGCGCGTACGGCGTCCGCGAGGTCACGAGTGGCTCGGACGCCATCATTCTCAATAATGTCTTTACGATCGACACGCAGGCTGGCGGCGGCTTGTACGTGAACTCGAGCTTCGTCTCTTTCACCACCGCCACGGCGCTGAACTTCGACGCCAATCACGCCGCCAACCTCGTGGCGCCCACCGGCGCGTCGGCCGTGTTCGTGACCTACCCTTACAACGCGGGCTCGACGGGGCACTCTGCGCAAGAGCTGACCACCTTCGATTTTCACCTGATCGACCCGAGCTTCTTCTCGGCCGGCCTCGACGCCAGCGCCGACGTCGGCCTTGGGGCGCTCGATCTCGCCGGCGCGCCGCGTAGCGTGCCGTGGTGCATCGGCGTCTACGAACAGTAGAGTGTGTTAAGCTCTACCAATGATGAGAGCTTTTCTCTTGGTCGCGAGCTTTGTCGTCACCTGCGTTTGCGCGGACGCGGTCGACGCGGCGAATCTGATCAACAAGGACAAGAAGAAATACGACGTGGAGATCGCTTGCGAGGGGGCCACCACGAAGGTGACGATCGCACCGAACGGCACCCAAGAGGGCGGCATCGAGAGCGGCTGCGAGATCCGAATTGCCAAGCAGACGAAGATGCTCATCTCGACCGGCAAGAACGCGGTGATCAAGGGCGGTGTTCTGCGCGAGGAATGATCCGATTGCAGCCGTTACCTCACCTTCGCGCGAGTCACCGTTTGGTGCCATTCACTCGCGAATCGTAGATACAGCTGTCCCTGTTGTGGCACGGGCCTTGCGGTCTCGTGGCGCATGAAAACACTCGCGACCCTTTGTGCTCTCGTCCTCGGCATCGCTTGTCAGAGCTCGCAGCCGCCACCGGAGCCGCCCGCGCCGGCCGCCGCGCCAAAGTCGAACCTGCCGCCGCTCGACCCGACCAACATCGTCAGCATCGCGGTCGGCTCGAAGGATCACACGACGCTGGTGACAGCGCTCAAGGCCGCGGACTACGTCACGGCCGTCTCGAACGCCGGCCCGTTCACGGTGTTCGCGCCAACCAACGCCGCGTTCGATAAATTGCCGAAGGGCACCGTCGAAGCGCTCGTTGCGCCGGAAAAACAAGACGACTTGAAGAACATCCTCAAGTACCACGTGACCACCTCGGTGCTTCAGAGCAAAGACTTCAAGGACGGCCAGACGCTCGCCATGGCCAACGGCGCCAAGGTCACCCTCCACGTGAACGCCGGTAAAGTCTCGATCAACGACGCCGCGATCGTGGCGTCGATCCCCGCCTCGAACGGCATCGTCCACGTGATTGACGGGGTCTTGCTGCCGCCCGCCAAATGAGCGCGCTCGTTACTGAGCGGTAACGGCACGTGGCCAAGACGCTACGTTGCCTCGTCCTTGTGCGGTCGGCAGTGTTCCTCTCCTGGCGTGCAGAGTGCATGGCCCGATGTCATGCGCACCCTGGCGCTCGTCTTGCTCGCCGCCCTCAGCGCTGGCGGGATCTATGGAGGCTTCGCTCTCCTTCTTTCTCCGGACGGCGCTTTCCTACAGCTCCCGCCTGGCTGGCTCGAGGGAACACCGTTTCGGAGTTATCGCGTTCCCGGGCTCGTGTTGCTCGCGGTCAACGGTGCGTTACCTGCCGTCGCTTTCGCGCTCGTCTGGCGCCGGCATCCCCGCGCGTTTCTCATCGTCTTGTTGCAGGGCGTCCTCACCAGCGGATGGATCGGCGTTCAGATCGCGCTGCTTCGCACGTTCTACGCGCCGCTGCACGCGCCGTTCTGGCTGCTCGGCGCGCTCTTGTTCGGCATCGGCGCGCGGATGAGCGGTGATCCTTTCACGTGGTGGCTCCTCGTGTCTCGGACGGTGCTCTTTGCGCTTCTACATGTCAGCTCCTTTCTAGTCCTGCAGGCGCTCGGGACGAAGGACGCGTTCGACACGGCGAGCGCATGGTGGCTCGCGTACGCTGCCTTTGTGAACATCGTCACGCTCGCTTCGCTGACGCGGGCCCGGGAAGATCTCGCGAGCCTTTGGCGCTTCACGGCCGGCACATGGCGGCGCGATCTCGGGTGGCTCGGCGGCTTGCTCGTGGTCGCAGGACCGATCGCATGGTTGCCGAATCGACTGATGGCGACCGCGATGTGGGGCAACCCGGACGCTGGCAACGCGCTCATGTTCAAGCCGCTGCCGACGGCGGGCTTGGTCGCCATCGCGCTCGTGTTTCCGTTGACGCAGGCGCTCGCGGAGATACCGCTCTACTTCGGTCACGTCGCCGTGCGGCTCGCGCGCCACGTGCCATCCGCTCTCGCGACGACGATCGCGGCGCTGTTTCTCAGCGTGCAACACGCGGCGCTCCCGCTCCTCACCGACGGTCGCTTCATGGCGTGGCGTGCGACGATGTTCCTGCCGTTTGCGTTGCTCGTGGGTTTTCTGATTCGCCGCCGGCCGACGCTCATGCCGTACATCGTCGTCGTGCACGGCTTGATGGATCTACAGCTGCCGATCCTGACCTATTTCGTCGGCCGTGTCCCCCTGTGAACCTCCTCGACAGCGGTCGACCTCGCCGCCTAAGAGCATGCGGCATCATGATGAGCGCAAGCGAGATCGAAGCGTTTCTCGTCGAGCACTTTCCGGCCGCGGTCAGCTTCTGCAAGATCAGCGCGATCCGTGACGACGAGATCGATTGCCTCGTGCCCTTTCGTGAAGAGTTCTTGCGACCGGGCGGCACGCTCTCGGGCCCGACGTTGATGACGCTCGCCGACACCGCGCTCTACTTCTTGCTGCTCGCGAAGCTCGGTCCGGTCGGGCTCGCCGTCACCACGCACCTCGACATCAACTTCTTGCGCAAGCCCGCCGCCGGCGACGTGCGCGCCACCGGGCGCCTGTTGAAGCTCGGCAAGCAGCTCGCGGTCGGCGAGGTGCACATCAAGGACGCCGAGGGCAAGCTCGTCGCGCAGGCGTCGGTGACGTACTCGCTTCCGCCCCGTTGAGCGCCGCGTCTTCTTCCGTGCTACGCTCGGGTCGTGGCCGAACCGAACATTCCGCTCTTGATCAAGTGTGCGAAGCGTCTGGCGCGTTCAGTCGGTGTCCGTCCGGCGCCCGACAAAGACGTCCGCCGCGTCATCGATGACACCTTGTATGGCCGGCAGATCCTCGCGGCCGGGAGGCAGGCGCTGATCACGCGCGAGGAGACCGGCTACGTGCTCGTTGGGCACTGGCTGAGCGAGCTGTTCATGCACGGCACCTTCAAAGGTGACGATCACGCTTTCGTGCGCGAAGTCGCCGCGGCGATCTTGGGCCCGCCGAAGAGAAGGCCGGTCGTGAAGAAAAAGACTCCCCGGGCGCGACGTCCACGCGCACGCGCACGTTGAGGACGGTCCGCCGTGGGTGGAATCGGTGTCCTAGCGTCCGGGCGCTGCCGGCGCAGACGCGGGTCCCGGGGGGGCGAAGATCTTGTCGTGCTGTAGCCGCTCGGGAAGCAGATGCTCGAGCTTGCCTAGGGCCCACGCGGTCGTCAAAGACGCCGCGATCACCGCGGCGATGTAGAGCCACCACCGCCGCCGCGCCTCGCGGTAGGGATCGCGGGTGTCGAGCTTCGCTCCCTTGGGCAGCGTCGCTCGCGCGGTGAGTGACCCGCCGAAGGGGATATTCACGCGCGCGTTCGCGTTGACCGCCCAGCCGTTGGCGTCGAGGAGCGGCCCGATGTTGCGCTGGCGAAGCTTCAGCCACGCGATCAACATGGAAGGGCCGGAGATCGCGAGCAGCAACGCGACGAAGCCGAACGGCATCCAGAAGCCGAGGCCGAAGAACGCCTGCAAGAGGCCGCTCAGCGCCGCGGTGATCCCGCCAACGGCAACGCCGAGCGCGGCGACGATGCCGATGTCGAGCTTCTTCGGCGCCGGCGGAGCCTTTCCTGTCGTTGCCGCCGAGCCCGCGTGATCGACGCTGCTGGTGATCAGCGTCTGCGAGCCCTTGTCTTCTTCGGCGGCGCGTTTGGCGATCTGCTCCTCGATGAAGCGCAGCGCCTTCTTGTATGGGCTCGCGAACGCCTGGCGCACCGAGATCGGATTGTCGATCAGCTTGATGATCGTCGCGTCCCAATCGCGGCCCTCGTGGTCGTAGAAGATTCCGTTACGGCCGACGAGCAGGTTGTCGGAGTCGCCCGCCGTGAATGCGGCGACGATGGTCATCTTCTCCCCGGTGGATGCACGGGTGCAGTCGCAGTACGCGAGGCAAGCGCGCGAGAGTGGCGCCATGGTCGCGTGCTTCGCCATGTCGTCTACCCGGATGCACAGATCGCAGGCGCGCTGATCGAGGTAGAGCGTGCCGCATTGAAAGATCGCCCGCGTCTTGCGCTCGTAAAAGTCGCGGAAGTTGATGAAGTTGTTCGCCAGACGGAACAAGTCGCGCCGGTAGAGCGCGAGCCGCTCGAGCGACGTGATCGCTGCCGCCACCGGTGCCTTCGCCAAGTCGGCCGCGAAGGAGGGGTCGAGCAGCCCCGGCGCCGCGGCGATCTCTTTCAAGCGCACGCCGCCGAGCACCTCGACCACCGCGCCCTTCTTCGTCGCTTGGGCTTCCTCCCACGGGCGGAAGCGATCGTGGAGCGTATGCCAGTCGCTCTCCGTCAGCGACGCGCGTGCGCCGAGTATCGGCGTCACGACGAGCGTCGCGAAGCGTTCGATCTCTTCCGTCCATGCGGGGTTCGTATCCGCGCCGATCGGTAGCGCGCGCTTTGCTTCAACGCGTGCCAAGGGCAAGGCGCGCAGGTCCGCGTGATTCAGCCGCACCTCGCTGGCAGCGAGTGGCGCGTAGTCCTTCTGCTCGCCGTTGAGCGCGGCGGTCGAGCGTGGATCGAACGCCGCCACGCGACAGCGTGCAAAGTAGTCGTCGATCTTCGAACGAACGGCTTGCAGCGCCGCGAACGCGTCGCCCGCGTCGCCAGAGAGCTTCGCCGCCGAAACCGCGTCGTCATTCACCGAGAGCCATTTCAGGTAGGCGCGCACCTCGGTGAAAAATGCGCTCACTGTCTCCTGCGACACGCCTGCCTTGCCGGAGCGATCGGCGACGCCGCCGACCGTCGCCAAGATGTCTGCGATGAGCTGCTTGGCTTGCTCACCGTCGGCGCAGTCGGGTGTCAGCACGCCGTCGCCATTGAGCGGCATCGCGTCGAACGACTTCGCCGCGTTGGCTGACTCTGGGATCGTGAGCGTCGTGGCGTCGGCGCGACCGAGGCCCTGCAGCACCGCCTTGGCCGCGGCGTGGAGCCGCGCGCCGTCCGGGTTGTCGGTGTTGATCGCGCTGAGCGGGAGTGAGCCTTCGCCGCGGAGCAGATCGTCCGGATCCTTCACCAACGCCATCGCCCACTTGATCGCGGCGATGAGCTCGGGCGCGCGGATGCGGCCGTCCTTGTCAGTGTCGATGAGCTCGAGCGTGCGTGGATCGAGCCCGAGCCCCTTCGTCGGGCACGCCAGCGCGACCCAGAGCTTCTGATCCAGCGCGTCTACGCTCGCGAGATCACGCCCGGAGTCGAAGCGCACCTGGTCGAAGCCGCCGGCGCGGAAGAACTGAAAGGTCGTCATGCGCTGTCGTGACCGAAGTGAGGCATCCGAATCAAGAGAGGGGGATTGCAATCTTCAGCACGCGCTTCCTAGATACGCCGTTCATGGAGACTTTTCGTATCGTCCTTCTGGTGAAGCCGGGAGAGTCCGGGCCCATCGTCAAGGCGCTTGTCGGATCAGGCTACCCGCTGCAGCGCGCGACGTCCGCCGCCGATGCCGTGCGCTTGATGGGGCTCGGCCCGTGCTTCCTGTTCGCGGACAGCCAAAACGCCACGCAGATCAGCGCGGCGGAAGTCGCATCGCTCGAGCCTTTGGTGCAGGCCGGGACGCTGCGGATTTGCCTGATCGATGATCTGCCGCCGTCGGCGCCGATCGGACCGCTGGTGACGACGCTGCTGCCGCCGGAGCTCTCGCCTGAAGAGCTGCTCGACGAGCTCTCGCGCATGCTGTGGATGAACCGCGCCACGGCGCCGAACGCCGAGGTCGCGTTGCGCGCCGTCTTCTCGACCGCGGAGGGCAGCAGGAGCGGCAGTCTCTCTGCGCTCGGTCATTTCAACGCGTCGTTCGTGGCGCAGGACGCTCCGCCGGTCGGCGCCAAGGGTCGCCTGGCCGTGTTCGACACGAACGGAGAGCAGCTCTTCGAGATCGACGCTGAAGTCGTCGGCGAAAGAAGAGCCTCCCGGCAGCTGAAGTTCATGGTGACGCCAAACGCTCCCATGCAGCGCATCCGCCACATCGTCGCGCGGGCGATGGGCGCCGGGTCGCGGCTCATCGACGGCGTCACCATCGCCGTCTTCGATGAGAGCTGGCTCGTGCGACAGCTCATGACGGTGGCCCTCACGCGGGCGGGCTACACCGTCACCAGCCACGAGACGCTGGCCGATCTCATGCGCGCGCTTCCCACGACGACGCTCTTGCTGCTCGAGCCGGGCGCGTCGGTGTTGAACCCCGAGCGCTTGAAGGAGATCGCCAAGCGCGCAGCGAAGAGCAAGCTCGTGTTTCTCACCGGCGCGGCTGATGCGGTGGTGAAGAAGGCGCAAGAAGCGACCGCGGTGCACAACGTGATCAGAAAAGGATCGTTCAACGACGTGCTCGTCGCGCGCGTTGCGGAAATTTCGGCCAAGGGGTGATCCGCTGCGCCCTTACTCGCGCATCCCCGCGGCCAAACTTCGTTCGCGAGCGCGTCAATAGAGGCGCTGCGCGCGGAGCCCGAGCTCGCTTTTGTGATTGCGCCGGAGGCTGACCAGGCTTAGAGGTCGGGCATGAGAGATTGGGAGCCAGATCTCACCTCGGAGTGGCGGCGCATGTCGACGCAACGCTGGGAACGGCAGCGCGCGCCGCGGACGCCGGCTTGGCTGATGCGCGTGATCGTCGCGGCCATCATCGTCTTCGGCTTCGGTTATTGGGCGCGGAGCGCGGAGCCTCCCGGCGCCAGCACCGGGCTCGTGGCGCAGGCGGCGCCCCCGACCTTTCAGCGGCAGATCTTGCTGCCCCCGCGGCCGCTCGTCGCATCGCCGCTCGACAAGCTTTGGTCGCGCACCGAGAAGGCGCGCGTCCGCGGCGACGTGCCGACGGCGCTCATCGGCTTGCGCACGATGGCGGAAGATCATCCATTGGATCCGCGCGCGCCGAAGGCGGCGTTCATGCTCGCTGCGCTGACCCCGGGCGCACAAGAGCGCTGCCTGGCGTTGGCCATGGTGGTCGGCTTGGCTCCGACGAGCGCTATCGCGACCAACGCTCGCCAGCGCCTGCCTGGTGCCTGCAGCGGACTGTTCTAGAGGCCCAGATGACCGACGACAAAGTGACAGTCCTGGCGATCCTCGAGCGCTTCAGAGCCGCGAACAAAGACTTCGCTGCGATCGACGCCCACGGTCTCGGGCGGCTCGCCGAGGTCGCGATGGACGTCTCGTTTCAGCCGAACACCGCGATCATCCGGCAGGGACAGACCGCGAAGACCTTCTACGTCATCGTGCGCGGAACCGTGCGCGTGATGACCGACGCCAAGCCGGAGCCGACCGAGGTCGCGCGCCTCGGGCCCGGCTCGTTCTTCGGCGAGATGGGCGTGCTGAATGACGAGCCGCGCACCGCCAGCGTCGTCGCTGTGGACGAGGTGCGTTGTCTCGCGTTCGACAAAGCGGGGCTCCTGTCGGTTCTCGAGGACTATCCGAAGATCTTGCACGCGCTCGGTACTGTCGGGGTCGTGCGCGCCGGGCACTTGGCCGACGCGCAGGCGGCCGACTTCGACATCGACGGCGAGTGAAGCTCAGCGCTTCTCGACGTAGAGCGTCTGCAGCGCTTCGCCGATGGCGCCGCGCTCGTCGTAGAGATGCGCGCGCGTCACACCGACGCCGTCGCTCGCCATCGCGGTGAGCGCGCGCATGCCGGTCCACTCGGTCGCCGGCGGCCGCGCGAGCGCCACCGTGAGGTTCACGGGCACGAAGAGGTATTCCGTCGGATCGAGCTCTGCGCTGATGCCGTTCGCCGAGTCGACCATCGCCAAGACGCGCGCGAGCGGCGAGATCGCCTCGCCCTCGACGATCGGCACGCGCAGCCGCGCCCACACCGCCGCAGGGCCGAGCCTGTTGAAGCCGCCCTCGGTGAAGCGCCATTCGAGCGCGTCGCCGTAGCCAAAGTGCGGCACCGACTCGAAGTAGGTCTCGATCGCTTTCTGCGGCATCGGCGGCGGCGCCGCGTCTAGTAAATGGATCAGCGGGCTTCGGCCTTCGCGCGTGGCGAGCACCCACGCGCTCGCCGACACGACGGCGCGGCCCGCATGCAAGCCCGTGGCGCGCAGGAGGGCGATCTTCTTGCCGGGCCGCACCACGCTCGTCTCGACGTCGAGCGGCGCGCGCGGCGCCGGAGCGAAGAACTCGAGCGCGAAGTGCGCGACTCTGGTCTCAGCGCTCACCGCCGCCGCTTCGATGCGGCTCGCGAGGAGCGCCGCCACGGGACCGCCGTGTTGCAGCGCCGGATCCCAGGGACCTTCAGTCGACGCGGTCGCCGTGTAGCGCTCGCGGTCGCGCAGATAAAACGGTTCGAGAGAGGGCATTGAGGCGGCTTTAGCTCGAACCTGCCGCCCACAGTCAAACAGTTGCGACGACCCACGATCCGAAGCGATAACCCGCTGTGGGTTCGCTGCAGGGAGACGGATTGCGTGGTGCACCTGAATCCGTCGATCATCGAGTGCTACGGCACCGTGTTCCGGCCGAGCGGGCCCTTAGCGCAGCCGGCCGCGAATCGCGCGCGCGAAGCGGGACGGCGCCTCCGGGTGACGCGCGAGGAACATCAGCGGCTCGAACACCTCGAGCTCCATCAGCAGAAACTGTCCGTCGCGTATCACTCCGTCGACGCGCGCGTAGACGGGCAGCGACGGCGCGGCGAGCGCGCACGCACGTGCTTGCGCGATGAGCTCGGCAGAGACGTCTGCGTTCTCGTTGCTGCCGCCGTATTGAAACTGCACGCGGTACTCGCCGGGCTTCGCGCGCTTGCGGACGGCGTGGCTGAAGACGCCATCGAAGAAGAGCAGCGAGAGCTCGCCGCCGCTCATGATCTCGGGGAGAAAAGGCTGCACGAGCAGGCCGCGGTCCGAGAGGATCTCGTCGATCTCTTTGCCGTACGCCATCGCGTCGTCGACCAAGAAGCGATGCGTGCGATAGGCGCCGCCGGAGATCGTTGGCTTGATGACGACTTCGTTCCAGCCGCGCGCTCGCGCCAGCGCCGCGACGTCGGCCTTCTCTCCGCGCGCGACGCAGATCGTGGGCACCAGTGGCACGCCTGCCTTTGCGAGATCGACGAGGTAGCGCTTGTCGTAGTTCCACCTGAGGATGTCGGCCGCGTTGCACATGAGGACGCCGCTTTGGATCCGAGCGTCGAGCCACGCGAGGAATTCCGCGTTGCGCTCGAAGTAGTCCCACGGTGAGCGAATCACCAGCGCGCGGAACGAGCTCCAGTCGATCGTTGCATCGCTCCACACGGCGGGGACGGCAGTGATGCCGAGCTCCGCGAGCGCGGGGACGAGCAAGAGGTCGTCTTCGTAGAGCTTGGGGAACGCCGCGGAGGTGATGAGGGCGACGGCTGGCATGACGGGGAGGCCTACCTCAGTGACTTTCCTGAAACCAGCTGCGCCCGCGCTGCGTTGTCTCGGGCATGAGACTCGCGATCGACCTCCGCTTCGTTGCGATCTTGCTCTTCGTCGCCGTCGCTTTTCCCCTTTGCTTGAACGCGATTCCGACGCCGCCGCTGACGTGGGCAGAGGTGCGCAACGTCAAGAACCCGCTCATCGCGGCGTACGGCGAAGAGTCCGAGCCGCGGACGGGGCGACTGATTCCTTCGAAAGAGTGACGCCGCGCGCCGGTTGCCGCCGTCTATTATATGTGCCGCCACGCCCACGCCGGGGCAAGATGCACGTCCCATGCTTGCGGCGACCTCCATCGCTCTCGTGAGCCTGCTTTTCGCGGACCTTGCGCAGCCGCAAGAGCGGGCTGCCGTCGTCATCGACGTGGCACCGGGCGAGGGCGACGCGTGGTTTGCCGAAGCCATCGCCGGCGTCATCGCCAAGGAGCTCGCGCGTTTTTCGCGGGTGCGGCTCGTCGACAAAACGTCGTCCACCGCGCAGTGCCCGAAGCGGACGCCTCGGTGCGTCGTGAACCTCTACGGTATGCGCGGGGTCGACATCGTCGTGCTCGGCGCGCTCCGCGGCGGCACCCTCGACTACGAAGTGCACGAAACTTGGAGCCCGGCGCGTGCGGCCAGGGGCAGCGTCGCGATTGAAGGAACGACCTCGGCCCGTCTCGAGCAGCGCGTCGGCGACCTCGTGCGGCCGATCACCGCGAGCGGCGGCCTGCTCGACACGCGGCCAACCGACGCCGGCCTCGCGATCGTGATTCAACCGGTCGGTCTGCCGGCGGGGCTCGTCTTCGGCTTCATCGCGATCTTGGCGGCGCTCTTGTGCCTGCCCGTCGTGTTGCTATGGGTGCTCGTCCGCACGAGTGATCTCTTGCGCCAGGAGCGGCCGAGCTCGTGGCTGTGGTCGGGGATCCTGGTCGCGCTGCTGCTCCTTGTCGTGGCGGTGAGCCGCCTCGATTGGCGTCCGCTCGAGATCCAGATGCAGCTGCGCGGGCTGAGCGCCGTGCCGACCCTCATCCTTCCGCTCGTCGGCGGCGTTCTCTGGGGCACGCTCGCGTTGATCGTGCTTCGCTTCGTGTTCTCGCCGATCGCTGGCTTGTCGAACGTGCGTCAAGGTGCGCTGTGGCCGGTGCTCGCAGCGTGGTTCTCGCTGGCGGTGTTTCGCGCGTTGATGCTGACGCCGTTCGTGCTCTTGCTGTGGGCGATCTCGCTCATCGAGCATCGCATCACCTGGATCTTGCTCGTGCCGGGCGCGGGCCTCCTCGCGTGGTTTTGGCTGATGGCGCTGGCGGACAACCTCACGACCTTCTTGGATCTCCGCCTCGTCGTCGGTCCGCCGAGCACGAAGAACGCTTGGCACGCACACATGCGCCGCTACTTCCTCGCCGCCGCGCGCAGGAGTGGCGTCTCGCTCGACCCTGCGGTGCTGCGCCGCGCGCTGTTTCTCCCAGGGACGAAGCCCGGCGTGCACATCTACGGCGGCGGCTTCGCGCGCCCGCGCATCGTCGTCGGCGAGCAGAGCCGTGAGCTCGCGCTCGGTGAGCTACCGGACGAGCTCGTCGCGCCGGAGCGAACCGTGAACCCCGAAGAGATGGCGTGGGGGCTCTTGTCGCCGTCGCCGAGCGCGACGCCGCACGACAAGCACTTCGATGACGCGCTCGAAGTCGTGCGCAAGCAGCTCGGCAAGGCGATGGCGCTGCCCGAAGCATCGATGCCGCGCGCGATGGGCGAAAACACGACGGTCGTCGGATGGTTGACGCCCCGCCACGACAACGCGCCGCCGCCGCTAGCGCAAAAGGCCGGCGGCGAGCACACCGGCGCGTTCGAGAAGTTCCTGACGCACGGCGCCCTCGACGACATCGATCCTTCGCACAAGGACTTCCTCTTCGGCGCGCTCGTCGGCGCCGTGGGCGACATCTCGCGCGGCAACGCGCCGCTGAGCACGCTGCGCTTGTGCATGCCGTGGCTCCCGAGCCTCTTCGCTTCGCCGGCGACCCGGGTGTCAGACACCTATGTCGCGCTCAACCATACGCTGCACCCGTTGCTGCAGTATCTGCATCAGCTCGGCGGTGGCGACAAAGCCTGGCTCACAGCGCGCGCCAGCGGTCCGGCCCTGCTCGCGACCTCGGAGCGCATCGTCGACGCGAGCAAAGACCCGCGCGTGCGCTGGCTCGCTCATTTCTTCCGCGGCGCGAGCGTGGCGACGCGGCGGACGCGCGCCGTCGTCATAGGCTCACTTGCGCTCGTGTTCTTTGGCGTCTTCTTCGCCTTGGCCAAAGAGGCGATCGCCTACCACCACACCTACACCGCGCGCATGGCCGAGCTGCGCGCCCAAGCGAACGGAGACACCGATGTCAGAAGAGAGAGGTAACGCTGCGCTCGACGCGACGACCAAGAGCGCGCTTGCGATCAACGAGAAGGCGGCTGGCGCTGGCGTCGTCGGCCTACTCGGCTTCGCCGGGTTGCTCGTCGTGTCGGGTGTCTTCTTCGTCACCGAGAACTTCTTCATCGCGCTCCTCGGCGTGTCGCTCGGCTTGCTCGTCTACGCGACGGGCGCCGAGATTGGAAAGCTGCTCTTGTCGGCGGTGACGGTGTTCTTCTCGTCGAAGCACATCACGGCCAAAGCGACGATGCTGCAAGAGACCTTGGTCGCGCTCGAGGACGGCTTGGCGCTGCGCCGCGATCGCGCGGGCGAGCTGAAGACCGGGCCGATGGAGAAGGGCATGCGCATCGAGCTGCCGGACAACGCGCTCGTGCGCGATCTCGTTGCCGTGCAAGAGAAGCAGAAGGACTACGAGTACGCCGAGTACGTGGCGTATTCGTACTACGTCGAGTGCCAAGAGCTCTACGATCACTCGGCCGCGCACCTGGACTTCGTCGCCGGCACGATGCCGCTGCTCGGCCTGATGGGCACGGTGCTCGGCCTCATCAGCATGTTCGATAGCCTCGGCAGCGTCGTCACCGTGGAGCAGCTGTCGCCGCAGCTCGCGCTGGCGTTGAAGTGCACGCTCTACGGCGCGCTGTACTCGTCGCTCTACAAGATCAGCGCCACGCGCTTCGAGCAGCGTCTGAAGAGCCTCGACTACGACTTCGACACCGTCTGCCGCGCCTTGAAGGTGATCTTCGACAACAAGGCGGCGATCGAGGTGAAGCAATGATCCGAAAGACGAAGCGCGCATCACGCGGGCGGCGCGCGTTCGACACTTGGCAGATTATCTACATCGATCTGATGACGAACGTGATGATCTTCTTCGTGATCCTGTGGGCGATCCAGAATCGCAGCGGCAAGTCCGGCGTCAGCGACTCGGTCGGCACGCAGACGGTGAAGATGGTGAACTTGCCGGGCGACGTCTTGTTCCAGCCAGGAAAAAGCGCGCTCTCCCGCGATGGGCAAAAGGTGATGTCCGATCTCTTCGCCGACGACAGCGGCACCGTGCTCAGCTTCGACTCGGGCCCGCTCACGCAGCGCGAGCTGATCATCCACGGTCACACCGACGGCGACGGCGACAAGGAGAAGAACCTCGAGCTCGGCTATCAGCGCGCGCTGACGGCGTATCACGAGATCAAGAAGTACGGCCCAGCGCTGCCTGATCACGTCGCCTTGTGCACGCACGCGGACAACGCTCCGGCCGAGGTCGTGCCGACCTTCACCGGCACGCTCACGCCGGCCGAACGAGACGCGATGCGCGAGGCGAAGGCGAAGAATCGCCGCATCAGCATCGAAGACAAGGTGGCCGCAAAACCGTGATCGGCGCGAAGACCTTGGCGACGCTGCTGCTCGCTGCGCTGGCGCTCATCGCCGGCGGCGCGCTCGGCGTCTTGTCGCCGGAGCGGCTCGCGGCGCGCGACAATGGCGCCCTGCTGCTCGCGGGCGTCTTCGCGGTGGTGACGGGCACGCTCGCGTATCGCTTCTTCCGCCTGAGCGAGCGCAGCCAGCAGTTCTTCGGCTGGTCGTCCGACAGCTTCATCTGGGAGGACGAGGCGCACTTCGTCGGCGGCAAGAAGCGGCGGGTGACGCTCGGGCAGAACCACGGCGAGGCGTTCGATCTGCCGGGCGCCGCGCAGCTCGTGATCTGTGTGAGCGTCGTCTTGATCGCGGCGCTCGGCGCGATCGACTCGCGCGCGTTCTCGCAGCTCGCGCGCGTCGCAGGTGGCGTCAGCGTCGGCTCATACTGCCCGGATCTCTCGAATCGCCCAGCGGAGATCGATCCCAACGCGCCGGGCTGCGCGCTCGTGCGGCGGGCCTACGAGCTCGGCTACGCGAAGGATCTCGGCGAGTGCGCCGTTGCGCATTCCCGCGCGATCAACCGTGCCGTTTGTACGCTGCGCCAGTGGGACGAGCCGCTGCTGCACTACGCGTGGCGCTTGCTCGGTGGCTTTTGGGACAACGTCAGCGGCGTCTTTCAGCCGGAGCGCTTCGCGCGATCGTGGCACGACCTCACCGCGCGCTTCGCCCAGCTCGGCAACATCCGCGGCGCGCAGCGGCAAGTGCTCGCGTCGGCGCCGCACGCCGCGCACCATGTGTGGACCAACCTGCCCGATCCGAAGACCGGCGCGTTCTCTGAGCGCACGTGCGAGGATCGCTACCGCCTGCTGCCGCATCGCCCACCCGCCGACGCGAGCCGCTCGCAAGTGTTCGAGCATTTGCTCGCGCAGCTCTTGTTCGAGAGCCGCTATCAAGCGCCCTCCGGAACCTGCCGCGAGTACATGGTGCATTGGGGCGCGCTCGAGGACGCCTGTGAGCAGCTCACCGCAGACACCTTTGGTTTTCTGCATGCGCAAGGTGCGCTCGGATCAGTGTTGGCGGTGCTCGAGCGCTCAAAGACGGGGAAGGCGCAGCGCGCGCTGCCGCCGCAACACTTCTTGAGCTTTCAGTGCTACATGGAGCGGCCCGGCGGTGACGCCCGCGCGTCTCGCGAGTTCTTCATCGGCGAGCACCCGTTCTCGGCGCAGGATGTTCGCGTCGCGCCCGCACCAGACGCGCTGCGCACCGATCGCTACGACGCCGTCGCGCAGGTGCTCGCGCGCGGCTTTCACTACGGCAAGCTGCTCAGCGAGGAGGGCGTCGATCGCGACGACGTCTCGGCGTTGAAGGCCACGCTCTCAGGCGAGGACTTTTCGCTGAGCCGGCTCTACGGCCTCGAGAGCTTGGACATCTTCTTGGATCCGGCGTGGCTGAGCACGCAGCACGACGTGCTCGAAGTGTATCCGTATCAAATGCACCTGAAGAACTTCGTGCGCGTCTTCCGCCGGCAGTATCAGCGCCAGAGAGGGCGCCTGTGAGCGTGCTCTTCCTGCTGCTGGCGGTGTACAGCGGCGATGAACGCGTGGCGCGCTTGCAGGTGTTGATCGAGGCGGCGCAGCGCACACCGAGCGACGTCTTGGCGCGCGCGTACGAGCAAGCGTCTTTGTCGGAGCGCGGCGCCTGTGCAGCGGGCAGCAGGCGTATTCGCGTCGACTGCATGATCGCCGCGGCGAAGAGGCACTGTGAAGCGCAGCCGAACACGGCCGATTGCCTGGCCTACGAAGACGTCATCGTGAGCAACGTGCTCGCCGAGCAGCAGTGGGTGCCGGCGGCGCGGCGTTACGAGATCATGCAGCAGACAAAAGATTGGCGTCGCGAGGTGGCGCGCGAAATCCGCCGGATGCAGGCGGCCCTCGCGGCGGATCTACGCCTGAGAACCGAGGGCTCGCTCGAAGGCACGCCGGTGCTGGCCAGAGCGATCGATGCCTACTGCGCGGGGAGCGCGTTCGAGACCGGGTTGTCGTGGCAGATCTGCGCGTCATCGCTCGTGTGGTTCATCGCGGGCGCAAAGGCGGAGGCGAAATGAGCTCGGACCTGTTCATGGAGTTTTTGCACAACCAGAACCGGCGCCTCGACCTCGACGCGGCCTTGAAGCGCGAGCAGACCTTGGATTCACCCGCCGGCGCGGGGATGACGCTCGGCGGCAGGCTGCTCGTGAACCTGGCCTCGTCGGATTATCTCGGCTTGGCGAACCACCCGGTAGTGAAGGACGCGGCGGCGGCGGCGTTGCAGAAGTACGGCGTGGGCCTCGCGTCTACGCGCTTGATCACCGGCACGCTGCCGATTCACCTCGCGTTGGAGAAGACGATCGCGCAGTGGCTCGGCACCGACGACGCCGTCGTCTTCGCGTCCGGCTACCAGGCGAACACCGGCCTCTTCGAGGCGCTGCTCGGCGAGCGCGATTTCATCTTTTGCGACGAGCTCATCCGTCCGAGCCTGGCCGACGGCATCCGGCTGAGCCGGGCGCGCGTCTACACCTATCGCAACCGCGATCTTGCGCACTTACAGGACCGCTTGCGCCGCTCGCGGACGGCGCGCTTTCGCATCATCGCGACGGACGGCGTGTTTCCGCTCGACGGCGGGCCGGCGCCGCTCGAGGAGATCTATCGCCTGGCCGAACAGTACGACGCGCTCGTCGCCGTCGATGACAGTCATGGCATCGGTGTGTGGGGCGCGAGTGGACGCGGCACGCACGTCGAGCTCTCGGTGACGGCCAAGCCGCACGTGATCACTGGCACCTTCGGGCACGCCCTCGGCGGTGGCAGCGGCGGCTTCATCGCGTGTCCGTCGGTGATGGCGACGTGGTTGCGGCAGCGCTCGCGGCCATACCTCACGTCGACCGCGCTGCCTCCGGCGTCGGCCGCGGCGGCGTTGAAGGCGATCGAGCTCGCGAAGCAAGCCGACAAGTCGCGCGAGGCGCTCATGGAGAAGGTGCGTGCGTTCCGCCTCGCGCTCGAGCGCCACGGCTTTCATCTCTTGCCAGGCAAGCACCCGGCGATCGCGATCCACGTGGGCCACGCGACGGTCGCGCAGAAGATGACCGACCTCTTGTACCAAAAGGGTGCCTACGCGCTCGGCTTCTGTCATCCGGTGGTTCCCGAGGGCTCGGCACGGATCCGCGCGCAGGTGACGATCGGCCACACCGACGTCATGCTCGAGAACACCGCGGCGGCGTTCGCCGAAGCTGCGCACGCCGCCGGCGCGCCCTTGTTCGCGACGCCGACCTAGCTTAGCCGGGCGCCACATCCACGAAGGCGAGACGATCGACGCCGGCGCGTTCGAGGCGCTCGTGGCACGTTCGCGGATCATCTCAGGCTCTTGGCGATCTCGGCGAAGACGGCCTTCGCTTCTGGCGTGAACGTCGCGGCCATGTAGTCGTGAAAGGCACCGTCGGCTTCGAAGAGCGTCGCCTGCACGCCGGCGGCGACCGCGCGATCGCGAAACGTGCGCGCGTCAGGCAGGAAGAGATCATGCGTGCCTTGGAAGATCAGGATCGGCGGTAGGCCGGCGAGGTCGGCGAAGAGTGGGCTCAGCAGTGGATCGCGCGGATCCGTCGCGCCGGCCCACCAGCGGCCAAACTCGACGAGCTCATCGCGACGAAGCATGACGTCCTTCTGTTCGAGCGCGATCGCGGCAGGATCGGCGAGCGTCAGATCGAGCCACGGTGAGAACAAGACGATGCGCGCCGGAAGCGGCAGCGCGCGCTCGCGAAAATGCAGCGCTTGTGCGAGCGCCAGGTTGCCGCCGGCGGAGTCGCCACAGAGCGCGATGCGGCCAGGGTCCGTCGTCGCGACGAGGTCGCGGTAGATCGCCTCGAGGAGCTCGAAGGCTTTGGCACGTGGGTGCTCCGGCGCCAGCGGATAGATGGGCACGCTCACCGTCGCGCGCGTGCTCGCGACGATCGCGGCGAGGATGTCCCAGTGAGCGGCGTCGACCGCGTGCACGAACGAGCCGCCGTGCGTGTAGACGATGTGCCAATCGCTCGGCGTCGCGCGGGGCGTGAGCGTGTAGACCAAGTGGCTCGCGACGCGCGCTTCCTTCACCTCGGCGATCTTTCGCACGCCGCGCGACACCTTCGCCGGCAGCGGATACGCGCGCGTGCGGTACTCCCTGCGTAGCGCTTCCGGCGAGCGCGTGGGCCCGCGTTGGAGGCGAAGGTAGAGGCTCGCGACGCGCATGCCGAGGCTTGCAGGCATCGCGTGCAATTATCACAGCCCGGAAACTGAGCCCACCTCGCTATCGCAGGACATGCGCCGCGTTGCGATCCGCAGGCCCGAAACGTCGGCGTTCTGCGTCCGATGATCGTCGCAACTTTCAACCCAGGAGACTCTCATGCCCGTTGCAGCGATCCAAAACCAACAGCGTCCTTCCCACATCAACTACCGCGACAAGAAAGACAGCGTGCTCTCGAACAGCGACGGGGCTGCTGGCCAGGCATGGCGAGGCGGCGACACGTCGCGCATCTGGCGCAAGCACGACGGTACGGCCGTGTCCGTGCCGAGCGCGCACGACGTGCTCGAAAACGGGCTCGACATCGCCGCGCTCGCGAAGAAGATGGGCCTCGAAAGCGAAGAGGCGTTGGCGATCCTCGAACAGATGGGCTTCGACAGCAGAAAGTCGATCGGCAAGGCCGAGATGGCCGAGCTCGTCACTGCGTTCAAAGGCGCGCTCGCGAGCGTCGCCGCCGAGGTCGAGACCGCCTTCGAGATGGGCGAGCTCACGACCGAAGAGTACCGGTGCTTGAAGGACGCGCTCGGATTTCTCACCCGCATCGGCGACGGCCTCACACGGATGAACGACGTCTTCACGAAGTTCGGCGCCGAGATCGTCTACCTCGATAAGTGAGCGTTGCTCACGACGTGAGCGTCATCGAAACGCCGCCCGATCGATCTGCGGAAACAACGCGAGCGCGTTCTCGAAGTAGATCTTCTTCAGCACTTCGTCCGGCAGATCGAGCCCGTACATTTTCCAGTGCGCGTGCCGCTTGCGATAGTAGTCGAAGTACTCGTCCGCCGTCTCGAGCACGCGGAAGTACACGTAGTACTCCTCCTTCTTGTAGGCGTCTTTTCCGAAGAGCACCCGATCTTGGTAGCGGATCAGCCACTCGCGCGCGAAGCGTGGCTGGCGGCCGAGCTCCGCGAGCACCGCGCCGATTTCCGTGTAGACGTTCGGCCGCTCGTCGAAGAGCTTGCCGAGGCGCGCGAGGTCGTTGCCGAACCAACCGAGGTGCGCGTCGATGAACTTCGTCTTCGGATGGCGCGCGAAGAGCCGGTGCTGCTCGGCGACGATCTGCTCGAAGGGCGGGAAGCGATCCGGCGGCCGATAGCGATCGGGCTCCTGCTTCAATTCGAGCCAGCGCTCGTTGAAGCGATCCTTCGGCGACCAGAACGGCGACGGCTCGCCCGAGTGGATCAGCACCGGCACTTGAAGCTCGCCGCACTTTTCCCACACCGGCGCGAGGCGCGGATCGTCGATGGCGATGCGCTTGCCGTCCTTGTCCTTGTCGGTGAGGCCGAAGCCTTTGAACACCTTCAGCCCGGCGGCGCCTTGCTTCACGCCGCTCTCCAGCTGCGCCACGAGCGCTGGCACGTCGTCGACCTTCTCCAAGTCGAGGTTGACGAAGATCAGAAAGCGCTTCGCGTGATGCTCGGCCACGTTCTTCAGCGACCACTCGAGCAGCGTGCCGCGGTAGCCGCTCAAGTTCACCATGAGCCCCATGTTGAGCTCGTCCATCTCTTTGACGAGCGGATCGAGATCGGCGACCGGCATGAACCACTGGTGGCCATGCACGTCGATGAACGGAAACTTCGCGCGCGTCTTCGGGTGCGCTGGGACCTTCAAGGTGGAGCGGGGCTCGTACTCCTCCACGTCCATGACCTTGAGCCGGTACTGGATGCGGCCGATGATCCAGTAGGCGGCGCCCAAGAACGCGAGGATGCCTAGCGCCGCCAGCGCGCGACGGCGCATCACTTCACCGCGATCGGCACCGCGACCTTGGTCGTGTCCCAAGCGAAGAGCATCTTGTCGGTGAAGCTGATGGTGAACTGCTCGACCGGCGCGCCGCCGTTCTCGGCCGGCACCTCGATGCTAACGACGTCTTTACTGTGATCCGGCTCGCTCGCGCCCCAACGATCGACGTCGCTGTTGAGGTTCACCTTCCACGTCGTCTGGCCGGGAAACGCGTGCATCGAATAGGTGCCGGCCTTCACCGGCTTGTTGCCGAAGGTGACGTCCTTGCTGAAGGTGATCGCTGTCGCCGCGTTCGCGCCGAGCCGCCAATACTTGCCGTAGGGCACGAGCGCGCCCTTCGCCTCGTCACCAAAGATCAGCCGCTCCTTCTTGTACGGGCGGCAGTAGGTGACGCTCGTCGCCAGCGCGTCGCTGCTCACGGTGTCCTTCGGACTCTTCTTGCTGCCGACGAGCGCGAGCCACGCGGCGTAGCCGGCGATGATCACGACGAGGAGCGCAACGACGATGACGATCTTTTTCTTCATGCGCTCGGCATAGCACTGCTCGCGTCGCGCGTCGTCCGCTGGCTGAGCCGGAACGGAAACCCCGGCGAGACGTAGCAATCGGCAGGGATGAGGTGCTCCATCGTCGCGTGCAACGCCGGCAGGCGCGACCAGTGTACCCCGGGCTTACTGTGATGCGCGGTGTGATAGCCGAGGTTGCCGGTGAGCCAGTTGTAGCCCGCGTGCAGGATGTTGTTGCTCGCCTGATAGTGCGACTCGGTGCTCTTGCCGCTGTGGTGCGTGTACGTGGCCCACACCGTGTGAAACACCCCGAAGATCATCGGGAAGACGAACACCATGAACGCCGGCAGCGGCCGGTGCCACAGCGCGGCGCCGAGCAGCGCGAGCGTCAGCAGGCCCATCCACGCCATGGTCCGGCGATACGCAGGATAGCGGGCGCCCACTCGCCACGCGCGCGGGTATGCGGTGATCGCGACGATGAAGGTGTACTCGAGCTCACTCATGCGGCGGCCGTCCTTCTTGCGCCAGCGTGACTCGTCTTTGTCTTGGTCGAGGTAGTTGACGTGATGGCCGAGCGAGTGGTGCAGCACCCACGCATGGCTGATGATGCCGGTCATCAAGCCGTACATCAGCTCGAGCACGCGATTCGCCACCACGTTGTGAAACACGTTGAGATGCTGGTGATGATGGTTGAACGCCGCAACGCCGCCGCGCGGGATCACGTTCAGCGCGAACCACGCGAGCAAGAGCTGCCAAGAGTCGAGCGTGAAGTACGCGGCGACGTTGGCGATGAACAGCAAGGTGACGAGGGCGATCGGCCGATGATCTTCGGGATAACGAAAGCGTACCACCCGAGTGTTCTGTGCGATCTAGGCAGGCCGACGCAACAGGCTTGCGCAGGAAATCACGCGTCTTTTGTCGACCGCGCGGGCGAAATGCGCTGCGCGAGGTATTCGCCGGTGGCGCCGATCGACTTCTCGACGGCGGCCTTGCCCTGCGGGCTCTCCAGCATCGCCCGCGTGGCGTCGGCGGCGCGGCCCACGGCGACGTCGAGCGAGGCGAAGAGCGCGGCCATCTTGTCGATCACCTTCTCGGGCGTTGCCGTGATGCGGCGGTTCTTCGTCATCGCCTTCGCCAAGGTTTCGATGAGCTCGCTGTCGTCGACCTTCGGCCGGTCCTTCTTCAAGCCGGCCCAAATGGCGACGCGCAACGGATCCTGCAGCCGCGCATCGACGAGGGCGCGCTTGACGTCGTCCATCACCTCCTCTTCGAGGCAGTTGTGCGCCTGCGCGTAGGGCGGCACGAGCAAGTCGACGAGGACCGGGAGCGTGAGCATGTGCGCGACGCGAGCGGCGATGGGTGCGGGTGTATTCACGCTCGTCGTCTTACTTGCGTGACGGCTCGGCTGCAATGAGGCTAAGCTCGCTGCCCGATGATCGGCCGCGAGCGCGAGCTCACTCTCTTGACCCAGCTCACGCACGGCGTCGCGCTCATCGCCGGCGAGCCAGGCATCGGGAAGACGCGGCTGCTCCAGTCGTTCGCCGAACGCTCCCGAACGCGGGTCCTTTGGGGTCGCGCGTGGGAAGCAGGCGGCGCACCCGCGTTTTGGCCCTGGATAGAGGTGCTGCGCGCCGTGGTGCAGGATCGCGCGGCTCTCGCGGCGCTTGGCCGGGAGCGTCTCTCGGTGCTCGCGCAGTTGCTGCCTGAGCTCGGGACACAAGAAGCGCTGCCGCCGCTCGATCCGGCGCAAGCGCGCTTCCGCTTGTTCGATGCCGTCCTCTCACTGCTGACGGACGCTGGGCCGCTCGCGATCGTGCTCGATGATCTCCACGCCGCCGACGCCGCGTCGTTGGCGCTCTTGCACTTCGTGGCGCGCGCACGCAGCCCGCGCTTGCTCGTCATCGGCGCCTATCGCGACGTCGAAGCGCGGCTCTCGGCGGAAGCCAGTGAGCTCCTCGCGAAGATCGCCCGTGAGGCCCGCTACGTTCCGCTCGCCCGCCTCGATGAGCGCGAGGTCGGCGAGCTCACCGCTGGCGAAGACGAACAGATCAGCGCCGCCGTGTGGCAAGCGAGCGAGGGCAACCCGCTCTTCGCGCTCGAGATGCTCCGCCTCCTCCGGACGAACCGCGCGCGGGGGGCGGCGCTGAGCGGAATGCCGGACACCGTGCGCGACGTGCTGAAGCAGCGCCTCGACGTCGTGTCGGCGGAGACGCGCGCTTTTGTCGTCCGCGCCTCCGTGCTCGGGCGCGACGTCGATCTGCGCCTCGCCGGCGAGCTCTTCGGTGACGTGCAGGCGGCGCTCAAAGAAGCGCTCGCTGCGGATCTTCTGTTCACGCGCGAAGACGGCAGCGCCACCTTCTCGCACGTGCTCTTGCGCGAGGCCGCCTACGCCGAGCTCGGTGACGCCGAGAAACGTGCGCTCCACGCACGCTGCGCCGACGTCTTGTGGACGCGTGGCGCGCACCCTGAAGCGATGCACCACGCGTTCCTCGGCGGCAGCTCAGATGTCGCCGACAAAGCGCGGCAGGTCGCGGAGGAGGCCACGCGCCGGCTCGCGTTCGACGAGGCGGCCGAGATGCTCGAGCGAGCGCTGCCGCTGGCCGCCGGCGCAGAAGCGCGTTGCGACATGTTGCTTGCAGCGGCGCACGCGTTGAGCGCGGCGGGCTATCAAGGGCGCAGCCGCGAGAAGTGCCTCGCGGCGCTCGCGCTCGCCAAAGAGCTCGGCGACAGCGATCGCGTCGCCCTCGCGACCTTGGCTTACGGCGAGATGACGAACTTCGCTGTCGTCGACCAGACGCTCATCGCTCACCCCGGTCACGCACTCGCGCTCCAAGCGGAAGGTCCGCTGCACGCTCGTTTGCTCGCACGCTTGGCCGCCGCGTTGCAGCCCGCGGACGACTTCGAGCAACCGCTCACGCTCGCGCGAGAGGCGATCGCGGCGTCGACACGCCTTTCGCACCCGCGCACGCACTTGGCGGTGCTGCTGTCTGCGACGTCGGCGATGAGTTACTTCGCCGCCCCAGACGAGCGCATCGCCAGGAACCAGGAGCTCATCGCCCTCGCAGAGTCGCTCGGCGAGCCGCTCCGCGTCGCCCGTGGTTGGCTGCGCCTCGCCTTCGACTACGTGGAGCACGGCGACGCCGCGGCTACTGACGCTGCCATCGCCGCTTACGTCGATCACGCGAAGCGCTTGCAGCTACCGTCGCTCACGTGGCCCGGTCTCTTGCTGCGCGGCATGCGTGCGATCACGCTCGGGCGCTTCTCCGATGCGCAGGCGCTCGCCGAGGAAGCGCGGACGATCGCCGACAAGCTCGATGATCCGAACGCCGCCTTCAGCCTGCGGATGCAGCGCGTCGGCCTCGCGGTGCAGGCGCTGCGGGACGACGTGCTCGCGGCGGAGGCGCCGGATGCCATCGCCATGGTCGAGCGCGTGGCGGACGCTGTGTACGCGCAAGCCTTCGCGCCGGTGCTGCGTGCACGCATAGGCCAACCGGCCGCGCTGCCGCCGCTCGCGAAGCTCACGCCGCGCTTGTCGGCGGCGTGGATCGCCGACGCGTCGGTCGAGCTTGGACAACCCGCACCGATCGCGCACCTGCTCGAGCCGCTCCTCGCGCGAAACCATGTGTGGGGCGTCTTCACGATGGTGTGCGACGCGCCGATTGCGCTCTCGCTCGCGCGGCTCACGAAGCGCGCGGAGCACTACGAGCAGGCGTTGAAGCGCGCCGACGCGCTCGGAGCGGCGCCGTGGCGTGCGCGCATCTTGCTCGCCTACGCGCGCGACGTCGGAGACAAGAGCCGCGCGGCGCGCTTCACCGACGAAGCGCACACGATCTTCGAGCGCCTCGGAATGGGCCGCTCGCCGCTCGTGATGCAGCGTGACGGCGACCTCTGGACGATCAAGAAAGGCGGCGACGAAGCGCGCTTGAAAGACAGCCGCGGCTTGCAGTTGCTCGCGCGCCTGGTCGAAGCGCCCGGCGTCGATCATCACGTGGTCGACTTGATGGCGCCGCCCGGCGAGCGTGGCCTTCGCGAGTCGAGCGCCGCGTTGATCGACGACGTCGCCCTCGCGCGTTACAAGGAGCGCTTGCGCGAGATCGAAGCCGAGCTCGACGAAGCCGGCGACTGGAACGACGCCGCCCGGGCCGAGAGCCTACGGGCCGAGCAGGAAGCGCTGAGCGAGCAGCTCGGCCACACATATAAAGGACAGAGCCGGAAGACCGCGTCCTCGGCAGACAAGGCCCGGGTGAACGTCCGCCAACGACTGATGGACGCCGTCAGCCGGATTGCCGAGCTATCTCCGCCACTTGGCGAGCATTTGCAGCGCGCGTTACGGACCGGGACCTACTGCCGTTACAGCCCGTAACGACGAAAGTAACGCCTCTTAGTCAGGAGGTGGGACATGATCCCCGACGAAAAGAAGCTCAACGAATTCTTGGGCAAAGTGGTGGCTGACGCGGGCGCAGCGATGAGCTCGGCGCTCGTGGTTTTGGGCGATCGGCTCGGGTTGTACAAGGCGCTGGCGAAGGCGCCGTGCAGCGCCAAGGAGCTCGCCGAGAAGACGCAAACCGTCGAGCGCTACGTGCAGGAGTGGCTCGACGCGCAGACGTCCGGCGGCTACGTCGTCTACGATCCGAAGAGCCAGCGCTATGCGTTGCCGCCGGAGCAAGCGGCTGCGCTCGCCGACGACGATCATCCGGCGTCGGTGCCCGGCATGTTCCAAGTGGCGGCGGCGTGCTGGGCGGCGATCGATCAGATGAGCGCGCGCTTCAAGTCCGGCGAGGGATTTGCGTGGGGCGAGCATCACCACTGCTTGTTCGAAGGCACCGAGCGCTTCTTCCGCGCGGGCTACACGGGCAACCTGGTTTCGAGCTGGCTGCCGGCGCTCGATGGCGCGACCGCTCGGCTCGAGAAGGGCGCCAAGGTCGCCGACGTTGGCTGCGGCTTTGGCGCGTCGACGATCATCATGGCGAAGGCGTATCCGCGCTCGCGCTTCTTCGGTTACGACACGCACGAGCCGTCGATCATCGCCGCGCGAGAGCGTGCGAAGGCCGCCGGCGTCGCCGATCGGGTCACCTTCGACGTCGCGGGCGCGACCGACTTTCCCGGGCGTGACTACGACCTCATCGCGCACTTCGATTGCTTGCACGATATGGAGAACCCGACTGGCGCCGCGAGGAGAGCGAAGGACGCGCTGGCGAGCGACGGCTACTGGATGATCGTCGAGCCGTTCGCGTCGGACAAGCGTGAGGAGAACCACAACCCCGTCGGCCGCGTGTTCTACTCGGCGTCGACGATGATCTGCGTGCCGCACTCGCTCTCGCGCCGCGGCCCCGCGCTCGGTGCGCAGGCCGGCGAAGGGCGCCTCGGCCGCATCGTGAAAGAAGGCGGATTCACGCGCTTCCGCCGCGCGACGGCGACGCCGTTCAATCTGATCCTCGAGGCGCGGCCCTAGCGAAGCCGCGGCGATGAATGGTGTATACTGCCGCCATGAGCGATGCATCGGACGCGATCTCGAAAGCAGTGTCCCTCAACAAGAAGCTCGCTGCCGGGCTGATCGTGAAGAAAGAGCAGCTCGAAGCCGACCTCGCGCGCGTGCGTGCGGAGGGCGGCAGCGACGAAGCGCTCACGGCCGAGCTCGCGGCGACGGAGCAGCAGCTCGCGTCAGCGCGCTCGGAGCTCGCCGAGCTGCAACGCCTGGCGCGCCAACGTGGCGTGCCGAGCGCAGCGTCGATCGATGCGCTCACCGCCAACGATCCCCTCACGCCTTCGCTCGAAGACGCCGCGCTCGAACGGGCGCGCAAAGGGATCAACGAGCTCGACGCCCTGGCCGAGCTCTCGGAGCCCGCCGCGAGCGCAGCGCCGCCGGCACCGACGTCGCGCGAGGATGCCGAGGCGAAGGCGGCGGAAGAGTTCGAGAAGCTGCGCGGCAACCCGCCGAAGACGAAGCGCACGATGTAAGGACGATCGCTCGCCTCATCACAGCGTCGCGACTGCCGTGGTGGGCGTCACTTGAAACTGCGGATGCGCTTCGATCGCGCGCTCGATCTCTTCCGTGCAGGCGGCGTCGTGCGGGCCGCGCGCCGACGAGCGCCGCCAGCGTTGCAACCAGCGCGCACCGAGCGGCGCCGGCACGAGCGCCTGCTGCGTGCTCGCAAACGTGCTCTCGACCCGCGTGCCGGTCGCGGCGCCGTGGCCGACGAAGAAGCCGGCCAAGAGGAACATGACGCGTGTGGGCGTTGCCGCGCTATAGGTGACGAGCGCCGACTCTTGGTAGCGCGCCTTCGAGCGCAGGCGCCGCGCGAACGCCACGGTCCAGAGCGCGGGGTTCGACGCCGGCGAAAACGGATCGAAGTAGATGAGGTCGAACGCGCCGTCGGCTTCGTCGATGGTCTCGCGCGCGTCGCCGACGATCACCCGCCACACGAGCTCGCCTGCGGACCACTCGCCGTCCTCTAAGATCGCTTCGCATGCGGCGCGAAAGGGCTGCAAGAACGGAAAACCCGCCGCGTCGCCGAGCGCGAGCCGCAGCGCCGCGAGATCGCGCTCGAGGCTGACGATCTCGAGCGGCCGGCTGCGCGCGGCGCCGAGCTCGACCGCGCACGTGAGCGCGGCGACGGCGTTCGCCGCAGCGCCGAGGCCGACGTCGAGGATGCGCAGCGGCTCGTCGTTGCGGCGCATGAGCTTCTCTCGCAAGGCGACTTGCTCGACGTAGAGGCCGTTCGCTTCTCGCCACGGCCCGACGGGATGCATCACCTCGCCGTTCTTCACGTGCCTCACCGCGCGGCAGCCCGAGCTCAAGGTGACGAGCTCGAAGTCGCCAGACAACGCACCCGGCAGACGGCGCACGATCTTCGGCGGCGTCAGCGCTTGGCGGAGCGTCGCGTATGCAGCGGGCCAGCGCGCTTCGACGATCGCCGCGCGCATCCGCTGCATCAGCGCTTGATAGAACCAGAGGTTGTGCTCGGCCAGCAAGCGGTGCGCGAGGCCGTGACCGCCGTGCGCGAGGTGGCGCAGATACCCGCGCGTGTAACGCTGGCACACCGGGCACGCGCACGTCTCCTCGATCGGTGAGTCGCTGTCTTTGAACTCTTCTTTCGTGAGCCGCAGCGCGCCGGCGAAGGTGTACGCGTAGCCTTGCTGCGCCATCTTTCCCGGCAAGACGCAGTCGAACATGTCGACGCCGGCGTTCACCGCTTCGACGAGATCGATCGGCGTGCCGACGCCCATGAGATAGCGCGGCTTCTCAGCGGGCAAACCCTGCGCTGTGTGCTGCGTGATCTCGTAGAGCTGCTCGCGCGCTTCGCCGACCGCGAGGCCGCCGATCGCGAAGCCTTCGAAGGAATGCTCGCGGAGAAAGGCGGCGCTCTCGCTGCGCAGCGCCGGCGAAACACCGCCTTGGACGATCGCGAAGAGCGCTTGCTCTGTCGTGCGGGCGGCGAGCGAGCGCAGCGCCCACCGGTGCGTCCGGTGCATCGCCTCGGCGACGGTCGCTTCGCTCGCCGTCGACGGCACGCAGACGTCGAGCACCATCATGACGTCGGAGCCGATCGAACGCTGCGCGGCGATGCTCGTCTCCGGCGAGAGCAGGATCGTGCGATCGTCGAACGGGCTGCGAAAGCGCGCGCCGGCTTCGCTCACCTCACGCTCGCCGGGCAAGCTGAAGACCTGAAACCCACCAGAGTCGGTCAGCACCGCGCGCTCCCACTGCATGAAGCGATGGATGCCGCCCGCGCGGTCGAAGACGTCGGTGCCTGGGCGCAGGAGCAGGTGATAGGTGTTCGCGAGGCAGATTCCGGCGCCGCTCGCCGCCACCTCGTGCATGGTCAGGTTGCGCACGTGCGCGTGGGTAGCGACGGGCATGAACGCGGGCGTCGCGACGACGCCGCGGCGAGTGTGCAACAGACCGGCGCGGGCCCCGGTCTCGGCGCGCGCGACGACCTGGTGATGGAAAGGCAGGCTCAGCGGCCTTGCCCCGTGGCGGCGAGCAGAACCATGCCGCCGGTCGCCGCCGTCACGCCCACGACCATCGTGCGCGAGCTTGTGCTGAGCGCGACGAACTCGACCGCGATTGTGCAGCTCGCGCCGGCGGCGAGCGTGTTGCCGTCGCAGCCATCGATCAGATTGAACGGATCCTTCTCGCCGGTGTCGACCACGGCTTTGTTCGTGCTCAGCGCGCCCGTCGGCACATCGCCGGTGTTCTTGATCGTCCAAGTGAATGCGCCGCTGCGCTGGCCGACGGCGGTGTCGAAGGTCGCCATCGTGGCGTCGGCGGCGAGCAGCGCGGGCTTGGATCCCTGGCCGACGCCGCTGATCAGGACTCGCGCGCTGCCGCCAGGGCTCGCGCTGACGTTGAGCTGCGCAGAACGCCCGCCCGCCGCCGTGGGTCGCATGACCACCGTGATGGTACAGTTGTCGCCAGCGGGGAGCTCCGCGTCGCAAGTGTTGGTGAGGATCGAAAAACTGTTGGCGGTTTTGCCGCTCAAGCTGACCGTCAAAGCCCCCGTCGTTGAAGCGCCGTTGTTCGTCACGATGAAAGCGCGCGCCTCGCTCTCCTGGCCGAGGACGACTGATCCGAAGCTTTGCTCTGTGGGCGTGATCTGAAGGTCGACGCCGAATTCGAGCTCCAAGGTGATGGTCTCGCCGGGGACGATGCCGCCGGACGTTCTGGCGGTGGCGAGCTCGCCGTCATCGGGGCTCACCGCCGTGGCGGTGACGATGACCGGACCCGATTGATCGTCCGGCAGCGGGACCTCGCGGGTCAGCGGCAGCGACAGCGCGGCGCCGTCGGGGTTCGTCACCGGCGTCACTTTGCCGTCGACGCTCAGATCGATCCGCACGATGTCGCCGACGGCGTTGCCGCGTTCGATGCGCACGAAGAACACGGTCTTCTTCGTGGGTGCCGGACCGCACGCGGAGAGAGTGACGAGCGAGAGGACCGCGGCGCGACGCAGGCTTTTCATGGCCGGCGCTCTGCCATGCGGCGCCTGGCCTTGTCTATTTCGTGGGGCAGCCTAATCTAAGACGTCACGATGGCCCTTTGCCCCGTCTGCGACGTCGCGTCCGACGCCGAACAATGCCCGCGGTGCGGCGAGCGGATGAGCTTGGGCCCTGGGTACGTCTTGGAGCGGCTGCTCGGCGCGGGCGGACAGAGTCGAGTCTACGCGGCGAAGCCACCGGACGGCGGCGAGGCGGTCGCGATCAAAGTGTTGTCGCTCTCGCGCGTGAAGGATCCGAAGGCGCTCGAGCTCTTTCGCCGCAGCGCCGAGGTGCTCGTCGGCTTGTCGCATCCAGGGATCGCGCGGCTCATCACTTACTTCGAAGAGATGCGCGCTCACGCCGCGCTCTATTGTTTGGTGCAAGAGCTCGTGCCCGGCGCCACCTTGGCGAAGGCAGGCCACTTCGACGAAGCCCGCGCCAAAGACGTGGCGCTCCGTGCGTTAGCGACGCTCTCGTACTTGCACGGGCTGTCGCCGCCGGTGATCCACCGCGACATCAAGCCGTCGAACTTGATGCAGAAGCCCGACGGCAGCATCGTGCTCATCGACTTCGATCTCGTGCGCGACGTGCTGCGCCCCGAAGGTGGATCGACCTTGGCGATCGGCACCCCGGGCTTCACGCCGATGGAGCAGTACCTGGGTGAAGCGACGCCGGCGACGGACTTGTACGCGCTCGGGGTGACGGTGGCTGTGTTGCTGGCGCGAAAAGATCCGACCGACATGCGGCGCACCGGTGAGCAGCGCCTGGAGCTGAAGAAGCACATCAACGTCAGCGAGGCGTTTTGCCGAGTGCTCGAGAAGATGACGGAGATCGCGCCGGCGCGACGCTATCAAAGTGCGCGCGAGGTCGTGCGTGATCTCGAGCGGCCGCCGGCGCCGGTGCGCAGCGCGCCGAAGCCCGCGCTGTTCGTCGCCGCCTCGCTCGTGGTCCTGATGGGCGGGGTGAGCGCCGTGGTCTTCATGCGTTCACCGAAAGACGACACGATCGCTGCGCCAGCGGTCGCTCCGAAGCCCGTGGTCGTGACGCCCGTCGCGCTCGCGTCTGATCCGCCGGCGAGACCTGCAGATCTACCGCCGCCCGTGCGCCTCGCGTTGAGCGCCGAGCGTGATCCGCAAAAGATTTGGGCCGCCATCGCCAATGCGAAGTGGGAAGGGACGTGCGGTGAGCGTGCGCTGCACCTCGCGTTCACGGGCAGCTATGCGCGCCCAAGAGCCATCGCCGATGGGACGCCAGCCGCGATCGAGCTCTCGCGCGTGGGCGTCGTCACGCTGACGCGCAAGGAGACGCGCGGCGGCACGACCACCGAAGAGAAGATGTATCTGCGCCTGACGAGCGACCTTCGAGGCCTGGCAGGAAATCTCGAGACGCACTACACGAGCGCCGGCTCGACCTATGAGGCGAGCGCCGACATCACCCTGAGGAGAACCCCATGACCGTCCGCTGGCTGTCGCTTGTCCTCGTCGTTTGTGTCGCTTGCAACGAGGAAGAGGCGACCGCGCCGGACGCGAAGCCTGGCGCGGCAGCGAACGTTGATGCCGATCTCACCGCGGCGACGTGGGCCGCCAAGGTTCATTCAAGCGCGGGCGAGCTGAAGTTCAAACAGGCGAACGGCGCGCTCACCGCCACCATGGCCTACCGCTTGTTCGGTCGTGTCATCCTCACCGACGAGTTCACCGTCACCCGCGACGCCGACGGCAGCGTGCACCTGAAGGGATCGCCGAAGAATCGCTTCGTCGGCGGTGGCCGTTTTCCCCTGGCCGAGCTCGTCGGCAAGCTGTCAGAAGACAAGAGCACCATCGCCGGGAGCCACACGATCCCGCAGGGCGAGATCAAGTGGTTCGCCACGACGAAGCAGACGGTCGACGCGCTCGATCCGCCGCTCGACGTCACGGCTGCCGAGAAAGCGCTGTGCGAGGCGCCGTGGGAAGGCACCGTCGGCAACAAACCGGCGACGCTCGTCGTGGCCAAGAAGGGCGGCAAGCTCACCGGCACGTTGAGCAGCGGCAAAGACAAGACCGCGCTCGACGTCGCGCTCGACGACAAGGGCGCCGTGCGCTTGAGCGCGGTGCCAAAGCCCACGCCGCAAGGGCTGCTGACGCGCACCTTCGCCGGCTACTTCGGCACCGCCGAGCTGAAGCGCTTCGCCGGCAGCGAAGAGTCGGTCGTGAAGCAAGGGTTCGTCGAGCAGAGCAACAGCGCCGCCTTCGTGTTCGAGCGGCAAGCGCCGGTCCAGCCCAAAGGCAAGGCGAAGAAGAAAGGCTGAGTGCATGGCGCGATCCTCTCCCGGCCTCGCGCAGATCTTGGGCGCCCGCGGCCGCGACGCCTTCTTGGCGCGCGCCTGGCCGCACTCGCTCTACGTCAGCAAGGGCCACCTCGACGCGCGGGCGTTGCCTGAGGGCATCACCGATCTCGAGCGCATCGTGTCGGCGCCAGGTGTGCACTTGAGCGTGTTCGGCGCGAACGGCTTCCGCGTCGACGCTGCCAACGCGAAGGACGCGCTGTCCTTCTACGCCGCCGGGCACACGCTCTACCTGCGGCAGCTGGAGCACGCCGTGCCCGAGATCGGCGAGTTCTGCGCATCGCTCGCCGACGATCTCGAGATCGATCCGGGCTGGATCACGATCGAAGGCTTTGCGTCGCCGAGGAAGAACGCGGGCACGAGCATGCACTACGACTTCGATCTCAACTTCAACGTGCAGCTCGCCGGCACGAAGACGTGGCGCATCGCGAAGAACGAGCACATCGACAACCCGCTCTCGAGCATGGTCGTCGTTCCGGGAAGCGATGCGCGATCGTCGACGGACGGCAGGCGCTTGCCGACGAAGATGCCCAAGCGCGCCGAGACCGTGCGCATGCAGCCCGGCGACGCGCTCTTTCTGCCGCGTGGGCACTGGCACGAAACCACCGTGCACTCGGAGTCGTTCGCGGTGGCGTTCGTGATCAAGCCGCCGCCGCTCTTTCGCCTCGTGCTCGACGAGCTGACGAACACGCTGAAGCAGGACGCCGCCTGGCGCGCGTATCCGATCGGGCCCGAGAGAGAGGCGATGCTCGCGCGCGTCTTGGCGACGCTGCCGGACGTCGTTCGCGGGATCAGCGCCGAGGACGTGCTGCTCGGGCAACGTTGGCTGCAGTGGCGCGTGCCGCCCGCGTTGCACGCCGATCCGTGGCAGCTCGTGATCGAGCAACGCGCGCTGGCGATCGAGAGCGATCTCGTCGCCGCGGCGCAATGGCTCGTGGCGCAGGACGAGGTCTTCGCGCTCGACATGTGCACGACGGCGGCGCCGGTGGCACTGCGCGCGCTCGTGCGGACACTGCTTCGACTCGGCGCGATCGAAGTCGTGCGTTAGCTCAGGCGCAAAGCTTCGACGCGCTCGAGCGTGATCCGGCCGATCGCGCCGCTGCGAAAATCGGTCAGCAACGCCGCCGCCGCGCGCGAGAGGTCCGGTGCGCCCTTCGCCGCATACGATCGCGCCTTGGCGATCTGCGCGATCGCCGCGTGCTCGTCGGCGTAGGGCTCGGTGGCTTTGAAGCGGCTCTCGAACGCGGCGCGGTAGTGTTGCAGGAGATACTTCGCGAGAAAGAGCGCGACCTCGTCGTCCGTATACGCGTTTCGGCCGATGCTGTGCACCGCCGCCAGACGAACGGCGCTCTCCTGCGAGACGCCGGGCCAGAGCATGCCGGGCGTGTCGGTGAGCCACATGCCGTTCTTCAATTGATGCCGCATCTGGTGCTTCGTGATCGCCGGCTCATTGCCGACCTTGGCGACCGGCTTTCCGAGCAGCGTGTTCATCAGCGTGGACTTGCCGACGTTCGGCACGCCGAGGATCATCAGGCAGAGCGGCTGCTTGCGCTTGGCCGACGACGCCGTGAGCGCGGCGCACTCCTTCGGGATCCTCGCGACCTCACCCGAATTCTTCGCCGCGAGCGCGATCGCCCGCGTCCTGTCCTGACGATTATAATAGTCGAGCCACGCACGCGTCTGTTCGGGGTCGGCGAGGTCGACCTTGTTCAAGATCTTCAACGCGGGCCGTTGGTTCTTCTTGCGCAGCGTCTCGATCATCGGATTGCAGCTCGCGTACGGGATGCGCGCGTCGAGCACCTCGATGACGACGTCGTTCTTCGCCATCGCCTCGGCCGCTTCCTTCTTCGCGGTGAGCATGTGCCCGGGGAACCATTCGATGCTCATTTGCTGGTCCCGGCGAGCTTGCGCGCGAGCAGCTCCGACAGCCGGTCGAGCTTCACATGCAGCTGCGTGACCTCTTGGCCCGCGCGGATGTTCGCCGCGTACTCCACATCGCTTCGGATGCGCTCCTTGGCCGCTTGCCGATTCTGACTGATGAGCACCATGCACGACAGGAAGATCGCTTCGAGCGAGACGACCATCGTCAACAGGCCGAACGGGTAGTCATCGAACTGCCACCAAGGATCGATCACGCCCTGCTTGGCGGCCAAGCTCACGCCGATCCACCCCGAAAACCAAACGATGTGCAGTATGAGAAACGAGAACGTGCCGGAGAACGCTGCGGCTTTGTCGGCGACGCGCTGCAGGGTGGTCAGGTGCTCTTCGATCGCCTCGTTCGGCGACGGCGCGCTGGCGCGGACGCCGAGCAGCTGGTTCGCATGGCGCAGGCGCTTCGAGACGCCGCGCAGGACGCGCAGCGCCGCGGTTGGATGCTTGGCGAAGAGCATCTCGAGATCCGCGCGATCGACACGCAGACAGATGGTCGGGCTCAACGCGAGCGCCGATGCGCTGCGCGGCTCGCCGTCGAGGAGCGATAGCTCGCCGAAGAGATCATCCTGCCCCGCCGTGTCGAGGACGACGCGCTCGCCGGTCGAGTCCTCGATGTAGAGCTCGATCTCGCCGGACACGACGATGAACGCGGCTTCGCCCGCGTCGCCGTGGTGAAACAGGATCTTTCCGCTCTCGAAGCTGACCTCGTCCATCTGCGAGGCGAGCAGCGCGCGTTCGTCGCCGTCGAGCGACTCGAAGAGTGAAACGTTGGCGAGGCGATCAGCGGCGATCATGCTGCGGGCCGCATGCCTGGCCGCGGCACGAAAGGCAATCGATCAGCGCTTACGAAGCGTTCGTGCTCCCTAGGCGCGTCTGAGGCCGGCGCCAGATGATCGCGTCGACCACGTAGTGGTGAAAGTTGATCGTGAAGGCGACGAGCAAGGTGATCGAGACGATCTCGCTGCCGACGAGCCATAGGTCGACCCGGTCGGTGAGCGCATAGAGCACGGCGAAGATCGGCGTCGACACAGCGAGGCACGCCGCGAAGTACGCGGCCCCACGCGCACGGCCGGGCTGGCAGAGCCACGCGAGGATCGGCGTGTCGGCGCGGGCGGCGAAGCGCTCGCGGTTCTTCCGCCACACGAACACGAGGTACTGCACGTTGTGCCACACGTTCACGAGCAGCCAGCCAGCGTGCAAGTCGTCGATCACCAAGTACGCGAGCGCGAAGACCAAGAAGTGTGAGCTGAAGTAGAGCGTGTGTGGCCGTGACCCGACGGCGCGCCGGCGGGCGAAGAAGAAGAGGACGAGCGCGACGCTGACCACGACGGCGGCGGTGACGACGCTCTCGGGCACCGGCGGCAGCCGCAGATCCATGAACAAGAACGACGTCGGCTGCTGTTGGCAGCGGTGCAGCAGGCCGGCGATCGGCAAGCCCCACAGCGTGAGCTCCGAGAGCCAAACGGGATCTTGCGCGAGCCCGCCGGCCATACGGCGATAGTGCTGCGCGATGCCCCAGCTCTGGCGGGTCGTGTGAAACCACTGGAACAGAAAGTAGAAGGTCGCGAGCCCGACTACGCCGACGGCACGGCTCGCGACAAAGAGCGCAGCGAAGACCAGCGGCGGCAGCGCGTAGACCAAGAAGCGGTAGCGCCGGCGATCCTCGGGCGCGCCGACGAGCCTCGTGAACGTGCTGATCACGTGATCGAAGCTGAAGCACCAGGTGTGCACCGCGAGCAGCGGCAGGAAGAGCGCGGAGTCGAAGGCGACGGCGAGCCCCATCGCGCAGGCCAGCGCCGGCACGCCGAGAATGAACGCGAGGTCGAACGCGCGGTCTTCTCGTGTCATCACATCACGTGGTCGGCGGCGGCGGGTGCTCCGGCGGCGGTGTCGGCCCCGGGTTCCTGCACTTGCCGTTCGAGCAGGTTTGCTTCGCCGAGGCGTCGCAGTCCGCGTCGGTCTTGCAGGCGGCCGGCGGTTTACTCGGTTTCGGGGCAGGGGCACCGGCCCACGCCGCGGCACTGATCAGGGAGAGGGAGAGAACGAGGATTCGCATGCGAACAAGCATGCCTCGGGCCTACGCTCGTCGCCACTTCGCATCGTTCTGTGCCGTTCACTGTTCGCTGAGCCGCCCGAGCTGCGCGCGCGCCGCGGCCATACGCCCGGCTTCACCGCTCTTGCGACAGCGCCAGAGCAAGTTGTGGCCGGAGACCGAGCGTGGCACCAGCTCGCGCACGGTCACCTCGTACCCTGCCGCTTCGAGGCGCAGCGTGCGCTCCGCGTCGATCAGCGCCTCGATGAACGCGCGGCGGATCGGCGCTTGTCGCGGGATGCCGATCGCTTCGGCGCGCGCTTCAGCGGCCGCTGAGAAGGCGACGGTCTTCGCGTAGCAGCACGGCACGAGCAACAGCCAGCGTGCCTCTTTCGCGATCGCCATCTCGACGATCGCGTCAGACGCCGGTCCGCACGCGTGCAGCCCGATCACGAGATCCGGATGCTCGGGCCACAGAGCCGCGTCGTCCACGTCGCCTTCCTTGACGTCCGCGATGAGGCCGAGCCGCTCCGCCGCGGCGCGCGCGTGGGCGACGCGATCGGGCTCGCGCTCGATCAAGGTGAGCGCTTCGATCCCCGAGCAGAGCTGCGCGGCGAGCAAGCCCGCGTAAGCGTGCCCCGACGCAGCTTCGACGACGACACGGCGGCGGCCGATGCGCGCGACTTCTTCGAGCAACGCCGTCACTTCGCGCACTTTCTTGCGGTCTTCGTCGCGCAGCGCGCGGCCGGGCTCATCGCTCGGCGCGATGTAGAGCCGGCGCAGCGCGTGCTCGACGGCGTCGATCGACGGCGCGCTCGGCTTCGGCTCCACGCGTGTTTGGTACAGCGCCATGCCTCGGGGTGCATCAAAAGTCGCTTCTGCTGCAGCTGGCTGCGTGCTAGCGCCCGGCGCGGCCATGTATCAGCTTCGTCCACCGCACGCCGCTCTCGCGCGCTACATCGAGCACTATTGGTTCGTCCGCGCGACGGCCGAGCGACCCTTCGATCTCACGGTCGACGTCTACGTCGATGCCCGCGCCGATCTCGTCTTCAACTTTGGCGTGCCGTACAGCCGCGCGGTGATCGGCGGGAAGACGCGCGTGGTAAAGGCGTCGAACCTCGACGCGCAGCGCTTGCGCCCGATCCGGATCACGCAGCGCGGGGAAGTCACCATTACAGGCGTGCGCTTCCACAGCGGTGGCCTCGCAGCGTTCACCGGGCGATCGGTGCACGCATGGAACGACAAGGTGGTGCCGCTTGTGCGCGCCTTCGATCGCGAGGTGACCCAACTCGAGGACGATCTGCGCGGCGCCGGCGACGACGTCGACGCGCAACGCGAACGACTCGATGCGTACTTCTTGCCGCGCCTACAGCTCACGCCGGCGCGGAAAACTTTCGACACCGTCAAGGCGCAGCTCGAAGCGGAGCGTGGCCTCGCGCGCATCGACGCCTTGTGCGCGCTTGGCGGCGTGTCGATCCGCCAGCTCGATCGGCTGTTTCAGAAGCACCTCGGCTTCAGCCCGAAGACGTACTCGCGCATCGTGCGCTTTCAGGCCGCGCTGACCCGGCTCAAGCGGGATCCAGGCTGCACGCTCGCCGAGGTCGCGGCCGAATGCGGCTACTACGACCAGCCGCACTTCGTGCGCGAGTGCAAGACCTACGCGGGCGCAGTGCCAAAGGTGCAAGCCGGCTATTTCCCTGCTGGCGCGCCGGCCGACTTCAGCCCCAACCTTGTCCAATTTGTACAAGACTCGCGCGCGAAGTAGGGCGATGGTGAGCCTATGGCAAAGACCGTACATCGTACTTTTTCGCGAGAGACCGAAGTCAGCGTCGACATCGACGCCAGCCCCGAGACGATCTGGGCGCTGCTCACCAACGCCGCCGAGTACCCGAAGTGGAGCTCGACGGTGATCTCGATCGACGGCGAGATCGCTTTGGGCAACAAGCTGAAGCTCAAGTCGCAGCTCGATCCGAAGCGGACGTTCAAGCTCGCGGTGAAGGAGTTTCAGCCGCCGCGCAAGCTCGTGTGGGGCGACGCGATGGGAAAGCGCACCTACGAAGTCTCGCCCCGCGGCGCCGGCGTCACTTTCTCCATGCGCGAGAAGATCGGCGGACCCTTGTTCCCTCTCTTCGCCAAGATGATCCCCTCCTTCGACGAGTCGTTCGATCGCTTTGCGGCCGACCTCAAGAAGAAAGCGGAGTCGCGCTCATGAGCCACAAGATCGGCACGAAAGAGAAGCCGCTGAAGCTGAAGACGCCGCCGTTGAGCTCCGACTACACGATGCACGTCGAAGCGATCGACGGCAAAGAGGTGCTCGTCTGCACCGTCGGCAAGACCGTGCTGCACTACGACCTGCGCGCGATCGACGATCTCCACGCGATGTTGAAGAAGCACGGCGACTGGATGGAGCTCGGCAGCGCCGACGAGCAGAAACCAGCCAAGGACGGCACGGTCGAGGCGTGGGGGCGCTCCAAGAAGAACCCCGTCGGGGGCTTTTACGGGCTCAAGAAGGGCCTGCGCGGGCGCTTTGGCATGTATCTTCCGCCGCTGCTCGAGGCGCTGAAGCTCGCCGAGCTCACCCACGAAGCGCGGGGCAACAAGATGCGAGCGAAGTGAGGCGGACGGTCGTTTTTGCTGGCGGGATTTCTCGCATTCTACTACACGCACCCACCATGATGAAGTCAGCCCCGTCCCCGCAAGCCCAAAGGAAAGAGCTCCTGTCTGATTGGCTCGCCAATCGCAAAGCCGAAACGCTGCGCGCGCGCCACCTGCGCAACACGAAGGTCCAAGCGGTCGCCTCGCCTCCTCGCCGCGAGACACCGCGCCCGCGCTGAGGCCCCGGTTCCTGGCCCAAAAATTTCCACTGGCTTTTGTGGGAAACGGCCCAAAAACGTGCCATCATAACGGCACCGTTCTCGAGCTCAAAGCATTTTGCTTCGTACTCTATACGGCGTTTTTTTTTGCCCTAGGAGGCACGATGAGCTCCAAGCTCTATGTCGGTAATCTCCCTTACTCCGCGTCAGAAGAATCGTTGCAGGCCCATTTCGCGAGCTGCGGCACGGTTCAATCTTGCAAGATCATCACTGATCGCGACACCGGCCGAAGCAAGGGTTTTGGCTTTGTCGAGATGAGCTCGGACGAAGAAGCGCAGACCGCGATCAATAAGCTGAACAATCAACAGTTCGAAGGCCGCTCGCTCAATGTGTCCGAAGCGCGTCCGCAAGAGCCCCGCTCCGGTGGCGGTGGCGGACGTGGCGGCGGCGGCGGGCGTGGTGGCGGCGGCGGCGGCGGCCACCGCGGCTGGTGAGGTGAATATGCAGCGTCCGTCGATGCTCAAACGCCAAAAAGAGCGCCAACGCCTCGAGCGTCAGGCCGAAAAAGCCGCGGCCAAGGTGGCGCGCAAAGAGGCGAAGAAAACGCGGGCCGAGATCGCCGCTGAGACGGGCGAGGATCCGGATCTCGTGGGCCTCGTCTTGGGGCCGCAGCCGCCCCTTGAGTAGCACTGAGTAGCACTGAGTAGCACTGAGTAGCACTGAGTAGCACTCCGCGCGCGTCGTTCTTCAATCGTCGGTGAGCAGGCGCGTCTTCAAGCGGCGCACGGTCTCCCTATCGATCGCGCAAGCTTCGGACAGATAGCGTTCGATCGTCCCAAAGCGCTCCACGATCTGGGCGTGGACGTCGTCGAGAAAGCGCGGGTGCGCCTTCAGCACGGTGCGCACGCGCTCGGGCGAGGCGCGAAAGAGCGTGAGCACGCGCAAGAAGCGCACGATCTTGTCGAGCCGCGGCGCGAAGCTGTCGTTCGTGCGCAGGTAGTCTTCGCGCACAGCCTCGTAGGGCACGCCGACCATGAGCTGGATCACCGCCGCGACCAAGCCAGTGCGATCCTTGCCGGCGGTGCAGTGAAAGAGCGCCGGCAGGCTCTCTTCCTTCGCGAGCAAGCTGATGACTTCCCTCATCCGTGCGGTCTGCTCGAAGGCGAGGTGGCGGTAGTAGTCGCGCGTGAGCACGTGGAACTCCTCGTCGCCGGACTTGCCGAAGAGGAAGCCGCGCACCTCGCGATGAATGCGATCGTGCATCGGCTGCTCGTGCAGCGGCACGTTGATCACACGGACGTCGATCTTGCGCGGCGCAGGACGCTTCTGGCTCTCCTTCGGCGCGCGCAGATCGCAGATGAGCTTCAGGTTGAGCGCCTGCAGCGTGGCCTGGTCACGCGCGCTCATGCGGGAGAGGGCGTCGGAGCGAAAGAGCACACCGGTCTTCAGCGTGCGTCCGTCCGTCGTTCGCATGCCGCCGACGTCGCGGAAGTTATAGAGCTTCTCGAAGCGCGGATGATCCATCTCGGCTCAGAGGTTGCCATGAAAGCGACGAAGGATCGGGTTTCCGACCAGCCGCGGCCCTTTCCAGCTGCGTGGCGCGCGCCTTCGAGGCGCAGCGCCTGGCCATGCTCGATCTCGCATTGCCGAGCACAGACGCGGCGCCGGCGTTCCAGCCTCAGACCGGGATGCAGAGCTCGGTGCGCGGCATCTTGCCCGGTGATCGGCTGCCGTCGTCGGTATACCTGAACACGCCGAGGAACTGCCCGTGCATGCCGCGCTCTTTGGCGAGCGGCATCATGGTGTTCCACGCGCGCGCGTAGCCTGCGCTCGGCAAGTGGACGTTCAAGAGCATGGCCGGTGCGTAGCAAAGATGGCCGGATATGGACTAGACGGCGGTGCATGCTCACCGGCTTTGCTGATGCGATGGAAGCGCTCGGTCACGAGGCGCGCCGCGAGCTCGGCGCCGTCGACGTGCGCCGCTTCAAGCGCATCAAGCGGGCGTCGCGGGCCGGCGAGATCGGCGGTCGTGCGCTGCTCATGTTCTCGCGCGAGCCGGTCGGTTGGTTCGCCGGCTTCTCGCTGCTCGCGTTTCACTTCTCGATGGAAGCGCACCTGATGCACTCGGTGACGCACGGCGCCTATGCGGGTTTGCCCGACGCCGAGGCGATGCAAGCGCGCGACTACGAGACGCTCGCGATCCCGATGCAGACCGCCACTTGGCGGCGCGCGCATAAGATCCACCACGTGCATCCGTCGTTGCTCGACGCCGATCCGGACACGATGCATCCGCTGTTCCGCGTACATGCGACGACGCCGTGGCGGCCGTGGCACCTCTTCAACACGGTGATCGGCGGCCTCTTCGTGTTCGAGACGTGGGCGCTCGACTACGATCGCTTTCTGAAAGCGCGCGGGATGCGCAAACAGGACGATCGCAGCGAGCTGAAGAAGATCGCCGCCTTCGTCGCCTACAACTACCTCTTGTTCCCGGTCCTCTCGGGTCCGAGCTTCCTGCCGGTCGTGATCGGCACCTTCGCGGCGACGACCCTGCGCAACTACATCTTCGTCGCGATGCAGACCGCAAGCAGCGTGGGGGCCGAGGTCTCGACCGCGCATCACGGCGCGAGCAACCGTGCGCTCGATCGCGACGAGCGCGCCAAGCTGCAGGTCGAGACGAGCAAGAACTTCGCCGTGCGTTCAGCGCTCGGTCGCTGGCTCGTCGGCGGCCTCGATCGGCACATCGAGCATCACCTGTGGCCGTGGCTGCCGCCCGAGCGGCTCCACGCGCTGGCACCGAAGGTGAAGGCGCTCTGCGAGAAGCACGGCGTGCAGTACTCTGAGTACCGCTCGACCTTGGCCTCCTTGCAGGACAGCTTTTCGTATCTCTGGCGGCTGAGCTTCCCCGCGCGCAAAAAACAGTGGACATATTGTTAACAGTATAATAAATTTAGAAATGCGTGCATGCCTGAGCCTGCTCGGTCGGCGGCTTTCAGGCGCGCAAAGAGTTCAAGGTGCGCGATTCGTCGCTCTACGTCACGAAAGCGCAGGGGAGCGGCGGCTCGTTTCTGCGCTACGACGATCCGGCGCCGAAGGGCACCGAGCTCACCGCCGTCGACGGCTTCGAGATCACCGGCTACTCGCAGGCGGTCGTGCGCGACTGCTGCGGCGGCGGCTTCCTCGGTGACTCGACGAACACGAGCGTCATCGCCGTCTCGAACAACCTCGTCGAAGAGAACGCCGGCGACGAGCCGCAAGCGTCACACGGCGGCGCCTTCTACTTCTTCGGCCACACGCTGACGATCACCGGCAACACCTTCATCAAGAACACCGTGACCGGCTGGGGCGCGGGCCTCTACCTCGGCGCCTACTCGCCCGGCGGCCAAGAGACGAGCGCCACGCTCACTTGGAACGTCTATCGTGACAACCGCGCCGACAACACCGGCGGCGGCATGTTCTGCGACGACTCTGCGCACTGCACGAGCGACCACGAGATCTACGATAGGAACTGTGGCGGCAACATCTACCTCGACAGCGGCCCGGACGACGCGGCGCCGACGGTGGCGAGCTTCGATCACGTCACGAACTACGGCGCGCTCGACGCGACCTGCGCGGCGCCGGGGCCGGGCGTCGTCATCGACGAGGGCAACGCCGCGCAGGACGTCTACACCTTCAAGAATGCGATCTTTTGGGGCAACGCCGCTGGGCGAGATTTCTCCACCTCGTGCGTGGCGTATTGCAACACCGTCAACGCGTCGATCACGAGCTCGAGCGTGCAGCAGAGCTACCACAACGACGGCGTCAACGTGACCTTCGGCGCCGGCGTGGTCGAGGCGTCAGACCCGCGCTTCGTCGACGCGGCGGCGCACGACTTTCGCCTTCAGGCAAAGGACGGCGTCTGGGCGAAGCTCGGCGCGTACGGCGAGTGATCGGCGTCGTCGAGGATCGCGAGCGTCCCTTCGAGCGTGGGGCACGCATTCAGTGCCGCGCGCAGCTCGGCCAAGTCCGGTAGCCCCGCGAAGTAGCCGGCGTACGAGCGGCGCATGACCGGCACGCCGAAGCGCTCGCCCCACTCGGCGACCGTCGCGATCAAGTGCTCGCGCGCCACGCGGATGCGCTCTTTGCGATCTGGCGGCGGTAGCACCACGCCGCGATCGAGCAGCGCGCGCGCCTCCGCGAAGATCCACGGGTGCTGGATGGCGCGGCGGCCGATCATCACGCCTTCGCATCCCGTCTCGTTGAGCGCGCGCTCAGCGGCTTCGGCGCTGGTGACGTCGCCGTTGACGATCACCGGTATCGATACGACCTCACGCGCGCGCTGCGCCCACGTCCAATCGGCGGCGCCGGTGTGGCCCATCTTTGCCGTGCGGCAATGGATGGTCAGCGCACGCACGCCCACGTCTTCGAGCCGGCGCGCGAGATCGACGATCGGCATGTCCGACTCCGGGCCCCAGCCGATGCGCGTCTTGACGGTGACCGGCAGCGACACCGCGCGCACGATCCGCGCCGCCATCTCCACCATCTTCTCCGGATCGCGCAGCCATCCGGCGCCGGCTCCACGGCCGGCGATCTTCGGCACCCAGCAGCCGCAGTTGAGGTCGATATACGAAGGAGAGGCCGCTTCGGCGATGCGCGCGGCTTCTTCGAGCGTGTCCGGGTTGGCGCCGTAGATTTGGATCGCCGTCGGCCGGTCGTCGGGCGCGAGCGTCATCTTGCGTTTGGCGCGCCGGCAATCGTGGAGCAGGTTCTCGACGTTGACGAACTCGGTGACGCAGAGCTCGGCGCCGAGGCTTCGGCACAGGCGGCGAAACACGGCGTCCGAGTAGCCTTCGAGCGGCGCCAAGATCACGGGCCGGGTGGCCATCAATGTGTCGAAGGAGCGGGACATACGACGAAGGGCTGCGCGTAGCAGCTTCGCAGGCGAATGGGCAATCAGAGAGTGCAGGCGGTGTAGCGCAGCTCCACGGACTCGCCGGGCGAAGGACAGCCGCGCAAGATCTCCACGCTCCCGTTCGGTTCGGCGGCCGTCGGAGGTAGGAGCACGAAGTCCGCGGGCGGGAGACATGTCGCAGCGTTGCAAAGCGCGACGTCGGCGGGCGGCGGATCACCCACCGCCTCCTGCAGCAGAAAGTGACACGCAGGCACGGCGACGAAGCTGCCGGCCACGCTCATCGTCGTGCCGAAGTTGCTGCAGTAGTCGAAGGTCGATCCGATGGTGGGCCCGAGCGCGGTCATAAACGCGTGGTAGCGCGGCGCGCCGGCGGACGCCGCCGAGATTCCGCAGCCTTTGCTCGACGAGCCTGGATCGACGATCGCGACGACGCGGAGGTTCGCGCCCGGGTGCGGCTTCAGCGCGAGCAAGTCGGCAGCGTACGCGGCGGGTGCGCGCAGATCTTCGCTGGAGGTCGAGCCGAAGTTGGAGCCGCCGTCGTTCTCGTCGGACACGATGATGACGGCGAGGCGAGCGTCGTCGCGCCAGAACGCCGGGTCGCGTTTGCCCAAGCCTTGGTACGACGCGCTGACGCCGCTCGCCACGTTGTAGCTCACCGTTCGATCCGGCGGTGTCAGCGCCACGATCATCGCGAGCAAGCCAAGCTCGGTGTCGGAGCCGCCGGTCGTCACGCGCTCCAAGATCTTTTGGAAGTCTTGGACCGCGCTCGGCCCCTCGGCGATCTTCAGCTTCTGATCCGCGGCGACGACGAGCGTGCCGGCGCCACGGTCGACGTTCATGCTCGTCGTGACCACGGCCATGCGATAGTCGAGCCCTTGGGTCGCCAGACGTTGCACGAAGAGCGAGATCTGCTGGCGGATCGCGGCTTGACCGATGGTCATCGATGGCGAGTCGTCGATCACGAAGAGCACGTCGAGCTTCGGCGGCGCCTCTGTCGGCGTGGTGAAGCGCTGCACCTTCGGGCCGCATGCGTCGACGCCTTCGCCGCTGAGCGCGACGCGGACCCGGCCATCGAAGTCGAGCGCTGCGCTGAGCTTGCCGAGGCGATGTGGCGCGAAGGTCACGGCGATCGTCGCGTCGCCGTCGATGCTCAGCGCTTCGTTCGGCGTGCTGAACGCGCGCTGGCCGGCGCCGTCGATCACCGGCGGCGCGAGCGTCACGGTGCCGCCGGAAGCGGTGAGGTGCAGCGTCAGTGTGCTCGTGCGGCCGACGATCACGTGCCCGAAGTCGAGCGCCTGGTCCGCCGCGAGCGTTGGTGCGGCGACCGGCCCGGGTTGGACGGAGCGTTTGGCGAGCCCCGCATCATCGCAGGCGACGAGGAGGGCGGCGAGAGCGAGCAGACGCATGGCGCGGAACGTGCCCTCGCCGCGCGCCGTTCGTAAACACGCGGCAGCCAAAGCGCGACCGGGCGGTCAGCGATCGCCGCACGCGCTTGCCTTCGCGCGTTGCGACAAAGCGTGCTTTACATGGCGCATGCTCCGCGCCGTTGCGATCGTCTTCGCGCTTCTCTGCGCCTGCCAACCGCCGCTCGAAAAGCGCGCGCGCTTCTTCGGCCGAGTCGACTTCAGCGACGTCAAAGGTCCGCGCATGGCGTGGTCGGCGACCGGCTTCTCGGCGAAGGTCTCGGGCACGTCTGTGCGTTTCGAGATCGTCGATCTGCCGAAGCACCCCGATCCCGAAGGTCGCACGTGGCCGAACCGCTTCCAGGTGATGCTCGACGATCGCGCACCGGAGCAGCTCATCGTCCCCGCGGACGGCCGCCTGCGTTGGTCGGCTTCTGCGCTGGCGGCGGGGCAGCATCGGCTCACGGTGTTCAAGCAGAGCGAGGCGTTCGTCGGCGTGGCGCAGCTCGTGGCGCTCGAGGCCGACAAGTTCCTGCCGCCCGATCCCGCGCCGATGCGCCGCATCGAGCTCGTTGGCGACTCGTTGACCACCGGCTACGGCAACGAAGGCACGAGCAAAGACTGCCACTTCAGCGAGGCGACCCAAAACCAGTGGCTCGCGTGGCCGTCGTTGACGGCGCGCGCGCTCGCTGCCGAGCACCACGTCGTCGCGTGGTCGGGCAAGGGCGTCGCCCGAAACTACCAGGATCCGAAGCAGCCGCCGCCTGCGAGCTTGGATCCGATCGACGCGCTCACGGTGCCGCAGATCTACGGGCTCACGATCCCGGAGGACGCCGCGTCACGATGGGACTTCGCGCGGTGGACGCCGGACGCGGTGATCGTCGGCTTGGGATCGAACGACATCTCCGCGAGCGATCCAGGCGAGCGCGCCTTCGTCGAGACCTACCGCGGCTTCATCGCGAAGATCCGCGAGCACAACCCGATGGCGCAGATCCTTTGCATGATCCCGCCGGTCGAGGACGCGTGGCCCCCTAACGTTCACGCTTGGACACGCATGCGCCGATACATCACTGCCGCCGCGCGCCGGCTCGGTGACAACAATGTGCACGTGATCGCGCTGCCGCCGGAGGATCCTGCCGACGGGCTCGGCTGCGACTACCATCCAACGCTCGCGCGGCACGCGAAGGTGGCGCGCGCGATCACCGAGACCTTGCAGCACGTGATGAGCTGGTGAATCAGCGCCCTGAGACCTTGCGCATCCGTTTTTCGATCGCCGGAACGTCGCAGCTCGGCACCTGTCCGCTCGCTTTCAACCACCGCGCAAACACCGTGATGACTTCCGGCGCCGCGCGCGTGACCGTGGGATCGCCGAGGTGGCTCGGCAGGCTCTCGGTGACGAAGCGATCGAGCTCGCCCATCGACCATTGGCCCGTCTTCGACTTCACTTGCATCGAATAGAACGCGAGCTCTCCGAGCACGCGCTCGGCGAGTTTCACCCAGTCCTCTCCGCGGGCGACTTCAGCGGCGCAAAACGCGGTAATGCGATCGCGCTCGACGGCGTCGATGTCGTTCGCATGCGAATGAAAGTGCTCGTTCATGCCGCGCGCATGCCCGAGGTGGCGGCCAGGAGTCTAGACTCCTTTGTAACTGAGCAGCGGCCGCAGGGTTCGCACGATCGCCGTCAGCTCCTGCTGTGCGCGCATCACCTCGTCGATCGCCTTGTATGCTGACGGCGCTTCGTCGCGCAGCCCGTCCGCGATGCGGTGATCATAATAGACGCCGCGCATCTCTTCGCCGAGCCGTCGTACGGACACCCGCTTGCGTGTCTCCGAGCGGCTGCGCGCGCGGCCGGCGCCGTGCGCGCTCGAGCACAACGCCTCCTTCTTGCCTTTGCCGCGCACGTGGAAGCTTTGCGTGCCCATCGAGCCCGGTGTGATGCCGAGCTCGCCGTCGTGGGCGGCGATCGCGCCTTTTCTGTGCACCCACAGCTCGTCTTCGCGCGCGATGTAGTTGTGGTGGCAGTCGAAGGAGCCGCCGAGATCGGCATCCACACCGAAGAGATCCCGCATCAAGTTGGCGAGCCGTTCGAGGATGCGGCGCCGGCTCGCCTCGGCGTAGTGAACGGCCCATCGGACGTCGTGCAGATACCCGCGGCCCGCGTCGGTCTCGGCGTCGAGCGCGTGCATGCCGGTGGCCGTTTCGCGTGCGTGCAGCAAGTGATGATCGCGGATCTGCTGGCCGATCCCGCGCGAGCCGGTGTGCACCATGGCCCAGAGCGCGCCAGCGTCGTCCTCCTGCAGCTCGAGGAAGTGATTGCCGCTGCCGAGCGTGCCGAGCTGCGCCGCGCCGTCTTTGTCGGCGAAGGCCACGAGCTTCGGGTGTGAGAGCGCGTGCGGCGGCGCCCACGCGTCCTCGTCGCCCCGCGATCGACGCCGCGCGGGCAGACGATCGTAGAGCGCTTCGAACACGCGCGCCGCGGCCGTTGGCGATGCGATGACGCGGGCGTCGCAGTGAAAGCGCATCGCCGCCATGCCGCAGCCGATGTCGCCGCCGATCGCCGACGGATACAAGAGCCGCGACGTAGCGAGCACCGTGCCGACGCACACCTCCCTCGCGAGGTGCACGTCGGGCATGACGGCGATGCGCTGAACGTCCTCGCTGCGCGTCAAGCGTTCGAGGGCGGCTTGCACGTCGCTGTCGAGCGGGCCCGTGAGCCACGTGTGGATCATGACGCCTCCTTCGGTGGTGCCAGACACACGTAGGCCAGCTCGGGCACGCGCTTTCGATGAATACCGCGCGCCACCTGCGATCGCAGATAAGGCGCCGCGGCACGCAGGGCGTCGCGAGTGCCCTCGATCGCCTCGGGTGATCGCACGATGACGATCACTTCGAAGCGTGAGGCGTCGGGCGCCGGCCGCACGCTGTCGATGAACGCGTCGTGCAGGCGTTGGTCGGCGAGCTCGCCACCGAACACCCACTGAAGCGCGCGCTCTATCTGCGCTGCCAGTTGCTCCGCTCTATGTGAGGCGCCGCGGCTCTCGCGGTCGCCGAAGTACTTCTCGGTCAGTGAATCTTTCGTTTTCAGATGTAGTCCATCGTCCCCGCGCCACAGTTTCGGTGAAAGTGGAATCAGAGCGGACGATGCCGGACGTGACCAGACCCCTGCGCCGCGGGGCGCTGGTGGAGTTCAATCGAGAGAGACGGGTCTCGGTCTACAGAGCGGCGATCGCCGGATGGAATGTGGCACGCATGGTGGGCCTCCGAGAAAACGAAGCGATTGTATAAAGGATGCGGCGAAGATCGTCCAGCGAAAGTTCACTGCGTGAGGAACGCCGCGAGGCCGGGCACATGCGTGCTGACGCTCTGGCAGATGTCGAACTTCTTGCCGACCGTCGTGCCGAGCGCCTGCATGAAGGAGCTGTACTGTGGCGCGCCGGCGCCCGTAGACACCCGCGTGCAGCTTTGCGTCGTCGCGTTGGTCTCGATGATCGCCGCGAAGCGCACGAGCGTCGGCGAGCTCTTCTTCGAGACGAGCTGCGCCGCGATGTCGCTGAGCGAGATCTTCGTCAGATCGCCCGAGGCGTCGTCTTCGTCCGAGAAGAGAAGCACGCCGAAGCGAGCGTTGTCGCGCCAGAGCTGCGCATTGCGGGCGCCAAAGATCGCAGCGCTTGCGCCCCAAGGCCCGTCCATGGGGTAGCTCGTCGCCGACGGCGTCGCGGCGACCAAGGCCGTCATCGCGCCGTACTCGGTTGGCGAGCCCTGGGTAGTCAGTCGGTTCAAGATGGCACCGAGCTGCGCTTTGCGATCGGCGGCCTGAGCCGAGACGACGGTGATCGTGGCCGTGAGCAAAGCGCCCGGCGCAGGGCTCGTGCGATCGAGATCGGTCGTCGTGACGCCGATGCGATAGTCGACGCCGGTCGCGTCGAGCGCGTCGATGAGCAGCGGCGCCGCGGTCTTCACCTCGTTCTGGATCGCCTCCATCGAGCCCGAGTCGTCGACGATCAGCAAGAGATCGAGTGCCGAGACGGCGGTCGACGGCGTCACGCACTCGGAATCGGCGCTGCAGATGTCGCTGCCGCCGCACGCGCCGCAGGTGCCGCCGCAGCCGTCGTCGCCGCACGCTTTGCCGCGGCAGTCGGCGACGCACGCTTCGCAAGTGCCGCCGTCGCACACCTCGCCGACGCGGCAGTGGTGCGGCAGCGTGCATCCTGGCGCGCAGGCCCCGCTGACGTCGTCACAGTGCTGGCCGAGTGGGCATGAGAAGTCGTCACACGCATTCAAGTTGAAGCAGAGGCCCGCTTTGCAGCCTTGGCCCGCGGCGCAGCCGAGCCCGCAGAGGCCGCAGTTCTTCACGTCGGTCGCGAGGGCCTTGCAGGTGCCGCTGCAGACGCTGGTGCCGGCGGCGCAGACGCAGCGCTTCGCTTCGAGCTGGCAGGTGAGCCCGTTCGCGCAGTCGTTCTCCATCGCGCACGAAGCGCCGGGGGTTACGGGCGTCGACGTCTCTTCGGTGCTCGTTTCCGGGGTCGTCCCGGGTGTGGCCGGCGCGTCGGGCCAGTAGCACTGGTGCGCCTTCTTGTTGCAGACGAACGGCGCCTTGCACTGCCAGTCTTCGATGCAGCCGTAGACGCAAGAAGCCTTGTTGAGATCGCAGAAGTACGCGGTCGGGCAGCCGTGCGTCCGATCGCAGCTCGCAGCTCCGGCGCGGCAGCTCCCGGCGAGACAAAGGGCGCCAGCTTCACACGCGTTGTTGCACGCGCCGCAGTGTCTCGGATCGTTGTCGGCGTCGACGCAGATGTTGCCGCACGCCGTGTAGTCCTCGGGGCAAGTGAGCGATGGCTTCGTGGTGGTGCCCAGCGTGCCTGTCGGGGTTTGCGACTCAGCTGGCGGGACCTGACAGGCCGAGGCGAGCGCGAGGAGACAGACGAGTTTTTTCATGCCGGGTTTCGATACGTGAGCCCGCCTCGAATTTGCTGCCAAGCACTGTCGTTTTCGCGCCATCGCTCCCAAACCGGGCCGCCAGTGAGACATGCACCGTATTTTCGAAGGACACCGCTGCGGCTGTCATCGTGCCAGCACGGCTTCTTCCTCGACGACGCTCCCTCGCTCACTGCACGACGAACGCGTTCGACAGGTTCGTGGGTTGGCAACCGCTCGCCGGTCTTTAGGTGTTGTCGTCGGGGGCCGTCAGCGCGCCGGCGCGGTCCTTGCTGATCGACACCGATCCTGGCGCCGCCGGCAGCCGCGCTTCGATCGCCGCGATCGCACCGCGCGCCGCGTTCTTCACCTCGCCGCTGCGCAACACGCCGGTGGTGAACGGCTCGAGCGCACCGAGGCTCTCTTCGGCGCCGATCTTCGCGAGCGCGTAGATCGCCGCATCGCGCACCTCGGCGTGCGGCGAGTCGAGCTGCGAAGCGACAAGCCGCGCCCAGCTGCTGTCGCCGGCCTCGCCGAACGCTTCGAGGTAGCGCGCACGCAAGAGCACGTTGCGCGCTTCTAGGCGGCCGAAGAGCAAGCCGAGCAGAGTGGCGCCGAAGCTCGGATCCTTCACGACGAGCTCGGGCACGATGCCGAGCGCGCGCTCGCAAGCTTCGGACGAGAGGCTGCCCTCGCCGACGAGCGTCTGCAGCGTCGTCACGTTCATGCGCATCACCGCGTGGAGCGAGCGCAGGAACACGTCGTGCGCCGGATGCTCGCAGAGCGCAGCGACGACGCGGGCACCGTCTTCGTTTTGACCGACGCGTTCGATGAGCGCGAGCGCTTCACTCGGCGCGAGGCTCGCCAGCGGCTTTGGCGGCACGCCGGCCCGCGCGTGATCGACGACACGGCGGATGGCGCCGTGGGCTGCGAAGCGATCGGCGTAGAGCGAACGCACCTCGGCGTTCGGATCGTCGAGCCAGATGCGCGCGATCGCCTGCTCGGCCTGAGCCTGCGTCCGCGCGAGCACGGCCGCCATCGCGAGCATGGCCTCGACGACGGCCGTCACCTCGTCACTCTTGATCCGCGTCGTCGCCCATGGCTCGAGCGCGAGGACGCCGCCTTCGACGCGCGCCCCGCGATCGCAGACGAGCGTGCGCAGATCGCGTCGCGCCGGCGCATCGAGGAGCCCGTACACAAAGGGCTCCGGGCCGCGCACGAACACGTTGGCGTCGAAGATTTGGTCGCCGGTCAACACCCGATCCACGAGCGGTAGCGCGTGGTCCATGCAGCCGATGCTCAGATTCTCACGCGCCGGGGGCAGCCCGATGCTCACCCGTAGCGCGGCTTCCGTGCTGCCGACCGGAATGATCTCGAACGCCACCTGCAGCCCACGCGCGGTGGCCGACCACACGCGCGAGCATGTCTCGGGCACGAGGGCGAGCCGTTCGGCTTCGTGGCGCCAGGGCGCGAGGTCGACGGGCGGCAGCAGCACTCTGGGAGCGTATCACACGCGCGGGATCATGCCCCGCGCGCGAGACGGCTGAGCAGCGCCTCGAACTCGCGCGGATCCAAGTTGACGTTCTCGTGCTCGCAGACCCGACCATAGACGATCGCGCTCGGCACGCGTCGCCCCGGAAACTCTGCTTGCGCCCGGTGCAGCTCGAGCAAGATCAAACGCTCGATGCGCGTGAGGCCGTCGCGCACGTCGGGCAAGCGATCGGTCTGCAGCTTCGCCAGCGTCTCTTCGACAGCGTCGAGGCGCGCGCCCTTCAGCAAAATCACTTTGCGGGAGTCTCGCTCCCCGCGCAGGATCTCGACCTCGCAGCGAAAGCACTGCCGCAGCATCAGAAGCACCGCGGCGTTCGCTCTGCCGTCGACGGCGGGCGCCTTGACGTCGACGCGCAGCCACTCCGTGGCCGGGACGAGGCCGCTCCGCTTGCTGCCGGCTTTCACCTTGACGACGACCGAGACGCCGTCGAGGCGCGCGTTGAGAAACATGGGCGCTGTCATACAGCGTGCGCGATCGCCACGCCACAGTGGTCTCGATCGGTCGCCCGCCGGCCGCGACACCGTGATCAGCTGACGTTCATGTCACGCGTACTCTGCGCCGCACGGCGAGACACGTGTGACGCGCGTCCGGGCGATCCAGCGCGAAACCTGCAGCGTCACGGGCCGAGGCTACGTGGGTCTTACCGTCAACCGCGACACGATCGCCGCCTCGCCTTCGTTTTCGCGGATGTGGCGAGCTGAGTGCGGCGACACGATCTCACCTTTTGCGACGCTTTGGCCGCGCCTGCTCGATGCGCCGGGCTACGTCGTGCCGACCGATCCGATCGCCTTCAGCCACGGCTTCAGCTTCGAAGCGTTCAACATCTATGGTCGCGACCTCTTCGGATCGCGCTCAGGCCGCCACATGGTCGTGCGTGAAGATCTGAAGAGCCTGCGTGTCTTCGTCGCCGACGGTGATGAGCTGCGCCTCAAGCGTCAGATCGACTTCCCGGATCGCATCATCTCGATGGCGACGCAGCACGGCGGCGAGAAGCTCGTCGTTCGCACGACGGGCGCGTTGTCGCTGCACCAGTGACTACCAAGCGTACGCGAGCTCAATCACGCCATCCGGCAGCAGCGAGCGGCGGGTCACCTGCGCTCCGCTCGCGCCGACGAGCTCGAGGATGCCGAGGCCGGCGCCGCCGAGGAACCAGCAGTCGATCTCGGTCGCGTCAGGGAGCCCTTCGTAGCGGTTGAAGGTGCTCTTCGGTCCGGTTCGCTTGGCGATGAGCGTGCCGGAGTCCCGCGTGTATTGATCGTAGTACTTCATCGCCTTGCTGAGCACGTAGTCGACGGTCGCGAGGCGGATGAGCGCCCGATAGATGCCGGTGAAGTCTTTGTGCACCATGCGCCGCGCCGCTTCGTGCGCCAGCGACAGTGCGCGCTCACCGAGCTGTTCGTGCGCGCGGATCGCAAACTCGATCGTGTGCTGGCGTGGCAGCCACGCAACCGCGAGCGGCGGGTGATCCCAGAGCGCGCGCGACGGCGGCGACAGCGCGGCAACGATCTTCTGCAGCTCTTCGGGCGCGAGCAGCTCGGTCCACACCTGCTTCGACGTGAGATATCCGTTCCCCTTGCTCATCGCTTCGCCCATGGGTGCAAGCATACCAGGTCATCGGGCGGGATTATCCGGCATCGGCTATGCTTTTGGCATGGAAGAGATCGACGATCGCCGGTGGAACGAGGCGGCCGAAGCTGGCGCGCGGCCCGTCGGTGTTCCGATTCGCGTCTATGGTGCTTACCTCGAAGCACGCGCGGCGCTCAGAGCGAACGCCCCGCAGGTCGCGACGCGGGTGCTCGAGTGGTTGCTCGCGCATCTCGCCGAAGAGCGCGGCGTTCGGATGGGTGGTGGTCTCGCAGAGATCATCGCCAAGCTGCGCGACGCCGGCGTGATCGCCAAGGCGCTCGACGAGACGCTGATCGCGCGGGCGCTCAACCCGGCCGATCGGCGCGAGCGCGCCTGGGCGCTGTTGTCGATCGTCGAGCACGCTTTGCAGCGGCTCTATCTGCACAAGGCCGCCTGAGCTTCTGGGTTGACTTAAGGCGCGAACCCTCCGATCTAGGCAAACGATGCGCGATGCCTACCAAGCCTCGATAGCGAAGCTGCACGACGATCCTTCCACGGCGCTCGCCGAGCTCGTGGCGATCGCGCAGGCGGCGCCCGCGTTTTGGCCGGCGCGCTTTCGCGTGGTCGACGCGCTCGTGACCTTGGGCGAATCCGACGCGGCCGCGGCGTTGCTCCGCGCGCTCGGCGACGGCTACGCGAAGATCGGCCAGCCGGTGCCGGCGATCCTCGCGTGCAAGCTGCTCGAAGCGATGGGCCGAGACTCGGACGCGATCAACAGTGAGATCGCGATGATCTACGCCGGCCTCTTCGGCCAAGAGCTCGTGCCGGCGGCGACGCCGATCGATCCGCCGCCAGGGCCGACGCCGGCGCCCGTCAGTGATGCGCTCAACGCCGCCCAAGCGCTCGGCAACGTCGGCGACGCGTTGCCCGAGAAATATCCGGCGGTGCCGTTGCTCTCGCGCCTCACGCCGGAAGACTTCATCGTGGTCTTGCGCGCGATGAAGCTGCACGTCGTCGGCCACGCATCGACGATCGTCAAGCAGGGCGCGCAAGGCTCGTCGTGCTTCTTGGTGCTCGATGGCACGCTGGTCGCGTCGCGCACGACCGACCACGGAGAGCGCGCGCTCGGCCGCCTCACGCCGGGCACGATCTTCGGCGAGATGGCGCTCGTGTCGCAGCGGCCTCGCAACGCGTCGATCACGAGCGTCGGTGGATCGATCGTGCTCGAGCTGAACAAGGCGACCATGCTCGCGCACAGCAAGGCGATGAAGGAAGCGATGTACGCGTTCTCGCGCCGGCGCTTGCTCGAGAACATCACGCTCACCTCGCCCTTGCTGCGCACGCTCGATCGCAAGACGCGCCAGTCCGTCGTTGGGCTGTTCGGCGCCTTCGCGTTCAGGCCGGGGCAAGCGCTCGTCACGGAAGGTGAGAAGGGGCAGGGGCTCTTCGTCGTCTTGCGCGGCTCGGTGAGCGTGATGAAGAAGCGCGACGGCGCCGAGGTCGAGCTCGCGACGTTGAAGGAAGGCGATCTCTTCGGCGAGATCTCGCTCTTGCGCGACACGCCGACGACCGCGAGCGTGCGCGGCGCCGACGAGGGCGAAGTTCTGTTCTTGGATCGCAGCGACTTTCAGGGGCTCATCGCGGCGTTTCCGCACATGCAGACGGAGCTCGCGTCGCTGAGTGAAGAGCGGCTGCGATCGAGCGAGCTCATCCTAGAGAACATCGAGGACGACGAGGCGTTGGCGTTGATCTAGCGTCAACGCGGGAGGACCCGAAGCCTGGATCACGCGCGAGTCCGTGGTAGTCGTGGCTCATGCGCATCCTCGCTGCTTCGCTGATCCTCTTCGCCGCCTGCACGCCCGAGCCCGAGCCGACGCCGACGCCCGTACCGACGGCGGCGCCGCCAAAGATCGCTGCGCCCGCGTCGGTGCCTGCTTCGGCGCCGGCGTCCGTGCCGGTGGCGAAGCCGCTTCGGCGCTTTCTGCAAGTGACGGGCGAGGTCACCCTCGATGGCCGTCCCGCGGCGGTGGACATGGAGATTCCTGCCACCGCGAAGCTGCACACCGGAAAGGCCGCGCGCGCCGTGCTGACGCTCGAGAAGGGCGGCGTCATCGAAGTGCGCGAGAACGCCGACGTCGATATCGGCGCGTCGCCGAAGCACAAGATCTCGTTGAAGCTGATGGCCGGGATCCTGTGGAGCATGCTGCCGAAGGGCCGCAGCGACTACGAGGTGATCACCGAGAACGCGGTCGCCGGCGCGCGCGGCACGACGTTCTATGTCGATGCGACGAAGAAGAACCTGAGCATGGTGTGCATCTGCGACGGCGACGTCGAGCTCGGGGCCGGCGTTGCTGCCGGCAAGCACGTCGTCACGCACGACGAGCACCACGGCTACAAAATCGCTGGCAAGGGCAAAGGGGCGAAGGCGAAGATGGTCGGCAAAGCGAAGGACATGCCGAACCACCCGAACGCCGAGCGCGCCGTGCTCCAGGCCCTCGTCGCCGCTGACTGACCCCTCAATCCCCGAAGCGCCCGCTACGGTGAACTACGGTAGAGCGCGCCGTCGCTGATGACGCCGTCGAGCCCGAGCTTCGACGCGATCGCGAACGCATCGGCGCGCGAGTGCGCCAGCGGTTCGCTGCGCCCGTTGAGCGACGTGTTCAAGAGCAGCGGTGGATGCCCGTGCGCTTCGAGGCGGCAGAGCAAGGCGTGCAAGAACGGCTGCCGATCGCGCGACACGGTCTGCGGCCGTGTAGTGCCGTCGACGTGGACCACGGCCGGGATGCGATCGCGCACCGCCGGCGGCACCTCGACGATGCGCAGCATATAAGGAGAGTCGCCGCGCATGCCGAGCCACTTCGCCGCATGCTCCGCCGGCAAGCTGCAGCCGAACGGGCGGAACTGCTCGCGGCCCGTGATGTCGTTCAGCCGCGCGCGCAGCGACGACGAAGCCGGGCTCGCGAGCAGACTGCGCCGGCCGAGCGCGCGTGGGCCTGCTTCGTCGCGCCCGTCGCAGATCGCCAAGAGATCGCCAGCGACGAGGCGCGCGGCGATGACGTCGAGATCAGCGCTCACCACGGTGAACCCCGCGGGGATCTCGCCGCTCGCGGGCGCGCCGAGAAAAGGATCGAGCCCGTCGCGCACGGCCACGATCGGCTCGCCACGCGCCGCTGCCGCCAAGCACGCCGCGCCGATCGCCAGGCCGCGATCATCTGGACACGACGGGACGAAGAGCCGATCGACGACGCCGTCGCGCAGCAGCGCTTCGTTCGCTAACCCGTTCAACGCGACGCCCCCCGCGATACACACGTCGCGGATCCCGGTCGCGGCGACCGCGGCGCGCACCACGTGCGAGACAACGCGTACCGTCCACGCTTGCATCGTGGCGGCGACGTCTTTGTGGATCTGCGCCGGCTCGCCCCGAGCCCGCGGTGCTCCGGTCAAAGCTTCGATCCACGCGAGCGCGCCCGTCATCTCGCGAAAGCGCTCGGGATCCTCGGGCGGGCCGCTCCACTCGTAACGTCCGTCGGCAAGCAACGGACACGCCGCCGCCAACGCATCGAGGAAGCGAGGCTCACCGTACGCCGCGAGCGCCATCGTCTTGCCCGCGGCGTGATGGCTCGGCATGCCGCAGTACTCGCTCACCGCCCACCAGAGGCGCCCGAGCGAGTGCCGCGACGCGACTTGCAGAGTGCGCTTCGCCGGGAGCGCGCGCGTCGCCACGCCCGTCGCTGCCGCGAGCCCATCGCCAGCGGCGTCGAGCGACACCGCGGTCGCGCGATCGAAAGGCGACGCCGCGAACGCGCACGCCAGGTGACAGTCGTGGTGATGGTGAATCGTCCGCGGCACGCCGGGGAAGCGCCGATCCAAGTACGGCATCAGCCACGACGATGCGCGCTCGGTGAAGCGTGCGTCAGCGAGCGCGATGTGCGCCGGCGGCGGCAGAGGTCCGAGCGCAGCCAAGGTCGCGTCGATGATCTCAGGCGACGAGAGGCCCAAGTTCTTCGCGCGCGCCGGCCGCTCCGCCTCGAGGAACGCCGTGATGGCGCCGCCCGCCGCCGCGCAGACCGCGCCGTTGTGATCGAAGCCGCCGAGGCCGAGGATCATGAGGGCGAATGTAGCAGCGGGCGCCGGCGGCGCCAGATCACCGCGGTGACGTCGAATTCGTGAACGATCGTGCGGCGACGGCGATAACCGTCCCGTGGTCGTTCGTAACCTGAAAAACCGTGCCGCCCGGCTCTTCGAACGCGGCCGCTTCAAGGAATGCGCCGAGGTCAGAAAGCAGCTCGTCGCCTTCGATCAGGCCGATCCGTGGCTGCGCCTGCGCTGCGCCGAAGCACATGTGAAGGCTGGCGAATTCGACGAGGCGAAGAACTGGTTCATCCAGACCGCCAAGGCCTTCGTCGCCCGTGGCCAGCTGCGCCATGCCCGCGCCGTCATCGCCGCCGCCGAGAAGCAGCTCGGCCATGCGATCGACGCCGTCGACGCGTTGAGCGCGCCAAAGCCGCGCAGCGTCGAGCTCATTCCTTACGTCGGCGAGCCGATGGTCGAGATCGAGGTCGATCCCTACGCCGATCTCGAGATCGAAGAATGCATCGAGCTCATCGACGAGGACGCGTTTTGCAAGATCTACGTCGAGCGCGATGTGGCCGTCAGCAGCGCGTGCTCGTTCTTCGCGGCGATCACGTACCCGCCAACGTCTTCCGAAGAGTGACGACGAAGAGCGAGATCGCCAAGTAGCCGAGCACGACGTAGCCAGGCACCGTCGCGAGCAAGATCCGGCGCGGCACGTACGTCCCGAGCGTATCACCCATCATGAACGGATAGAGGATGCGCGCGGCGACGTACACGCTGCCGGCGATCGTCGCGCTCAGCGGCCCGACGAAGCTCGCGTTCAACCAGAGCAGCGCGAGAAAGGGCGGCATGTGCTCGGCCATGTTCAGCACCTTGCGATCCGCGGCGAGCAGCTGGCGATCCTGATGAAAGTAGCGATCGAACTTCTCGCCGCGTGCTTTGTACTCGCGCTTGAGTCGGCTCTTCACCCGAAGCCCGCGCGACTGCAGCGCGTAGTAGACCAAGATGTAGGCGATCGTGACGAAGATCGGCCCCTGCATCAGAGCACCGCCGCGAGCCGATGCGACGCCATCAGCACGAGCGCGGCGAGCAAGTGGTACGCGGTCACTCGTGCGATCTTGACGAGCCGCTGGCCAAGCGCGGCCATTTCTTGCGCCTGCGCGGGTGTCGGTGCGCCTTTGATCTCCGAAGCGAGCGCCGCCAACTTCTCCGCCGTCGGCTTCTGCCGCGCCATGCCGATGACAGCGGCGCTGATCGCGAGCAGCGTGCCGAGCGAGAGCACGATGCCCTCGGGCGTCGTCACCCACGCGCTGCTGAAGCGGATCGAATAGAGGCGAAGGCCGGTGAGCAGCGCGGTCCAGCTGACGATCAACATGAAGGGCACGAACTTGCGCTTGGTGATGCCGGCCATCACGGCGCCGCCACCCGGGCCGGCGTCGAAGATCGCGGGGACGAGGAAGAAGCCTTGGACCACGGCGGCAGAAGCCCAGAGCGCGCCGGCGACGACGTGGAGGAAGACGAGGACGAGCAGTTCCATGCGCGGCCGCATAGCACGTGTGCTCGGCTCAGTAGTAGGTGCGGCGCCGCGGTCCGCACCCGCGCACTTCGTCACGGTTCGGTATGACGTTGTGGGTGTGTGAATATTTGGTACTGGGCGCGCGAGCCGCTTAACATAGCAGTTCCGTGCTGCATCGCCGCATATTTGCCGTGGTCTTTATGCTCTCGTTGCTCGTCGCGCCAGCGGCGGCGCAAACGATCGTCCAAGAAACGACGAACTTCCCGGGCGAGCGCCTGCGCCTCTCGCTCAACCGTGAGGGCATCATCGACGTCGAATGGGCGCGCGTCATCCCGCACCTCTCGTGGGACGCTGGTTTGTGGTTCGGCTACGCGAGGAACCCGCTCGTCGTCTCCGACGTCACGACGCGCCAGCAAGTCGCGTCGCTGATCCAAGATCGTCTCGGCGCCTCGCTCATCGGCACCGTCGGCTTCTACGAGTGGATCGAGATCGGCCTCGAGCTGCCGCTCGCGCTCTACCAAGGGCGGCCGTCGGCGCAGCCGCAGGCGTTCTCCACCGACCTCAGCTCGCTCTCGGTCATCGGCGTCGGCGATCTGCGGGTGAGCCCGAAGGTGCGGATTCTCCGATCGGATCAACACGTGATCGATCTCGGCGTGCTGCTCGCTGTCACCTTCCCGACCGGCATGCAGCGCCAATACCTCGGCGAGCCGAGCGTCACGTTCAAGCCGGAGATCTTGATCTCGCGCGCGTTCAAGGGGCCTCGCCTCGCGCTGAACATCGGCTTCGACGCGCGCGCGCGAACCTCGAGCGTGCTGCAAGACGTGGAGAGCGAGCTCACGTGGCGGCTCGGAGCAGGCTTTCGCTTCAAGGATCGCGGCATGCCGCCCTTCGAGGTCGACCTCAGCTTCAGCGGCGCCACGTCCTTGCTGCGGCCGTTTCAGCGCCCGAACCAGACGGCGCTCGAGCTACGCGGCATGCTCAGCTACGAATTCATCAAGCTCGTGCAAGCGTTCGCCGGCGCCGGGGTGGGGCTCACGCAAGGGTGGGGCACGCCGGACTTTCGTGTGTTCGCCGGGGTGCGCGTCGGCTGGATCGCGGATCCGCCGGCGCCGGCGCCCGCGAGCGCACCAGCTTCTGCGCCGGCGTCGAAGCCTGTGGAGACACCGCCGCCACCGAAGGTGATCGTCGTGGAGATCCCCGACACCGACGGCGATGGCTTGAAGGACGACGTCGATCGTTGCGTGAACGATCCCGAAGATCGCGACGCGTTCGAAGACGAGGACGGTTGCCCCGAGATTGACAACGACAAGGACGGGACGGTTGACCAGAAAGACGGCTGCCCGAACGAGCCGGGACCGCTGCCCAATCGTGGTTGCCCAGACCGAGACGGTGACGGCGATACCGTCGTCGATCGCTTGGACAATTGCCCGAACGAGCCGGGACCGGTGGCCAACCAAGGCTGCGCGGTCAAGCAGCTCGTCGTCATCAAGGCCGATAAGCTCGAGATCCTGGACGCCGTCTATTTCGATACCGGCAAGGACACGATCAAGCCCGTGTCATTCCCGCTGCTCAACAACGTGGCGGAGGTGATCTTGGTCCACCCGGAGGTCGCGGTCGTGCGCGTCGAAGGGCACACGGACGACGTCGGCAAGCCTGAGAAGAACCTGGACCTCTCGCAGCGCCGCGCACAGTCCGTCGTGCGCTACCTCATCGAGAAGGGCGTTGACGCGGCACGGCTGGAAGCCAAGGGGTACGGGCAAGACAAGCCGATCGCGCCGAACAACACCGACCGCGGCCGCGCGAAGAATCGGCGCGTCGAATTCCTGATCGTGCAAGCAGGGCAGGAGTGAGGCGATGTGGGACGCTCTGCGACTTTCTCAATGGTTTCCCGCGGGCATCGATAGAACGAAGGTGAAGTCTTTCACGGTTATCCTCGCGCTGTTGATCGCCGCTCCCGCCCTCGCCGACACGACGGTCGGTAAGCAGACCTACATGGTCACCGCGCGCGAATCGCAGGTGCTGTCGATCTTGAAGCAGCAGGCCCCGGGCACCTTCGGCGCGGCCGGTGCGGGCGTGTTGACGATGAACTCGGTCGTCTCGTTCACCGCGAGCGCCGACGATCAGATCGTCGTCTATGATCACTGGGAAGATGGCTTCGAGACGGATGCTTACGCGGCGCCGCCTCTGTTGAAGGCGACGACTCTGCGCTTTCGCTTGTTCAAGGGTCAGACGATCTCCCTGACCAGCACCACCAACAATCAGGTGGTGCCGTGCACGCCCGCCGGCGGCATGACGCAGACAGCGGTGCCGGTCGGCGCCGCTGCGAGCTGCAACTTCACCGACGATCCGCTGCACACGGGCACCGACGCGCAAACGGTGCCGCTCGTCGCGACGACGCAGGCCTGTAGCTACGCGTGCTCGAATATCCTCACCTCGCCGCGCGGCGTCGCCGTCCGCTTCGACGGCGGCGATCGCATCAGCACGATCGGCGGCGGCATCAGCTTGATTCACGAGGTCTATCCGCAGATCGCCAACAGCGAACGCTGGGCGACGTCGCTCGAGCATTTCTCGAAGGAGTCGCTGCGCGGCTTCCTGAGCTTCCGCTTGCCGATCGGCCAGACGGGCGCCGACCCGTTCCGCTTCGCGCGCGCGTTCGTGACTGCGTTCGAAGACAACACGACGATCACCTTGGACAACGGCACGAAGAACGTGACCGTCACCTTGAACAGCGGCCAGTCGTTCTCGACCGCAGGCACCGCCGCGATCGTCGGGACGCGCGACGAGACGAACCTGACGCTCGCCGAGAGCTTGCTCCTCGTCGCCGGTACGCGTCTCGACGCGGACAAAGAAGTCGCTGTGGCGATGACCAACGTTTCGACGGCGGCCAACCCCGCGATCGATCTCGAGGCCGTGCTGCCGGTGCGCGCCTACGGTCGCGATTTCGTGCTGCCCCACGGCGCACCGCTCGCCGGCATGACGCATCGCTTGTACCTGTTCAACCCGAACGAGACCGCGGCGACGGTGACGGTGTTCAACAGAAACGCCGTGCCGACGACGATCAACATCCCGGCGAACAGCCAAGGCACGCACGATCTCCTGGCGCAAAACTGGGCGGTGTCGGCGCCGAACTATCCGATCGCCACGCGCCTGCGCTCGGACGTGCCGATCTGGGGCATCGGCATTCACGATCTCAGCTTCAACTCGGACTATAGCTACGCGCTCGTCCCGACGCGCATCCTGACGAACGAATACGTCATCCCGTACACGCCGACCGCCGCCGGCGCCGCCAACAACGGCAACGCGATCTTCATCGCGCCGACGGAGGATCTGACGAAGGTCGAGATCTATTACCCCGGCAGCGCGACGCCGAGCATCGTCGACATCGACGGCAGCGGCACCATCGTCGCCGCGAGCGATTGTCCGGCTTCGTACGCGTGCAATTCGCTGGCGCCGAGCTACACGCTGCGCACACGCTCCGGCGGTAACGATCCATATCTCGACACGCAGCGCAACTCGGCACTGAAGTTCTTCGGCGGCGGCACTTTCGCGAACTTGGCCGGCACGCGCATCGTCGCGTCGGCGCCGATCGTCGTCACCTATCAACAAGACGCCGACGTCCCCGGCGGCACCGGCACCACCTTCGACATGGGTTTTTCGATCATCCCGCCGAGCCCGCTGCTCCTCGAGTCCTTGCTCGACGCGTCGGTGGCGGCGACGCCGGCGACTTTGCCGCTCGGGGCGACGCCGAACATCACGCTGAACATGAGCGCGGCTTCCGGCAGCGAAGGCCCGGTGAGCGCGCTCGTCTTTCGTGCCACGCTCGACGCGGACTTTTTGTCAGTCGGCGGACCGTGGCCGGCGACCGTGACCAAGCCCGGCGGCGGCACCTACGTCGTCAACGCCGTCGAAGAGACGAGCGGACCGGTGCCCCCTGCAGGCATGCGCCGCTTCCGCGTGACCTTGGATACGACCGGCCCGAACGCGACGCAGCTGCAGCCCTTTCAAACTGTGAACGTCGCGCTGACGCTGACGCCGGCGGCGGCGCCGACGATCGACGACAGCGAGACCATCAGCATCGACGTCGACGCGATCTTCGGCGGCCAACCGCTCTCGCCGACGGCGCAGACGACGCTCCTGCGTAGCCCGTTCACCGTGACGAAGACGGCGCCCGCGAGCGTGATCACCGGGCAGCAATTCACCTACGTCTTCCAAGTCACGAACACCGGCGGCAGTGACATCAACAACGTCGTGCTGCACGACGTGCTGCCAGAAGGGCTGACCTTCGTCGCCGGCAGCGGCACCGGCGCGGCGTGCACGCTGAACGCAGGCCCTGGCGAAGTCGATTGCACCTTGGCGCCGGCGACGGTGACCGCGGGGCAAGTGCGCAACGTGACCTTCGACGTCATCGCCGGCGCGTTGCCGGGCGGCGCGGTCATCACCAATCGCGCGCGGGTCGAGAGCGGCTCGAACGCGAACCTCGCGTGGTCGAACGAAGCGACGACGACGATCACGGCGCCAGTGTGGACCGTGACGACGACGCCGGCGTTGTCGGCGACGATGAACCAGAACACGCAGATCACGTTCACCGCGTGCGCGCAGACGACGGTGGCGACGACGAACGTGATCCTCTCGGCGCCGATTCCGACGACGGTGCCGGGCCTGAGCTACGTCAACAACAGCTTCCGCTCGAGCACGAACGGCGTCTTCACCGGCTTCGGCAATCCGGCGACGCCGGCGACGCAAGCGTTCGCGAGCGTCGGCGCCAACATTCCGATCTGCATCGAGTTCAAGATGCTGATGGCGAACACGGCGCCGGACAACTCCCTCTACTCGATGGTCGGCACCGTGGTCAGCACGCAGTCCCCGGAGCGGCAGACGTCGCCGGCGCTGACGATCGTCTGCACCGTCGCCAACAACGGCCCCACGAACACCGTGCCGGGCCTACAGACCACCAACGAAGACGTTCCGCTCGTGTTCTCGAGCGCGAACGTGAACCGCATCCAAACGAGCGACCCTGACTCGGGGCCGAACCCGCTGCTCGTCACCCTGAGCGTCACGCGCGGCACCTTGACCCTCGGCGCCATCACCGGGCTCACCTTCAGCGTCGGCGACGGCACCACCGACACGACCATGACCTTCACCGGCACCGTGGCGAACGTGAACAACGCGATCGCGACGATCACGTTCATCCCGACGCTGAACCTCGCGTCGCCGCCAAACGCGGTGCTCACCCTCAACGTCAACGACCAAGGCAACACCGGCACGGGCGGCGCCGCGTCCGACAACGACACCGTCAACATCACGGTCAACGCGGTCGACGATCCGCCGCTGTTCACGAGCAGCAACGCGGTGAGCGTGCCCGAGAACCAGACGGCGGTGACCACCGCGACGGCCACCGACGCCGAAGGCAACGCGATCACCTTCAGCTTGAACGGCGGCGCCGATGCGGCGTTGTTCTCGATCACGAGCGGTGGCGTGCTCACGTTCCTGACGGCGAAGGACTTCGAGAACCCGACCGACTCGGGCGCGGACAACGTCTACGACGTGATCGTGCGCGCCACCTCGAACGGCCTCTCGACCGATCTGCCGATGGCCGTGACGGTGACGAACGTCAACGAGCCGCCGGTGTTTACGAGCAGCGCCACGGTCAATGTGGCGGAGAACCAGACGGCGGTGACGACCGCGACCGCGAGCGATCCGGAGAACGACGCGCGCACGTTCACGCTGAACGGCGGCGCCGATGCGAGCTTCTTCTCGATCACGAGCGGCGGCGTGCTGACCTTCCAGAGCGCGCGCGACTTCGAGGCGCCTGCCGATGCGGGCGCGAACAACGTCTACAACGTCATCGTCCG